>NZ_CP136995.1:3009779-3611735 GCF_033110285.1 Ottowia sp. SB7-C50
TGCCCGAAAACCCACATTTTGAAAAAAGAGTCGTCTCGCCGACCCGGTGTTGCTAGGGCGCGACGCGCGTCTGCACCACCGTGGTGCGACAACGGGTCAGGGGAGCCGTCAGGACGTTCAGGGCGTTCGGCACCGCTGTGGCCGGCCGGCTCATCCCGTGCCGGATCGCCTGCGCCGCGCCTTGTGCCCGACGAGCCCGCGCCCAGCCTCCACCGGCTACCATTGCCCATCCGCCACCGCGCTGCTGCGCAAACCCCCCTGTGCCCGCCTACACCTTCGAAGCCCTGCAAGCCGACGGCAAGTCCCGCAAGGGCGTGATCGAGGCCGACACCGTGAAGGCCGCGCGCGCGTTGCTGCGCGGGCAGTCGCTGGTGCCACTGGCGGTGGAGCCGGTGGGGGCCGGCGCGGGCGGCTCGGTGCTGTCGCGGCCGCTGGGCGGCGGGCGGGCGCTCAACAGCACGCAACTGGCGATCTGGACGCGGCAGCTGGCGGGGCTGGTCGGTTCCGGCCTGCCGCTGGAGCGGTCCTTGACGGCCCTGGCCGAGGAATCGGAAGACGAGCGCCAGCGCAACCTGATCGCCGGGCTGCGCGCCGAAGTCAACGCCGGCTCGCCGCTGGCCAAGGCGATGGCGCAGCACCCGCGCGAGTTCTCGCCGGTCTATACCGCCGTCATCGCCGCTGGCGAACAGGGCGGGCACCTCGGGCAGGTGCTGGACAGCCTGGCCGACGACCTGGAAGAGCGCCAGGCGCTGAAGGCCAAGCTGGTCGGCGCGGCGCTGTACCCGGCCATCGTCACGCTGGCGGCCATCGTGATCGTGATTGCGCTGATGACCTACGTGGTGCCGCAGGTGGCCAACGTGTTTGCCAGCAGCAAGCGCAGCCTGCCGTGGCTGACGGTGGCCGTGATGGCGTTCAGCGATGGCCTGCGGGCCTGGGGCCTGTGGCTGCTGGGCGCGCTGCTGGCGGGGGGCGTGGCGCTGCGCCTGGCCTTGCGCCAGCCCGACTTTCGCCAGCGCTTTGACGCCGCCTGGCTGCGCCTGCCGCTGGTGGGCCGGCTGGCGCGCGGCTATAACGCGGCGCGCTTTGGCGCCACGCTGGCCATGCTGGCGGGCGCCGGCGTGCCGATCCTGCGCGCGCTGCAGGCCGCGGCCGAAACGCTGAACAACGCCGCCATGCGCGCCGACGCCGAGGACGCGCTCGTCATGGTGCGCGAAGGCGCGCCGCTGGCCAGCGCGCTGGCGCAGAAGAAGCGCTTTCCGGGCCTGCTGGCCATGTTTGCGCGCCTGGGCGAACAGACCGGCCAGCTGCCGCTGATGCTGTCGCGCGCCTCGCGCCAGCTCAGCACCGAGGTGCAGCGCCGCGCCACGCGCCTGGCCACCATCCTGGAGCCGGCGCTGATCCTGGCCATGGGCGTAATCGTGATGCTGATCGTGCTGGCGGTGATGCTGCCGATCATGCAGCTCAACCAGTGGGTCAAGTGATGGCCGCCACGCTGCAAGACCAGCTCGTCGTCGCGATCTCCTCGCGCGCGCTGTTCGACTTTGAGGAAGAAAACCGCCTGTTCGACGCCGGCAATGCGCAGGCCTACATGCGGCTGCAGTTTGAGCGCCTGGACACGCCCGCGCCACCGGGCGTGGCGTTTTCGCTGGTCAAGAAGCTGCTGGCCTTCAACGCCGCGGGCGCCAAGCGCGTCGAGGTCGTCATCCTCTCGCGCAACGACCCGGCCAGCGGCCTGCGCGTGCTGCGTTCGGCCAAGGCGCAGGGGCTGCACCAGATCGAGCGCGGCGTGTTCACGCAGGGGCGCGATCCTTTCCACTACCTGCGGCCGCTGGGCGCACACTTGTTTCTGTCGGCCAACGGCGCCGACGTGGCGCAGGCGCTCGCGCTGGGCTACCCGGCCGCGCAGGTGGCCACGGCGGCGCAGCGCGCCAGCGACGCGCACCCGCACGAAGTGCGCATCGCCTTCGACGGCGACGCCGTGCTGTTCTCGGACGAAGCCGAGCGCATCTACCAGAGCGACGGCCTGCACGCGTTTGAATCGCACGAGATCGCCAAGGCTGCGCAGCCACTCGACCCGGGCCCGTTCCACCCCTTCCTGACCGCGCTGCACCGCCTGCAGCAGTCGGGCGACCACGCCATGCGCATCCGCACCGCGCTGGTCACCGCCCGCGGCGCCGCCACCGCCGACCGCCCCATCCAGACGCTGCGGCACTGGGGCATTTCGGTCGACGAGGCGATGTTTCTGGGCGGCCTGCCCAAGGGCGAATTTCTGCGTGAATTCCAGCCCGACTTCTTCTTCGACGACCAGACCGGCCACATCGAGTCGGCCGCCGCGCACGTGCCGGCCGGGCATGTGGCAGCAGGTGTAACCCATGTCACCAGTGGTAGCGCATCGGGCCGGGAACTTGGCGGCGCTTCGGGGGCCTAAGACACCATGCGTTCTCTTTCATCCCCTGCCCGAATTGCCCGCTGGCTGGCGCCGCCGGTGGCTGCCGCCCTGCTGGCCGCGCCCGCGTTCGCCCAGCGCGTCACCGCGTCGCCCGACGCCGGCAAGGGCGAGCAGGAGGCCGTGCGCTGGTTTAACCAGCTTGACCGCAACGGCGACGGCAAGCTGGAGCGCGAAGAGGTTGAATGGGTGTTCAAGCTCAGCCCCAAGGTCGAACGCGAATTCAACGCTGCCGATGTCAACCGCGACAACGTGGTGACGGCCACCGAAATCCGCTCATTGGCCGCCAAGCGCCGGGCCGAGCGCGAAGCACGCCGCGCCGCCGATAAGTCCGCGCAAGCGGGCCCGGGCACCGACGCCACCCGCCACTGAGGCAGCGCGTGAAGCGCAGGTAAATCCGCCGCAGCGCGTCAGCGGCGGATGGAACGCGCGCGTTGACCGGATGGACATGTTTCCGAGCCACCGGGTCACGCCATGCCGGCTTTCGCTCCTTCCCGCCGCTTCCTGCACCCGCCCGGTGCGCGCAGTGCACGCCTGGTCGCCAGTGCGGCGTTGGCGGCCACCCTGTGCGGCGGCGCACTGGCTCAACCGGCCCCGGCGGCCGCTGCGGCGCCCCTGCCCGCAGCCGCGACTGCCGACAATGACACTTGGCGTGCCTTGTCGCGCCTTGGCTACGGGCCCACGCCCTCGCGCGTGGCCGAGGTGCGCCAGGCCGGCGGCGCACGCGCCTGGGCGCTGGCGCAGGTCGACGCCGCTGCGGCGGCCAGCGCACAGCCGCCGCGCCCGGCGCCCGAGTTGGCGGCATTCGATCAGCCCCTGCCCGAGATCTTTGCCCGCTTTCGCGCTGAGCGCGAGGCCCGGCGCGAGCGCCGCGACGCCGGCAACCCGCCCGCCGGCACGGCGCCCATGCCCCCAGCGGCCGCCAGCGCTGATCCGGACCCGCGTTTAAGCTATAGTAAAGATAGCATTCAGGCCGCCGCCGCGTGGCGACTGTCGGCCTGCAGCCGGCCCGATCTGGAACAGCCGCTGCTCGCTCGCCTGACCGAGTTCTGGTTCAACCACCTCAACGTCAGCGCCGACAAGGGCTCGGTGCGCCCCTTTGCCGGCCACTACCTGCTGCACGCCATCCGCCCGCATGTGCTGGGCCGTTTCGAAGACATGCTGCGGGCCAGCGCACGCCACCCCGCCATGCTGTACTACCTGGATCAGGCGCAGAGCGTGGCCGAAAGCACGCCGCGCGGTGGCCAGGCTCGCGGGCTGAACGAAAACTACGCACGCGAGTTGATGGAGCTGCACACGCTGGGCGTGCAGGGCGGCTACACGCAGAGCGACGTGCGCGAACTGGCGCGCGTGCTCACCGGCTGGACGGTGGCGCCCGATCAGCCCGGCGGCTTCCGCTTTGCGCCGCGCCTGCACGACGCGGGCAGCAAGACCGTGCTGGGCCAGCCCTTCGGCCCCACCGACCCGCGCGACGCCCGCGCCGGCCAATATGAAGGCCTGGCCGCGCTGCACCTGCTGGCCACCCACCCGGCCACGGCGCGGCGCGTGGCGTTGCGGCTGGCCCAATGGTTCGTGGCCGACGCACCGCCGCCCGCGCTGGTCAACCACCTGGCCAGCACCTTTCAGGCCACGCAGGGCGATCTGCGCGCCGTCACACGCGCGCTGCTGCAGTCGCCCGAGTTCTGGGCACCTGCGCACGCGCTGTTCAAGACGCCGATGGACTTTGCCTGCTCGGCGCTGGCCGCCCTGGGCGGGCCGCCGGACGAGCCCGCCCTGCGCCAGGCCACGGGCTTTCTGGCCGCCGCCGGCCAGCCGCTGCTGCGCTGGCCCACGCCCGACGGCTACAAGACCGACGCCGCCACCTGGATGGCGCCCGATGCACTGACGCGCCGCGCCGACCTGGCCCTGACGCTGGGCCGCCGCGCGCCAGCGGCGGACTTCCTGCTGCCCTTCTATCGCCCCGCCACGCGCGCGCGCATCGCTGCCGCGGCGCCTGGCTTGCAGCCGGGGCTGGTGCTGGCCAGTCCGGATTTCATGGGCAAGTGAGGGCTTGCGCGCGCTGCCCGGCTCCCATGCCTCACGTCCTGAAACCCCTCACCGGCCACCGCGCGACCTCCGCGGCGGCACGGCACGCTTCATGCAACCCATCGGCCGCCAGCGTAAGCGGATGAATGATGAACAGCTCCTCAAAACATAGCAAACCCAATCGTCGCGCGATGCTCGCGGCAGGCGCCTGCCTGGCGCTGGGCGCGGGCCCGCGGGCCTGGGCCCAGGCCGCGCCCACGGCGACGGACGGCCGCCTGGTGGTCGTCTTTCTGCGTGGCGCGCTGGACAGCCTGTCGGCCTTCGTGCCCTACGCCGACCCGCATTACGCGCGCCTGCGCCCGAGCATCGCCATCGCGCCGCCCGACGGCACGGCCGCCACCGCACTGCGGCTGGACGATCGTTTCGCCCTGCACCCCGCGCTGGCCGCCCTGCAACCGTGGTGGCAGGCCGGGCAACTGGCGTTTGTGCCCGCGGCGGGTTCGCCGGATGGCACGCGCTCGCATTTCGACGCGCAATACCAGTGGGAAACCGCGCGCCCCGGCCAGCGCGCCGATGCGCCCGGCTGGCTGAACCGGCTGGCCGCGCAGGTGGGCGGGCAGCCGGTCGATGCCCGGCCGCGCGTGGTCGGCGTGGGCGAAGCCAGTCCGCGCCTGCTGGCGGGCGCGCAACCGGTGCAGCTGGTGGCGCACGGCCAGGCGGCGCGGCGCGCCGGGTCGCTGGAGCCGGCGCGCCAGCGCGAGGCGCTGATGGCGCTCTACGGCGGCGACGACGCGCTGTCTGCCGCCTTCCGGCAAGGCGCGGTGGCGCGGCTGGCATCGGCCCGCGATTTGGCCAGCGACATGCCGCCCGACGTTGCCCGCGAAATGCAGTCCGCCAGCAACGGTGCCGCGCCGGTCAGCCTGCTGGAACAGGACGCGCGCAACCTGGCCACGCTGATGCGCAAGGACCGGCGCCTGCGCCTGGGCTTTCTGTCGGCCGGCGGCTGGGACACGCACGTCAACCAGGGCGCCGCCACCGGCGCCCTGGCGGGCAGCCTGCAGCGACTGGCTGGCGCGCTGCTGGCATTGCGGCATGACTTTGGCGAACCGGGCGACGTGATCGTGGTGGCCAGCGAATTCGGCCGCACCGCCGCCGAGAACGGCACGCGCGGCACCGACCACGGCCACGGCAACGCCATATGGCTCATCGGCGATCGCGTGGCCGGCGGCCGCTGGCATGGCCGCTGGACGGGCCTGGCGCCCGCCGACCTGAACGAACAGCGCGACCTGCCCGCGCACCACGACTTTCGCGCCGTGCTGGCGCAGGTGCTGCGTCCCACGTTCCAACTGACCGACAGCGCGCTGCAGGACGTGCTGCCGGGCGCGGCGTGGGACCGCCGGCTGGATGGACTGATGCGGCGCGCTTGAGCAATAGCTCTTTTTTTTATAGCAATAAGCGCTTTTGCCACCTGCGCAACTGCCCATTTTTTCTGGATTGAATCGTATCGAGCCTGCCCCGATCCAGATCCAACCGTCGCCGGCACAGCATGCAAAAGCGAGTCTGCTTTTCGCGTCCTTCGCAGAACCTTTGCGTCCTTCGCGTCCGGTATCCGGTGTGGGCACCGAACGTGGCGCGCCTTCAGTCCAGCAAACGCGCCGTCAGCAGCCGCAGGCCGACCGAAACCCAGCGCTGGCGAGCATCACCGCCCCAGCGGTCGCCCACGGTGGCGTCCACCTGTACGCGGTCGCGCACCAGCCAGTGGCGCACGCCGACCTGCCAGTACGGGCGGCCGCTGTTCTGGCCAAAGGTTTCGGCCACCAGCCAGGTGGCCGCGCCCAGTTGCGTTTCAGTTCCCACGCCCCAGGTCATGCGGTAGCGCTGCGCGGCCTTGTCGTGCAGGGTGCCCAGGTTGGTGTGCAGCACGAAACGGTCGTCCCGCCACGAAAAGCTGACGGGCACGTAGGCGTACACATCGCCGATCAGGTTGGCGTTGGCATGAATGATGGAGTTGCGCACGCTGCCCACCACCAGGCCGGCGCCCCAGCCGTTGGTCTCCAGCGGCTTGAACAGCGTCTTGGCCTGCAGCACGGTGTCGGTGGCACGGCCTTCGGCATCGTCGCGCGTGCGGCCGCCGCCCAAGGTGATTTCCAGGTTGCCGCTGAGGTTGCAGCCCGGCAAGGCCCACAGCTCTCGCCCGCCCCGGTTGAAGCGCATCCAGGTTTCCACCTGGCAGGCACCGGCATCGACCAGCCGCGCGTCGTCGGTGATCATGGGACGCGCCGCCTGGGCCTGCCCCGCGGTCAGCAAGACCAGGGCGGCCGCCAAGCGCGGGAGGGCAGAAAGCAGCGGGCTTGAACGAAAACGGCGTGGCATGGTGAACCTTCGAGGTCGGCGCGCGGCACGCGCCGGCCGGCCCATTATTGGCCAGCGGGGGGATGACGCGGCAGTGACGGCGGCCCGCCCCGCGCCTGCCGCGGCGCAGCTTCAAGCGCCGCCTCAAGGCGCGGGCGACACGGCCAGTAGCATGGCGGCTCTCATCCCTTGCCGGAGCACCGCATGGCCTTGGCCGACCGATTCACCCGCTTCTGCCTCTTCCTGCGCCAGGTTTGGCACCTGTCGGCGCCCTACTTCCGCGACTCGGCCGAGAAGTGGCGCGCGCGCGGGCTGCTGGCGGCCATCGTGTTGCTGAACCTGGGCGCGGTGTACATGCTGGTGCAGATCAACGAGTGGAACCGCGTGTTCTACGACGCGCTGCAGAACAAGGACGCGGCGGTGTTCTGGACGCAGCTGGGGCGTTTCACGTACCTGGCGATGATCTTCATCGTCATCGCCGTCTACCGCTTTTACCTGACGCAACTGCTGCAGTTGCGCTGGCGCGCCTGGATGACGCGCGACCTGATGCACCGCTGGCTGGCGGGGGACGCGTTTTATCGCATGGAACTGGGCCGCTACATCGCGCCGGCGCAGGACGCGCGGCAGACCTCCGGCCTGCCCGAGCCCGGCCAGCGCGTACCCGACAACCCCGACCAGCGACTGCAGGAAGACGTGCACCTGTTCACCACGCAGACCGTCGGGCTGTCGATGGGCTTCCTGAACGCCGTGGTCACGTTGGCCAGCTTTGTCGGCATTCTGTGGGGGCTGTCGGGCAGCTTCACGTTCACCCTGGGCGGCACCGAATACACCATCGTCGGCTTCATGGTGTGGATGGCGGTGCTGTACTGCGCGGTGGGCAGCGTGCTGACGCACTACATCGGCCGGCCGCTGATCGGCCTCAACTTCGAGCAGCAGCGGCGCGAGGCCAACTTTCGCCACCACCTGGTCCGCGTGCGCGAATACAGCGAAGCCATCGCGCTCGACAAGGGCGCGCGCGTCGAAGAACAGAACCTGGCCACGCGCTTTTCCGCCGTGCTGGCCAATTACCTGAAGCTGATCGCCAAGCAGAAGCAGCTGGTCGGCTTCACCAACCTGTTCGGGCAGGCGGCGATGGTGTTTCCATTCATCGTCGCCGCCCCGCGCTTTTTCAGTGGCGCCATCCAGCTGGGACAGCTGATGCAGATCGCCAGCGCCTTCGACCGCGTGCAAAACGCGCTGTCGTGGTTCGTCGACAACTACGACAGCCTGGCGGCCTGGCGCGCCACCACCGAGCGCCTGACCAGCTTCGAGGGCGCGCTTTCGCAGTCCAATGCGGCTGCAGCGCAGATGGGTCAAGCGCAGACAGCTATTCAAAATATAGCATCTGGCGAGGCGGCAGTGGCCGCCCACGGCCTGACGCTGCAACTGCCCGACGGCGCCACGCTGGTGCGCGGGGCCGATGTGAGCGCCGCGCCGGGCCAGCACACGCTGATCCAGGGGCCTTCGGGCAGCGGCAAATCGACGCTGCTGCGCGCGCTGGCCGGCATCTGGCCGTGGGCCAGCGGCCAGATCGCGCTGCCGGCGGGCGCCATGGTGATTCCGCAGCGGCCCTATTTCCCCGACGGCGCGCTGCGCGACGCACTGACCTACCCCGAGCCGACCGGCCGCTACACCGACGCACAACTGAAGGCGGCGCTGCAAGAAGCGCTGCTGCCCGGCCTGGCCGAGCGGCTGGACGACCGCGACAACTGGACGCAGAAGCTGAGCGGCGGCGAACAGCAGCGCCTGGCCATCGCGCGCGTGCTGCTGCGGCAACCGGCCTGGATACTGGCCGACGAGGCCACCAGCGCGCTCGACATCGCGGCCGAGCAGACGCTGTACGAAAAGCTGCGCGCGCTGACGGAGCGCGGCGGTGGCGCACTCATTTCGATAGCACACCGGCCCAGCGTGGCAGCCTTTCATGGCCGGCGCTGGCAGTTCGAACCAGCCGCTAGCGACGCTGGCGCGCGCTTCCGGCTGGTGACGGCTGCGGCGGCCTGAGCTTGGCGGGTGGTTTGCCCCGCGTCAGCCCGCCGCGCCGCGCCAGCGCGCCCAGCCCTGCGCGCGCAGTTCGCACGCCGGGCAGGCGCCGCAGCCATAGCCCCAGTCGTGGCGCACCGCGCGCTCGCCCAGGTAGCAGGTGTGCGTGTGTTCGACGATCAGCTGCACCAGCGCATCACCGCCACCGTGCGCATCGGCCTGCTGCCCCAGCCCGTGTGCCAGCCGCCAGGTGTCGGCCTTGTCGATCCACATCAGCGGCGTGTCGATCAGGAAGCGCTGGTCCATGCCGAGCGACAGGGCCAGTTGCATGGCCTTCATGGTGTCGTCGCGGCAGTCGGGGTAACCGGAATAGTCGGTCTCGCACACGCCGGTGACGATGACGTCCAGCCCGCGCCGGTAGGCCAGCGCGCCGGCGAAGGTGAGGAACACCAGGTTGCGCCCCGGCACGAAGCTGTTGGGCAGGCCGCTGCGCTCCATGGCGAAGGCGACATCGCGCGTCAGCGAGGTGTCGCTGATCTGCCCCAGCACCGCCAGGTCGATCAGGTGGTCGTCGCCCAGCCGAGCGGCCCAGCCGGCAAAACGTGCGCGCAGTGCGCCCAGCACGGCCAGGCGCTGGTCCAGCTCGACGCGGTGGCGCTGGCCGTAGTCGAAGCCCATCGTTTCGACATGGGCGTAGCGCGTCAGCGCCTGGGCAAGGCAGGTGGTCGAATCCTGTCCGCCAGAAAACAGCACCAGGGCGCGGCGCTGGTGCATCGAGGGGCTGTGTGTTGTGGGCATGAAAAGTGGCCTCAGCGCTTTATCCGACAGCGCAGGTAGCTATATAAAAAATAGCAAATGAATCAGGTAGCCAGCGTACTGACGTACTGCGCTGCCACGGGCCGCAGGCGCACCGGCTTGGCCTTGATGACGGTGCCGATGTTGACAAAGCACAGCGCCTGTTCGTCGTCGGCCAGGCCGAACAACGCGCGCAGCGGCGCCGACGACAGTGCCTTGCCGCTGGTGAGCGCGCCGCCAAAGCCCTGCGCGTGCGCCATCAGCAGCATGTTCTGCACCGCGCAGCCGGCCGAGACGATGCGCTCCTGTGGCTCGATCTCGGCGTCGTCGTCGCGCAGTCGCACCACGGCCAGCAGCAGCAGCGGCGAGCGGTAGGCCTTTTCGCGCGCCTGCGCGATCTGCTGCGGCGTGGCGGTGGCGTCGCGCTCGACCAGCGCGGTGGCAAACACGTCGGCCAGCCGATCGCGCGCGCCGGCCGGCACCACGATGAAGCGCCAGGGCAGCAGTTCGTGGTGGTCGGGGGCGCTGGCGGCGGCGCCCAGGATGGCCTGCGCCTGCGCGGCGTCGGGGCCGGGATCGCCCAGCCGCTTGGGCAGGATGGTCTGGCGCGTGTGGATCAGCGCGTGGGCCAGTTCCACCACTTCGGGCGGACGCGGTTGGCCCAGCGCGGGCGAAAGGTCAGCCGGCTTTGCCGTCGATGCGGGGTCTTCCATACCAGTTAGCGTAACGCAAGGCCCAGGCGGTGACGACCGCCGTCCACAGCAGCGCGGCCAGCGCCGTCCAGGCCAGCGGCATGCCCTGCACCGCCGCCACCAGCCGCACGCCGACGGCCACCTGCAGCGCCCAGAACAGCGCCCACACCACGTTGTCGGCCACCAGCGCGCGCCCGCTGTGCCCGCACGACACGCGCGTGACCATGGCGATCATGATCGAGCCGAGGAAACCCATGCCCAGCGCGTGCAGCGCGCCCAGGCCCAGCACCGGCCGCCCGGTCAGCAGCCACAGCCCTTGCGATGCCGCGCTGTACACCAGCGCCACGCCCAGCCATGCAAAGCCCACGTGCAGCATGGCCAGCAGGCGGATCTTCAGGCTCTGCACCACGCCCCACACCACGGCCAGCCACAGCAGCACGCCGCCGGCCGCCAGTTCGACCGCGATCACCAGCACCGTCCACAGCGGCCAGGCGCTGTCGGACGGCGCGGCGTGGTCGACCCACAGCGCCAGCACCTCGAACGCGGCCACGCCCAGCATCAGCCACAGCACCCAGAACGGCCGCCACAGCTCGATCATCGGCAGCACGTTGGCCGTGAAGAACGGGATCATGCGGTGCGCCACGCTGACGTACGTCACGACGATAAAGCCCCACAGCGCCGTGCGCACCATCAGCAGCGCCAGCGTGTCGTGGCCCGCCAGCACCGCCAGCGCGGTGCCCGCCAGGCACGCCACGCCGACCAGACCGCCGATGCCCACCGCGCGGGCGTGTACGCGGTCTTGCACGGCGCTGGCGCCGATCAGTTGCCAGAACAGCGCCACCATCCAGCCCAGCCCGGCGCAGGCCAGCACCAGGCCGGCCAGTGCCAGCCCTGCGCCCAGATGCACGCCCGCCAGCCACACCAGCCACCCGCCCGCCTGCAGCAACAGCGGCCCCAGCAGGCGCGCGGCGGGCAGCGGCTCCACCCGCAGCCAGTTGGGCCCGGCGGTGAACAGAAAGCCCGAAAAGAACAGCGGCATGAAGCCGAACACCATCACCGCCGCGTGCGCCAGCGTGGGCGACAGCACATAGCCCAGGCCCAGCCAGCCACCCACCCGGTCGGCCTGCACCAGCAGCCACCACACGCTGGCCGCGACCAGCACCACCATCGCCAGCAAAAAGCCCAGCCGGTGCGGCGCCGCCAGCAGCGTGCGCAGCTGCCATGGGCCGGTGACCGGCGCGGGCCGCGGGGCGCGGGCCGGCGCGGCTGGCGGCTGCGGCTGGATGGGAACGGAAGGCTTGACGTCGGGCACTGCAAACTCCTGGACGCCCCCATTTCAATCGAACGGCGCCGACCTTGCCATGAACCAGGTCAACGCAGGGCGCCGCCCGTCACGGCAGCCAGCCGGTGGCGACGTTCGAGAAGGTCAGCGACCACGGCGTGGCGGTGTTCGTCATGGCCGCGACGAAAGCGAAGCCGGTGTTGTCGTTCAACGCGCGCCAGCGGCCGAGGTAGGGCGACGGCTGGCCTGCCGCGACCAGGCGCATGAAGGGCTGGTTCCACGCGAGCGGCGGGTAGTCGGTGTCACCCGTTCGCCCGCCGACAGCAGCTGGCCCGATGCGCTGTCGCTGATGCGGTAGCGCATGCGCCCCGCGTCGGCTTCGAGCCGCACGTGGTACGACACGCGATCCACCAGCCCGACGCGGTCGTGCGCGCACTTGACGGCCGAGATGTCGTCCACCGCGCCGCGGCCCGACACGCGCGATTCAAAGTACACGCCCACGTCCTGCGGGTGCGCGCAGTCCCACAGACCGCCGTCGCGGCCCAGAAAGATCATCTTGCCCTCGACCCCGGTCGGCGCGGTGCCGCTGCTGATCGGGTCGGGGTATTGGGCAAAGCGCAGGCCCAGCGGCAGGTGCTGGCCCTGGTGCGCAAAGTAGTTCACCGAGCGCAGATCAAAGCTGACCCACTGCGTCGCCTGGCCTGCGGCTGGCGCGCCGGAATCACCGATGTACGCCAGATCAGGGCGCCCGCCGGTGCCTGTCACGGCACGCGCGCCGTCGCGCTGGATGTAGGCGTGCTGGCCGTCGAAGCCCAGTTCCACCGTGTGCGCCGCGCCAAAGGCTTGCAGCCGCTGTGCATCCACCCAGGCGCTGGCGTCGACTGGGCCGGGCGCGCCGCCGCCGCCGCCACATCCGGCCAGCGCCAGCGCCGCCATCCACCCCGAGCCGAGCCAGCGAAGCCGCGCCGACATGGTCAACGCCGCTTCGCCGAAGCGAGTAAGCGACCCTTCATGTCACCCGCAGCTGCCCACAAACCCGCAGTGCGTGCAATAGTCGCAGCCGTCCTTGCGGATCATGGCGTGGGCGCCGCATTCGGGGCATTTCTTGCCGGCCATGACGCCGGGCGCCACCGCGGCGGCCGAATCGACGGCGGGCTCGTTCACCGGCAGTTCGTCGGCGTCGAACAGATCGCCCTGCGCCGCCAGCGCGCGGCGCGCGATGAGGCTTTCGATGGCGTAGCCGATGGCCGCCACTTCGCTGTCGTGCCAGCGCGGCACGTGCGTGCCGTCGGCTTTTTCGTAGGTGCCCAGGCGCACCGGGCCGCGGTCCCAGGTCACCTTGCGCATGTCGGACAGCGCGCGATCGAGGAAGCCGCCGCGTGCGGCCAGGCTCAGCATGCGCATGGTGGCGGTGATCCACTGCTGCGATTCGCCGCTCTGCCCCACGGGCATGAAGAATTCGATGGCGCGCTCGACCGTGCCCTTGCCGTCGGCCGTGGGCACGGGCAGGAAGGTGACGATCAGGTACAGGCGCTGCTGCCCGTCGCTGGTCCAGTATTCGATCTTCTCGGCCACGGCCGGCAGTCCGCCGGCCGGGCGCTTCTCGATCACGCTGCGCATCGGGTCGTACGGCACGGCCGGCGTGGGCGCCGGGGCGCTGGAAGCGGGCGCCGGCTCGTCTTTCTTGACGGGGGTTGTTTCGAGCACCGCGCCCAGGATGCTGTTGGGCCGGTAGGTGGCCAGGCCCTTCAGGCCCGCCGTCCACGCCTGGCGGTACAGGTCCTTGAAGTCCTCGTACGGATAGTCCTCGGGAATGTTGACGGTCTTGCTGATGCTGGTGTCCACGAAGGGCTGCACGGCCTGCATCATGGCGACGTGTTCCTGCGCCGTCATCTCCAGCGCGTTGACGAAGTATTCGGGCAGCTTGCCCGCGTCATCCGGCGTTACCGTGCTATCGATCAAGGAGCGGTACAGGCGGAAGGCGTGGTCCTCGACGGTGTAGCTGCTCTTGCTGCCGTCGGCTTCGCGCTTGTTGCGCTTGTAGCCCCAGCTGAAGGCCGGCTCAATGCCGTTGGAGGCGTTGTCGGCAAAGGCCAGGCTGACGGTGCCGGTGGGCGCAATCGACAGCAGGTGGCTGTTGCGGATGCCGTGCTGGCGAATGGCGGCCTGCAGGTCGTCCGGCAGACGGCTGGCAAAGGTGCCGGGCGCCAGGTAGCCGTCGGCGTTGAACTTGGGGAAAGCGCCCTTTTCCTTGGCCAGCTCGACCGATGCGCGGTAAGCGGCGTCGCGCATGCGGCGGGCGATCTGCGTCGCCATGTCGCGGCCTTCGGCGCGGTCGTAGCGCAGCTTCAGCATCGTCAGCGTGTTGCCCAGCCCCGTGAAGCCGACGCCAATGCGGCGCTTGGCCGCGCTTTCGGCGCGCTGCTGCTCCAGCGGCCAGAAGGTGACGTCCAGCACGTTGTCGAGCGCGCGCACCTGCGTGGCCACCACCTGCTCGAAGCGCTCGAAGTCGAACGCCGGTTCGCCGCCCGCGCCGAACGGGTTCTGCACGAAGTTCGTCAGGATGATGGGGCCCAGGTCGCAGCAGCCGTAGGGCGGCAACGGCTGTTCGCCGCATTGCCCCGTCACCAGCCCATTGAAAATCACCGCGTTGCCATCCGGCTGGGTCGTGTCAAACACCGCTTCGCGCCCGATGGCAACGATCTCGGCAATGCGGCTCACTGCGCGCTGGGTCTTGTAAAGGACTTTGTCAGCAACCCAGGCCTGGTACTTCGCAGTCTTGTGTGGCAGCAGAAAACCCACTTCCTGCATGAAGCGCTCGCGCGATTGCCCGTCGATGATCAGTTCGTATTGCGCCTGACACGGGTAGTCGCTGTGGCCGCCTTTGCCATCGGGCATGGACTTGATCTGAGCACGCCGACGCAAACGCAAACGGGCATGTATACCCAAGTTCGCCAAGACCACCTGCACGTCTTTGAGCAGCGCCGGATAGCTTGAACTCAGCCTGATTGAGCAGCTTTGGCTGTTGCCAGACACATTCACAGTGCCGTCTGTCTGAAACAGTGCGCGCAGATAGCCTTTGACGCAGGCTTCGTTGCCCTGCCATACGACCTCGGGCACGCGCAGCTTGGTTTCTCGCGTGAAGCCCAAAGCCGCGAGCGCGCGTGCCAGCAGCACCGAACGGATAAACACGTGTTGGCGCTCGACCACAGCCACAGGCGCGGCCCGGTATTGCCGCGGCCTCGCTGACAAGCCGGCAATCAAGCCATTGACGATGCCGGTGACGCGTTCAGCCAGCACACGTTCCTCGTTCCAGAGGTTGATGCAGGCAGCTTCCTGACCCTTGCCACGATGGGTGAAATGTCCGTCGCCAGTGATCAAGCCGAGCAGCAGACCCAGTTCCTCGCTGCCTTGCTGACCAAACTGCCCCTTGCCCGATTGCACCCACAGTTCATCGCCCACTTGCAAGTCGGACAGCTTGATCTTGCCGCGCGCGGTGTAGAAATCGTGCCAGGCGGTGGCCTTGATTTCGTATCCATCTTCGGTGGTGACCCTAAACACCTCCGCGTCGCGACTGGTCATGAAGGCCGGTTTCGCGGGTCGAGTCGTCATGCCAGGCGCCGGCTCGGCCAGCGAGCGTCCATCCACAGTCACCTGCAAATTGGCACCGCTTTCGTACAGATCGCCGATACGAACCAGCCCATGTTGCGTCGCCAGGCGCGTATCGGCGGTCACGCACGGGTTGGTCGCCTCGATCTTCTCGCAGTAGTTCAGGTTGTTGTCGCGCCCGATCTGGTCGAGGAACAGGATGCCCGGCTCGGCGAAGTCGTAGGTGGACTTCATGATGGTGTCCCACAGCTCGCGCGCGGGCAGCTTGCGGTACACCCACAGGCCGTCGGCGCGCTGGTAGCCGCCCTTGTCCAGCACTTTCTGGCCGGGCTTGGCCTTGTGCACCAGTTCCCAGTCGGCGCCTTCGGCCACGGCTTTCATGAAGGCGTCGCTGACGCCGACCGAAACGTTGAAGTTGTTCCAGCGCCCGGGCGTGCGCTTGGCGGTGATGAATTCGATGACGTCCGGGTGGTCGATGCGCAGCACGCCCATCTGCGCGCCGCGCCGCGCGCCGGCGCTTTCGACCGTGGAGCAGCTCTGGTCGAACACGTTCATGTAGCTGCACGGGCCGCTGGCGATGCTGTGCGTGCCCTTCACATCGGCACCCTTGGGGCGGATGCGCGAGAAGTCGTAGCCGACGCCGCCGCCGCGCCGCATGGTTTCGGCCGATTCGCGCAGGGCTTCGTAGATGCCGGGGTAGCCGTCGGCGTCCACGCCCTGGATGGCGTCGCCCACCGGCTGCACGAAGCAGTTGATGAGCGTGGCCTGGATGTCGGTGCCGGCCGCGCTCATGATGCGGCCGGCGCCAATGGCGCCCGCCCACAGGTTGGACAGGAACTTTTGTTCCCATTCGGCGCGCAGTTCGGGCTTTTCGACGCTGGCCAGGGCGCGCGCCACGCGGCCGTAGAGCTGCTCTAGGCTCGTTTCGCCGGGCTTGAAGTACTTTTCGGCCAGCACGTCGCGGCTGATGGGCTGGACATCGGCCGCTTGGGGCGCGGCCGGCAGGGAATCTCGTTTCATGGGGGGTCACTCCGCAGTCGACGCTGCCGGGGATGCGCACGCACGCGGCAGCCAATGCGCCATTCTTGCATCGTGCGGGCCTGAAAAGCCGATGGGCGTTTGTGATAGGGACACTCGATTGCTATCTCAACAATAGCTACCATTGCTTGCCAGACAAGCGCCAGAGGTCATTTTGTTGACCCTAAAAATGCGGGTTGCGCGATTCCGGCAAAACCCTTGGTTCCGCCTGACCCATCGCCCCCGATCCCCTGGCCGGCCCACCGCACGCGTCAGCACTCGGTAAACGCCACCGCCAGCCCGCCGCGCGAGGTTTCCTTGTACTTGTCCAGCATGTCGTGCCCGGTGTCGCGCAGCGTGCGAATGGCCGCGTCCAGGCTGACCTTGTGCGTGCCGTCGCCCGCCAGCGCCAGTTGCGCGGCGTTGATGGCCTTCACGGCGGCCATGGCATTGCGCTCGATGCAGGGCACCTGCACCAGGCCGCCGATGGGGTCGCAGGTCAGGCCCAGGTTGTGTTCGAGGCCGATTTCGGCGGCGTTCTCGACCTGCTCGGGCGTGCCGCCCAGCACCTGCGCCAGCCCCGCCGCCGCCATGGCGCAGGCCGACCCGACCTCGCCCTGGCAACCCACCTCCGCGCCCGAAATCGACGCATTGCGCTTGAGCAGCACGCCAATCGCGGTGGCCGCCAGCAGGAAGTCGACCACGTCGTCGTCGTGCGCCCCGCGCTGAAAGTCCATGAAGTAATGCAGCACCGCCGGCACGATGCCGGCCGCGCCGTTGGTGGGCGCGGTGACCACGCGGCCGCCGGCGGCGTTTTCCTCGTTCACCGCCAGCGCGTACAGATTGACCCAGTCCATGGCGGCAAAGGTCTGCGTGATGAGGTTGGGGCGGGCGTCGCGCGCGTTGAGCTTGCGGTGCATGGCGGGCGCGCGACGGGCCACCTGCAGGCCGCCCGGCAGCACGCCTTCTTGCGTCAGCCCGCGCGCCACGCAGGCCTTCATGGCCTGCCAGATGGCCAGCAGGGCGGTGCGCGTGTCAGCGTCGGAGCGCCAGGCGCGCTCGTTGCGGCGCACCAGATCGGCCACGCGCAGCCCGTGCTGGCGGCACAGCGCCAGCAGTTGCTCGCCCGATTCGTAGCCGAATTCGACCGCCACAGGCGCGCCGCCCGCCTGCCCCGCCGCAGCCTGCGCCTCGTCGACGATGAAACCGCCGCCGACCGAGTAGTAGGTGTTTTCGGCCAGCACGCCCGCGTCGCCGTGCAGCGTCAGGCGCAGCGCATTGGGGTGCCACGGCAGGTTGGCGGGCACGAACTGCAGGTCGCGCTGCCACTCAAACGGCACTGCGTGCGCGCCGGCCAGCGGCAGACGCGCATCGATCTGCACCGCATCGACGGCCTGGGCCATCGCGTCGGGGTCGACGCTATCGGGCGCCATGCCCATCAGCCCGGCGATCACGGCCCGGTCGGTGCCGTGGCCGATGCCCGTGGCCGCCAGCGAGCCGTACAGCCGTATCTGCACGCGCTGCGCCGCAGACAGCAGCCCGGCCTGCGCGGCGGCCTGCACGAACGCCCCGCCCGCGCGCATCGGCCCCACGGTATGCGAACTGGAGGGGCCGATGCCGATCTTGAACAAATCGAGCGCGCTGACGGTCATGGCAAGGGTATGGGCGAGGGTGTTGCCACAGTCTACGCGGCACGCGACAAGGCTGCCGCAAGCCTGCCGCGTAAAATGGCGCCTTCACCCCGAACCGTTTCAACAGCCTCTGGACAGATACCATGAACCGCTGCTCGAAATCCCCATTTGCTTCTTTTTTAATGGCGTCTTGCGCTTTTCTGGCGCCGGCTGCGGCGCTATTTCCGCTGCAGGCGCAGGCGCAGCGCCTGTTTCCGCAGAAGGTTGAGCGAGGCAGCATCACCTTCACCGGCACGCACGACGTGGTGCTGAACGACAAGCGTGAACGCCTGGCGCCGGGGGCCATCGTGCGCACCGAGCGCAACACCATCGCGCTGACCGGCTCGCTGCGCGGCAAGACCTTCACCGCCAATTACCTGCGCGACCCGGCCCATCTGGTGCGCGAAGTCTGGCTGCTGACGCCTGCCGAGGCCGAGCGGCCGCTGCGCCCGCGCCTGGGCGTCACGGCCACGCCCGACACGCCGGCCGATCCGCTGATCTACCGCAACTGAAAGCCGCCTGGGCGCCGCCCGGCCCGCCGCGCGGGCGTGGGCCTCCTTTCACTCTTTCCCCCCGGAGACACGCCATGTCCCGCAAAGTTTTCATCAAGACCTTTGGCTGCCAGATGAACGAGTACGACTCGGACAAGATGGCCGACGTGCTGGGCGCCGCCCAGGGCTACGAGCCGACCGACGACCCCGAGGCCGCCGACCTGATCCTGTTCAACACCTGCTCGGTGCGCGAGAAGGCGCAGGAGAAGGTGTTCAGCGACCTGGGCCGGGTCAAGCACCTCAAGAAGAAGGGCGTGCTGATCGGCGTCGGCGGCTGCGTGGCCAGCCAGGAGGGCGACGAAATCATCCGGCGCGCGCCCTACGTGGACGTGGTGTTCGGCCCGCAGACCCTGCACCGCCTGCCCGAGTTGTTGTCGCAGCGCGAGCAGCAGCAGCGCCCGCAGGTCGACATCCGCTTTCCCGAAATCGAGAAGTTCGACCACCTGCCGCCGGCGCGCGTCGAGGGCGCCAGCGCCTTCGTCTCGATCATGGAGGGTTGCTCTAAATACTGTAGCTACTGCGTGGTTCCCTACACGCGCGGCGAGGAGTTTTCACGCCCCTTCGACGACGTGCTGACCGAAGTCGCCGGGCTGGCCGACCAGGGCGTGAAGGAAGTGACGCTGCTGGGCCAGAACGTGAACGCCTATCGCGGGCCGATGGGTGAGTCCGACGAAATCGCCGACTTTGCCCTGCTGATCGAGTACGTGGCCGAAATCCCCGGCATCGAGCGCATTCGCTACACCACCAGCCACCCCAACGAATTCACGCAGCGGCTGATCGACGTCTACGCCAAGGTGCCACAGCTGGTGAGCCACCTGCACCTGCCGGTGCAGCACGGCAGCGACCGCATCCTGATGGCGATGAAGCGCGGCTACACGGCGATGGAATACAAGAGCATCATCCGCAAGCTGCGCGCCGTGCGGCCGGGCATCAGCCTGAGCAGCGACTTCATCGTCGGCTTTCCGGGCGAGACGGAAGACGACTTCGGCAAGATGATGAAACTGATCGACGACGTCGGCTACGACGCCAGCTTCAGCTTCATCTTCAGCCCGCGCCCCGGCACGCCCGCCGCCAACCTGGCCGACGACACGCCGCACGACGTGAAGCTGAAGCGCCTGCAGCACCTGCAAGCCACCATCGAACAGAACGTGCGCGCCATCGGCGCCAGCCGCGTGGGCACCGTGCAGCGCATCCTGGTCGAAGGCCCGTCGCGCAAGAACCCGCAGGAGCTGATGGGCCGCACCGAATGCAACCGCATCGTCAACTTCGACGGCGGCCCCCACAGCACGCGCCTGGTCGGCCAGATGATCGACGTCACCATCACCGAGGCGCTGCCGCATTCGCTGCGCGGCGCGGTGGCGCAGCGCGCTGAGGCGGCGGCCTGACGGAGACCGTCATGGCCGGGTGACCGCCTTCTGCGCGGTCACCCCTGCCCACCTGGATGGGCGCGCGCCATCCTGGCCACGCTCGGGAAAACGCTGGCGTCCAGCAGCATGCGTCTTGTCGGAAAATGCCTGCAGCCCCCATCGCGAACAGGCAGCTTTGGCAAGTCGATCCATCACCTCCGGCCGCGCGGTCGCCTATCAGGACCTGCTCCTCAAGGTCACGCCACCGCGTGTGCCACGCAATTTGGTGCCGCGCGCGCGCCTGACGACGCAGGCCGATGCGCTGCGGGACGCGGCGATCCTGATGGTTCAGGCGCCCGCGGGGTTTGGCAAGACCTCCCTGCTGGCCCAGTGGCGCAAGGAAGTTCAGTCGATGGGCGTCGCCGTCGCCTGGTTATCTGCGCAGACGCGCGATGACCCGCATCGCCTGGTGCAGTGCGTGGCCTTGGCGGTGCGCGTGGCGTCGGGGCGTGCCTCCTTCGGGCAGGCGGCCATCGAATTTGACGGCGACGACCCGCTTGAACACGTGACCGTCTTCATGGCCGAACTGGCGCAGTCGGCCCTGGACGTGGTGCTGATCGTGGACGAAGCCGAAAAGCTGCCCGCGGCATCGCGCGACACGCTGCTCTATCTGCTGCGCCAGGCGCCATCCAACCTGCGCACCGTGATTGCCGCGCGGCCCGAATGGCGCATCGATCTGGACGACTTGATCGCCTACGGCCAATGCGTGGTGGTCGATCCGGCGCTGATGCGCTTCGATCTGGACGAAACGCTGCAACTGGTGCAGGCGCGGGCGGGCGCGCGGGTCGACCGCAGCATCGCCGCGCGGCTGCATGCCTTGACGGAGGGATGGGCGCTCGGGCTCCAGCTGGCGCTCAGCGTGGTGCTGCGCAGCGGCGATGCCGGCGCCGGGGTGACGGGCATGGCGCTGCTCGGCAGCGAAATGCAAGGCCAGCTTGTGGCCTTGCTGCTGGCCAACCTGGCCACGGAAGACCGCGATTTTCTGGTGCGCATCGCCATCCTCGATCACCTGCATCCCGACCTGTGCCGCGTGGTGACCGACGACGCCGACGCCTCTGACCGCCTGGCGCGGTTGAGCCTGGAAACACCGGTTTTCGTCAGCGCAGAGGGCGGCGTGTGGCGGCGCATGCACGCGGTGGTGCGCGACGCGCTGCGCGAGCACTTCGGCACCCTGCCCGCCGAGCAGCGCCAGCACGCCCATGCGCGTGCGGCGGGCTGGCTGGCCGACCAAGGCTTTCTGGATGCGGCCGCACGGCATGCGCTGGCAGCGGGCCAGCACCAGGTGGCCTACGACCTGGCGGAGCGCAGCCTTTATGAATCGCTGATGCAGCGGGGCCGGCAAGGCGCCGTGCTGACCTGGCTGGAAGACATGCCGGCAGACGAACTGGACCGGCGCCCGCGCCTGTTGTTGGCGGTGGCGTGGACGCTGGCCTCGAGCGAGCGCCATGCCGAGGCAGAGCGCTATGTCCAGCGCATTCTCGCCCTGCCCAACGTGGGCGACGCGGTGCGGCGCGAGTGTGCACTGATCCTCAGCGGGGCGGCCGTGTTTGCGGACGACATGGATCGCTTCATCGCCCTGCATGAGCCCTGGGCCGACGCCGTGCCGGTGAAAGACAGCCTGCTTGCCCGGGTTTACGCCAACCGCATGGGTTATCGCGCGCTGCTGGCAGGGCAGCCCGCGCAGGCGCGCCTGTTTCTGCAACAGACGCCGCCGGAAGGACGCGCCGACGGCTACGCCTACATTGGCCGCTGGAGCGAGTTGATCACCGGCCTGAGCTACATCTGGGAGGGCCAGGTGCAGCAGGCGGCACAGGTGCTCAAGCCCGCGCTGGCCAGCATCGAGGCGGAACTGGGGCGTCGCAACCGTTTCAGCTGCATGCTGGCGGCGCTGCTGGCGGCCACGGCCTGGGAAGGCGACCGGCCCGCCGAGGCGGCCGCGCTGCTGGCTGACCGGCTGGACATCCTGGAGCACAGCGGGCTTCCCGAGGCGCTGCTGCTGGCCTATCGGACGGCTGCGCGCGTGGCGCTGGCCGATGGCGCCGAGCACCGCGCGCTGGAACTGCTGGGCGCGCTGGACGCCACGGCGGCGGCGCGCAGCTTGCCCCGCCTGCGGATAGCCAGCCTGCTGGAGCAGGTGCGCCTGCACGCGCGCGCCTACCGCGCCCAGACCTGCCGAGACCTGTGCGCACAAATCGATGTGCTCATCCAGCAGGAAACCGGCATCGACGGCGCGCCTGCGCGCGGCCCTGTGTGGCACCGAAGCGTGCAGGCGCTGCGTGACCAGGCGCAAGGGTATGCGGCCATTGCGGCCAAACAATGGCGCGAAGCGCTGGCGCCACTGGCGCGCGCCGATGAATACGCGCGGGAGGTCAAGCTCGGCCGTCTGCACATCGAATTGCTGGGCCTGCGCGCCTTCGCCCTGGCGCGCTGCGGCCAAGATTCAGAACACCTGTTGCGCGAAGCGTTCGACCTGGCTTCCACCTACGGCCTGCGCCGCGTGCTGACCGACGCGCACCCCGACCTGGCCGCCTGGATGGCCACCTTGTCGGACGAGAGCACGCAACAACCGGTGTCTTTGCATGCGGAAGCAGCGCCGCCGCGGCCCGCCCCGGTGGCCGTCGCGCAGCAAGGCGGCGTGCTGACCCCGAAAGAGCGCGAAGTGCTGTTGCTGCTGGCACGCAACCTGTCGAACAAGGAGATCGGCCGCGCGATGGACGTGGGCGAAACCACCATCAAGTGGCACGTGAAGAACCTGTTCTTCAAGCTGGATGCCGGTACGCGCAAACAGGTGGTGCAACGGGCGCGGATTCTGGGCCTGATCGACTCGCCCGCCTGACGGCGCGGGGCTGCGCAGCCCTTCCGCCCCACCCCCTCCTTCAAGTAGGGGGCGCGGCTGCCCGGCCAGGGCTAATCTACGTCATCAATGAGTGCATGGCCCATTTCCAGGGCTGCACAAGAAGGAGACGAAAGATGAGCACCGCCACTGCCCAACCGGCTGCAAAGGCACCCGCCGTATTGACGCGCGGCATTCAGGTCCACCCTGTCACATGCGCCATTGGCGCCGAATTGCGCAACGTGAACCTGGGCGACGCTTCGCGCGACGCAGGCCTGGCCGACGAGATCCGTGCGCTGCTGGTGCAATACGGCGTGCTGTTCTTCCGCGACCAGAACATCCAGCGGTCCGAGCACGTCGGCTTTGCGCGCCACTTCGGCGAACTGGAGGATCACCCCGTGGTGGGCAGTGACCCCGACCACCCTGGCCTCGTGCTCGTCTACCGCAGCGCGCAAAGCCCGGCCGAGCGCTATGAAAACAGCTGGCATGCCGATGCCACCTGGCGCGAAAAGCCGCCCATGGCGTGTGTGCTGCGCTGCATCGAGCGCCCGGAAGTGGGCGGCGACACGATGTGGGCCAACATGCGCCTGGCTTACGAAAAGCTGCCGCAGCACATCAAGGACCAGATCGCCCACCTGCGCGCGCGCCACAGCATCGAAGCCAGCTTTGGCGCGGCGATGCCGATCGAGAAGCGCCTGGCGCTGAAGGCGCAATTCCCCGACGCCGAGCACCCGGTGGTGCGCACGCACCCGGAATCCGGCGAAAAAATCCTTTTCGTCAACGGTTTCACCACGCATTTCACGAACTTCCACACCGCAGCCCACGTGCGCTACGGCCAGGACTACAGCCCCGGTGCGTCCAGCCTGCTCGCCTACCTGATCAGCCAGGCGCAGATTCCCGAATACCAGGTGCGCTGGCGCTGGCAGCCGAACGACGTGGCCATGTGGGACAACCGTTCGGTGCAGCACTACGCCGTCATGGACTACCCACCCTGCACCCGCAAGATGGAGCGCGCCGCCATCATGGGCGACGCCCCGTTCTGACGCGACACGCGAGCGACTGTCCGCAAGCTGAGTCACCCCCTTCGTTTCACCCTTTTCCTGAGGTCGAAGTCATGAACTTTCTCGACGGTGCCCTTTACCCCGAAAACCAGCAACCCCTGATCATCACCGCCGCGCCCTACGCGCCGGCCTGGGTGCCCTCCGATTTTCCCGAAGACATTCCGGTCACGATGGAGGAGCAGATCCAGAAAGCCGTGGACTGCTACAACGCCGGCGCCACCGTGCTGCACCTGCACGTGCGCGAGCTGGACGGCAAGGGCAGCAAGCGCCTGTCCATGTTCAACGAACTGATCGCCGGCGTGCGCAAGGCGGTGCCCGAGATGATCATCC
Source organism: Ottowia sp. SB7-C50 (assembly GCF_033110285.1). Lineage (NCBI taxonomy): Bacteria > Pseudomonadati > Pseudomonadota > Betaproteobacteria > Burkholderiales > Comamonadaceae > Ottowia > Ottowia sp. SB7-C50. The sequence goes on from NZ_CP136995.1 coordinate 3,033,868, forward strand.
AGGTCGGCGGCTCGATCAGCTTCGCACCGGAGACCGAAGGCGCGGCCGCCAAATGGCTGAGCGACGACACGCGCCACATGCTGGCCGAACTGGAGCCCAAGCCCGACCAGGTCACGGTCACCATCAACACCTCGCAGATGAACGTGGTCGAGCATTGGGAAGACGCGGACATCAAGGGCACGTCGATGGAAGACCCCGAGGTCTACCACGCCTACAAGGAAATGACGGTGCCGGCGCAACCGGGCTGGGCCGAGGAGCACATCCGCAGGCTCAATGCGGCAGGCATCCAGAGTGCCTTCCAGTGCTACAACATCAATAGCTTCGAGTCGGTCGAGCGCCTGATGCGGCGCGGCATCTACAAGGGGCCGCTGGTGATGAACTGGGTGGCCATCGGCGGCGGCATGGACGCGCCCAACATCTACAACCTGGCCAACTTCGTGCGCGCCACGCCCGACGGCGCCGTGCTGACGGTGGAAAGCTCGATGCGCAACGTGCTGCCGATTAACATGATGGGCATCGCCATGGGCTTGCACGTGCGCTGCGGCATTGAAGACAACCTGTGGAACCAGTCGCGCACCGAGCGCATGAGCACCGTCGAGCAGATCGAGCAGCTGGTCCGTATCTCGCGCGAGTTCGGCCGCCCCATCGCCACCGCCAAGCAGGCGCGCGAGATCTGCCGCATCGGCGTCTTCTACGACACGGTCGAGGAGTCCCTGCTGGCCAACGGCTTCGCGCCCAACCGCAACGGCGGTCAGCAAGGTTTTCTGCGCAAGGCGGCTTGAGTCACCGCCCGCGCGACAGTCTTTCGCTCGTTTTCTTCTTTTCGTCCCGAGGGGCGCGTGCCGCGCGCCCGCTCAGGGGTTTCGCCTGTTCCACCCTTCTGGCAGTTCGGCCATTCCAAGCACATGACACACGTTTCACGTTTTGCTTCGCTCGCCTTGGCCGCCGCTGCGGCGTTGGCTTCTTCGGCCAGTTTCGCCTTCGGCGACAAGCCGGTCAAACTCATCGTGCCTGCCCCGGCCGGCGGCACCATGGACGCCACCGCGCGCATCATCAGCGACCTGCTGGCGCAGGAAATCAAGCAGCCCGTGGTGGTCGAAAACAAGCCGGGTGCGGGCGGCGCGATTGCCGTGAAATACATGCTGTCGCTGCCCGCCGACGGTCAGGCCCTGATGGTGACGGCCAGCAACATCCTGACCGAGATCCCGCATGTGCTGAAGGGCGGCTTCGATCCCCTCAAGGACGTCAAGCCGGTGGCGCTCATGTCGCAGTCCACCATGGTGCTGATCGCCGCGCCGCAGTTTCCGGCCAAGGACTTCAAGGAAGCGGTGGCCTATGTCAAGTCGCACCCGCGCCAGGTTTCGTACGCCTCGTATGGGCCGGGCACCAGTTCGCAATATGCCGGCGCCATCCTCAACCAGAAGGCGGGGCTGGACCTGCAGCATGTGGCGTTTCCAGGTTCGGCGCCTGCACTGGCGCAAGTGATGGGCGGGCAGATCCCCCCTGATGTTCGACGGCGCGGTGACGTCCAGACCCCTCGTGAGCTCGGGTCGCGTGAAGCTGCTGGGCGTCGCATACAAGACGCGCCTGCCCGACTACCCCAACACGCCGACGCTGACCGAACTGGGCTACCCCGACATCAACTTCAGCAACTGGGTCGGCGTGATCGCCTCGTCCAAGCTGCCAGCGCCGGTATCCACGCAGATTCATGAGGTGTTGCAGAAGATCGCCGCCACCCAGACGTTCCGGGACCGCGCGGCCACCGCGGGGTTCGACCCCATCGTGCCGCGCTCGCTGGAGCAGGCGGCGCGCGAGGTGCGCGAGGAGCACGCACGCAATGCCGAGATCGTGAAGGCCTACGGCATCAAGTTGGATTGAATACAGCACACAGCGCCGAACGGCGAAAGGAAAGCATCGTGGTCAAGGCAGTACGTTTCAACGAAATCGGTGGTCCCGAGGTATTGCAGTTCGTGGATGTCGAGGTGGGCGATCCCGGTCCGGGCCAGGCGCGTGTGCGCCACACCTACATCGCTGTCAACTTCATCGACACCTACTTCCGCACGGGTCGCTACCCGCTGGAGCTGCCCAACGGGCTGGGTTCTGACGCCGTGGGCGTGGTCGAGGCCGTGGGCGAAGGCGTGACCGACATCAAGGTCGGCGACCGCGTGGGCTACCTGATCGGTCCGCAGGGCGCTTATTCGCAGGTGCGTGTGATGCCGGCCGAGGTGCTGATTCCGCTGCCCGATGGCATCTCCGACAGCACCGCCGCCACGCTGATGATGAAGGGCATGACGGCGCAGTATCTGTTCCGCCAGGTCTATCCGCTCAAAGGCGGCGAAACCATCCTGTACCACGCTGCCGCCGGCGGCGTTGGCCTGATCGCCTGCCAGTGGGCGCGTGCGATGGGCGTGACCATGATCGGCACCGTGAGCACCGACGAGAAGGCCGCCGTCGCCAAGGCCAACGGCTGCACGCACACCATCGTCACCTCGCGCGAGAACATCGCCGAGCGCGTGCGCGAGTTGACCGGTGGCAAGGGCGTGCCGGTGGTGTACGACTCGGTCGGCAAGGACACACTGATGGCCTCGCTCGACAGCCTGCAGCCGCGCGGCTCGCTGATCAGCAACGGCACTTCCTCCGGCTCGGTGGTGGTGGATTCGCAGTTGCTGGCCGTCAAGGGTTCCATCTGGATGACGCGCCCGGCAATGATGCATTACATCCAGCCGCGCGCGCACATGCTCTCAATGGCCAAGGAACTGTTCGACCACGTGCTGGCCGGGCGCATCGTGAGCGAGCCGCAGCAGACTTTTGCCCTGGCCGACGCGGCCGAAGCCCACAAGATGCTGGAGTCGCGCAAGACGACCGGGGCCACGGTTCTGATCCCTTGACCGATTGATCATGCAGCCGGCGGCACCGACCCCTTCTTTAGTCGCCGGCCTGCCGACGCGCCTGCGCACGCTTTTTCCCGGCATGCTGGCGTGCGCGGTGGTCGCGGCATCGGCCACCTTCCTGTCGCAGCACTACGGCGCGCCGGTGATGCTGTTCGCACTCATCCTCGGCATCGCGATGAACTTCCTCTCGATGGAAGGCGTGTGCAAGCCCGGCATCGAGTTCACTGCGCGGCATGTGCTCCGCTGGGGCGTGGCGCTGTTGGGCCTGCGCATCACCGCCTCGCAGGTGGTGGCGTTGGGCTGGGAGCCGGTGGTGGTCGTGGCCGTGTGCCTCGTGCTGACCATCGGCGTGTCGATGGTCGTGGCAAGGTGGTTGGGCTTCAACGTGCTGTTCGGGCTGCTGAGCGGCGGGGCCACCGCCATCTGCGGCGCATCGGCCGCGCTGGCGCTGTCGGCGGCGCTGCCTTCGCACCCGCTCAAGGAGCGCGCCACGCTGTTCACCGTGGTGGGCGTTTCTGCGCTGTCCACGCTGACCATGATCTTCTACCCCATGCTGGCCACGTGGCTGGGCATGGACGCCCACACGGCCGGCGTATTTCTGGGCGCCACCATCCACGACGTGGCACAGGTGGTGGGCGCGGGCTACGGCATGTCGCAGGCCACGGGCGATACCGCCACGCTGGTCAAGCTGATGCGCGTGGCGGCCCTGCTGCCGGTGATCCTGTTCGCGGTGATGTACACGCGCGCCACCGGCACGGCCGACGTTGGCGGCGCCCGCCCGCCTTTGCTGCCCTGGTTCGCGGTGGCCTTTGCCGTGCTCGTGGTCATCAACAGCACAGGCTGGCTGCCGGCCGCCGTCTCCAGCACTGGCAGCGACGTGTCGCGCTGGTTTCTGGTGGCCGCCATGGCCGGCATCGGCATGAAGACGCAGTTGCGCGACTTGATCGATGTGGGCCTCAAGCCCGTGGTGTTCATGGTCGGCGAGACGCTGTTCATCGCCGCGCTCGCCATCGGAATGTTGCGCTGGCTGGCTTGATGTTTTTCATTCTTTGATATTCAGGAGACTCCCCCATGAACGGATTGATGATGGATCGGCCCCTGCTGATCTCCAGCCTGCTCGTGCACGCCGAAGGCCAGCACGGTGAGCGCGAAATCGTCTCGCGCCGCGTCGAAGGCGACATTCACCGCATGACCTACAAGGATCTCGGCCGGCGCGCACGCCAACTGGCGCGCGCCGTCGCGGCCCTGGGCGTCAAGCCGGGCGACCGCGTCGGCACGCTGGCCTGGAACGGCCACCGCCACCTGGAGCTGTACTACGCCGTGTCCGGCTCGGGCGCCGTGCTGCACACGCTCAACCCGCGCCTGCACCCCGACCAGCTGACCTGGATCGCCGACCACGCCGAAGACCAGGTGCTGTTCTTCGACCTCACCTTCCTGCCGCTGATCGAGGCCATTGCCTCGCGCGTGAAGACGGTGCGCCACTTCGTCGCCATGACGGACCGCGCGCACATGCCGGAGACGACCAAGATTCCCAACCTGCTGTGCTACGAAGAACTGGTGGCGGCCCAGCCCGACGACTTCGTCTGGCCCGAGTTCGATGAGCGCACGGCGTCGTCGCTGTGCTACACGTCGGGCACCACGGGCAACCCCAAGGGCGTGCTCTACAGTCACCGCTCGACGCTGCTGCACACCTTTGCCGCCGCGCTGCACGATGCGCTCGACGTATCGTCGGCCGACACCATCCTGCCCGTCGTGCCCATGTTCCACGTCAACGCCTGGGGCCTGCCTTATGTCGCGTGCATGGTGGGCGCCAAGCTGGTGTTTCCCGGCCCGGCGCTCGACGGCAAGTCGCTGCACGACTTGTTCGAGGCCGAAGGCGTCACCGTCTCGGCCGGCGTGCCGACGGTGTGGCAGGGGCTGCTCACGCACGTTGAAGGCAACAACTTGAAGTTCTCCACCATGCGCCGCACCATCATTGGCGGCTCGGCCTGCCCTCCCGCCATGATGGACGCCTTCCAGCAGCGCCACGACGTCAAGGTGCTGCACGCCTGGGGCATGACCGAAACCAGCCCCGTGGGCACCACCGCCGCACTCAAGCCTGTGCACGCCAGCCTCGACGCCGACCAGCGCCGCGCACTGCAACTCAAGCAGGGGCGCACCGTCTTCGGTGTCGAGATGAAGATCGTTGACGTCAACGGCCAGCCGCTGCCGCACGACGGCAAGACCTCGGGCGAGCTCATGGTGCGCGGGCCCTGGATCGCCTCGGGCTACTTCAAGGGCGAGGCGCAAGGCGCGCTGGTCGATGGCTGGTTCCCGACCGGCGACGTCGCCACCATCGACGCCGACGGCTTCATGAACATCACCGACCGCAGCAAAGACGTCATCAAGTCCGGCGGCGAATGGATCGGCTCCATCGACCTGGAGAACATCGCCATGGCGCACCCGGCGGTCGCCATGGCCGCCTGCATCGCGGCGCGCCACCCCAAGTGGGACGAGCGGCCGCTGCTGATCGTCGTCAAGAAGCCCGGGGCCGAAGTCACGCGCGATGAACTGCTCCAGTTCTACGAAGGCAAGATCGCCCGCTGGTGGACGCCCGACGACGTCATCTTCGTCGACAGCATCCCGCTGGGCGCCACCGGCAAGATGCAAAAGAGCCTGTTGCGCGACGCGTACCAGGACCACCTGATCGCATCCGACAAGGTCCCCTCATCGAAGGAAGCCGCATGAGCAAGGTCATCATCACCTGCGCGGTGACGGGTGCTATCCACACGCCGTCGATGTCGCCCTACCTGCCGGTGACGCCGGAAGAAATCATCGAGGCCTCGGTGGGCGCGGCCGAAGCGGGCGCCGCCATCATCCACCTGCACGCGCGCGACCCCGTGGACGGCCGGCCTGACCAGACGCCGGAAGCCTTCGGGCGCTTTCTGCCGCAGATCAAGTCACGCACCGACGCGGTGCTGAACCTGACCAGCGGCGGCTCGCCCTACATGCCGATCGAGGTGCGCATCAAGCCGGTGGCGCACTTTGCGCCGGAAGTGGCCTCGCTCAACGTCGGCTCCATGAACTTCGCGCTGTTTCCCATGCTGGATCGCTTCAAGGAGTTCAAGCACGCCTGGGAGCGCGAGGCGCTGGAAGGCAGCCGCGACCTGGTGTTCCGCAACTCGTTCAAGGAGATCGAGTACGCCATGGCCCAGTGCGCCAGCACCGACACGCGCTTCGAGTTCGAGTGCTACGACACTTCGGGCCTGTACAACCTGGCGCACTTCGTCGACCGCGGGCTGGTCAAGCCGCCGTTCTTCGTGCAGACCGTGTTCGGCATCCTGGGCGGCATCGGCACCCACCCCGACGACGTGGCGCACATGAAGCGCACGGCCGATCGCCTTTTTGGCAAAGACTATCGCTGGTCGGCCTTCGGCGCTGGCCGGCACCAGTTGAGCCTGGCCGCCATGACGGCCAGCATGGGCGGCCACGTGCGCGTGGGCCTGGAAGACAGCCTGTGGCTGGGGCGCGGCAAGCTGGCCGAGAGCAATGCGGCGCAGGTGACGCGGGTGCGCCAGATCATCGAAGGCCTGGGCCTGGAGATCGCCACGCCGGCCGAGGCGCGCGAGATCCTGCAGCTGAAGGGCGCGGACAAGGTCAGGTTCTGACGCACAGACCCATGCGATCTGGGCATCGATCCACGGCACAGCACGTGCTTCGCAGACCGGGTGCCATGCCCCAATTCAGCAAGCGAACGCCCCAATAAAGCAAGTGCGATCCCGCGTCCCTGCTGATACTGATCCGTGGATGCACGGGCATCCAGAACATCACAGGAGACATCTCAATGAAATGGTCAGTACGCGCCGCCACGGCGGTGATGGGATGGGCGCTGGCGTGCAGCGCCTGGGCTTGGGGTGAGCGGCCGGTGAAGCTCATCGTGCCGGCGCCCGCAGGCGGCACGATGGACATCGTCGGCCGCATCCTCGGCCAGCAGCTGTCGGCCGACATCGGGCAGCCGGTGGTGGTCGAGAACAAGCCCGGCGCGGGCGGCTCCATCGGCATCCAGGCCATGCTGCAGGCGCCGCCGAATGGCGACACCCTCGTGATGGCCGCCAGCAACGTGCTGGCCGAGATCCCGCACGTCATCAAGGTGCCCTTCGATCCGCTCAAAGACGTCATCCCCGTGGCATCGCTGGCCCGCTCGGGCGTGGTGCTGGTGGCGCCGGCCAGCAACCCGGCGCGGGATTTTCAGGGCCTGGTGGCGCACCTGAAGACGCGCAAGGGAAAAGGCAATTTCGCCAGCTACAGCCCCGGCACCGTGTCGCACTACGCCGGACTGATCCTCAGCGACAAGGCGGGGCTCGACATGCAGCACGTGGGTTTTGCCGGATCGCCGCCGGCCCTTCAGGCGCTGCTGGGCGGGCAGGTGGACATCATGTTCGACGGCATGCTGACCTCGGTGCCGCTCATCAAGAGCGGCAAGCTGCGCGCCTACGCCTTTTCCGGCCGCCAGCGCTCGCAGCACCTGCCGGACGTGCCGACCACGACGGAAGTGGGCTACCCCGAACTGAATTTCCTCGGTTGGGTGGGCCTGATCGGATCGGCCAAGGTGCCCGCACCGGTGCTGGCGCGCATCCAGGCCGCGGTGGCCAAGGCGGCGCAGGCGCCCGCCGTGCGGCAAAAGCTCTCGGACGTGGGGCTGGAGCCCGAGATCATCGTGGACACCTCGGTGCTGTCGCGCGAGACGCGGCAAATGTCCGAGCGCAGCGCCGCCATCGTCGAGAAGTACGGCATTCGGTTGAACTGATGTTTGCCCGTCCTGAAATTGGAGGCGCCGCATGAAGATCAAACCCCTCACCCCCGCCATTGGCGCCGTGGTATCCGACATCCACCTGGGCGACGCGGCGCGCGACGGCGCGCTGTTCGCCGACGTCAAGGCCGCGTTGCTCAAGCACCGCGTGCTGTTCTTCCGCGGCCAAGACATCACGCGCGCCGAGCACGTGGCCTTTGCCGAACGCTTTGGCCCGCTTGAAACGCACCCCGTGGCCGGCAGCGACCCCGACCACCCCGGCTTGGTGCGCATTTACCGCAGCGACAACCCGCACAGCTACGAAAACACCTACCACTGCGACGGCCTGTGGCGGCCCAACCCGGCCATGGGCGCGGTGCTGCGCTGCATCGAATGCCCCGACGTGGGCGGCGACACCATCTGGGTCAACATGGTCAAGGCTTACGACGAGTTGCCCGAGCACATCAAGCACACCATCGGCAACCTGCGCGCCAAGGCCAGCATCGAGCACACCTTCGGTGCCGTGATGACGCCCGAGGCGCGCGCCCAGCTGGCGCAGGACCATCCGCCGGTGGAGCACCCCGTGGTGCGCACGCACCCCGAGACGGGCGAGAAGCTGCTGTTCGTGGGCGCGGGCTTCACCACGCATTTCGTCAACTGGAGCACGCCCGACAACGTGCGCCACGGCATCGACAAGTCGCCCGGCGCCTCGCTGCTGCTCAACTACCTGACGAGCCGCGCCAGCATCCCCGAATACCAGGTGCGCTGGTCCTGGCAGCCGGGCGACGTGGCGGTGTGGGACAACCGCAGCACGCAGCATTACGCCTGCAACGACTACTACCCCGCGCCGCGCAAGATGGAGCGCGCGGGCATCGTCGGCGACAGGCCGTATTGATCCCTCCTGAGCCGCCTGCGGCGTCTTCCCCCCAGGGGGACAACGCCAGTGGCCGGGCCAAGCCCGCTCCACGGCGTTCTGGTGCGGCCTGCTCCGCGGCCATTTGTTTTGCTATTTAATTAATAGCTGACTGCGCTTGCCCCATGAGCGCTTCAAGCCTATTCCATTTATTTTCACCCCCTCGGAGTCCACCATGAATTTTCTCGACGGTCACCTGTTCCCCGAAAACCAGCCGCCGCTGATCATCACGGCCGCGCCCTATGCCCCTGGCTGGCTGCCCTCGGATTTTCCAGAGGACATTCCGGTCACGATGGAGGAGCAAATCCAGAAAGCCGTGGACTGCTACAACGCCGGCGCCACCGTGCTGCACCTGCACGTGCGCGAACTGGACGGCAAGGGCAGCAAGCGCCTGTCCATGTTCAACGAACTGATCGCCGGCGTGCGCAAGGCGGTGCCCGAGATGATCATCCAGGTCGGCGGCTCGATCAGCTTCGCGCCCGAGAACGAGGGCCAGGCGGCCAAATGGCTGAGCGACGACACGCGCCACATGCTGGCCGAGCTGGCGCCCGTGCCCGACCAGGTCACGGTGACAGTGAACACCTCGCAGATGAACGTGACCGACCAGGCCGAGGACGCGGATTTTCGCGGCACCTCACGCGCCAACCCGGCCATCTTCAACGCCTACAAGGAAATGACGGTGCCCGCCCAGCCCGGCTGGGTGGAGGATCACGTGCGGCGCCTGACGGCGGCCGGCATCCAGAGCGCCTTCCAGTGCTACAACATCAACAGCTTTGAATCGGTCGAGCGGCTGATGCGGCGCGGCTTCTACAAGGGGCCGCTGGTGATGAACTGGGTCGCCATCGCCGGCGGCATGGACACGCCCAGCATTTACAGCCTGGCCAACTTCGTGCGCGCCGTGCCCGACGGCGCCGTGCTCACGGTGGAAAGCAACGTGCGCAATGTGCTGCCGGTCAACATGTTCGGCATCGCCATGGGCCTGCACGTGCGCTGCGGCACCGAGGACTGCCTGTGGAACCAGGACCGCAGCGCCAAGGCCAGCACGGTGTCGCAGATCGAGCAACTGGTGCGCATCTCGCGCGAGTTTGGTCGGCCCATTGCCACAGCGCAGCAGGCGCGCGAGATCTGCAAGATCGGCGTGTTCTACGACACCGTCGAAGAAAGCCTGGCCGCCAACGGCTTCGCGCCCAACCGCCCGGGGGCCAGCCAGGGCTTCCTGCGCAAGGCCGCCTGATCCGGCCGTGCGGAACTCAGCTCTGGCCGGGCGCTTCGGCAGCCACCATGCCTGGGTCCGGTCGGTTGTGCTTGCGTGGGCGAACCGGTGCGGAGCCTGCGCTGGATTCACCCTGGTGCCTGCGCCAACCTGAGACGCTGTTGCCGAAATGCGCGCGGAACCAGTGGCTGAAGCTGCTGAGGCTGGAAAAGCCCAGCAGCGCGGCCACTTCGCCCAGCGGCAAATCGCTTTCCCGCAAGTGGCGCAAGGCGAGTTCCCTGCGGACTTCATCCAGCAAGACCGAGAACGACTGCCCCTCCACACTCAGATGTCGGTGCAGTGTGCGCCTGTCCATCCGCATGTGCCCCGCGACTTGCTCGGCGGTGCAGCGGCCGCCGGACAGCAACGCCACGATCAGTTCCTTGCATGACGCCCGCACGCTTGCGCCGCGCCGGCGCAGGGCGGCCTCGAAATGGTCACGCGCGAAGCGGGCCACGCCGGGGTTGTCGGGCGTTCGCACCCTGTGCAGATCGGCCAGTGCACAGACCAGGCCATTGAACTCCTGGTTGAACAGCGGCGCGCGGCCGAAGAATGCGCGGTGGCTTGCCGCATCGACTGGCGCGCGGTGCATAAAGCTCACTTGCCGCGCTTGCCACCCCGGCCCGATCAACTCGCGCAGCAGGCGAAACATGACGCCGACGGCCATCTCAATCGACTGGCGAGCCGACAGCCCGGCGATGGGCAGCAAGTCCTGCCGAATGATGGCGTTCGCACCCGCCTCCTCGACACGGATGACCAAGGCGGGGCTCAGCAGCTTCAGGTAGCGGCACAGCGTGTCGAGCGCCTGGCGCGGCGTGGGCTCTTCGTTCAGCACCAGGCTGATCGGCCCGAGGTTGGAAAAGCTGCGCCTTGCCACCAGCCGCAACCCAAGGTCTTGCACGCCAGTCGTGCGGGCGGACACTTCCAGCACCTCGCGCACGGCTTGCACGGAGATGAGCGCCTCAGGGTCTTCGAGCCAGCGCGCCGACAGACCCACTTCGCGCAACAGCGCGTGCGGGTCGTGGCCCAGTTCGAGCATCAGGTCGATGTAGCCCGCCAGGCTGGCGCTGCGGATCAGCGTGTCGGGACCGCGGGCGCTGCCGACCGTGTGCGAAGAAGCCTCTTGAGTCATTCCGCCCCGCGCACTTCAACGCAGGTCAGCCGTTGACCGCCTCAAAGTCGGCCGCGACGGCAGCCGCGTCGGCCTCATACGTGCGCGAAGCGCGCCAGTAGAAAAATGCCGACAAGAAACCGGCCGCCGGAATCAACGCCATCGCGGTCTGCAGGCTCCACACATCCGACATGATGCCGGTGATGAAAGGGCCTACCGCCAGACCGAACAGGTTGATGGCAAAGGCGTGCACCGCCCCACCTGTCGAACGCAGTCCGGGGTGCGTAACGTCCAGCACCGCGCTGACCGATACGCCCACGGTGCAGGTCATCATGAAGCCGCCCAGCAGAATCAGCGGAAACTGCACGGCAGGCGGCAGCGATACGGCAAAGGCAAAAATGAACAAGGACGCCGTGGCGGTGGTGGTGCCGACCAGCAGCAGCAGCTTGTTGGCGCTGCGCCGGCGCGCCATTCGATCGGCCACGTGGCCCCAGAACACCGCCCCCAGCGCACCGCACAGCACCAGCACGCCGGCGTATTTGGCGGCCGTGGCCACCGACATGCCGTGGTACCGATTGAGGTAGCTCGGCACCCACGACCACATGGTGGACACCACGATGAGCTGGAACGACCCCGCGATGCACACCAGCAGCATGGTCTTGCCACGGCTCAAGGTGCTTAGCATGCGGAACACATAGGCCTTGGTGTCGGCGCTCTTGAGGGCCGGCTTCATCTTCACGATGACGTTCTTGTAGTCCGGCACCAGCAGGAACAGCAGCGCCATCACGAGTCCGGGAAAGCCGACGGCGCCAAACGCCGCGCGCCAGCCCCAGTGCTCGGCAATGATGCCACCCAGCACCACGCCCAGCACGGCCCCGACCGAGCTGGCGGCAAAGAAGGCGCCAAGCAAAGTGGCATGCAGGCGCTTGGGAAACAGCGCGTTGATAAGCGCCGCGCCCACCGAGCCATAGCCCGTCTCGCCCAGGCCCACCACGGCACGCGCGGCGAACAGTTGCCCGTAACTGCGGGCAAACATGCACGAAATGGTGGCCAGGCTCCAGACCGTGGCCATGACGAAGATGCTCTTGACGCGGCCGAAGCGGTCGGCCAGGAGCGCGACCGGAATGCTGCCCACGGCCACCACGACGGAGATGACCGACACCAGCGCACCGAGTTGCTTGTCCGACAAGCCCCACTCCTGCTTCAAATGCGGGAACAGGGACACGATGATCTGTCGGTCCACGTAGTCTGACATCATCAGCAGAAAGATCATGGCGAAAGCGAACCAGGCGCGTGGCCGGCTCACCTGGCTGTCAAAGCGCGTCGTGGTATCTGCGGGCGAGTCGGCCGTGATCATTTTTGCCTCTTGATTTATCGGTAGCGCCGTGGAGCAAACGCCGGTGATGCGAAGCGGTCAGCTTCCGTTTGCCACCCTTCGTGGCGTGGCCGCCACCGCGCGCGCCATCGCCTGAAGCAGGTCAGTCGCCGGCACCGCGCCGGTCAATGCCTGCTGGCTGTTGAAGACGAAATGCGGCACCCCATTGGCCGGCGCGTGGGCCGGGTGCAGCGGCGCCGACCACGGTGCGAGGTCTGTGGGGACACCTGCTGCCTGCGCCAGTTGGTGCAAGACATCGGGCCGGCCGATGTTGAGGTTCTGCACGAAGAAGGCGGCGTAGAGCGACTCCACCAGTTCGAACATCTGATCCGTCGTCAGCCGCGCCTGCGCGCTGTTGATCAACTCGCACGCCTCGCGCGAGTTCGGGAAGGTGGTGATGGCGTCGAAGTCGATCTGCAGCCCCACCGTCCTGGCGACTGCGTTGACCTGCGCGCGCCGGTCGGCCACCGCCTCGGCACTGCCCAGGCGCGCCAGATAGAACGCCTGAAAGTCAACGCCTTGATCGGGAATCTGGGGCAGCAGCGGCTCGGCGTGCCACGCCAGCCGTATCGCCACCGTGGGAAGGAGTTTGTGCAGATCCTGGATCGCTATGCGCAGGTTGCGCGTGCCGATCCAGCACCAAGGGCAGACGACGTCCAGATGAAAGGCAATATGCAATCGCGGCGCTGCGGCGCTATCTCCGGTCATGGCAGCCGTCAGATCAGTTGTTGCAGCAGCGGCTTGGCGCCTGGCCACGGCCCGAAGCCCGCCGCCGGATTGAGATGACCCACCTCGCCCAGATCGACCAGGCGCGAGCCCCACGCCACCGCCATCTGCCGCGCCTTTTCGAATCGCGCGAGCGGGTCGTTGCGGCTGGCGGCCAGGATGGACGGGAATGGCAGCGGGGCAATGGGAATGGGCGCCCATCCGTGGCTGCTGAGTTGCTCCAGCGTGGGGTAGCCCGCCGGCATGGGCTCCTCCACATCGGCCGGCGCCGCGAGCAAGGCACCGTGGATCGGACGCTGGTAGCGCTGCGCCCAATGCACCGTGATCATGACCCCCGCGCTGTGCGCGACGATGATCACCGGGCCTTCAATGGCCGCCAGCGTGTCGTTCAGCGCCTCGACGCGCGCGGCGCAACTGAGCTTGTTTTCTTTCAGGGGCTTCACGCATACCGCGCGCGGAAGCTCTGCTTGCAGATGGGTTTGCCAATGCTCCGGCACGTGCTCGCGCAAGCCAGGAACCAGCAGGAATGTGATGTCTTCGGGAATATGCATGGTGCCCTCACATGGCGGTCTTGCCGCCATTGACGGCCAGAATCTGGCCCATGATGTAAGTCGCCTGCGCGGAGGCCAGGAACAGGATGGCGTCGGCCACCTCTTGCGGCTCGCCCACGCGGCCGGCGGGAATGGTGGCGGCCACGGCGGGCACGTTCTGCGCGCCACCGGCAATGCGATCCAGCATCTCGGTGGCGATGGGGCCGGGCGCCACGGCATTGACGCGCACGTTGTACTGGCAGCCTTCCAGCGCCACCGCCTTCGTGAAACCTTCGATGGCGTGCTTGCTCGCCACGTACATGGGCGCACGCGCATTGCCGCGGCTGCCCATGGTCGACGACAGGTTGACGATGGCGCCAGACTTCTGCTTCGACATCACGCGCATCTCATGCTTGAGGCACAGAAAAGTGCCGAGCGCGTTGGCGTTGAAGGTGCTGGTGTAGGTGTCCACGGTCTGGTCCATGATCGAGCCGCCCTGGCCCTCCAGGCCCGCGCTGTTGACGGCCACATCCACGCGTCCGAAGCGGGCGACACACGCGTCCACCAACTGGGCGACCTGCGACTCGTCACTGACCTCGGCCCGCACGAACTCGGCCTGCGCGCCCAGTGCTTGCAGTTCGGTCAGCAGTTTTTTTCCAGCTTCGATGTTGCGTCCGGACACCATCAGGCGGGCGCCCTCGCGCGCGAAAGCCACTGCCGCCGCATACCCGATGCCCGCGGTAGCCCCTGTGATGAGAACCACCTGGTCCTGAAATCGTGCGCTCATGGAGACTTTCAACTCAAGAAAGAGACAGGGGCCATGGGCATGCAGCCAACGGCCCCTTCGAATCGGCGGTGTTTCGCCAAGCCCTCTCGGCGTTTAGCCGTCAGAACGTGTGGCGAATGCCGAGCATCCAGGCACTGACATTGCGGTCGGCGGCCACGGGTGTCGCATAGACGGGGCTCAAGTTCATGTTGGCGCCCTTGTTCCTGATGGTGGCGGCCTGCGCGTACAGCACGGTGCGCTTGGACAGGAGATAGTCCAGCCCGACGGCGAGCTGCGTCGCACTGTGCCCGGCGTTGGTGTCGTCCTTGAGGCGGTAGTAGCCGCTCGTGAAATTCAGGTTCGGACGAATCTGCCAGCCGGCGCCCAGGGTGTACATGTCCATGCTCGCCGCGCCGCCCGGCATGACCGCGCGCGCAGGGTTGCGTGCCTTGTAGTAGGCCCCGCTGACCGTGAACACATCCCACTTGTACAGCGCACCCACCGACATCAAGCGGTTGGTGTTGGCCGTCGGGCTGAAGCCGGCTGCTGTCGCGGCGCTGCTGCCCGCTGCTGCGCTGCCAGTGGCGCCGGTGTAGAGCGCGGTGGCGACGGGCAGGTTGTTGCCATAGCCGTTGTAATAGAACGCCGACAGGCGCAGCCCCCCCGACGCATACAGAAGTGCCGCCGTCTGCTGCGAGTTGGCCTTGCCGAACCCGGTCGATTCACCGGCTGCGTAAGCCAGGTGCGCGGTGAAGTTGTTCCAGGTGGGGGTCGTGTAGACAATGGCACTGTCGTTGTAGACCGTGCCGAACGCCACGTTGGAGTTGTTGCCAATGAACGCGCCACTGGCGCTGTTCATGCCCACCAGCGCCGTCAGCGCACTGCCGAAATAGCGCGCCTGCCTGACATCGGTGCTCGCCATGGCGAACATCATGGGTGACATTTGCCGGCCCAGTTTCACCTCGCCGAACGGCCCCGAAAAGCCCACCGTCGCCATCTGGTTGAAAGTGGACTGGCCCGAGCTGCTGTTGGGGCCGCCTGCCGCGCCGGCGGCGGTGTTGATGTTGCCCTGGAACTGAAAAGTGGCCCCGTAACCGCCCCCCAGGTCCTCTTTGCCACGCACGCCCCAGTTGCTGGCCCCGATGCCGCCGTCCTTGTACATGTTGGTGCGGCCGGTCGCGTTGAGCGACGGGATGTACCCTGGCTTGCCGGTGGCGGTGTTTGAAATGCTCAGCACGCCGGTATCGGCGGTGCCGTACAGGGTCACGCTCGATTGAGCGCACACGGAACCGGCGGCGCCCATCGCGCCCAGCATCACGATTTTCGACAGTCTTGTCATCACAGGTCTCCTCAGGATCTCTTGTCGGGCGGGGCCCGTCGCGCGGCACGAGGGTCAACGTCAGCGCGCCACCCCATCACAGGTGGTTCGACGTTCCCCCAACCTCGCCGGCCTCCAACCGCAGCAGCAGTCAGGAAGAATAGGTGGCCACAACCGGCGATTCCCCCTCCTCAAAGGAGGGGCCTGGTCGGCCGGGACAGGACAATGGGGCGGGCAGGACACCCCCCGGACCTGCGTGGGCGCGCGTGTGGAGCCCGGGGCGTCCGCATGGGCCCGGCGCGCGCTGGGTTGGTGCGTGACGGCCCGGCGTGATGACGACGCCAGGGTGATCGGTGACGAGGCCCATCGCCCGTGCGTTGCCGCGCCACCCCAGCGCCCGCGCTGGAACCGTGACCTCGGGCGTTACCCAGCAGTCAGGGGGGTTTTGCCGAGCTTGATCATGGGCGCGCGTGCAAGCTGTTCAAGTTCGTTGCAGATACGGTCCAGCGAGCTCAGAAACTGGACTCGCTCTTGCGGCTTCAATGGGGCCAGAAGTTGTTCGGATGCGCGCAGACTGGCTTTGCGCGCCCTGGCGAGCAAAGTGCTGCCACCTTCTGTCAACGTGAGCGAGATTCGCCTGCGATCGGCGACCCCGTCAGAGCGCGTCACCAGGTCGCGCGCCTCCAGTCCCCGCACGACGTGCAGCACGGTGACCTTGTCGTAACCCAGCGCCCGGGCCAGCGTGGCCTGGTCGATGCCGGGCGAAGCCGCGATGGCGGACAGCACACCAAACTGTGGTGGCGTCAATCCAAGGTCGCCACAGTGCAATTCGAACAGCGCGACGGATATCTGATGAGCGCGCCGCAGCAGAAAGCCTGGGCGCTCATAAAGCGCTTCCATGGAGGCGATGACAGCAGCAGCCATTCAGGGTTATCCCGGTAGGTTCTTGATGTAGGGCAAGTTAGCATACCGCAATAGTTAGCGTGCTAACCTAAATCAAAATTCGACAAGCAGATGCAGATCGCAATCATTGGCGCTGGCATTGGCGGCTTGACCGCTGCTGCCAGCTTGATCCGGCGTGGCCATCGTGTTCGCGTGTACGAGCAGGCGCCAGCGCTGGGCGAAGTGGGTGCCGCCGTACAGATGAGTGCCAACGCAGTCAAAGTCCTGTACGGGCTGGGGCTCAAGCCGACGCTGGAGAGCCAAGGCGTCAAACCCGAATCCTTCGAGTTTCGCCGGTTCGACGATGGGGAGCTGCTCCATCGAATCGCGCTGGGTCACGCACACCACCTTGCCCATGGTGCGCCCTACTACCAGATTCACCGCGTGGATCTTCATGCAGGCTTGCTGGCGCAGGTGCGGGCGCTGGACCGGGAGGCGGTTCAGTTGGGCAAGCGCGCCGTCCAGGTGTCTGAAACCCAGGACGAAGCCCGGGTGCAGTTTGAAGACGGCCAACAGGTGGCGGCCGAGTTGCTGGTGGGGGCGGACGGCATCAAGTCCCTGGTTCGCCAGCACGTGGTGGATGCAGCGCCGCCCGTATTCACAGGCCAGGTGGCGTGGCGGCTGAGCATTCCGACCGAACGCATTCCAGCGCAGCTTCGCCCGCCGCTCGCCTCCACGATCTGGTGCGGCCCCAGGAATCATGCCGTCATGTATTACATGCGCGCCGGCCAGCTGCTGAACTTCGTAGGCTGCGTGGAGCGTCCTTGGGAGCAGGAGTCGTGGACCGCCCGCAAGCCATGGGAAGAACTGGACCACGATTACGCGGGTTGGCACCCCATGGTCCGGGCGGCCATCGAGAACGTGGACCGGGACCAATGCTTCCGCTGGGCTCTCAACAACCGTGAACCCGTCATGCAATGGAGCACTGCCCGTGTGACCTTGCTGGGTGACGCCGTGCACCCCACGTTGCCGTACATGGCCCAGGGCGCCGCCATGGCGATCGAAGACGCCGCCGTGCTGGCGCGCGCGCTGGAGGGTCGGCCACTGCGCGAGGCGCTGCAGGTTTACCAGGCGCACCGCGCACCTCGCGCGGCCCGGGTGGTGAGGGAGTCCAACGAAATGGCCGACCTGTACCACATCGCAGATCCCGATGAGATGCGACGCGCGTTCAAGGATCGAAACATTGCCGCATCCAGGAATGGGTGGCTGTATCCCTACGACCCGTTGACCGTCGCGCTGACGTAACGCTTCAGGGTTGATTCCATGGCTTCGTTCTCAAGGAACCCAACGATGATCAAGAACTGGTGCCGCAAATTTCTGACTGCATCCCTGTTGTCCACTGCGCTGTCCGCGTCGGCAGCCTGGCCGACGCAATCGATCACGCTGGTCGTGCCCTACACCCCTGGAACCGGCATTGATCTGATTGCCCGGCAGCTCGCGGCCCATCTTCCGTCCGCACTGGGCCAACCCGTGGTCGTGGACAACGTGGCAGGCGCCAGCGGCAACATCGGCAGCGAGAAAGTCGCCCGCGCCAAGCCCGACGGTCATACGCTGCTGGTGCAGGTCAACACGTTGGTGATGAACAAGAGCCTCTACAAGAAGCTGGCGTACGACCCGGTCAACGACTTCACGCCCGTGGCGCAGACATCGTGGGGAACGTTGCTGCTGGTCACCAATCCCAAGGCGCAAGCCACCACCACGGTGGCCGAAGTTCTCTCGGCCGCCAAGGCCAAGCCTGGCCAGTTGGTTTACGCGACGCCGGGCGTCGGGACGCCTCATCACCTGTCCATGGCCTTGTTCCTGCAGCGCACGGGCGCCGAGATGCTGCACGTTCCCTACAAAGGCACCGCCGGCGCTGTCACCGACCTGCTGGCCGGCCGCATTGACTACATGTTCCTGCCCGTGCACGTGGCGCTTCAGCACATCCGTGAAGGCAAGCTTCGCGCCGTCGCGACCGGCAGCGCCAAACGCCTTGCCCAATTGCCGGATGTGCCCACCCTGGCCGAAGCTGGCGTGACCGCCGACAACATCGACATGTGGTACGGCGTGCTGGCACCCAAGGGCACGCCAGCGGACGTCGTGTCTCGTCTCAACCAGGTGATCAATCAGATCCTGAAGCGCGAAGACGTCGCCAAGGCCTTCGAGTCCCAAGGCATGGTGCCCACCACGTCCACCCCCCACCGAGTTCGGCCGCCTGGTCGCCAAGGACGAACAGCGCTGGGCGGATGTGGTGAAGAGGAGCATTATCACGGCCGAATAGTCGGACGGGGGCGTGTGGGCCAGTCGCCCGTGGCGCTCATCCGCCCCTCCACCTGGCCGCTGGACTCATGCATCGCGCGGCCGCCGCGGTGTCGTGTTTGCGCTTGCGGCGACACAGGCATCAGAAGCGTTCAGAGCACCGCTCTTGTGGGCCTGCGCGGAGCGGCGCCCACCGTCCGGCGCCTCACTCCACCGTCACACTCTTCGCCAGGTTCCTCGGTTTGTCCACGTCAGTCCCGCGCGCCACGGCGGTGTGATACGCCAGCAATTGCAGCGGCACGGTGTGCAGGATGGGCGAAAGCGGGCCGTAGTGTTCGGGCATGCGGATGACGTGCAGGCCGTCGCCGGTGTCGATGCGGGTGTCGGCGTCGGCCAGGGCGTACAGCACGCCGCCGCGGGCGCGCACTTCCTGCATGTTGCTCTTAAGCTTTTCCAGCAGCGCGTCGTTGGGCGCAACGGTGACCACCGGCATGCTGCTGGTGACCAGCGCCAGCGGGCCGTGCTTGAGTTCGCCGGCGGCGTAGGCCTCGGCGTGGATGTAGGTGATTTCCTTGAGCTTGAGCGCGCCTTCCTGCGCCACGGGGTAGTGCAGGCCGCGGCCCAGAAACAGCGCGTTTTCCTTGGCGGCAAACTGCTCGGCCCAGGTAATGACCTGCGGCTCCAGCGCCAGCACGCCCTGCAAGGCGGCGGGCAGGTGGCGCAGCGCCTTCAGGTGGGCGGCTTCCTGCTCGGGCGTGGTCAGGCCGCGCGCCTGGGCCAGCGCCAGCGTCAGCAGAAACAGCCCGACCAGTTGCGTGGTGAAGGCCTTGGTGCTGGCCACGCCGATCTCGGCGCCGGCGCGGGTCAGAAACGCCAGCTTGCATTCGCGCACCATGGCGCTGGTGGCCACGTTGCACACCGTCAGCGTGTGGCGCATGCCCAGTTGCTGCGCGTGGCGCAGCGCGGCCAGCGTGTCGGCGGTTTCGCCCGACTGGCTGATGGTGACGACCAGCGTGTCAGCCGACGGCACGGATTCGCGATAACGATACTCGCTGGCGATCTCGACCTGCGTCGGGATGCGGGCGATGGCTTCGAGCCAGTACTTGGCCACGCAGCCGGCGTAGTAGCTGGTGCCGCAGGCCAGGATGAGCACCTGCCGCACCGCGCCAAAGGTGGCGTGCGCGCCGTCGCCCGGCGCGTGGTGCTGCGCGGCCTCGAACAGCTCGGGCACGATGGCCTCGATGCCTTCCAGCGTGTCGGCCACGGCGCGCGGCTGCTCGAAGATTTCCTTCTGCATGTAGTGGCGGTACGGCCCCAGCTCGGCCGCGCCGCTCATAGCCTGCACGGTGCGCACGGGGCGTTGCGCGCGCTGGCCGGCGCGGTCGGTGATCCAGTACTTGCCCAGTTGCACGTCGACGACGTCGCCCTCTTCCAGGTAGACGATCTGGTCGGTCACGCCGGCCAGCGCCATGGCGTCGCTGGCCAAGAACATCTCCTTGCCGTCAGCGCCCACGCCCAGCACCAGCGGCGAGCCTTCGCGCGCGCCCACCAGCCGCTGCGGCTCGTCGCGGTGCAGCACGGCGATCGAATAGCTGCCGCGCAGGCGCTGCGTGGCGGCCTGCACGGCGGCCAGCAGGTCGCCTTCGTACAGGCTGTCGATCAGGTGGACGATGGTTTCGGTGTCGGTCTGGCTGCTGAAGACATAGCCCCGCGCCTGCAGTTCGGCGCGCAGTTCCTCATGGTTCTCGATGATGCCGTTGTGCACCAGCGTCAGGCGGTCGGGCCGGTCTTCGTCGCGCGAATACGGCCCGCGGCTGACGTGCGGGTGCGCGTTGTCGATGGCGGGCGCGCCGTGCGTGGCCCAGCGCGTGTGGGCGATGCCGGTCAAGCCCTGCAGCTGCTCGGCCTCGCATTCGGCCGTCAGGTCGGCCACGCGCGAAATGCCGCGCAGCCGCCGCAACTCGCCCGCGCCGCGCCCCGGGCCAGCCGCATGCACGGCCACGCCGCACGAGTCGTAGCCGCGGTATTCCAGCCGCTGCAGGCCCTGGATGAGGATGGGAACGATGTTGCGCGTGGAAACCGCGCCGACGATGCCGCACATGGTGACGGGGCCTTTCTGGCAAGGGAGGGCCGGCCAAGCCGGACATGACAGGATGCTAACGACGATGCAGAAAAATTAGCATTCAAATTTCATCAACAGATGGAATAATCATTCAATCATTGAACAATAAGAAATAATTGATCCATTTAAGATAAATTATGGAATTGGATTCCACCGACTGGGCGCTGCTGGGCGCCCTGCAAGCCGACGCCAACCCCAGCAACCAGGCGCTGGCGCAGGCGCTCGGCATCTCGCCGCCGACCGCTCTGCGGCGCACCCGCCGTCTGCGCGACGCCGGGCTGATCGCGCGCCAGGTGGCCCTGCTGGACGAGGACAAGATCGCCGCGCTGCAGGGCCACGGCCTGACCGCCATTGCCGAGGTGTCGCTCGACCGCCAGGGCGCCGAACACCTGGACGCCTTCGAGCGCCGCGCCGTGCAGGAAGCCGCCGTGGCGCAGTGCTGGCGCGTGGCGCCGGGCCCCGACTTCATTCTGGTACTGCGCGTGGCCGACATGCCGGGTTACCAGGACGTGGCCGAACGGCTGTTCACGCAGGACGCCAATGTGCGCAACGTGCGCGCGTTTTTCGCCGTCAGGCGGGCGAAGTTCGAGACGCAGATCCCGCTCAGCCGGCCGTGATGGTGAGGTTCTTTTGGGCTGCGGCGCTGGCTGGAAAAGCGCCGACAGCTATCAATAACTGAGCAACGTAGTAGCTCGACAGCACCCACAGCGGCGCCAGCGGCAGCGGCTGCACGAAGCGGTTCAGCGCCAGCAGCGCGTCGCTCAGCATGAAGGCGCAGGCGCCGGCCGCCACCATCGCCGCCGGCCGGTCGCCCAGCCAGCGCGCGCGGCCCAGGGCCTGCGCCGCCATCAGCGCAATGGCCAGCACGTAGACAGCCACCGGCACGCGCAGCCCGGCGGGCAGCCCGCCCGTCCACAGCACGGCGTACATTACGGCGCCGATTGCCAGCGTCGCCGCCAGCGCACCCCGGCTCGGCAGCCACGGCACGCCGCGCTTGAACTGCGAGATGTAGACCCCGTGCGCCAGCAGAAACGCGACCAGGCCGGGGATGAAGTAGCCGGGGAACATCAAAAACACGTCGCCCACCAGCGAGCACGCCAGCGCCGCCGTCAACCCCAGGCGTGATGGCGCTGCAGCGCTTGACTGGCGCGCGCGAGCAGCTACAAAAATGATGGCAAACACCATCACCAGCGGCTTGGTGGCGCGGTGCAGGCCCAGCCACCCCAAGGTGGCGCTGGCGGTGGTCAGCGCGGCCGCGGCGATGGCCAGCAGCAGCCAGGTGCGGCCGGGCGCCGAATCAGTGCGCGCCACGCCCATCGACGGGGACGACCGCCTCCACGCGGCCGTCCGCCAGCCCGCCGCGCACCACCACCAGCGCGTCGTGCAGGTTCACCGTGGGATCGCAGTGGCCGGGGATCAGCCACACCGTGTCGCCCAGCGCGGGCAGCACACCGCCGGGCGTGGCGGGGCGCAGCACGCCATGCTCGTCGCCGCCGTTGCCAAACACCAGAGCCGGCTGGTCGGGCAGCGCGTGCACCAGCGGCAGGCCGCTGTCGATGGCGTGGCTCTTGTGGCCGGCGTCGCACACGGCGCGGTCGGCCGACGCGCTGATGACCTGCGACTTGACGAACAGCGCCGGCTCGAAGGCGGGCTGCGCCGGCTCGCGCGCGTTCTTCAGATAGTCGGCGTCCATGAACAGGTAGCTGCCGGGCTGGATCTCGTCCCACAGCCCGCTGGCGGCCTCGTGCGCAAAGGTGCCGGTGCCGGCGCCGGTGATGCGCGGCGGCGCCAGGTCGGCCGACGCCAGCAGCTGGCGCGTGTCGTCCAGCCGGCGCGCGGCCTCGGCGATGGCGGCGCGGCGCTCGTCGCCGGTGCGCAGGTGCTGCGCGCCGCCGTGGTAGGCATGCAGGCCGGCATAGCGCAGGCCGGGTGCGCGCTCGGCCAGCTGCCGCGCCAGTTGCAGGGTGGGATCGCCCGGCGCCACGCCGCAGCGGCCCTGGCCGATGTCGACTTCGATGTAGACGTCGATCGCCGCGTTGGTCAGGCGCATGGCCTGCGCCAGCCGCTCGATGCCTTCGGCGCTATCGACCGCGATGCCCAGTTGCCCGCCGCGCGCCTTCAGCTGGTGCGCCAGCGCGGCCACGCGGTGCAGCTTGGTGGGCGCCAGCACCTCGTTGGTGATGAGAATGTCGTCCACGCCCCCGGCAGCCAGCGCCTCGGCCTCGTGCACCGTCTGCACGCACACGCCGACGGCGCCGGCCTGCAGCTGCAGGCGCGCGAATTCGGCGCTCTTGTGCATCTTGGCGTGCGGGCGCAGGCGCACCCGGTGGCGCGCCACGAACTCGGCCATGCGCTGCAGGTTGCGCTGGGCGGCGTCCAGGTCAACCACCAGGGCGGGCGTTTCGATGGCCTCCACGCCCTGGCCGACCAGGGCGGTCAGGCGGTCGGAAAGCTCATGCCGTGATTTCATCGAGGGTGTCGTCTTCGAGGTGGGTGGTGTCGGCCCAGCCGACCAGCGAAAGGCCGGCATCCGGCGTCCACAGCAGGCGGTTGACCGCCGTGTTGCCGATCTGCCAGGTGCGCGCGTCCTGCAGGCCCAGGCCGGTGGCGGCGCGGTACAGCACGTCCAGCACGCCGCCGTGCGTGAACAGGGCGATGTGCTTGCCGGTGTTTTCGGCCGCCAGCGCTTGTACAGCCTGCGTGACACGCTCTCTGAACAATAGCAATGACTCGCCCTGCCCGCCCGGCGGCGACCAGGCGGGTTCGCGCCGGCGCCAGCGTTCGGCATCGTCGGGCCAGGTGTCGGCGATCTCGGCGTAGGTCTGGCCCTGGAAGTCGCCGAAGCAGCGCTCGCGCAGCGCCGCGTTGGCCACCAGCGGCGCGCCGGTGGCGTCGGCCACGGTGCGCGCGGTTTCAAACGCGCGGGCCAGGTCGCTGCTGACGATCAGGTCGATGGCGTCGCGCCCGGCCAGGGCGCGCGCCAGGCGGCGGGCCTGCGCGCGGCCGGTATCGTTCAGCGGAATATCCAGGTGGCCCTGGATGCGTCCGCCCACGTTCCAGGCGGTTTCTCCGTGCCGAATGGCGAGGATGCGGGTGGCTTGCATGGCGCCATCATGCCATCGCGGCGTGGCGGCGCGCCGCGTTTGCCGGCCGTCAGCGCGCGGGCGTGGCAGACACCGGCGCCGGGGGCGCGGGGGGCGGCAGCAGCGGCACGCCGACGCGGCGCACGGGCTGCGCCGGCTGCGGATAGCCTTCGAGCGCGGCGACGAACAGCGCCGCCAGCACGTTCTCGGTGTCGTGCCAGGGGCCGTCGTGGCGGGCGCGCGTGTCGTAGACGATCTGGCCGGTCTGCACATCGCGCATCAGCAGGCTGACTTCGCTGGCGTAGACGGGAATCGACGGGTCCTGCAGCGGCCAGCCCAGGCCGAAGCCGATGCCGCCGCCGCGCCAGCCGCGCCCAATACCCATGCCGAGCGCCAGGCTGGCGTTGCTGCGGCCGCTGTAGAACGCATCGTCCATCCAGTACGCGTTGACATAGCCGCCCACCTGCACGCTGACGCGCGGCCGTGCGTCGTCGCGCACCACGCCCACGCGGGCCAAGGCAGCCTGCGCCATGGCTTCCAGCTTTTCGGGCGCGGGCTGGCCGGCCACCAGCGGGCCGCGTTCAAACCGGTAGTGGGCGCCCTGCAGCACCGCGTTGCCCGGCGGCTGCGCGGCGCTGGTGCGCACGTCGGCCCCCACGGTGCGCGGGCCGGTGGCGCACGCCGTCAGGGCACTTGCTAGCAAAATAAGAGCTGTCCGCGCAAACCACATCAGCGCACCCCCCGGGATTTTTCCCAAAAAAATCAGGCGTGGACCAGCGCCACGCCGCCGAACGGCGCACCCACCGGCTCGGGCAGCGGCGCCTCGTCGAAGGCGGTGTCGCCGTCGGCGTCGGGCACGCCCGTGGCCTTCAGGTTCCTGAAATCGTGCAAGGTTCCGTCCATCAGGTGCGAGGGCACCACGTTCTGCAGCGCGGTGGCCATGTTTTCGATGCGGCCGGGGTACTTCTTCTGCCATTCGCGCAGCATGTCGCCGATCTGCTTGCGCTGCAGGTTCTCCTGGCTGCCGCACAGGTTGCACGGGATGATGGGGAACTGCCGGTGCGCCGCCCAGGCCACCAGGTCGCGCTCGTCCACATAGGCCAGCGGGCGGATGACGATGAATTCGCCGTTGTCGCTGGTCAGCTTGGGCGGCATGCCCTTGATCTTGCCGCCGAAGAACATGTTGAGCAGCAGCGTCTGCAGCATGTCGTCACGGTGGTGGCCCAGCGCGATCTTGTTGCACTTGAGCCGCCGCGCCACGCTGTACAGAATGCCCCGCCGCAGGCGCGAGCACAGGCTGCAGGTGGTCTTGCCCTCGGGGATCTTGGCCTTGACGATGCTGTAGGTGTCCTGCGTCTCGATGTGGTGCTCGACGCCCAGGTCTTTCAGGTAATTGGGCAGCACCTCGGCCGGAAAGCCCGGCTGCTTCTGGTCCAGGTTGACGGCCACCAGCTCAAAGCGCACCGGCGCGCGCGCCTGCAGCTTCATCAGCACGTCGAGCAGGCCATAGCTGTCCTTGCCGCCCGACAGGCAGACCATCACGCGGTCGCCTTCCTCGATCATGTGGAAGTCAGCAATCGCCTGGCCGACCTGGCGGCACAGGCGCTTTTCGAGCTTGAGCGCCTCGCGCTCGGCGCAGGTGCGCGCGGCGGGGCCGGCCTGCACCGCCGTGTCTTCGGAAACCATCCGGTTGCTCATCGCCCGATTGTCCTACGTCCGCCGCCCACCCGCACACCGGGCTTCAGCCAACAATACTCTCCGGCTGAGGTCACATAACCACAAATCAATAGAAATGCCGTCGAGCACCATACCCCAGCAGCAACCCGCACGACAACACGAGCAGAGCCCATAGCCCCAAAGTCGGCACGGCCGTCGGCTGCGCCACCACCGTAATCGCGGCCAGGGCGCTGGCGCACACTGGGGGCGCAAGAGCGGGCAGCGCGCAGATTTGGTACGGGTAGCTGTAGGTGCCTGGCGTGGTGCCGGGCGCGATGGTGATGGTGCCGTCATCCGCCATGGTGATAGCGCCCTGGGCCGGCACCGGCGCCGTGCCGGGCGTTACGGTGACATTGGTGCCGACCACGGCCGCCGTGCCATTGGCCGTGTCGTTGACCACAACACTGGCGGTCGTGGCGCCTGCGGCAGTCACTCTGTAGTTGTCGTTGCGTGCAACCAGCGCAGGGTACAAGCCGGCCACGTTGACATCATCGAAATCGACCGCAAGCCGATCTGTATCTACACGGGGGGGCTGGTGCCAGCATGAAGGCGACCTGCTGGGCCGTGGAGGGAATCGTGAAGTTGACGGTACACGCCGCCCATGCGCTGGTATTGGTGCACACCTGCGTATTCAAGAGCGTCCAGCCGCTTGTACCTGCCGTCGAATCACGGCTGTAGACGCGAATCAAGCCGTCTCCACCGACATAGCCTTGGGGATAAAACCGGCTGCCAGCATAGCGAGGGTACGGATTGGCGCGCGAAAAAACGGTGATGGAGCGCGCGCCCGTGCCAGTGCTCGCCACGCGGAAAATCTGACCTTGCTGATCGGGCGCGCCATTCGCCCAGGAACCGTCCCACGATGCGGTCGGCGTGAACCCATCATTGGGATTGCGCATCACGGAGATGTAGCAACTTCCGCCGTTGGCTGGGGCATCGGCTTTGCCGCAGACACGGTCGCCGTCCATGCGAAATGCCGCCGTGTTCAAAGCGCCAATGTCATCAAACGGATTGCGATCAAGGTTGTTCCAACAACTCGTCGGAGTACTCCCGCTGTAGCCACAGTCAAACGCGCCTTCCCCGCCGCTTGGCGGGACTTCAAAGCCGATCATCTGGGCTGCCGCGGACGCCGCGACCGTAGCCCAAAGCACCGCACCCATAAAACCACATCGCAACGCGCGTGCGCTCAATGAGCGAACCGGCATTCGTAGCCAAAACATCATCACGCCCATAACCGCCCTTCTTGATCATTGCTCGAGCACATATGAAATGCACACGATGAAACCCACGAGTCCAAGACAATTATTGCAACAAAAAGTTTGCATACAGCCCGCAAATAAGGGGGTGCAGTCACCACCGCCCCGCCTCCATCCGTATCGCCACCGCGCAGTCGTCAAAAATTTCCAGTTTGGTGATCTTCACCCGCACGCCCAGCACACCGGGCA
Source organism: Ottowia sp. SB7-C50 (assembly GCF_033110285.1). Taxonomy (NCBI): domain Bacteria; kingdom Pseudomonadati; phylum Pseudomonadota; class Betaproteobacteria; order Burkholderiales; family Comamonadaceae; genus Ottowia; species Ottowia sp. SB7-C50. The sequence continues at coordinate 3,061,061 of NZ_CP136995.1, forward strand.
GTTGCAGCAGCCGCTGACTGAGCTTGCCGATCATCGACTCCAGAAGGTTCACGTGCTCGGCCGTGCACTCGTCAATGATGATCTGGCGCACCTTGCGGTAGTCCAGCACGTGGGTGATGTCGTCGTCGCGCGGGTGCAGCGGCTGCGCGCCCAGGTTCAGTTCGGCGTCGACCTGGATCGGCTGTGTGCTGCTGCGCTCGTGCGCCAGAATGCCCAGGCTGGCGTCAAAGCGCAGACCGGTCAGCGTCAGGCTCTGGTCGCCAGTGGCGGGTGTGTCGGTCATGGCTGCATCATCGAAAAATCGCGCTCGAACTTCATCAGGTGCTGCCCGCCATCAACCAGCAGCGTGCTGCCAGTGATGGAGTGGTTTTGCAACGCAAAGCACACGGTGCTGGCCACATCCTCTGGTGTGGAGGAGCGGCCCAGCGGGCTTTGCGTGTGCAGCGCCTCGAACTGCGCCGGTTGCAGCAGGTGACTGGTCAGTGTCAGGCCCGGTGCTACGCCGACCACGCGCACGCGCGGCGCCAGGGCCTGCGCCAGCAGCGTGGTGGCCGACAGCAGCGCAGCCTTGCTGAGCGTGTAGCTCAGAAAATCCGGGTTGGGGTTGAACAGTTTCTGGTCCAGCAGGTTGACCACGCAGCCGCTGGCGGCGGGCGCATCGCGCGCGGCCAGGTGCTCGGCAAGCGCCTGCGCCATCAGCACCGGCGCGGCGGTGTTGGTGCGCCAGTGACGCTCCATCACGGCGTAGCCAAAGCTGGCAGCGTCGTCGTAGTCGAACAGCGCTGCACTGTTGACTACGGCGTCCACCGCGCCCAGATCGGCCACCACGCGCGGCAGCAGCGCACGGGTTGCAGCCTCGTCCGAGAGATCGGCACCGAAAGCGGCACAACCCGGCTTCCATTCAGCACATTCAGCTACGGTTTCAAGAGCACCCTGACGCGAAGTGTGATAGTGCACGGCCACCCGCCAACCCGCTTGTGCGCAGGCCAACGCAATCGCGCGGCCCAGGCGTCGCGCCGCGCCAGTGACGAGAACGGTTCGGCCGTTTGGTGGAGAGTGCAAGGAAGGTGATTCGGTTGCGCGGGACAAGACCGCCAGTTTACCCACGCCACCGCGCGCCAAAGCACCCCAGCCGCGGATCAGCCCCGACGCTTCGGATGCCGCCCCATTCCCGCAACGCCCAGCAATGCAACCAGCATGGCCAGCGCGCCAAACTCCAGCGTGGGCACCTGCACCGGCACGGGCGCCACCACGCGCAGCTTGACCACAGCGTAGTCTCGCACCGGGTCACAGCCATCTCCACCGCCGTAAAACACCTGACCGTCGTCCGTGTAACCTGCAGGGATTGACGCACTGCCGATGCCCGTACCGTAGACGTAAAACAGGTCATATTCACCTGGCGGCAGGCTGGCCGGGACGACGAGAAGCCCGTTTCTCTGGATCTTCACGCCGAGCGGCAAAGTCATGGACGGCTCTGTGTTCCAAATGGACAAGGGGTCAAATGCTGGCGAGGTGAAGACGCTCGAGTGGAAATTCAGCGCAGCCGGATTGGTGGCATCAGTCTTGTAGCCAGCCATGGTCCGTCGCATGCACACCGACCCCCATCGGACCGCGTCTGGCTGGGCCGGGTCAACCGGTTTCATGGGACCGGCATTGCCCGCCTGATCGTTTGCCAGAAGATCGTACGATTTGGCAGTGCCGGCAACATGCGTGAACGTGTCCGAGATGGCGTCGTAGATCGGCGTCCATGCGTACACCAAGGTGTTGTTGCCTTCGAACCCTTTGGTTTCGTTGGCCGCGCTGGTAGTCAGCACATAGCGGGCATCCGTAAACCCGAAGTCGGCGCCCCCCCATCTGACCGCCAAGCGGCGCCCTGAAACGACACTCCATCCCATCGCCGTCCATATTGGCAGGCTGCAGCACATAGGGGCCAGAAAGTGGGGCAGCGCTGCCATCGTTGAACTTACAAAGGTACGGCGCTATGGTCCGATCCACCACCGAGCCGTCGTTGGCGCGCATTTGCAAAGTTGCTCCGCACTGCACCCCAGTGGCTTGTGCGGTGCCCAGGTTCTGGCAATAGGCTGTAGCCCATGCGTCGTCCGAAGGCCCGTAAGGCTGCGGCAGACCGCTCACCCACCGCACCTTCACATCCACAGCGGGTGCCGTTTGCGCGAGCGCCGCGCCCGCGACACCAAGACTCAAGGCGAACGCCGCCCATACTTTGCCCACCCAGCGCTTGCTGAAGGTGCGTGATCGAACGCAATAACCCATGACACACTCCCTTACATCAACTTGAATGCTCGCCGGATCTGCTGTGCTTTCGTCGCCAGTCAAGTGCACCAGCTCTTCCGTTTGGTCGTCCACGTTTAATCCCGCTGCGGGAAAGGCCGCTCGGCAAAGTGCCGCCGCCTCTGCCGGAGTCCAGCCGCACCAACCAACGCGCCCAACGCGACCAGCGCGCCAAACTCGAGTGTGGGCACCTGCACCGGCACGGGCGCCACCACGCGCAGCTTGACCAGCGCGTAGTCACCTTTGCTTTCGCAGCCAGCCATGTCGAACGTTCCGTCATCCGCATAGCCCGTGGGAAAGGGCTTTTTGTTCCATTGATTGGGCACGAAGTGATAGAACAGGTCGTAGTTGCCCGGAGGCAACGTGGCGGGAACGGTCATCATGCCGTTGCGGTTGAAGACCACGCCCAGCGGCAACGTGGCGGCGTAAGGCCTGTTGGGACGGTCGGTGCTGTTCGGGTCGGTGGTGAGTTGCACCTCACCGGTGAAGACGCTCGAATGAAAGGTCAATTGGGTCGGGTCGGTCTGGTCGGTTGCGTACCCCGTGGCCATGGGGCCCCACACACAAATCTGGCCGCCGCGCCAGGCCATGGGGTTCGCCGGGTCCAAAGGGCCGGGCGGGCTGGCACGGCCGGCCTGGTCGTTCGCCATCAGGTCGTAGGACTTGGAGGTACCGACGGTATGCGTGATGACGTCGCTGATCGCGTCATAGATGGGCACCCAACTGCTGTCGAATGTGGCGGAGACATTCGCGTTGCCCATGGTCCAGTGGTAGCGGGCGTCGGTGAAGGGGTAGTCGGCGCCGCCTTGCTGTCCGCCAAATTGGCTGAACGCGCTGCAGATCACGCTGTCGCCGTCCTGCCCCACAGGTTGCAAGGTGAACGGCGCCGTCACCACTGTCGAATTGGTGGCGTAGCCAGTGCCCCTGCCGACGCGGCAGCTACCCACCGAGTCGGGCGCGCGAGCAACGATCGATCCGTCACTGGCCAGCATCTGGAACTGGGGAGAGCACGACACATTCGCAACCACCTGGCTGCCCAGATTCATGCAGGCGACGGTCGAACCCGAGCCGCCACTGGGGCCGCTGGTGTTTTGCGTATTGCCGCTGAACCTGACAATCTGCAACGCAGGCCCCGGGTCGGGCTGGGCTACGGCGTTGCCCAGCCCTGCCCAAGTCAACACCATTGCCGCCACCATGCGCCACGCATGTTTGCGCAACGCGGCCCCCGTCTCGACTCGATTGGTCATGCGTTGTCCCTGATAGTGAGGTCTTTTGATGGCAGCGCCAAAATTCGAAATGGAATGTAAGACAATTTCTTACCTGTATCCACCCTTTGAGGCCTTATGGCGCACTTGGTATTTATTTGGTGCCAAAAAAGTCACGGACGGAGCGCCGCGAAAACCTGACGATTGCGCAGCCGAGGCGGTGCCAGCGCCCCTGCGCATTCAACGACAATGCGCCGGTGACGGCTTTTTCACCCACCGATGTGGACGTGCGCCCCAACTTGTCGGCGCACGTGGCCCGCGCCATGGATGCAGCGCGCGGCTGGCTGCCTTTCGACCGCTTCATGCACCTGGCCCTGTACGCGCCGGGTCTGGGTTACTACGCGCACGGCTCGCGCAAGTTCGGACTGATGCCGGGCAGCGGCAGCGACTTCGTGACGGCGCCGGAGCTGTCGCCGCTGTTCGCGCGCGCGCTGGCGGTGCAGGTGGCCGAGAGCCTGGCGGCGACGGGCACGCGCGAGGTGTGGGAATTTGGCGCCGGCTCGGGCGCGCTGGCGGCGGGGCTGATCGAGGCGCTGGATGCGCTGGGGCAGCCTTTGGCGCGCTACACCATCGTCGACGTGTCGGGCGCGCTGCGGGCGCGGCAGCAGCAGCGGCTGGCGGCGCGGGGCACGTGCGTGGCCTGGGCCGACGCGCTGCCCGAGCGGCTGCGCGGCGTGGTGGTGGGCAACGAGGTGCTGGACGCCATGCCGGTCAAGCTGCTGGCGCGGCGCGGCGGCGTGTGGCATGAGCGCGGCGTGGTTCTGCAGCCAAATCAAGCCCCTGCGCTTGACAGTACAGCGCATGCAGCTATTGATTCAGGAGCAATTGCCTTCGCCTGGCAAGACCGGCCGACCGACTTGCGCCCGCCCGTCGAGGTGGACGGTGCGCACGACTACGTGACCGAAATTCACCCCCAGGCGCGCGCCTTCGTCGCCACGGTGGCCGAGGCGCTGGCGCGGGGCGGCGCCGGGGCGGCGTACTTCATCGACTACGGCTTTCCCGAAGCCGAGTACTGGCACCCGCAACGCACCACCGGCACGCTGGTGTGCCACCGCGCACACCGCGTGGACGACGACCCGCTGGCCGACGTGGGCGACAAGGACATCACCGCGCACGTCGACTTCACCGGCGTGGCGCTGGCCGGGCAGGACGCCGGGCTGGACGTGCTGGGCTACACCAGCCAGGGGCGCTTTCTGCTCAACTGCGGCATCGCCGACCTGATGGCCGCGGCCGACCTGCCCGCGCGCGCCAACGCCATGAAGCTGCTGGCCGAGCACGAGATGGGCGAGCTGTTCAAGGTGATCGGCCTGGCCACGCCGGGCCACCCGCCCGCGCGCGGGTTTGCGTCGGGCGACAGAAGCCACCGGCTGTAGCCATGATCCGCTGGATCCTCGTCATCTTCCTGGCGCTGATGCTGATCAGCTGGCTGTCGCCGCTGCTGGGCAAGCTGGGCTTCGGCCGGCTGCCGGGCGACTTCCGTTTCAGGCTGTTCGGGCGCGAATGGTTCATTCCGCTCACCACCACGCTGCTGCTCAGCGCACTGGCCAGCCTGATCGCCCGACTGCTTTGATTTTGATAGCTGTCTGCGCTGTAGGGACAAGCGCTGACGGCCTGTTTGACCCGCAACCGCCGCGCTACAGCAGCTCGTCCGGCGCCAGCGGGCCCAGGATGCCGAGGATGAAGCGCAGCGCCCAGCTGGCGTCGGGCTCGCCGTGCGCGTCTTCAAACAAGGCCTGCGGCGGCGCGCGCCACAGCAGGCGGCCTTCGGGCGTCATCTCCATCTTCCAGGCGCTGTCGTCGAAGGTGTCTTCGATGCGCTCGGTGGCCAGGCGCGACAGCGTGGCGCTGCGGATGACCAGCGCCACCTCGGTGTTCTGCAGCTGCGAGCGCAGATCGAGGTTCATCGAGCCGATGCTGATGATGCGCCCGTCGATGATGAAGATCTTGGAATGCAGGCTGGCCTTGGAGCCGCCCCCGCCCGAGCCGAACACCGTGCGGTCCAGGTGCTGGGTACGCAGCGCGCGCATCTCGTACAGCTCGACGCCCAGGCGGATCAGCTGTTCGCGGTAACGCGCGTAGCCCACGTGCGCCAGCGGCGCGTCGTTGGAGGCGAGCGAGTTGGTCAGCACGCGCACACGCACGCCGCGATGCACCATGTCGGCAAACACCTTCATCATCTCGGCGCCGGGCACGAAATAGGGTGAGACGATAAGCGCTTCGCGCCGGGCATCGCGCATCAGCGACAGCATGCCGTCGACCACCGTGTCCTCGGTGAAGGTGTCGTTCAGTTCGGGCACCAGCTTGAACGGCTTGTCGACGATGAAGGTGCCTGGCGCCCAGATCAGGCGCAGCGCGGCCAGGTCCAGCGGGTCGGGCAGCGCGGGCGGGGGTTCGACCGCAGGCGCCGTGGCACCGGCGGCCTCAGGGTGCGGCGCGTTGCCCGCGTCGGCGCCATTGGCGGCCGTGGCGGGGTGCAGCATCTGTTCGCGCAGCACCTGCAGTTCCTCGGCCGAGATGAGCGACTGCACCGGATAGGCCAGCGGGTTGTTCCAGTACTGGTCGAAGCTGGCGGACATCTGCCGCACCACCGGGCCGGCGGCCAGCACGTCCATGTCGACGAAGTTGCTGCCTTCGGCGGTGCCGAAGTAGGCGTCGCCCAGGTTGCGCCCGCCGGTAATGCCCCAGGCGTTGTCGGCGATGTACAGCTTGTTGTGCATGCGGTGCTGGATGCGCCGGAAGTCGTGCAACGACCGCACCGCGCGCAGCACCGTCGAGCCGCGCCCGCCGGGCAGCGGGTTGTACATGCGCATCTCGACGTTGGGCAGGAAGGCCATGCGCATCACCAGCGCGTTGCGGCCGGTGGAATTGAAGTCGTCCAGCAGGATGCGCACGCGCACCCCCCCGGGCAGCGGCGGCGCGCACTTCGCGCAGCAGCTCCCGCGTGCTGGCGTCGGCGTGGATGGCGTAGTACTGGATATCGAGCGTGCGGCGGGCCTGCTGCGTCAGCGCCAGGCGGCTCGAATACGCCATGTTGGGCGAATCAACCAGCGCGTAGCCCGACACATCCGCCGCCACGGCCGACGGGCGGCGCGCCGCCGCCAGCTGGCCCAGCGGCGTGCCCGCCACGTCGGCCAGCGACCGCGATTCGGGGCGCTCCACGTGCTCTGGCAGCCCCGCGCAGCCGCCCAGCCACACCAGCACCAGCACGGCCAGCCACGCGCGCAGCCAGGGCAGGCACGGCGTCAGGGGTCGAGGCAGAAGGTGTGTCATGGGGCAGCGGCGCAAAGCCCCTCCATGGTAGGGCCGCCGTGTCAACGCCGTGTGTCGGACGGCGGCGCGGGCGGGCGTGCACGAAAAAGCCGCCGGCAGGCGCGCATGAAAAAGCCGCCCGCAGGCGGCTGGGCGGCAAAGGCCGACCGGATCAAGCGGTCTGGTCGTCCACCGCGGCGCCGGGGGCGTTGGCCATCACCGACTCGATGCCCGCATCGCGCGAGGCAGCGCTGCTGTACATCTGGCTCTGGCCGATGACCTGGCCGTTGCCGGCCTTCAGCGTGAAATAGGGCGAGCCGTCCTTGCCGTCCAGGCGGTCAAAACGGCCGGCGTCGGCCGCGTTCTTCTTGACGGATTCGATGCCGTTGACCGCGCTGGCCTTGGCTTCGTACATCTCGCTGCTCAGGATGGTCTGACCGTTGCCCGCCAGCAGCGAGAAATAGAACTTGTCGTTCTTGGACTTTTTCAGTTCGAACTTGCCTGCCATGAAACATCTCCTTCAAAAGTGAGAGCGCCAAACACGCTTGGCTGGCGCGCATTGTGGCCTTTCGCACGCCGGATTTCAATCTTGGCCCGCCAGGATGTGCAATTGCGCACAGCGGTGTGGCGCAAAGGTCAGCTTTGCATCAGCGTCCGCTTGGACTTGGCGATCGACATCAGCATGCCCAGCGCCAGCCCCAGCGTGACCATGGCCGTGCCGCCGTAGCTGATGAAGGGCAGCGGCACGCCCACCACCGGCAGGATGCCGCTGACCATGCCCATGTTGACGAAGGCGTAGGTGAAGAAGATGGTGGTCAGCGCCGCCGCCAGCAGGCGGGCGAACAGCGTCGGCGCGTCGGCCGCGATCATCAGGCCGCGGAAGATCAGGAACACGAAGCCCACGATCAGCGCCAGGTTGCCCGCCAGGCCGAATTCCTCGGAAAACGCGGCAAAGATGAAGTCGGTGGTGCGCTCGGGAATGAATTCCAGGTGCGTCTGCGTGCCTTGCATGAAGCCCTTGCCCCACAACCCGCCCGAGCCGATGGCGATCATGCCCTGCAGGATGTGAAAGCCCTTGCCCAGCGGGTCGCGCGTCGGGTCCAGCAGCGTGCAAATGCGCTGGCGCTGGTATTCGTGCAGCACGCGCCAGTCCATGTCGTCGGCGCACAGCGTGGGCTCGTACATGACGATCAGCACCACCGCCACCAGCCCCACCACCACCGGCGGCAGCACCAGCTTCCACGGCAGCCCGGCGAAGAAGATCACGGCCAGCCCGGCCGCCATGACCAGCAGCGCGGTACCCAGGTCGGGCTGCTTCATGATCAGCCCCACCGGCACCGCCAGCAGCGCGAAAGCGACCAGGAAGTCGATCGGCCGAGTCTGCCCCTCGCGCCGGTGAAACCACCAGGCCAGCATCAGCGGCATGGCGATCTTGAGCAGTTCGCTGGGCTGAATCACCACACCCACGTTGATCCAGCGCGTGGCGCCCTTCTTGGTGATGCCGAACAGCGCCACCGCGACCAGCAACGTCACCCCCACCGTGTACAGCGGCACCGCCAGGCTCATCAGCCGCTGCGGCGGAATCTGCGCCACCACGAACAGGATGCCCGCCGCAATCAGCATGTTGCGGCCATGGTCGGCAAAGCGCGTGCCGTGGTCAAACCCCGACGAATACATCGCCGTCAGCCCCATGCCCGCCAGCACCAGCACCGCGGCCAGCAGCAGCAGGTCAAACCCCCGCAGCAGCGGCCAGATGCGCTGCCACAGCGAGGGTTTCTCGAAAACAATCGCCATGCCGAATTATCTCCGCGGTCCGTACCGCCCGGGACGGCCAGCGCCCGGCAAAGCCCGCTGCGCAGCGTTGTACCGCTTGCAGCAATGCGACTCCGGGGCCGAGCGAAGCTGTGGCGGTAGGGCGGGCACCAGTGCCCGCCCTACTCCCCAGGCATTCCCCTCGTAGGCCGAGCGAAGCGATGGCCCGTTTGGACTTCCCCTCCCCTCTGGCCGTGCCGAGACGCGCAGGGCGTGGGGCGGGCGCAGCGAAGCATGCGCTTCGTGCTCTGACTCGCTGCGGCTGTCTGAGCGCAGCGCCGCAGGCGCAAAGCGAGTTCCGCAGCGCCGCCCCACACCCGAGCATCGCAGGTTGCCCGCAGCGAAGCGAAGGGACACGGCCAGTGGGGTCGGCTTTCTTTGGTTACTTTCTTTGCCGAGACAAAGAAAGTGACTGCGCCGCCGGGCGCACATCCCGGCCAGCAGCGCATCCCCGCCACCAAGCCTACACCCCACCACCGCTACCATCCCAAAAATGCCCACCACCAACCTCCTCTACCTCCACGGCTTCCGCTCCTCCCCCCCAATCCACCAAAGCCCGCATGACCGCCGCCCGCGTGGCCGCCGACCACCCGGGCGTCACCTGGTGGTGCCCGCAACTGCCCCCCCTCGCCGCGCGACGCCATGGCGCTGATCGACCGCGGCATCGCCGGCTGGCCCGCAGACCGCATGGCCGTCGTCGGCTCCTCGCTCGGCGGCTTCTACGCCACCGCGGTGGCTGAGCGGCTGGGCTGCCGCGCGGCGCTGCTCAACCCCGCCATTGACCCCGCGCGCGACCTGAGCGCGCACATCGGCGAACAAACCGCGTGGCACGACCCGGCCGAGCGCTTCTTTTCCGCCCCGAATACATCGACGAGCTGCGCGCGCTGCAACCCGGCCCCATCACGCGGCCCGAGCGCTATTTCGCCGTCATCGCCAAGGGCGACGAGCTGCTGGACTGGCGCGAAATGACCGCGCGCTACCCCGGCGCGGACATCCGCCTGCTGGAAGGCAGCGACCACGCGCTGAGCGACTTCGACCAGCACATCGACGCCATGCTGGCCTTTCTGGACCTGGCCACCACCTGACGGCCAGCCGCGCCGGCATGGCGCTGCTGCACCGCCGCCGCGCGGCCCAGGCCGTGCCGCCGCGCAGGCCGGGCGCGCCGGCGGGCCAGGGAATGGGAGAATCCCCGTTCCATGCATGTACTCTTCGACGAAGCCGGCAAATTCCTGGCCGGCCGCATTCTTTCTGAGGCCGAGGCCTCGGCGCAGGTGGAGCTGGACTCCGGCAAGCGCGTCAAGGTCAAGTCGGCCAACCAGTTGATCCGCTTCGACAAGCCCGCACCGGCCGAACTGCTGGCGCGGGCGCAGCAACTGGCCGCCGACGTGGAACTGCCGCTGGCCTGGGAATTCGCGCCCGAGGCCGAGTTCGGCTTTGCCGAGCTGGCGACCGACTACTTTGGCGGCACGCCCGACGTGGCCCACCAGGCCGCCATGCTGCTGGCGCTGTACGACGCGCCGCATTACTTCCGCCGCGCCGGCAAGGGGCGCTTCCGCAAGGCGCCGGCCGACATCGTGGCGCAGGCGCTGGCCGCCATCGAGAAGAAAAAGCAGATCGCCGCGCAGATCGACGCCTGGGCGGCCGAGCTGGCCGCGGGCACCACGCCGCAGCCGATCCGCGACCAGCTCTACCGCATCCTATTCCGGCCCGACAAGAACGCGCCCGAATACAAGGCCGTGGTCGAAGCCAGCCGCGCCACGCAGACGGCGCCGCTGGCGCTGCTGCAGCGCGCCGGCGCCATCGAATCGGCCTACCAGTTTCACTGGCAGCGCTTCCTGTTCGAGAACTTTCCCAAAGGCACGGGCTTTGCGCCGCTGTCGGCGCCGGCCATCACCGACGAGCTGCCGCTGGCCGACGTGCAGGCGTTCTCGATCGACGATTCGTCCACCACCGAAATCGACGACGCGCTGTCGCTGCAGGGGCTGGGCAGCGGCACCGTCACGCTGGGCATCCACATCGCGGCGCCGGGGCTGGCGGTGCAGCCGGGCGACGCGCTGGACGAAGTGGCGCGCGCGCGCCTGTCCACCGTGTACATGCCGGGCTACAAGATCACCATGCTGCCCGACGAGGTGGTGGACGCCTACACGCTGAGCGAAGGCCGCCCCGTGCCGGCGGTGTCGCTGTACGTGACGCTGGACGAGGCCACGCTGGACATCCGCGCCACCGAAACGCGCCTGGAGCGCGTGCCGATCGCCGCCAACCTGCGGCACGACCAGCTGGACCACCTCATCACCGCCGGCTGGCTGCAGGGCGGCGGCACCGATGAAATCGAGCCCCAGCGCTTGCCCATTGCGCGCGAGCAGCTATCATTTTTATACCGACTGGCCCAGCACCTGAAGGGCCGGCGCGAGCAGGTGCGCGGCAAGCCCGAGACCTTCAACCGGCCCGACTACAGCTTCAAGCTGGTCGGCCATGACGGCGGCGTGCCGACAGGTGCCGAGCCCGTGGCCATCACCACCCGGGCGCGCGGCGCGCCGCTGGACCTGATCGTGTCGGAGCTGATGATCCTGGCCAACAGCACCTGGGGCGAATGGCTCAAGGGGCTGGGCGTGCCCGCCATTTACCGCAGCCAGGCCAGCCTGCTGCCGGGCGTGAAGGTGCGCATGGGCGCCAAGGCGCTGCCGCACGCCGGCATTGGCGTGCCGAGCTACGCCTGGAGCACCTCGCCGCTGCGCCGCTACGTCGACCTGGTGAACCAGTGGCAGCTGATCGCCGCCGCGCGCCATGGCCGCACCGCCGCGCTGGCCGCGCCGTTCAAGCCCAAGGACGCGCAATTGTTCGCCGTCATCAGCGCCTTCGACGCCGCCTACAGCGCCTACAACGCGCACCAGGGCAGCATGGAACGCTTCTGGACGCTGCAATACCTGCGCCAGCACGCCATCCGCGAACTGACGGCCAGCCTGATCAAGGAACAGGCCGGCGGCGCCTGGCTGGCGCGCGCCGACGAGCTGCCGCTGGTCTTCACCGTGATGGGTGCGCAGGGCCTGCCGCGCGGCACCCGCGTGCGCGTGAAGCTGGGCGACATCGACGACATCGCGCTGGACGTGGGCGGCAGCGTGATTGACGTGCTGGACGCCGATGCGCCCGGCGCGACCGCCGCCGACACGCCCGAAGACGACGACGACGAGGCCGCCGCCGGGCCCATCGCCATCGCCGTGGACGTGAGCGAAACCGGGGGCGACAGCGCCGATAATCCGTCCCCGTGATGCCGCACGCCCTGCGCCTACCGTCGCTCCGCACGCTGACCACGCTGCAGTGGGCGCTGGGGCTTTCGGCGCTGCTGCACGCGGTGCTGATCACGGTGCGCTTTGTCGACCCGGAAGGCTTTCGCCGCGTGTTCGAGCAGACCACGCTCGACGTCATCCTGGTCAACGCCGAATCCGACGCCAAGCCCGACAAGGCGCAGGCGATTGCGCAGTCCACCCTGGCCGGTGGGGGCGAGGCGGCGGACAAGCGCATCGTCAGCACCCCGCTGCCACCCAGCGTGCGCGACAGCCAGGGCGACTCGCCCGTCAACGAGAACCAGCGCCGCATCGACAGCATGCTGGAGCAGCAGGAACAGCTGCTGGCCCAGGTGCGCCAGCAACTGGCGTCGCTGCCGCAGGTCGATCCGCAGCGCGTGGCGCAAGACCCCGAGGCGCAGGCGCAGGAAGAACGCCGCCAGCAACTGGCGCGCCTGCTGGCCGCCATCGAAAAGCGCGTTGAAGAAGAAAATTCGCGCCCGCGCAAGCGCTTTCTGAGCCCCGCCACGCTGGGCGCCACCTACGCCGTCTATTACGACGAAATGCGCCGGCGCATCGAGGCCGAGGGCACGGCCAATTTTCCGCAGGTGGCCGGGCGCAAGCTGTATGGCGAACTGCTGATGGCGCTGCTCATCAACCACGACGGCCGCATCCTGGACGCGCGGGTGGTGCAGAGCTCGGGCAACCGCAACCTGGACAAGCTGGCCGAAGTCATCGCCAGCCGCGCCGCGCCGTTCGGCCTGTTCACGCCGGCCATGCGCAAGGACACGGACCAGTTCGACGTTACCGCGCGCTTCAAGTTCACGCACGAACAGACGCTGGAAACCACGCTGCAGGCCGACCCGCTGACGGCCGGTGTGCAAGGATCGAGATGACGGCGTGCGGCGGGAGTCCACGCCATGCGTAGGCTGGGCCAGTGGCTGCTGCTGGTGCTGCTGGGCACGCTGCTGCTGCAGCTGTTCTTCATCGGCCGCGTGGCGTTGATGGCGTGGCTCGACCCGCGCTCGACGACGGTGCAGCGCTCCGAGGCGTGGCGGCTGGCCACGGCGGGCGACCTGCACTGGCGGCAGGAGTGGCGCGACTACGACCAGATTTCCGACCACCTGAAACGCGCCGTCATCGCAGCCGAAGACGACGACTTCGTCAACCACGAAGGCGTCGACTGGGAAGCCATCGACAAGGCCTGGCAGCGCAACGCCAAGGCCGAAGAAGCCGCCGCCCAGCGTGCCGCGCAGAACCGCCCCGCGCGGCCGGTGCGCGTCTTTGGCGGCTCGACCATCACACAGCAAGTGGCCAAGAACCTGCTGCTGTCGGGCGAGCGCACGCTGCCGCGCAAGGGGCAGGAGCTGGTGCTGGCCTACGCGCTGGAGCACCTGCTGTCCAAGCGCCGCATCCTGGAGATCTACCTCAACCACGTCGAATGGGGCGAAGGCGTGTTCGGCGCCGAAGCCGCGGCGCAGCACTATTTCAGAAAGGGCGCCGGCCAACTCACCGCGTGGGAAGCGGCGCGCCTGGCCGTCATGCTGCCGCGCCCGCGCTACTTCGAGAAGCAGCCGCGCTCGGCCTACCTCAACAGCCGCACCAGCACCATCGTGGCGCGCATGCGCAGCGCCGAACTGCCGTGATGGTGCGGACCCGCGTCGGCCGATGACAGCCTTTTTTGAACGCAAAGGGCGCAAAGGTTTCACAGAAGCCTCAGAAGAACCTTCAAAGAATTTTTTTGCGCCTTTTGCGAAACCTTTGCGCCCTTTGCGTTCAAAGCGATTGATCGAACAATCCATCGTTTGCGCTGATCCACCCAGCGCCGCCAGCTACATAAAATAGAGCGCATGAGAATCCTCGGCATCGATCCCGGCCTGCGCACCACGGGCTTCGGCGTGCTTGATGCCGAGGGTCCGCAGCTGCGTTACGTGGCCAGCGGCGTGATCGAAACCGCCAGCGCGGCGCTGGGCGATCTGCCGGCGCGGCTCAAGCTGATTTTTGACGGCGTGCGCGAAGTCAGCCGCCGCTACCAGCCCGACGTGGCGGTGGTGGAAATCGTGTTCGTCAACGTCAACCCGCAGGCCACGCTGCTGCTGGGCCAGGCGCGCGGCGCCTGCCTGACGGCGCTGGTGTCGTCCGAACTGGCGGTGGCCGAATACACCGCGCTGCAGATGAAGCAGGCGGTGGCCGGCCATGGCAAGGCGGCCAAAGCGCAGGTGCAGGCCATGGTGCAGCGCCTGCTGTCGCTGCCCGCGGCACCCCGGCCCGACGCCGCCGACGCGCTGGGCCTGGCCATCACGCACGCGCACGCGGGGCGCGCGGTGGCGCTGCTGCAAGCCGCCGGCGCGGGGCGAACGACGGCCAGCATGTACCGGCGCCGCTGAGGCGCGCGATGCGTCCGGGTGCGTGCCCGCCGGACGCGCAGGTTTGCGAACCAAACATGCCGCCAGCGCTTGCCGGAAGAGCGCCGTCAGCTATAGTTTTTGAAGCAATTGCACGCCCGCCACGGCGCGTCGGCTACCAGGCGCGCGACAGTTGCGCGAAGCCGGCGGGTGCCTTGCGCTCGTCCTCGAAGCTGACGATGTCGTACGCGTCGTCCTGCGCCAGCAGCGCGCGCAGCAGCTTGTTGTTGAGCGCGTGGCCAGACCGGAAAGCGCTGTACGCCGCCAGCATGGGCCAGCCGACGCAGTACAGGTCGCCGATGGCGTCCAGCATCTTGTGCTTGGCAAATTCTTCGGCGTAGCGCAGGCCGTCGGCGTTGAGCACGCGCCGGTCGTCCATGACGATGGCGTTGTCGAGCCCGCCGCCGAGCGCCAGGCCGTTGGCGCGCATCATGTCCAGGTCCTTGCTGAAGGCGAAGGTGCGCGCGCGGGCGATGTCGCGGCTGTAGCGGCCCGAGCCCATGTCGAATTCGACGCGCTGGCCCGTGGCGTCGACCACCTGGTGCTGGAAGTCGATTTCGAAGCTGAGCGTGAAACCGTGGTGCGGGTCGAGCCGCGCCCACTTCAGCTGGTCGCCCTCGCCTTCGCGGACTTCGACGGAACGCTTGACGCGCAGGAATTTCTTGGGCGCCTTCTGCAGCTCGATGCCCGCGCTTTGCAGCAGGTAGACGAAGGACGAGGCCGAGCCGTCGAGGATGGGCACTTCCTCGGCGGTGATGTCGATGTACAGGTTGTCCAGGCCCAGGCCGGCGCACGCCGACATGAGGTGTTCGACGGTGCGCACGCGGGCACCGCCCGACGACAGCGTGGACGCCAGCCGCGTGTCCGTCACCGCCAGCGCATTGACGGGAATGTCGACCGGCTCGGGCAGGTCGACGCGCCGGAACACGATGCCGGTGTCGGGCGGGGCGGGCCGCAGCGTCAGCTCCACCCGGTCGCCGCTGTGCAGACCCACGCCGACGGCGCGCGTGAGGGACTTCAGGGTGCGTTGCGCAAGCATGCCCATATTTTAGATCGCCTCACGACAACCTGCTCTGCGACCAAATACGGCCAGAGCGCCGATAGATACAACGCGAACAGCTATTAATCTAGTAGCGCGACACATCAAATCGCGCACCGCCATCGCGAGGGCTCCCGCGGAAGGGCTTGGCCCGGCCGCTGGGAGCGCCCCCGAACGGGGGGGCGGCGAAACAACGCGAAGCGCGTGGAGCCTGGGGGCGAGCCCATGACGCCGTGAAAGGCTTTGCCGCCCGCTGGGCGCGCCCCTTGAGGGGAGGCGCGCGTAGCGCGCTTCGGGGTGGGCGTCTAGTCCGCCTGCTTGCGCAGGAACGCCGGAATCTCAAAGTCGTCCATGCCACCCGATGCCAGCGCGTCCACGCGCGCGGCGGCGTGCGTGCGGTCGGCGCGCGGGCTGGTCCACACGCGCGGCACGATGGTCTGGTCGTAGCTGGTGGCGCCGGGAGCGACACCGACCGCCTGGTTCATCGTCGGCACGTGGAACGGTACGTTGTCGGTGCCAGTGCGCAGGCCGCCCTGCACGACGGTGATGGGCTGGCGGCGTGCGCCCTGGCGCGACAGGCCGGTGGCCAGCACGGTGACGCGGATCTCGTCACCCAGCGAATCGTCGTAGGCGGCGCCGTAGATGACGTGCGCTTCGGGCGAGGCGTAGGCGCGGATGGTGTTCATCGCTTCCTTCGACTCGTTCAGCTTGAGCGAGCCCTTGGACGCGGTGACCAGCACCAGCACGCCCTTGGCGCCCGACAGGTCGATGCCTTCCAGCAGCGGGCAGGCCACGGCCTGCTCGGCGGCGATGCGGGCGCGGTCGGGGCCGCTGGCGGTGGCCGTGCCCATCATGGCCTTGCCCGGCTCGCCCATCACGGTGCGCACGTCTTCGAAGTCGACGTTGACGTTGCCGTAGTTGTTGATGATTTCGGCAATGCCGCCGACGGCGTTCTTCAGCACGTCGTTGGCCTGCGCGAAGGCTTCTTCCTGGGTGATGTCATCGCCCAGCACTTCGAGCAGCTTCTCGTTGAGCACCACCACCAGCGAATCGACGTTGGCTTCGAGCTCGGCCAGGCCGGCTTCGGCGTTGGTCATGCGGCGGCCGCCTTCCCAGTCGAACGGCTTGGTGACCACAGCGACGGTGAGGATGCCCATGTCCTTGGCGATGCGCGCGATGACGGGTGCCGCGCCGGTGCCGGTGCCGCCGCCCATGCCGGCGGTGATGAACAGCATGTGCGCACCGCGGATGGCCTGGCGGATGTCGTCGGACGCGGCCTCGGCGGCCTCGCGGCCCTTGTCGGGCTTGCTGCCCGCGCCCAGGCCCGCTGTTGCCCAGCTGGATGCTGGTGCCGGCCAGCGTGCGGCTGAGCGCCTGCGCGTCGGTGTTGGCGCACACGAATTCGACACCGTTCACCTGGCGCGAGATCATGTGGTCGACCGCATTGCTGCCGCCGCCGCCAACGCCGATCACCTTGATCTGGGTGCCCGCGTGGAATCCGTCCGTCTCAATCATCTCGATGCTCATGGTGTCACTCCTTTGCTGCCTGCAGTTGCCGTGAATGGAAAGAAATTGAAATTGCTGTTGTTGTCGCCGACCTGATGCACTGATGCACTTCCCGAACGGGCCCAGGCCGGTGGCCCCGTGCTCTGCCAAAAATTTTTCATCGACCCCTCGGGCCGCGAAGCCGGCCCGTCCAAAGGCTGCGGAGCAAGCCACCCGCGAAACGCCGTGGAACGGGCTTGGCCCGGCCACTGGCGTTGTCCCCCCTTCAGGGGGGAAGGCGCGAAGCGACTCAGGGGGGTCACGTCAAAAGTTCCCCACGATAAAGTCCTTGAACCGCCCGAACGCGCTCTTCACGCCCCCGGTCTTCTGCGCCACCTTGAAGCCGCGCAGGCGTGCCTCGCGCGCTTCTTCCATCAGGCCCATCACGGTAGCCGCACGCGGCTGCGCCACCATGTCGGACAGCGCGCGCGAATACTTGGGCACGCCGCGGCGTACGGGCTTGAGGAAGATGTCCTCGCCCAGCTCGACCATGCCCGGCATGACGGCGCTGCCGCCGGTCAGCACCACGCCGGACGACAGCACTTCCTCGAAGCCCGAGTCGCGGATGACCTGCTGCACCAGCGAGAAGATCTCTTCGACGCGCGGCTCGACCACGCCGGCCAGCGCCTGGCGGCTCAGCATGCGTGGCGTGCGGTCGCCCAGGCCGGGCACTTCGACCTGCGTGTCGGCGTCGGCCAGCAGCTGCTTGGCGCAGCCGCTGGCGACCTTGATGTCCTCGGCGTCCATGGTGGGCGTGCGCAAGGCCATGGCGATGTCGCTGGTGATCAGGTCGCCCGCGATCGGGATGACCGCCGTGTGCCGGATCGAGCCGCCGGTGAAGATGGCGACGTCGGTGGTGCCAGCGCCGATGTCGACGCAGGCCACGCCCAGTTCGCGCTCGTCGTCGGTCAGCACGGCCTGGGCCGAGGCCAGCGGGTTGAGCATGAGCTGGTCCACGTCCAGCCCGCAGCGGCGCACGCACTTGATGATGTTCTCGGCCGCGCTCTGGGCGCCGGTGACGATGTGCACCTTGGCTTCCAGCCGCATGCCGCTCATGCCGACCGGCTCTTTCACGTCCTGGCCGTCGATGACGAATTCCTGCGGCTCGACCAGCAGCAGGCGCTGGTCGCTGGAGATGTTGATCGCCTTGGCGGTCTCGACCACGCGGGCGACGTCGGCCGGCGTGACTTCCTTGTCCTTCACCGCCACCATGCCGCTGGAATTGATGCCGCGGATGTGGCTGCCGGTGATGCCGGTGTAGACGCGGCCGATCTTGCAGTCGGCCATCAGCTCGGCTTCTTTCAGCGCCTGCTGGATGCTGGCCACCGTGGCGTCGATGTTGACCACCACGCCGCGCTTCAGGCCGTTGCTGGGCGCCACACCCAGGCCCGCGAGCTTGAGGTCGCCACCGGCCAGCACCTCACCCACCACCACCATGATCTTGGCGGTGCCGATGTCGAGGCCGACGATCAGATCCTTGTACTCTTTAGCCATGTGGTCTTATCTTGCTCTATTTTTTGTATCAGCGGTGGCGCCCTGCGCATCGGCCCGCACCGTGGTGACCCCGCGCAGGCGCAGCGCGTAGCCGCCCGTGTGGCGCAGGTCGGCCGCCTCGACGGCGTCCACGCCGCGCTGGTGGCGCGCAGCCACTTCCTTCACCGTGGCGACGAACTGCTTCAGCCGTGCCGCCAGCTCCTGCGACGTGCCGTGGCCCAGCTCAATCACGGCGCCGTTGTCCAGTTCGGCGCGCCAGTTGCCACGCGCCTGCAACGACAGGTCGACCAGCCGACGGTCCAGCGGCGCCAGCAGCGGGTTGAGCAGCTGGTAGGTTTCCAGCACATGGGCGGCCTGGCCTTCGGGGCCGGACAGGTCGGGCAGGCCGCGCTCGGCCACGTCGCCGCCGTCGGCGTCGAAGACTTCGCCAAAGCTGTTGACCAGGTGGTCGCCCTCGCCCCACTGCGCCACGGCGACGTGCTCTTCCAGAGTGACGTTCAGCTGGCCCGGAAATTCGCGCTGCACCACCGCCTTGCGCACCCACGGCGCCGACTGGAAGGCCGCCTGCGCGGCCGGCAGGTCGAGCGTGAAGAAGTTGCCCGTCAGGCGCGGCGCAACCACCGCGCGCAGGCTGGCGGCGCTGTTGTGCGCCGTGTCGCCCGCCACCACGATCTGCCGGATGGCGAAGGCCGGGTTGCGCAAGGCCCACCACAGCCCCGCCACCACGCAGGCCAGCGCCAGGCCGGCGACGAGCAGCGAAGTCGTCGCGTTCATCAGCCTGACGTCAACCGGCACCGGCAGCGCGTGGTTCATGCGTGCGCCTCCGGGGCCGGGGCGTAGTCGAGCGACGCGCCCGCCAGCAGTTGCAGGCACAGCGTTTCGTAGTCGGTGCCGGCGGCCTTGGCGGCCATGGGCACCAGCGAATGGCTGGTCATGCCGGGCGAGGTGTTGATCTCGAGCAGGTAGGGCTGGCGCGTGGCCGCGTCAATCATCACGTCGAGCCGACCCCAGCCACGGCAGCCCAGCACGCGGTAGGCCTTGAGCACCAGCGCCTGGATGGCCGCTTCTTCGCCCGGCGGCAGGTCGCACGGCACGCGGTATTCGGTGACGTCGGTGTAGTACTTGTTCTGGAAGTCGTAGT
The DNA here is from genome assembly GCF_033110285.1 of Ottowia sp. SB7-C50. NCBI lineage: Bacteria > Pseudomonadati > Pseudomonadota > Betaproteobacteria > Burkholderiales > Comamonadaceae > Ottowia > Ottowia sp. SB7-C50. Next base: position 3,080,581 of record NZ_CP136995.1, read on the forward strand.
TGCCCTCGGGCGCCACGATGTGGATCACCGGCAGCGCGTGCGCGTCGGCGCCCTCGCCCATCACCGGGCAGGTCACTTCGTCGCCGGCGATGAACTGTTCGCACAGGATGTCGGCGTCCAGCGCGGCGGCGGCGTCCACGGCCTGCTGCATCTCGGAATAGCCGGTGACCTTGGTCACGCCCAGGGACGAGCCTTCGCGCACCGGCTTGACGATGAGCGGCAGGCCCAGTTCGTCGGGAATGGCGCGCACCTGCTCGCGCGTGAAGTCGCCCCGGTGCAGCAGCACGTAGCGCGGCGTCGGCAGGCCTTCGGCCAGCCACACGCGCTTGGTCATCACCTTGTCGATGGCCATGCTGGATGCCATGACGCCGGCGCCGGTGTACGGAATGCCCAGCAGTTCGAGCGCGCCCTGCACGGTGCCGTCTTCGCCATAGCGGCCGTGCAGCGCGATGAAGCAGCGATCGAAGCCCTGGCGCTTAAGCTCGTCCATCGGTTGCGTGGCCGGATCGAAGGCGTGGGCGTCGACGCCGCGCGCGCGCAGCGCCGTCAGCACGCCCTGGCCGGACATCAGCGAAACCTCTCGCTCCCCCGACTTTCCCCCCATCAGGACGGCCACTTTTCCGAATCGAACGTCTTGTTGCTGCATGGTCGTTTTAGTTCATCCCGGATTATGCTCAGTTTTTTGTAGCGTTTCAACGATTTTCGCGGGAATACCACCAATCGAGCCCGCGCCCATGCACATGACCACGTCGCCCGCCCGCGCCTGCTCGGCAATCAGGGCCGGCACATCGGCCACGTGCTCGACGAATACCGGCTCGACGCGGCCGGCCACGCGCAGCGCGCGCGCCAGCGAACGGCCGTCCGCCGCGATGATCGGCTCCTCGCCCGCGGCGTAGACCTCGGTCAACACCACGTGGTCGGCGCTGCCGATGACCTTGACGAAATCCTCGAAGCAGTCGCGCGTGCGGGTGTAGCGGTGCGGCTGGAACACGAGCACCAGCCGGCGGCCCGGGAACGCCCCGCGCGCCGCCGCCAGCGTGGCAGCCATCTCGACCGGGTGGTGGCCGTAGTCGTCGATCACCGTGAAGCTGCCGCCGCCCGCCGCCGGCACGTCGCCATAGCGCTGGAAGCGCCGGCCCACGCCCTTGAATTCGGCCAGCGCCTTCTGCACCACGGCGTCGGGGATGTTCAGTTCGACCGCCACCGCGATGACCGACAGCGCGTTCAGCACGTTGTGTTCGCCCGGCAGGTTCAGCACGATGGGCAGGTCGGGCAGCGTGACGCCGTTGCGGCGCTGCACGGTGAAGTGCATCTGGCCGTCCGCGGCGCGCACGTCGACGGCGCGCACCTGCGCATCTTCGGCAAAGCCGTAGCTGGTGACCGGGCAGGCCAGCGTGCCGGCGATCTCGCGCACCGCCGGGCTTTCAAGACACAGGATGGCCGTGCCGTAGAACGGCATGCGGTGCAGGAAGTCGACGAAGGCCTGCTTGAGGCGACCGAAGTCGTGGCCGTAGGTCTCCATGTGGTCGGCGTCGATGTTGGTGACGACCGCCATCACGGGCAGCAGGTTGAGGAAAGAGGCGTCGGATTCGTCGGCCTCGACCACGATGTACTCGCCCGAGCCCAGGCGCGCGTTGGCGCCGGCGCTGTTCAGCCGGCCGCCGATGACGAAGGTCGGGTCCAGCCCCGCCTCGGCCAGCAGGCTGGCGACCAGGCTAGTCGTCGTCGTCTTGCCGTGCGTGCCGGCGATGGCGATGCCCTGCTTCAGGCGCATCAGCTCGGCCAGCATCATGGCGCGCGGCACCACGGGGATGCGCCGTTCGCGCGCGATCAGCACCTCGGGGTTGTCGGCGCCCACCGCGGTGGACGTCACCACGGCATCGGCGCCATCGACATGGGCGGCCGCGTGGCCGACGTAGGTGCGAATGCCCAGGCTGGTCAGGCGGCGCAGCGCGGCGCCGTCGGCCAGGTCCGAGCCGGAGATGACGTAGCCCAGGTTGTGCAGCACTTCGGCGATGCCGCTCATGCCCGCGCCGCCGATGCCGACGAAATGGATGTGCTGGATGGCGTGCTTCATGCCACGAGCTCCTCGCAGGCGGACACGACCGCCTCGACGGCATGGATTTTTTGCATGCTTTTGGCTTTCTGCGCCCGCTGGACAAGCGCAGGTCGCTCTGTATTTTGTAGCAATTCGGCCAAGCCCTCGGGCGTCAGGTCGCGCTGCTGGATGAGCCAGCCGGCGCCCTGGTCGACCAGGAAGCGGGCGTTGGTGGTCTGGTGGTCGTCCACCGCGTGCGGGAAGGGCACGAACAGCGCCGCCGCGCCGATGGCCGCAATCTCGGTCACCGTGGTGGCGCCGGCGCGGCAGATGACCAAGTCGGCGTCGGCATAGGCGCGCGCCATGTCGTCGATGAAGGGCACCAGCTCGGCCTGCACACCGGCCGCCTGGTAGTTGGCGCGCAGCGCGTCGATCTGCCTGGCCCCGCTCTGGTGCATGACATGCGGCCGCTGGCCGGGCGCGATCAGCGCCAGCGCCTTGGGCACCACGTCGTTCAGCGCCTGCGCGCCCAGGCTGCCGCCCACCACCAGCACTTTCAGCGGCCCGCTGCGTCCGGCAAAACGCGCTGCCGGCTCGGGGTATTGCGTGAAGGCCGCGCGCAGCGGGTTGCCCACCCATTCGACCTTGCGCGCCTTGGGCAGCACGCCCGGGAACGCCGTCAGCACGCGGTCGGCCACGCCCGACAGCACCTTGTTGGCCAGGCCGGCGATGGAGTTCTGCTCATGCAGCACCAGCGGCTTGTTCAGCGCCACGCCCATCAGGCCACCCGGAAAAGTGATGTAACCGCCAAAGGCCACCAGCACATCGGGCCGCACGCGGCGAATCACGCCGATGCTTTGGCCGAACGCCTTCAGCAGCCGCAGCGGCAGCAGCGCCAGCGTGGTCAGGCCCTTGCCGCGCACACCGCCGAATTCGACCGCCTCGAACGCATGACCGCGCGGCGGCACCAGTTGCGATTCCATGCTGCCCGGCGCGCCGAGCCAGTGCACGCGCCAGCCACGCTCGCGCAAGGCGTCGGCCACGGCCAGGCCGGGGAAGATGTGGCCGCCCGTGCCGCCGGCCATGACCAGTGCGCACTTGCCGCTCATGGCTGGCCTCCGTGCATGAGCCATGCCGCCTTAGGCGGCATGACGCGCTGCGCGCGTCGTCGGTTTTGGCGAAACCGCAGACTCATGCCCGGCCTCCGTGCATGAGTCTGCGGTTTTCCACGTCCACCCGCAGCACGATGGCAATCGCCACCATGTTGGCCATGATGGCCGAGCCGCCGTAGCTCATGAAGGGCAGCGTCAGCCCCTTGGTGGGCAGCGCGCCCAGGTTGACGCCGATGTTGATGAAGGCCTGGAAGCCCAGCCACAGGCCGATGCCCTGCGCCACCAGGCCAGAGAACACCCGATCCAGCGCAATCGCCTGGCGCCCGATGTGCATGATGCGGCGCGTCAGCCACATAAAGAGGAAGATCACGCACAGCAGGCCGATCAGGCCGAATTCCTCGCCGATCACGGCCAGCAGGAAGTCGGTGTGCGCTTCGGGCAGCCAGTGCAGCTTTTCGATGCTGCCGCCCAGGCCGACGCCGAAGATCTCGCCGCGGCCGATGGCGATCAGCGCGTGCGACAGCTGATAGCCCTTGCCCAGCGCGTGCTCCTCGCTCCACGGGTCGAGGTAGGCAAAGATGCGCTCGCGCCGCCAGGGCGACGCCCAGATGATGATCGCGAAGGCCACCACCAGCACCAGGGCGATGAGAAAGAACATGCGCGCGTTGACGCCACCCAGGAACAGGATGCCCATGGCGATGACGGCGATCACCATGAAGGCGCCCATGTCAGGCTGCGCCAGCAGCAGCGAGCCGACCACGCCCACCGCCACGCCCATCGGCAGCACGGCGCGGAAGAAGCGTTCCTTCACCTCCATCTTGCGCACCATGTAGTCGCTGGCATACAGCAGCACGGCGATCTTGGCCAGTTCGGACGGCTGGAAGTTGATGGGGCCGAAACCGATCCAGCGGCGCGCGCCGTTGACCACCGTGCCCACGTGCGGAATCAGCACCGCAATCAGCAGCGCCAGCGACGTCACGAACAGCCACGGCGCGGCCTTTTCCCACCAGTCCATGCGCACCTGGAAGGCGATCAGCGCCGCCACGAAGGACAGCACGATCCACATGCCGTGGCGGAAGAAGAAATAGTTGGGCGAGTAGCGCGCAAAACGCGGGTTGTCGGGCAGCGCGATGCTGGCCGAATAGACCATCACCAGGCCCCAGGCCAGCAGCGCCACGCAGACCCAGATCAGCGACTGGTCGAACCCCAGCACGCGCGTCGGCGTGCTGGCCGTGCGCGCGTATTCCATGCCGCCGATGCGCACCGGCAGGTCGTTCACCGCGGCCTGCTTGCGCTGGCGCACGCGGCGCGGCTTCTTGGCGGGTGCGGCGTCGGGCAGGGTGTCGGCGGCGGCGTTCATGCCAGCACCTCCAGGTCGGTGCCGGCCGCCAGGGCCAGCTCGCGCACGGCCGCGTGGAAGGCCGCGGCGCGTTCGCTGTAGTTCTTGTACATGTCCAGGCTGGCGCAGGCGGGCGACAACAGCACGGCATCGCCCGCGTGGGCGCGGCCGCGCGCCTGCGCCACGGCGTCGGGCATGTCGGTGGCGTCGAGCAGCGGCACGCCCGTGCCTTCAAGCGCGACGCGCACCTGCGGCGCGTCGCGGCCAATCAGCACCGCCGCGCGCACAAAGCGCGACACCGGCGCCGCCAGCGGCGAAAAGTCCTGACCCTTGCCGTCGCCGCCCAGAATGACGACCAGTTTGCGGTCCGCGCCCAGGCCTTCCAGCGCGGCCACGGTGGCGCCCACGTTGGTGCCCTTGCTGTCGTCGAAGTACTCGACGCCGTCCAGCAGGCCGATCGATTCGACGCGGTGCGGCTCGCCGCGGTATTCGCGCAGGCCGTACAGCATCGGGCCCAGCGCGCAGCCGATGCGCGTGGCCAGCGCCAGCGCGGCCAGCGCGTTGGCGGCGTTGTGGCGGCCACGGATGCGCAGCGCGTCGGCCGGCATCAGGCGCTGGATGTGCAGCTCTTCCTCGGCGTCCTTGCGGCGGCGCTGGGTTTCATCGGCCTCCTGCGCGCGCACCAGCCAGGCCATGCCGCCGACGGTTTCGAGCCCGAAGTCGCCGGGCGCGGACGGCATGTCGGTGCCGAAGGTCACGACCGCGCGCGGCGCAGGTTTGGGGCCTTTCGCGCCCTTGGCCGGCTCGCCCGGCCGCATCGCCATCACGTGGGCGTCGTTGCGGTTCAGCACCATCGCGCCGTGGCGCCCGAACACGCGCGCCTTGGCCGCTGCGTAGGCCTGCATGTCGCCATGCCAGTCCAGGTGATCCTGCGTCAGGTTGAGCACGGTGGCGGCGTCGGGCTCGAAGCCCTCGGACGCCTCGAGCTGGAAGCTGGACAGCTCCAGCACCCACACGTCGGGCAGGTCCTGGTAGTGCAGGCGCACCTGCAGCGTGTCGAGCAGCGACGGGCCGATGTTGCCGGCCACCACCACCGACCGACCGGCGCGCTGCACCAGTTGGCCGGTGAGCGCGGTCACCGTGGTCTTGCCGTTGGTGCCCGTAATGGCCAGCACCGCAGGCTGATAGCCGTCATGTTGCTGCAAATTCAATAGCGCCTGGGTGAACAGGTCGAGTTCGCCGCGCACCGGCAGGCCGCGCGCGCGCGCCGCGTCCACCACACCGGCAATGACGACGGGCGCGAGACCCGGGCTGCGGTACACGGCGCACAGGCTGGCGTCGTCGACCATCGCGGCGCCCATCGGGCCGTGCACGAACTGGGCCTGCGGCACCTGCTCGCGCAGCGCGGCCAGTTGCGGCGGCGCCTCGCGCGTGTCGGCCACGGTGACGCGCGCACCCTGCCCCGCGCACCAGCGCGCCATGGCCAGGCCCGACAGGCCCAGGCCCAGCACCAGCACGTGACGGTTCTGCGGCGTCGTCATGTCACCTCAGCTTGAGTGAAGACAGACCCACCAGGCACAGCAGCATGGTGATGATCCAGAAACGCACCACGACTTGGGTCTCCGCCCAGCCGTTCTTTTCGAAATGGTGGTGCAGCGGCGCCATCTTGAGCAGGCGGCGGCCTTGGCCGTAGCGGCGCTTGGTGTACTTGAACCACGTCACCTGCAGCATGACCGACAGCGCCTCGACCACGAAGATGCCGCCCATGATGGCCAGCACGATTTCCTGGCGCACGATGACCGCTATGGTTCCGAGAGCGCCGCCCAGCGCCAGCGCGCCCACGTCGCCCATGAACACCTGCGCCGGATGGGCGTTGAACCACAAGAACGCCAGCCCCGCGCCCGCCATGGCGGCGCAGAAGATCAACAGTTCGCCCGTGCCCGGGATGTGCGGGAACAGCAGGTACTTCGAATACACCGAGCTGCCCGTGACATAGGCAAAGATGCCCAGCGCCGAACCGACCATGATGACCGGCATGATGGCCAGGCCGTCCAGCCCGTCGGTCAGGTTGACGGCGTTGCTGGCGCCCACGATGACCAGGTAGCTGAGGATCACGAAGCCGATCACGCCCAGCGGGTACGAGATTTCCTTGAAGAACGGCACCAGCAGGCCCGCGGCGGGCGGCAGGTCGATGGTGAAGCCCGAGGACACCCAGTTGACGAACAGTTCCCACACCTTGGCGTTGGAGCTTTCGGAGATGCTGAACACCAGGTAGAGCGCGGCGACCAGGCCGATGACCGATTGCCAGAAGTACTTCTCGCGCGAGCGCATGCCTTCCGGGTCCTTGTTGACCACCTTGCGCCAGTCGTCCGCCCAGCCGATGGCACCGAAGCCAAAGGTGACGATCATCACGATCCAGACGAAGCGGTTGGACCAGTCGAACCACAGCAGCGTCGAGATGGCGATCGACAGCAGGATCAGCACGCCGCCCATGGTGGGCGTGCCGCTTTTGCTGAGGTGCGTTTCCATCGCATAGCCGCGCACCGGCTGGCCGATCTTCAGCTCGGTCAGCTTGCGGATCACCCACGGCCCGAAGGCAATGCCGATGACCAGCGCCGTCATGGCCGCCATCACGGCGCGGAAGGTGATGTACTGGAAGACGCGGAAGAAGCCGAATTCCGGCGACAGCGTCTGCAGCCACGTGGCCAGGCTAAGGAGCATGATGTCCCTCCGGCGCGGGCTGTTCGGTTGTGGTGAGCGCGTCCACCACCTGTTCCATGCGCATGAAGCGCGATCCTTTCACGGCAATGGCCGCGCACTGCGGCAGATGGGTGCGCACGGCATCGACCAGCGATGCCATGTCGTCGAAATGCCGGCCGCCGCCAAACGCCATGGCGGCGTGGATGGCCTGCGCGCCGTGCGCCAGCAGGCGCTGCACGCCGCGCTCGCGCGCGTAGGCGCCGACTTCGGCATGGAACGCCGGCCCCTGGTCGCCCACCTCGCCCATGTCGCCCAGCACCAGCAGGCGCGGGCCGGGCAGCTCGGCCAGCACGTCGATGAGCGCGCGCACCGAATCGGGATTGGCGTTGTAGGTGTCGTCGATCAGCGTGATGGCGCGGCCCCGGTGCTTGAGCACCAGCGTGCGCGAACGGCCCTTGACCGGGCGGAAGGCGCTCAGCCCCTGCGCGACCACCGACGCCGGCGCGCCCGCGGCCAGCGCACAGGCCGCCGCGGCCAGCGCGTTGCGCACGTTGTGCCGGCCGGCCGCGTGCAGTTCAAATTCGATAGCGCCTTGCGCAGTATGGGTCAGCGCAGACCAGTGATTCAGGCGCCAATCGGCGCGTGCCTCGGCGACGTCTGCACCCTGCTCGGGCGCGCCGAAGGTGACGACGCGGCGCTCACCGGCCAGCGCCATCCAGACCGGCGCGTAGGCATCGCCCGCGGGCAGCACGGCCACGCCGTCGGCCGGCAGCGCCGACAGCACGGCGCCGTTTTCGCGCGCCACGGCTTCGACGCTGGCCATGAATTCCTGGTGCTCGCGCTGCGCGTTGTTGACCAGCGCCACCGTGGGCGCGGCGATGGCGGCCAGCTGCGCGATCTCGCCGGGGTGGTTCATGCCCAGTTCGACCACCGCCACGCGATGCTCGGGCCGCAGGCGCAGCAGCGTCAGCGGCAGGCCGATGTCGTTGTTGAAGTTGCCCTGCGTGGCCAGCGCCGCGTCGCCCTGCCAGGCGTGCAGGATGGACGCGATCATCTGCGTCACGGTGGTCTTGCCGTTGCTGCCGGTCACGGCGATCAGCGGCCCGGCGTAGCGCTGGCGCCAGTGGTGGGCCAGCTCGCCCAGCGCCCGCTTGGCGTCGGGCACCAGCACACCGGGCAGGCCCGATGCCGCCAGCGGGGCGGCGGCGGCTTCGTCGCACAGCCCGGCGACGGCGCCCTGCGCGGCCGCTTCGGGCAGAAACGCGGCGGCGTCGAAGCGCTCGCCCTTCAGCGCGACGAACAGGTCGCCCGGGCGCAGGCTGCGCGTGTCGCTGTGCACGCGCGCGCAGCGCACGGCGCCGTCGCCCACCAGCCGCGCACCGTCCAGCCAACGCGCCACGTCACCCAGCTGCAGATTCATGTCGCTCACGCGCAGGCCTCCCCGGTTCTTTGCTGCAAGGCCTGCCGCGCCACGTCGGGGTCCGAAAACGGCAGGCGCTGGCCGCGCACTTCCTGATAGTCCTCGTGTCCCTTGCCGGCGATCAGCACCACATCCGCCGCGCGGGCATCGGCCATGCTGCGTGCAATGGCGGCGGCCCGGTCCAGTTCGATCAGCACGTCCTGCGGCCGGCGCAGGCCGCCGCGCATGGCGTCGACGATGGCGTCGGGCGCTTCGTCGCGCGGGTTGTCGCTGGTCAGCACCACGCGGTCGGCACCGCTTTCGGCGGCGGCGGCCATCAGCGGGCGCTTGCCGGCGTCGCGGTTGCCGCCGCAGCCCAGCACGCACCACAGGCGTCCGCCACGCTGTGCCGCCAGCGGGCGCAGGGCGTGCAAGGCTTTCTCGACCGCGTCGGGCGTGTGGGCGTAGTCCACCACGGCCAGCGGCGCGCCGGGCACGTCGATGCGCTCCATGCGACCCGGCACAGCGGGCAGGTCGATGCACGCCGCCACGGCGTCGGCCAGCGGCACGCCCAGCGCGCGCAGCGCGCCCAGCACCGCCATCAGGTTGTCGATGTTGTAGTCGCCCACCAGCGCGGTCTGCAGCGGAATGGCGGTGCCGCCTTCGCGCACCGTCCAGTGCAGGCCGCCGTCGCCGTAGCCGATGTCGACCGCCTGCAGGCGCGCCGACTGCCGGCGCGACACAGTCCACACATCCAGCCCGCGCGCGCAGGCCTGGTCGACCAGCCACGCGCCGCGCGGATCGTCGACGTTGACCACGGCCGCCTGCAGGCCGGGCCAGTCGAACAGCTCGGCCTTGGCGACCCAGTACGCGTCCATGCTGCCGTGGTAGTCCAGATGGTCCTGGGTGAAATTGGTGAACACGGCGACGCGGATCGCCGTGCCGTCGAGCCGGCGCTCGGCAATGCCGATGGACGATGCCTCGATGGCGCAGGAGCGCACGCCAGCTTTGACCAAGTCGCGGAAGCAGCGCTGCAGCAGCACCGGGTCGGGCGTGGTCATGCCGGTGCTGTCCAGCGCGGGCGGCAAGCCCACACCCAGAGTGCCCACCAGCCCGCAGGGAGCAAGCGCCGACAGCTCTTTTTTGGATAGCGCCCAGGCCAGCCACCAGGCCGTGGACGTCTTGCCGTTGGTGCCCGTGATGGCCACCACGTTGAGCGCGCGCGACGGCGATTCGTAATAGGCGTCGGCCACCCGCCCGGTTCCCGCTTTCAGACCAGCGTAGGCCGCCACCGTGGGCTGGTCGAAGCCGAAGGCCTGCGCGCCCTCCTGCTCGACCAGGCAGGCACTGGCACCCTGGGCCAGCGCGGCGCCGACGAAGCGGCGGCCATCGGTCGCCGCACCCGGCCAGGCGATGAAGCCGTCACCCGGCGCGACGCGGCGGCTGTCGGTATGCAGCGTGCCGGTGACGCGCTCGCGCAACCAGCGTGCGGCGTCCTGCGGGGTGTGCACCGACGTCAGCATGTATGCACTCCACAGGCCACGGAGCAGGCCATGCGGGAACGCCGTGGAACGGGCTTGGCCCGGCCACTGGCGTTGTCCCCCCGGGGGGAAGGCGCGAAGCGAATCAGGGGGGGTCAAAACGACTCCTCCACCTGCTCGGCCACGATGGCTGGCTTGACGGCCATGTCGGGCTGCACGCCCATGATGCGCAGCGTCTGCTGCACCACTTCGCTGAACACCGGTGCCGCCACGGTGCCGCCGTAATAGGTGCCGTTGCTCGGCTCGTCCACCATGACGGCGACGATGATGCGTGGCTGCTCGATGGGCGCCATGCCGGTGAACCAGGCGCGGTACTTGTTGCTGGCGTAGCCCTTGCCCTGCTGCTTGCGCGCGGTGCCGGACTTGCCGCCGACCGAATAGCCCACGGTCTGCGCGCGCTGGCCGGTGCCGCCGGGGCCGGCGGCCATTTCGAGCATCTTGCGCACGGCGCGTGCGTTCTTGTCGGAAAACACCCGCACGCCTTCGACCACCGTGCCCTCGGGCGCCTTGACCAGCGTGGCCGGGATCACGCGGCCGTCGTGCGAGAAGGCGGTGTACGAATGCGCCATCTGGAACAGCGAGGCCGACAGGCCATAGCCATAGGACATGGTCGCCTGCTCCACCGGGCGCCAGTTCTTCCAGTGGCGCACGCGGCCCACCGCGGCGCCGGGGAAGGCCAGGTCCGGCTTGCGGCCATAGCCCAGCGACGCATAGGTTTCCCACATCTGCTGCGCCGACAGCCGCTGCGCGATCTTGAGCGAGCCGACGTTGCTGGACTTCTGCACCACGCCTTCCACCGTCAGCGTGCCGTAGTTGTGCGTGTCGCGGATGGTGAACTTGTCCAGCTGGTAGCTGCCGGGCGCGGTGGCAATCGCCGTCTGCGGTGTCACCTTGCCGGCTTCCAGCGCCATCGCGACGGTGATCGGCTTCATGGTCGAGCCGGGCTCGAAGGTGTCGGTGAGCGCGATGTTGCGCAGCTGCGCGCCGGTCAGCTTGCTGCGGTTGTCGGGCGAATAGCTGGGGTAGTTGGCCAGCGCCAAGACCTCGCCGGTCTGCGCGTCCAGCACGACCACACTGCCGGACTTGGCCTTGTGCTCGGTCACGGCGTCGCGCAGCTTCTGGTAGGCGAAGAACTGCACCTTGGAATCGATGGACAGCTGCACGTCCTGGCCGTCGACGGGCGGCACCTCATCGCCCACCGCCTCGACCACGCGGCCCAGGCGGTCCTTGATGACGCGGCGCGAACCAGCGCGGCCGGACAGCTGCTTTTCGAACGACAGCTCGGCGCCTTCCTGGCCGCGGTTTTCGACGTTGGCAAAGCCCACCACGTGCGCGGCGGCTTCGCCTTCGGGGTACTTGCGCTTGTATTCCTTGCGCTGGTAGATGCCGGGGATCTTCAGCTCGGCGATCTGCTTGGCCACCGATTCGTCCACCTGCCGCTTGAGCCAGACGAAGGTCTTGTCCTCGTCGCCCAGCTTCTTGTTCAGCTCGGCCACCGGCATGCCCAGCAGCTTGGCCAGCTGCTGCAGCTTGGCCGGATTGCGCTCGACGTCTTCGGGAATCGCCCAGATGCTGGGCGCCACCACGCTGGACGCCAGCAGCAGGCCGTTGCGGTCGAAGATGCGGCCGCGGCTGGCGGGCATTTCCAGCGTGCGGGCAAAGCGCACTTCGCCCTGGCGCTGGAAGAACGCGTTGCCGAACACCTGCACATACGCCGCGCGGCCAATCAGCACGATGAAGGCCAGCGCCAGCATCGCCACGATGAACTTGCTGCGCCACACCGGCGTCTTGGACGCCAGCAGCGGGCTGGAGGTGTAGCGGATGTCCCTCACGGCCGCGCCCCCGCGGTGGCCGACGCGCCCGCCTTCGGCGCGGCCGAAATTGCCGCAGCCGAGGTCACGTATTCGGTGACGGCCGGCGTCACCGTGCGCATGGCCAGCTTGTCCTTGGCCAGCTTCTCGACGCGCAGCGAGGTGGCTTCGGCGCGCTTTTCCACTTCCAGCCGGCCACGCTCGATTTCCAGGCGGCGCGCTTCGGCGGTGGCGCGGTCGAGCTCGGTGAACAGGCGGCGCGAGTCGTATTGCACGCGCACCAGGTACAGCGCGGACACCATGACGGCGGCCAGCAGCACGATGGACAGGCGCGTCATGCCGGCGCCTCCGTGCGCTCGGCCACGCGCATCACGGCGCTGCGGGCGCGCGGGTTGGCGGCCACTTCGGCCTCGCTGGCGCGCACGCGGCCCAGCGCACGCAGCAGCGTGGGCGCCGGCTCGGCAAACGGCGCGCGGCGGTCCACCACCGCCTTCGAATGGCGGGCGATGAACTGCTTGACGATGCGGTCTTCCAGCGAATGGAAGCTGATCACCACGAGCCGGCCTCCGGGTTGCAGCACATGCAGACTGGCCTTCAGCGCCTGTTCGAGCTCTTCAAGCTCGGCGTTGACGAAAATCCGAACAGCCTGAAATGTGCGCGTTGCAGGGTTCTGGCCCGGCTCGCGGGTTTTGACCGCGCCAGCCACGAGCTCGGCCAGTTCAAGGGTGCTTGCAAGAGGGCCCCGTTCCTGTCGGCGCGACACAATCGCCTTTGCAATGGGGCCAGCAAACCGTTCTTCGCCATAGTCACGAATCACCTCCGCGATCTGCCGTTGATCGGCCACCGCCAGCCAGTCGGCCGCGCTCTGACCGCGCGTGGGATCCATGCGCATGTCCAGCGGCCCGTCGGCACGAAAAGAAAAACCCCGCGCGGGGTTGTCGATCTGCGGCGAGCTGATCCCGAGATCCATCAGGACACCGTTCACGCTGCCCGCCGCCACTTCGCCCAGCGCCGCAAAGCCCTGGTGCCGAATGGAAAAACGCACGTCCTCGATGCGCGCGGCCTCGGCCAGCGCCTCGGGGTCCTTGTCGTAGGCCAGCAGTTGCCCGTCTGGCGCCAGCTGCTGCAGGATGTGCCGCGCGTGCCCGCCGCGGCCGAACGTGGCGTCCACGTAGCGGCCTCGCGGGTCCGTGATCAAGGCGTCGACCGCCTCGTTCAGCAGGACCGTGGTGTGTGACCATGCGCTCACTCGCCCCCTGCCTTCAGAAAGCGAAGTCGCGGAACGCGTCGGGCATGCCGGCCTGCATGGCTTCGGCTTCCTTGGCTTCGTAGGTCGCCTTGTCCCACAGCTCGAAGTGGCGGCCCATGCCCAGCAGCATGACGTCGCGCGTCAGCCCGGCCGCCTGGCGCAGTTCGGGCGACACCAGCGCGCGGCCGGTGCCGTCCATGTCCACGTCCATGGCACTGCCCATGAAGATGCGCTTCCACCACTGCGCTTCCATCGGCAACTGGGCGATGCGGTCGCTGAATTTTTCCCACTCGGGACGCGGAAACACCATCAGGCAGCCGTGCGGGTGCTTGGTGATGGTCAGCTGGCCGCCAGCTGTGGCCACGAGCACGTCGCGATACCGGGTGGGCACGGAAAGCCTCCCTTTTGCATCCAGACTCAGCGACGACGCCCCTTGAAACACGCGAATCTCCCTGCTGTGAGTGCCGAATCACCGGGGAATGGCACTTTCCCCCACTTAATTCCACTTTTTTGCACTGTAGCAGGAATTGCAGGTCGTGCAAGCGACGTCCTACAAATTATTTCAATGAAATCAAGAGCTTAGCTGGGTTTTCCATCAGATATCCACACTGAAATCTCTTTGAAATGAGCAACTTAGCGCACACACTCAAAGTGATGGTTTCGATTGCTGTGGATAACTCGGATGAGGGACGTGCTCACGACGTCGTGCAAGGCGTTTCAAGCCTGCGCCGCGTGCATGATATCAATTTGATAGCTACCTGCGCTTGTCCCTTCTGCGCAAGGCCGCAAAAAGGCAGTGAAACGCAGGCACCGCGGCCGAGCGCCCACGTCAAGCCGGCCATGGCGGGCACGCCGCCGCCCGCCCTTGGCTCAGAGGATGTAGCGGGACAAATCCTCGTCCCGGCTCAGCGCGGCCAGGCGCGCATCCACGTAGGCGGCGTCGATGGTGACGGTCTGGCCTTCGAGCCGCGCGGCGTTGTAGCTGACGTCGTCCAGCAGCCGCTCCATCACCGTGGACAGGCGGCGAGCGCCGATGTTCTCGGTCGACTCGTTGACCGCGCAGGCGATCTCGGCCAGGCGCGAGATGCCTTCGGGCGCGAAGTCCAGCGTCACCCCTTCGGTCGCCAGCAGCGCCTGGTACTGGCGCACCAGGTTGGCGTCGGTTTGCGTCAGGATGGCTTCGAAGTCCTGCACGCTGAGCGACGCCAATTCGACACGGATCGGCAGGCGGCCCTGCAGTTCGGGAATCAGGTCGCTGGGCCGCGCCAGGTGGAAGGCGCCCGAGGCGATGAACAGGATGTGGTCGGTGCGCACCATGCCGTACTTGGTGTTCACCGTGGTGCCTTCGACCAGCGGCAGCAGGTCGCGCTGCACGCCCTGGCGCGACACCTCGGCGGTGCCGCCGCCTTCGCCGCCGCGCGAGGCCACCTTGTCGATCTCGTCGATGAAGACGATGCCGTTCTGCTCCAGGTTGCGCAGCGCGTCGGTGCGGATCTCGTCCTCGTTCACCAGCTTGCCGGCTTCTTCGTCGACCAGCAGCTTCATCGCTTCACCGATCTTCACGCGCCGCGTCTTGCGGCGGCCGGCGTTCAGGTTGCCCAGCATGCCCTTCAGTTGCTCGGCCATGTCTTCCATGCCGGGCGGGCCCATGATCTCCATGGTTGGCGCAGGCTGGGCCAGGTCGATCTCGATCTCCTTGTCGTCGAGCTGGCCCTCGCGCAGCTTCTTGCGAAAGCCCTGGCGCGCGGCGCCGTCGCTGCTGGGCGCGTTGCTGCCGTCGGCGTTGCGCGCAGGCGGCAGCAGCACATCGAGGATGCGGTCTTCGGCCAGGTCTTCGGCGCGTGTGCGGTGCGCCTTCATGGCCTGCTCGCGCTGCTGCTTGACGGCCATTTCCGCCAGGTCGCGGATGATGGCATCGACGTCCTTGCCCACGTAGCCGACCTCGGTGAACTTGGTCGCCTCGACCTTGATGAAGGGCGCGCCCGCCAGCCGCGCCAGGCGGCGCGCGATCTCGGTCTTGCCGACACCGGTGGGGCCGATCATGAGAATGTTCTTGGGCGTGATCTCGGGCCGCAGCTTTTCATCGACCTGCTGGCGCCGCCAGCGGTTGCGCAGGGCAATCGCAACGGCGCGCTTGGCATCCTGCTGGCCGACGATGTGGCGGTCGAGTTCGGAGACGATCTCCTGCGGGGTCATGGCGGACATGGCGAAAAATTTATGTGAAATTGGCCTGCAGCGCTTGTCTGGCAAGCGCGAGCAGCTATCAATTTGATGGCAAACCGGTCAAAGCGTCTCGACCGTGTGGTGCATGTTGGTGTAGATGCACAGCTCGCCGGCGATCTCCAGCGCCTTCTTCACCACCTGGTCGGCGGGCAGTTCGGTGTGGTCCAGCAGCGCCTTGGCTGCCGCCTGCGCGTAGGCGCCGCCGGAGCCAATGGCGACCAGGCCGTGCTCGGGCTCCAGCACGTCGCCATTGCCGGTGATGATGAGCGAGGCCTCCTTGTCGGCCACGGCCAGCATGGCCTCCAGCCGGCGCAGCACGCGGTCGGTGCGCCAGTCCTTGGTCAGCTCGATGGCGGCGCGTGTCAGGTGGCCCTGGTGCTTTTCGAGCTTGGCCTCGAAGCGCTCGAACAACGTGAAGGCGTCGGCGGTGGCGCCGGCAAAGCCGGCCAGCACCCTGCCGTGATACAGCTTGCGCACCTTGCGCGCGCTGCCCTTGACGACGATATTGCCCAACGTGACTTGCCCGTCGCCGCCAATGGCGACCTGCCAGCCCTCGGGAGTCCGTCGCCGGACGCTGACGATGGTGGTGCCGTGAAAGGGTTCCATCGCGCGCAGATGGGGCTGCCACCGCTGGAATTCAAGGCCGCCCCGGTTGCGCCGCGGCGGGTTTTCAGTCGGTGCGCAGGGTCACGCGGGCCGCGTCGCTGATGCCGATGACGCCGAAGAACGCCGCCGCCAGGCGATTGACCTGCTTGAAGGTGACGCGGTGGCCACGCGCCTGCTGGTCCATCGACCAGTTGAGCAGGTCACCCGCCGCGCTGAAATCGACCCGCGTCAACTGGCGGCAGTTCAGCTCGAAGGCCTGCGCACCGTCCTGCGCCGCCAGTTCGCGCACCACGGCGTCGGCCGAGCCGACATATTCGCCGGCAAGGACCGCCTTGCACACGCCGGGGGTCGAGGCGTCCGACGCAGGCACGATCGCAAACCGGGCAGCGGCCACGGGTTCGCTGGTGGCGTGCGCGGCCGGCACCTCTTCGGTCAGGGCGTGCCAGTGGTTGCGCGGGGCTTCCCAGGCCGGCGGTGACACTTCGTAGGTGACGCAGTAATTGAGCGCGACCAGTTCGAACTCGTCCATGTGGTCGAGCACGCGCAGCAGCGCCATGCGGGCTTCCCACCACAGCGGGTCGCTCGCGCGGTCCTCTGCGCGCGCGTTGTCGGCCAGCGCTTCCAGCAGGCGCTCGACCGCCAGAAAATCGTAGCGCCCCGGGGTGTCGGCCCAGCGCTGGATCAGGGCGACCAGCGACGGCAAGGCCGCGGCCTCGATCACCGTCAGGTGGCGCCAGTCGATCCGCCAGGGCGAGCCATGCCGCTCCAGCGAAGCCGACAGCGCCGCCACCGACGCGGCGCCCAGGGTGGACGGACACACCCAGTCGAACGGCCCGGTGCGCACGGCGGCCGGCGCCGCAGTCGCAGCGGGCGCCGGGATGACGGAGACGGATTCGCCGATTCGCGCCCACTGCGGGGCCGAGCGACCGAAACGCGCCGCAAACTCGCCCGCGGCCTCGTCGAACCGGTTCGCGTCGCCCATGCAGCGGTACAGATCGAACAGCGTCAGCCAGATGTCCATGTCACCGCTGCGCCCTTCGCTCTCCGACACCAACGCGCGCAGCGCCGCCTCGGCGCCTGCGGCATCGCCGTTGGCGAAGCGGATGGCGGCCTCCTCGAGCTCATGGTCCTGCCGGGCGGCGAAAGCCACCTCCATGCTGGGCTCCGACTCGCCGAAGGCCAGGTTCGGCCGCCCAGCGGCAACACCGGGCACGTCCGCGCCGTCGCCCACCACCGGCAACGACGTCGGCGGCAACACCGCCTGGTCCATCGACAACGTGGGGGCCAAGGCGCGCGGGGTGACGATCGGTTCGGACTGGGCAAACAGCTCGTCCAGCTGTGTCTTGTCCAGCGGCGCTTCGGCCAGTTGCGGCTCGGCGGTCACGTGGTTCGGCTGCCGCGGCGCCAGTTCGTGCAGTGCGGTCGCCAGCACGGTGTCACCGGCCGGCGTGCCGCCGCCGCGGCGCTTCAGCCACGCGGTGGACATCTGCGCCTCGATCTCGTCGATCTTCTTCAAGGTGTGGGCGCGCTCGCCACCTAGTGTCAATTCGCTGTTTGAAAACAGCGAAGGGCCGGGCGCCTCGGGCGCGCCGCTGCGCTGGGCTTCGCGCCGCCGCGCCTTGCGCAGCATGTCGAATTCGCGGTTGCGCACGAAGTCGTTGCGGCGCTTGCGCTCGATCATCTCCTTGAGCATCAGCCGCGATTCACCCCCGCCGTCCTCGGCCGCGGGCTTGTCCAGGTCAGCCCAGTGCGTGGTGGGGCTCTTGACGAACTTGACCACCTTCGACAGCAGGCCGCTGCCCCCCGGCGCTGGTGGGACGTCCTTGCTCATGGCTGGCAGCCTCCTTGGCCACGCACCCAACACACCGCGGCTTGCACGCCGCGCGCGCCCCCAAGGTTACCGTGGTCGGCGAGCGACAGGCGGCGCCCGGCGCGTGTCATGTCAGTCGCCGAACATCTTCTGTTTCAGCTCGCGCCGCTGCTGTGCCTCGAGCGACAGCG
Source organism: Ottowia sp. SB7-C50 (assembly GCF_033110285.1). Classification (NCBI taxonomy): domain Bacteria; kingdom Pseudomonadati; phylum Pseudomonadota; class Betaproteobacteria; order Burkholderiales; family Comamonadaceae; genus Ottowia; species Ottowia sp. SB7-C50. The sequence continues at coordinate 3,098,600 of NZ_CP136995.1, forward strand.
TCGCCGTCGGGCGGGCCAGCAGGCGCGGCACGCCGATCGGCTCGCCGGTCTCGTCGCAATAGCCGTAGTCTCCGGCGTCGATGCGGCCGATCGATTGCTCGATCTTCTTCAGCAGCTTGCGCTCGCGGTCGCGCGTGCGCAGCTCCAGGGCGTGTTCTTCCTCGATGGTGGCGCGGTCGGCCGGGTCGGGCACCACCACGGTGTCATCGCGCAGGTTTTCCGCCGTCTGGTCGGCGTTGGCCAGCATGTCGTCCTTCAGCTGAACCAGCTTCATGCGGAAGAACGCCAGCTGCTTGTCGTTCATGTACTCGCTGTCGGGCATGGCGATGATCTCGGCATCGCTGAGTTCTTCAATGCTCTTGGTCTTCCAGTTGTTGGCCAGTTTCGGGTCTTTCTTGACCGGGGACGGCACGGGCGGCGCTGCAACAGTGGGCATGGGCAAATTCTTGGGGGCGGGCATCGGCGGCAGGGCCGACTGAGGGGCGGGCGCGCCAGCGGATGACTTGCGCGGGGTGGCCGGGCGCGCGGACGCGCCCGACTTCGCGGCGGCCTTGGCCGGCGCGGGCGCCGGGGCCTTGGGGGTGGCGGGCACCTTGGCGACCGACTTTGCCGCCGTCTTGGCCGCAGGGGCCTTGGCGGGCGTGGCCTTGGGTTTGGCCGGGCTCTTGGCAGCCGCTGTTTTCACTCTACTGTCTCCTGTCGGCTGCGGCGCCCTTGCCGGGCGCGGCCACCGACCGCATAGCCAGCGGATGAAGCATGGTCCTTTTCATCCGATAAGCGCCCTTGTTGTAGACCTTCTTGGGCGAGCGGCAGATCACCCACGGGGGTGTCTGTTCAAAGGCGGCGATTGTAGCCACCCCCGCGCACAGGGATTACCCCTAGTCTGCGCGAGCCTGTTCTGGCGCCTGCGCCGCGGCGTGCGTGGGCGTCCGGGCGCCCTTTGTCACGCCACCAGGCATTGCTCCAGCCCCTGGGTGAGGATGTCGCGCGGCAGGTCGATGCCGATGAAGACCATCTTGCTGACACGCGCCTCGCCCGCCTTCCATTCGGGGCCGAGGTCGCTGCCCATCAGCTGGTGCACGCCCTGGAAGATGACCTTGCGCTCGGTGCCCTTCATCCACAGCACGCCCTTGTAGCGCAGCATGCGCGGGCCGTAGATGTTGACGATGGCGCCCAGAAAGTCTTCCAGCTTGGCGGGGTCGAACGCCCGATCGGCGCGAAACACGAAGCTCTTCACATCATCGTCATGATGATGGTGGTGGCCGTGCGCGTGCTGGTGCGACGGGTGGTCGCAGTGGTCGCCGTGATGGTCGTGGTCGTGGTGGCCGTGGTCGCCATGCTCATGATCGTGGTCGTCGGCCTTCAGGAAATCCGGGTCGATGTCCAGCTTGGCGTTCAGGTTAAAGCCGCGCAGGTCGAACACCTCCTGGATCGGCACCTCGCCAAAATGCACCACGCGCTGCGGCGCGCGCGGGTTCATGTGCTTCAGGCGGTGCTGCAGCGCATCCAGCGACTCGGCGTCGACCAGGTCGGCCTTGCTGATGAAGATCTGGTCGGCAAAGCCCACCTGACGCTGCGCCTCGACGCGGTCGTTGAGCTGCTGCGCGGCGTGCTTGGCGTCCACCAGCGTGACGATGGCGTCCAGCAGATAGGCCTCTGCGATCTCATCGTCCATGAAGAAGGTCTGCGCCACCGGGCCGGGGTCGGCCACGCCCGTGGTCTCGATCACCACCCGCTCGAAGTCGAGTTCGCCCTTGCGCTTTTTAGCCGCCAGATCGGCCAGCGTGGCGCGCAGGTCCTCTCGGATGCTGCAGCAGATGCAGCCATTGCTCATCTGGATGATCTGCTCGTCGCGGTCGCTGACCAGGATCTCGTTGTCGATGTTTTCCTCGCCGAACTCGTTCTCGATCACGGCAATCTTGTGGCCGTGGGCCTCGGTCAGCACGCGCTTGAGCAGCGTGGTCTTGCCCGAGCCGAGAAAGCCGGTGAGGATGGTGGCGGGAATCAGGGACATGGCGAAATGGCGTGGCGCGGCAGCGCCGCGGTGAAGGGGTAAAGGGTCAGTGTAGCCCGCGCCCGCAGCGCACGTCGGCGCCGGCCATCACTTCTTTTTGGCGCGGGGGTGTGCGGCGTCGTAGGCCCGGGCCAGGTGCTGGAAGTCGAGCCGCGTATAGACCTGCGTGGTGCCGATGCTGGCGTGGCCCAGCAGTTCCTGCACCGCGCGCAGGTCGCCGCTGGACTGCAGCACGTGGCTGGCAAAGCTGTGCCGCAGCATGTGCGGGTGCACCGGCGTCGCCATGCCGGCCAGCAGGCTGCGGCGCTTCAGCCGCTGCCACACCGACTGCGCCGTCAGGCGCGTGCCGCGGCGGCCCACGAACAGGGCCTGCGCCGACGGGCCGCCGATGGCCGCCTGGGGGCGCACGTCCAGCCAGCGCTGCAGCGCCTCGATGGCCTGCCGGCCCAGCGGCACGACGCGCCGCTTGCCGCCCTTGCCCTGCACCTGCACCTCGGCGGCAGGCAGGTCGATCCACCCGCGGCCGGCGCGCTGCGCCGCGTCGCTCGGCGTCACGTCCAGCCCCACCAGTTCGCCCACGCGCAGGCCGCTGCCGTACAGCAGTTCGACCATCGCGGCGTCGCGCGCTTCCAGCAGCGGGTCATCGTCTTCCGCCACATGCTCGGCCAGTTGCACGGCCTCGTCGACGCCCAGCGCCTTGGGCAGGGGGCGCGCCTGCCGGGGTGCGCGCACGTCCTGCACCGGGTTGGCGGTGATGAGGTCCTCGCGCCCCAGCCAGGTGTAGAAGCCGCGCCAGCCCGACAGGATGAGCGCGATGCCGCGCCCGCTGCGCCCGCCCGCGTGCATGCGCGCCACCCAGCCGCGCACGTGGTGGCTCTGCACGGCCGTCAGTGCCACCGCGGCCTGCGCGGCGAACGCGGCGAGCTTTTGCAGGTCCAGGCTGTACAGCGTCAGCGTGCGCCCGGCCAGACGCTTCTGCACGCGCGCGTGTTCCAGATAACGCTCGATCAGCGCCTGGTCGGCGTCGGACAGCGATGGCGTTGCAGGCGCGTTCATGCTCTTCAAATCATAGCATCAGCGGGCTTGTTGACGCCGGCCAGATGCTCAAACCATTGAAAATTTCGGCGCAGCGACACCCGCGCCATCGCCGCGCGGTGGCATGACTGCGCCGCATCACCCAAATCGAAAGGCCGCGGAGCAGGCCAAGCGGTGAACGCCGCGGAAGGGCTGGGCCCGCCCGCTGGCGTTGTCCCCCTTGCGCAGCAAAAGGGGGAAGCGGCGTCAGCCGCACAGGGGGGTTCAGTCCCTCACGCGCGAAAGCGCCGCGCTGGCCAGTTCGCCAATGCGCTCCAGAAAGTCGGTCGCCATGCCGGCCTGGTAGCGCTGGCTGTCGGGCGAGGCCAGCACCAGCAGCCCGAAGGCGGCACTGGCGGGGCCGGCGGTGAGCGGAATCAACGCCACCGACGCGGCGGCCTCGGGGTCGTCCAGCCACTGCACGGCGTCGAAGCCCGCGTTGACGCCGCAGTAGGGCGCGGTCAGCGAGCGGGCCAGGCTCTTGACGTCGTCGCTGGCGCCCTGGGCGAACGGCTCGCCGGCGTAGACCTCGGCCAGATCCCACAGCTTCATGGCCGCCTGCGGCACGCTGAACTGGCTGCGCAGCTCGCTCACCAGCACGGACGGCAGGTCGGCCGGGCGCGCCACCAGAAACATCTGTCGCGACCAGCGCAGCAGCTTGTCGGCGATCAGCATGTTCTCGTTGCCGTGGCGCATCATTTCCATCAGCCGCTGCTCCAGCAGCTTGATCTTCTCGCGCAGCATCTCGGCCTGCCGCTCCTGCAGGCTGACCGCGCGGCCGCCGTGCGGGCTGGTGAGTTGCACCGCACTCAGCAGGCCCGCATGCCGCTCGAAAAAATCGGGCGTGTGGATGAGGAACTGCGCAATGTCTTCTTCGGTGATGGGCGGAATGGCTGCGTTCATGGCTGGAGCATAGGTCAGAAGGTCAATCGGGCAGTTCGATGCTGCCCTCGAACACGGTCACGGCGGGGCCGGTCATGAACACCGGGTCGCGCGCGCCGCCCGCCCATTCGATGGTGAGCCGCCCGCCGCGCGCCTGCACGTCGACACGCTCGTCCAACAGGCCCAGCCGGATGCCCGCCACCACCGCCGCGCAGGCGCCGGTGCCGCAGGCCAGCGTTTCGCCCGCGCCACGCTCGTACACGCGCAGGCGCACGTGGCCGCGATCGACGATCTGCATGAACCCGGCGTTGACCCGGTTCGGAAACGCCGGGTGGCTTTCGATGAGCGGCCCCACGCTGGCCACGGGCGCCGCGTCGACATCGCCCACCAGCTGCACCGCGTGCGGGTTGCCCATGGACAGGACTGCTACATTGACGATAGCATCCTGCGCAGTACCCGTCAGCGCAACGGCCGGATTTCGCTTCAGATCGAGCGGCCACCACTGCCACACGCGGTCGGGCGTGGCGCCCAACGGCACCGGCGTCATGCCGCTGGCGTCGAAGGGCACGCGGTCCAGGTCGAACACCGGCGCGCCCATGTCCACGCGCACGCGGCCGTCGGGCTGCTCGGTCAGTTCGAGGACGCCGTTCTTCACCTTCACGCGCACACTGTGCTTGTCTGTCAGGCCACGTTCGCGCACATAACGCACGAAGCAGCGCGAGCCATTGCCGCAGTGCTCGACCTCGCCACCGTCGGCGCCGTTGTGGATGACGTATTCAAAGTCCACATCGGCCGAAGGCGCTGGCCGCACCGTCAGGATCTGGTCGGCACCCACGCCAAAGTGGCGGTCGCCCAGAAAGCGGTATTGCGCCGGGCTCAGGTTCAGCCGCCCGCGCGTCTCGTCAAGCACGACGAAGTCGTTGCCGGCGCCCTGCATCTTGGTGAAGCGGATCTGCATGCGGTGATTATCGCGGCTCGCCCGGCGCCGTGGCCTCGCCGCGAATGGGTTCGTCGCGGTCGATGCGGCCATCGACCAGCTCCACCAGCCGGTCGCAACGCCGCGCCAGGCGCGGGTCGTGCGTGACGATGACGAAGGCCGTGCCGCGCTCGTCGTGAATCTGCCGCAGCAGCGCGAACACGGCGTCGGACGCGGCGGTGTCCAGGTTGCCGGTGGGCTCGTCGGCCAGCACCAGCGGCGGGTTTTGCACCAGCGCGCGCGCAATCGCCACGCGCTGCTGCATGCCGCCCGACAGCTCGCCGGGCCGCTTGCCCATGGCGTCGGCCAGGCCCACGGCCGCCAGCAGCTCGCGCGCGCGCTCGCGCTGGGCAGCACTCACGCGGCCGTCGGTCATCAGCGCGGGCAGGGTCACGTTCTCCAGCGCGGTGAAGGCCGGCAGCAGGTGGTGGAACTGGAACACAAAGCCCAGCGCGCGCCGGCGCATCAGCGTCAGCGCCTGGTCATCCATGTCCTGCACCGGCTCGCCCAGCAGGTGGTAGCTGCCCGAGGTCAGGCGCTCCAGCAGGCCGACGATGTTGAGCAGCGTGCTCTTGCCCGAGCCCGAGGGACCGATCAGCGCCACGAATTCGCCGCGCGCCACTTGCCAGTCGATGCCGTGCAGCACTTCGACTTCGCTCGGCAGGCCGACGTTGTAGCGCTTGCGCACCTCGCGCAGTTCGATCAAGGGCCCGGCGGTGCTCATAGGCGGATCGCCTGCGCCGGGTCGAGCCGCGCCGCGCGCCGCGCCGGGGCCACCGCCGCCAGCACGCCGCAGACCACGGCCAGCAGCGCCGTCTGCACCGCCACATCCAGCGGCAGGTGCAGGTTGAACAGCGGCAGTCCGTCGGAGCCGCGCGCCAGTTTGGTAAACAGCCAGATCAGCGCCATCGCCAGCAGCACGCCCAGCGTGGAGCCGGCCGCGCCGACCACCGCGCCTTCGACCAGAAACACCCGCATCACCTGCCCGCGCGTGGCGCCCATGGCGCGCAGGATGCCGATTTCGCGCTGCTTCTGCACCACCGACACCACCAGCACGCTGGCAATGCCCAGCACCACCACGATGGCGACCACGCCGCGGATCACGCCCGTGCTGATGCTCTGCGCGCGCAGCGCCGACACCAGTTGCGCGTTGGTCTCCTGCCAGCTTTCGATCTTGTAGGGCAGCGATGCGCGCAGCTCGCGCGCCACGGCGTCGGCCTGCCACACGTCGCGCACCTTCAGCTCGATCACCGTGGCGCCGCCGGGCAGGCCCAGCAGGCTCTGCGCCGTGCGCAGCGGCACGATGACGGTGCGGCGGTTCAAATCCTTCACGCCCAGGTCGACCAGCGCCGTCACGCGCATCGAGTCCGACACCTTGCCGGTGTTGACCGACAGCCGGTCGCCCACGCGCAGGCCCAGGTCCTTGGCCAGTTCGGTGCCGAGGATGGCATCGCCCGGCTCGAGCCGCGCCTGGCCGCTCACCGCCTTGTCGCGCAGGCCGACGATGCGGTCGTAGCGGTCCAGCTCCACGCCCATCATGGCAATCGCCTGCGACGCCTCGCCGCGCAGCGCCAGCCCGCTGCCCGACACCATGGGCGACACCGCCGCCACCTCGGCGCGCCGCTCCAGCAGCGGCAGCAGCGCCTGCCAGTTGGCCACCGAGCGCAGCCGCTGCGCGCGCGCCTGCGTGTCCGTCAGCTGCGTCGTGTCGCCCTCGGGCGGCCAAGCCGGCGTCACCACGTCGTCGGGCGCGCGCAGGCTGATGTGCGCCTGCGTGCCCAGGGTTTTTTGCACGGTGCTGGCCTGCAGGCCATTGATGAGCGCGGTGATGTAGGCGATCACCGCCACGCCCGCCGCCACGCCGATGATGATCAGCACCGTCTGCGCCCGCCCCTCGCGCAGAAAGCGCAGCGCCACTTGCCATTCAAAGCCGAGCATGTCAGGACCTGCGCATGGGGTCAGCGCCCCATGGCGTTGGTCAGCGCCGCACCCGCGTCGCCCGCGCGATCGGCCGCGCCCGGCCGGCCGGGCCGCCACGGCACCGCGCGCGCTTTCACGCGCTGACCGGGCTGGGCGTCGCCCTGCAGCACGACCGGCTCACCTTGTTGGACGCCGCCGGTGATCTCCACCGCCTCCAGCGTGCGCAGGCCCAGCGTCACGGCGCGCGGCTGGATGCGCCCGCCGTCGACGACCCACACGGTGGCGCCGTCGCGCAGCGCCCGCGTGGGCAGCGCCAGGGCGCGCTCGCGCTGGCCGGTGCGCACCTCGACCGACAGCGTCATGTCCTCGCGCAGGAAGTCGGGCGGTGCCTGGTCGGGCTGCAGCTTGACTTCGACGGCGCCACGCTGCGCATCCACGCTGGGCGCAATGCTGCGCACCTGGGCTGCGAAAGGCTGGTTGGGAAACGCGTCGGCCACCACCCGGGCGCTCTGGCCGGTCTTCAGCTGGTCGAGAAAGCGCTCGTCCACCTGCGCCACCAGCAGCGTCGGCCCGTCCAGCGCCAGGCTCAGCAGCGCGCTGCCGGGCTGAACGATCTGCCCCGGCTCCACGCTGCGCACCAGCACCCGGCCGTCGGCCGGCGCGCGCACCGTGGCCTGCGCCAGCCGCACCTGGGCGGCCTGCTGCGCGGCCTGCGCCTGCGCCAGCTGCGCCTGCGCCTGCGCCAGATCGGCGCCGCCGTCGCCCAGCGCCTGCAACTGGGCACGCGCGGCGTCCTGCTGGGCGCGTGCCACCTGCACCGCCTTGCGCGCTTCGTCCAGCCGCGCCGCGCTGACAAAACCCTGCGCCACCAGTTGCTGCATGCGCGCCAGCTCGCGCTCGGCCGCCTGCAGCGTGGCCGCCGCCTGCGCCACCTGGGCCTGCGCCACGGCGTGGCCGCTGCCGCGGATACCCGCCAGTCGGGCGCGCGCCTGCTGCTCGCTGGCGCGGGCCTGCGCCAGCGCGGTCAGCTGTTCGTCGGCTTCCAGCTGGATGAGCGCATCGCCCTGGCGCACGCGGGCGCCTTCGCGCACCTGCACCGCGGCAACGCGGCCGGTCACCGTGCTGCCCACGTTGACGCGCGAGGTGGTGGCGACACGCGCCGAAAACTGCAGGCTGCGCACCAGCGGGGCGAACTGCGGCTCGACCACGTCCACCACCGGGGCGCGCTGGCGCCAGAAAATCGCGGCGGCGACGGCAATCAACGCCGCCAGCCCCAGCCAAAGCGCGCTGCGCCCCCTCATCGGCACGGGCCGGTCTGCGCGGGCAGACGGGGCTGGGCAAGGCAGGCGGGACCACGCATGGGCGCCATTATCCGCGTATGCTCAGGCGCGATGCATCGATTGTGAAAGCCCCGCCATGCGCATTCCTGAATGGACCCCCGACGCCAAGCCGCAGCCTGCCGAACTGGTTGACGCCATCCTGGCGCGGCGCGGCGGCCAGCTGATCAACCTGGACAAGGCGCTGCTGTGGAGCGAGCCGCTGGCCCGCGGCTGGAACACTTACCTGAAGGCCGTGCGCACCGAATTGCCCACCAGCCGCCGGCTGCGTGAACTGGCCATCTGCACCGTGGCGCTGCTGACCGGCGCGCACTACGAATACCACCACCACGCGCCCGACTTCCTGGCCGCGGGCGGCACGCAGGCCCAGCTGGACGCGCTGGACCGCGTCATCGCCGGCGATGCGCGGCAACAGGCCGACGACCCCGCGCTGGGCGAGGTCGAGCAACTGGTGATCCGCTATGCCGCGCAGATGACGCGCGATGTGAAGGTGGACGACGCGCTGTTCACCGCGCTGAAACGCCACTTCGACACCACGCAGCTGGTCGAGCTGACGAGCGCCATCGCCACCTACAACATGGTGGCGCGCTTTCTGGTGGCGCTGGGCGTGACGCCCGAAGACTGAGCCGGCGGCCGCCGGTCAGAAAAACTACTGATTTGATAGCTGCCGCCGCTTGACAGGCAAGCGCCGGCAGCCATTTTGACCAATGGACCGGGCAGGACGCCCGCGTCAGGCGCGCTGCGGGCCGGCCACGGCCTTGTAGACCACCGCACCCAGGATGCCGCCGACGATCGGCGCCACCCAGAACAGCCACAGCTGGCTCAGCGCGCCGGTGCTGGCGAACAGCGCCACGCCGGTGGAGCGTGCCGGGTTGACCGAGGTGTTGGACACCGGAATGCTGACCAGGTGGATCAGCGTCAGGCAGAGGCCGATGGCGATGGGCGCAAAGCCGGCGGGCGCGCGGCTGTCGGTCGAACCCATGATGACGAACAGGAACACCGCCGTCAGCACCACCTCGCACACCAGCACCGACATCATCGAGTACTTGCCGGGCGACAGGTCGCCAAAGCCGTTGCTGGCAAAGCCGCCGGCCACAAAGTCGGGCTTGCCGCTGGCGATCATGTACAGCACCGCCGCGGCGGCGATGGCGCCCATCGTCTGCGCCACGATGTAGGGCACCAAATCCTTCGAGTCGAACCGGCCGCCCGCCCACAGGCCGAACGACACCGCCGGGTTGAGGTGGCAGCCCGAGATGTGGCCGATGGCGTAGGCCATGGTCAGCACCGTCAGGCCGAAGGCCAGCGAGACGCCGACAAAGCCGATGCCCAGTTGCGGAAACGCCGCCGCCAGCACCGCGCTGCCACAGCCGCCCAGCACCAGCCAGAAAGTGCCGATCAGCTCGGCCAGATACTTGTTCATGATGCAAACTCCATGCGCATGAGTGAAACGAAGCCTGAATGCTAATGAGGTATGGCGACAAACCGGCGACGGCGCCCGCGTGCGGACAATTTTGCCGCCGCAGTGTGACAAAGCGCACACCCGCAGGCCGGCCTCAAGGACGGTCGCCATGAACGCCACGCGCCGCACGCAGTCCGCCATGCAGTTGACCGACAGCCGCCAGCACGGCGCGGACTGCGAGCTGTTTCTGGTCGAAGGCGAATCGGCCGCCGGCGCCGTGGCCGCCGTGCGCGACGCGCGCCGCCAGGCCGTGCTGCCGTGCCAGGGCAAGCCGCTCAACGCCTGGCGCGCCAGCACCGCGCGCGTGGCGGCGTATCCGCTGTACCCGCAACTGGCGGCTGCGCTGGGCCTGCCGTCGGCAACCGACGCCGCGGCCAACGCAGCGGCGGCGCCGCGCTTCGAGCGCCTGATGCTGCTGCTCGACCCGGACGCCGATGGCATCCACATCGGCGCCCTTTTGCTCCTTTATTTGAAGCGCTTTGCGCCCGACTGGCTTGCGCAGGGCCGCGTTTTGATGGTCAGGCCGCCGGTGGCCGGCCTGCGCGTGGCGGCGTGCGACACCGGCGAGGTCGAAGATGTGTGGGCCTACACCCCAGAGCAGGCGCGCGCGCTGCGCCAGCGCGCCGCCGCCGCGCCCGACCGCTGGACGGTGCTGCGCGAATGGGGCTTTCGCGGCCTGGCCAGCCTGCCGCCCGAGGTGCTGCGCGCCACCTGCGTCGACCCGGCCACGCGCCGCGCCGACGTGGTGACGCCCGAGCAGATGCAGTCGGTGATCGAAGTGTTCGGCGGCGCGGGCGGCGCCTGAAAGCGGGAATTCAGAACAACCCGCTGGCCGGGGACTGCGGCGCCGCCACGCCCAGATGCCGGTACGCCGCCAGCGTGGCCACGCGCCCGCGCGGCGTGCGCTGCAGGTAGCCCTGCTGGATCAGGTAGGGCTCGATCACGTCCTCGATGGTGCCGGCTTCTTCGCCAATGCTGGCGGCGATGTTGTCCAGCCCCACCGGGCCGCCGTCGAAGCGGTGGATCACCGCTTCCAGCAGCTTGCGGTCCATGACGTCGAAGCCTTCCGGGTCCACGTCCAGCATGGCCAGCGCGGCGTGGGCGATCTGCTCGGTGATGCGGCCTTCGCCCTTGACGTCGGCAAAGTCGCGCACGCGGCGCAGCAGGCGGTTGGCGATGCGCGGCGTGCCACGGCTGCGGCGGGCGATCTCGAACGCGCCCGCGGCGTCGGCCGGCACGTTCAGCAGCCCGGCCGAGCGCGTCACGATGCGGGCCAGTTCCTGGGGCGTGTAGAACTCCAGCCGCGCCACGATGCCGAAGCGGTCGCGCAGCGGGTTGGTCAGCATGCCGGCGCGCGTGGTGGCGCCGACCAGCGTGAAGGGCTGCACGTCCAGCTTGATGGATCGCGCTGCCGGGCCTTCGCCGATCATGATGTCGATCTGGTAGTCCTCCAGCGCGGGGTAGAGGATTTCTTCCACCACCGGCGACAGGCGGTGGATCTCGTCGATGAACAGGACGTCGTTGCGCTCCAGGTTGGTCAGCAGCGCCGCCAGGTCCTTGGGCTTTTCCAGCACCGGGCCGCTGGTCTGGCGCAGGTTGACGCCCAGTTCGTGCGCAATGATGTGGCTCAGCGTGGTCTTGCCCAGCCCCGGCGGGCCGAACAGCAGCACGTGGTCCAGCGCCTCGCCGCGCTTGCGGGCGGCGCCGATGAAGATCTCCAGCTGCTCGCGCGCCTTGGCCTGGCCGACGTATTCGTCCAGCTCCTTGGGGCGCAGCGCGCGCTCCAGCGCCTCCTCGCGCGCCGACACCGCGCTGGCCGACACCACGCGCGGCGTGTCGTTGGGAAGGGCGGCGAAGTCGTCGACGGTGATGCTCATGCCCGCCATTCTGACGCGGCCGCGCCGCGCGGCGTCAGCGTCAGCGCCCCAGCAACCGGCCGATGCCGTCGGCGAAGGACAGCTCCAGCCGCCCGTAGTAGTCCGCGCCGGCCGGGTTCTGGCAATTCGACGCGCCGCCGTACAGCGTGCCCACCACATAGCGAATGCCACCCGACTGCGCGAACATGGCCGAGCCGCTGCTGCCGCCTTCTGTCACGCCGGTGCGCCACGCCACTTCCAGCATCGAGCCCGTGGACGCGCGCGTGCAGTCGCCGCTGCCGCAGTTGGCGTAGCCGCGCAAAGTGCCGACGCTGGCCTTCTGCAGGTCGCCGGCCGGGTGGTGCACGCCCAGCACATCGACGCCCGCCACGGCGCCGGGCCCTGAATACGAGCCCGCATAAACCACATTGGCCGGCGGCTGCTGGTTGAGCCGCAGCAGCGTGGCGTCGTACGAAGCGCGCGTGTACAGCAACTGCGCACCGCCGATCAGGCGGGTCGCGGCCGCGTCGAGCGCCGGCGACGCGTTGCACGAAGGCGCCCGGAAGAACCAGTAGGTGATGAGCGTAGAAGCCGCCGCCTGGTCCGAGACGCAGTGCGCGGCCGTCAAAAAGTACGGAGTCTGGCTGGCCCGCGCATCGTTCAACAAGGTGCCGCTGCACAGGTAGGTGTTGCCCTGTTCGGAAAACACCATCTTGGCCACCGCCCGCCCTTCGCTCTGGTAGGGGGTGCACATCACATCCACGTTGCAGCTGCCGCCGTCACCGATCTGGTTGACCGCCTTTTCGGGCGACTGCACCGCCTGCGCCACGGTTTGGGTCAGGTGCGACAGGCGCGGCACGGCCAGTTGCAGACGATCGGGCGACGTACCGGGCGGCAACTGCACCTCCAGCGTGCTGACGCTGCCCTCGGTGTCGGGGCCCCACACCGTGGCGGCGGCATCGCCGCTCAGCCCGCTGGCTTCGTTGACCTGGCGCAGCGCGGCCACGTCGGCGGCGGTCATTTCGACCACCGCGTCGCTGGCTGCGCCGTGAAAGCGCAGCACCGCGCCGTCGGGCACGCTGCGCGCCAGCACGCCCAGGCGCACGCCCTGCGCATCGGCGGTGTCGAAGGCCACCGCCGCCACCTGGCCGCCGTCCGGCAACGCTTGCCAGGCCCATTGCGCCGCCAGCCCGGCGGGCGTGGCCGTGGCCGAGACGCTGCGCGCCTGGCCGATCTGCAGCGCCGCGCCGCTGCGGCCGGCGGCGGCCGACTTGAGCGCCGCAGGCAACGGGCCCAGCGACACACGGGCGGTGCGCGCGCCTGCCGGCAGGTGGCTGACGGCCGAGGCCGCGGCCGGGGCCGCCGTGGCGCGCTTCAGCGTGGCCGTATCGAGCGGCGCGATGAACTGGCTGGGCGACGCGACAGACATCGGTAACAGGGCCAGTTCCGCCGCGCTCGGCACCGGGCCGCCACTGGTGCCGCTGGGGGTGACGCTGCTGCTGCTTGACGAGCCGCCGCCGCACGACGCGACGGTGAGCGCGGCCGCCAGGGCGGCCCAAACGGGGGGGGCTGAACCTCATAATGCTTCTTTTTTTATAGCGCATCGCGCTGTATGGACAAGGGCAAACGGCAAAATCAACCGCAATGAATGCGGGCAACGCGCTGATCGGCACCGACCACCACGTTCAGGCGGCCGAGCTTGTATTCCTTGGTGATGACGCTGTCCGGGCGCAGCATGCGGGCTTCGTCGGCGCCGGCGGCCGCGCGGGCCTGCTCCAGCGTGGCGGCGCCGTAGGGCTGGCCGACCAGGAACTGCGCGGCCTGCGCGTCGCACCGGTTGCCCGGCGACGGGGCGCTGGCGGCCGGCGCTTCCGAGGCGCCCGCCTGCGGCGCGGCGGCCGGCGCGGGGGCGCTGCAGGCCGACAGCGCCATCACCGGGCCAATCAGCCACGGCCAGGACATCGGCGTGATTCGCGGCGTTGCATGCATGGGAAAGTTCCTGTTTCTTTGGGGTGGTGCTGGCCGTGCGGTGCGCCGCAGGGCCAGCGGTCGCGTCAATGGTATCGGCAGACCCTTCGGCGCGTTGGCCGGGTGTGCGGCGCCGTTGCGCCAGCACGTCAACGGTTCAGCGCGCCAGCGCCTTCAGCGCCAGCCGGATGCCGTCGCTCACGCCGACATCGGGCGGCAGCGCCTTGACGGCGGCGGCGGCCTCCTTGTCGCTGTAGCCCAGCGCCAGCAGCGCCTGCTGGATGTCGGCCTGCGCATCGCTGGCGGGCGCGCTCGGCGCGGCCAGGTCGGCGCCCAGCTTGCCCTTCAGTTCCAGCAGCAGGCGCTCGGCCGTCTTCTTGCCGATGCCGGGCACCTTGGTCAGTCGGGCGGCGTCCTGCGCGGTGATGGCCTGCGCCAGATCGTCCACGCTCATGCCCGACAGCACCGCCAGCGCCATGCGCGGGCCGATGCCGCTGACCTTGATCAGCTGGCGGAACGCCGCGCGCTCCGGCTCGCCGCCAAAGCCGTACAGCAGCTGCGCGTCCTCGCGCACCACAAAGTGCGTCAGCAACGTGATCCGCTCGCCCAGGCCCGGCAGTTGGTAGAAGGTGCTCATCGGCACCCACACCTCGTAGCCGACGCCTTGGCAGTCGATGAGGATCTGGGGCGGGTTCTTCTCGGCCAGCAGGCCGGCCAGGCGTCCGATCAAGGGGTGCTTTCGACAAGGTGAATGAAAAGCGCGCAGCGCCGCAGCGCCACACGACCTCCATGATAAATCACCCCGCAGCGCCCCACCAATCAGCGCCAGCAGCTTCCATTTTCATAGCACCGGCAGCACCAAAACCATCGGGCCGCGCAGCCAGCCCCCCCCAAATAGCCGCGGAGCAGGCCAAGCGGGAACGCCGCGCTCGGGGTTCCCCCGAGCGCCAGCGTTGTCCCCCTATGGGGGATGGCGCCGAAGGCGACTCAGGGGGGGGCCAATGACGGGGGGCTACTTCACCAACCCTCGCCGCGCCGCCTCCAGCGCCGCCTCCGCGCGCGACGACACATTCAGCTTGCGGTACATCTGCTTGACGTAATCGGCCACCGTGTGGCGCGACAGGCACAGCTGGGCGGCGATCTCGGGCAGGGTGTAGCCCTTGGCCATCCGCTGCAGGATGTCGGTTTCGCGCGGGTTCAGCGCCACCGCGCCCGGCTCGAAGCGCTCGCAGTCGAAGCCGCGCGGGCCGCCGCTGCTGAAATAGTTGAGCACCCGGCGCGCCACCGGCGGCGACAGCGGCGGCTCGCCGTGCGCGATGCGGCGCAGTCGCTCGACCACGTCGACCTGCGACGCACTCTTCAGCAGATAGCCGAAGGCGCCCGCCTGCAACGCGGCGAACAGTTGATCGTCGTCGTCGCGCTCGCTGAAGGCGACCAGCAAGGCGCGCGGGTGGTGCTGGCGCAGCGCGTGCAGGGCCGTGACGCCGCCGCCGCCCGGCCCGTCCAGGTCGACCAGCGCCAGGTCGAACCGCCGCTGCGCTGCCGGCGCCACGCCACCGCAGCCGCCGGCCGCCTGCACCTCGGCGTGCGGGAACGCCATGCGCACCGCTTCCACGCGGCGGGCGCGGGCCTCGGGCTGGTGTTCGACGACAAGTGCGGCTTGCATGCGGCCATGCTACGCAGCGACCGCCCGAAATGGGGGGGGTCCAACCCGCACCAGACCACCAAAATGAGAAAAAAGTCCAAACTTTGTCGCCTGTCGCGCACGCCAGGCCGCCCTTCGGAGCCGCTTCAGGCCACGGACGGCGACCCCGGCGCTGGTCTGGTTGGGCAGTCCGACGCGCGCGGAGGCGATGGGCGACAATGCGCCGGTGATCCTGCGCCATATCTTTACCCCGCCCAACAACACCCGACTGGCCAACCTGGCCGGCCCCATGGACGAGCACCTGCGCACCATTGAGGCTGGCCTGCAGGTGGCCATTGCGCACCGGCACGGCCAGTTCAAGGTGGATGGGCCCAAGAAGCAGGCCGAACGCGCCATGGTGGTGCTGCAGGCGCTGTACGAGCTGGCCGACCGCCCGATCCAGCCCGACACCGTGCAGCTGATGCTGGCCGGCGACGGCGAGCCGCTGCCCGGCGGCGAGGGCGGCGGGCCGGCGCTGGTCACCCGGCGCGGCGACCTGAGGGCGCGCACGCCCAACCAGGCGGCGTACCTGGAACACATTGCCACGCACGACATCACCTTCGGCATCGGCCCCGCCGGCACCGGCAAGACCTACCTGGCCGTGGCCTGCGCGGTGGACGCGCTGGAGCGCCAGAGCGTGCAGCGCATCGTGCTGACGCGCCCGGCCGTGGAGGCCGGCGAGCGCCTGGGCTTTCTGCCGGGCGACCTGACGCAGAAGGTCGACCCCTACCTGCGCCCGCTGTACGACGCGCTGTACGACCTGATGGGCTTTGACCGCGTGCAGAAGGCGTTCGAGCGCAACCAGCTCGAGATCGCCCCGCTGGCCTTCATGCGCGGGCGCACGCTGAACCACGCCTTTGTCATCCTCGACGAGGCGCAGAACACCACGCCCGAGCAGATGAAGATGTTCCTCACCCGCATCGGCTTCGGCAGCAAGTGCGTGGTGACGGGCGACGTCAGCCAGATCGACCTGCCCAAGGGCGCGACCAGCGGCCTGATCGACGCCGAGCGCGTGCTGCGCCGCGTGAAAGGGCTGGCGTTCACGCGCTTCACCTCGGCCGACGTGGTGCGCCACCCCCCTGGTGGCGCGCATCGTCGACGCCTACGACGCCGCCGGGCGGCCCGCGCCGGCCAGCACGCGTGCGGCGCGCTGATGCTTCTTTATTGATAGCTGCCAGCGCTTTGTCAGCAAGCGCTGGCGGCCGATTCGATCAATAAATCCCGTATCAGGCAGCGGACGCCGCCTGGTGCAGCTGCGCCGCGCGCCGCGCAATCGCCATCTGCACGCTCTCGTTGACGGTGGTAAAGGTGTCGAACTGCTCCGAGCCGATGGCGCCGCCCGAAAAGCGCGAGAACGCCAGCGCCAGCAAGTCGTCCGCTTCCTTCTCCACGGCCGTCAGCGCCGCCTCGTCGGGCGCGTGGCGCGCGCGCTTGAGCAGGTCGAGCAACTGGTCGGTAAAGCGCGCCGCGTTGCGCCGCTGGCGCGCCATCAGGTAGCTGACCAGCGCGCCGATGCTGGAGAACAGGCCCGTCAGCGCCATCGCACCCACGTAGACCAGGTCGCCATAGCGGTCGAAAAAGCGGTTCTGGTCGCCCGAGAAATACGCCGCCGCGCCCGGGTGCAGCGGCAGCGCGGCGGCCAGGCCTTCGCCGGTGTCGGTGGTGGGCGCGTGGATGGCCTTGGCCGAGGGCACGTCGGCCGCCAGCGCCACGCGGCTGGTGAACAGCAGGCGCGTCAGGTCGTTGATCTGGCTGACGGGCAGCTTCGTGCGCGCCACCAGCCGTTGCGTGACGGCCAGCGTGGGCAATGGCTCGCCCGGCAGCGGCGGGTTGCCGATCAGCGCGCCGCGCGGCAGTTCGATGGCTTCCATGGCCGGGTCGGTGGCGGCCAGCGCCTCGCCTTCGTCGACGCCAAACACGCGCAGCCGCTTGGGGCCCACGCGGTCCGCCAGCGCCAGCAGGCGCGCGCGGCCGGCGCCCTGCAGCGGCGCCAGCGGCAGGATGGCGTCGACCTGCTTCTGGTCAATGGCGGCGGCCATGTTGTCCGGCTCCAGCGGCACCTTGGTCACCTGCGCCGGGTTGATGCCGGCCAGGCGCAGCACGTTGTCGAGCAGTTCCAGGTTTTCCGGCGTGCCGCGCAGCACGCCGACGCGGCGCTGGCGCAGGTCGGCCAGCGTGTTCAGCCGGGTCGGGCCGACGACGACGAACACGATGGGCAACTCGTGCAGCACCGCCACCGTCAGGCCCTGGCGCGGCATGGCGGTGCTGCGCACCACGGCCAGGTCGACCTCGCCGGCGTCAAGCGCGCGCGCCAGTTCGGCAAAAGTCTGCTTGCGCACCAGCGTCAGCCGCACCGGCGCGCGGTCGTCCTGCAGCTTGCGCGCAAAGGCGGCCATCATGCGCGCGTGGTCGCGGTCGTCCGGCCCCACGCCCACCTTCAGCCGCGTGGGCATGGCCATGAACGACAGCACCAGCGCCGCCGCACCCAGCAGCACGAAGGCCAGCGTGGCGATGAGTGGACCGGGGCGCATGGCACGCACTGTAGCGCGAGTGGCCGCCGATAATCGTGCGCACCCCTGCCGAACCGCCCATGCCCTTGCCTCCGCTCACCCTGTCGCTGCAATTCGCCCGCTTCGACGGCGCCGCCGCCCACCGCGCCGCGCTGCCGCGCCACCGCGTGACGCGCTGGCTGCGCCACGCGCTGCAGGCCGACGTGCAGGCGGCGGAGATCACGGTGCGCATCGTCGGCGCCGACGAGGGCCAGCGCCTGAACCGCGAATTCCGCGGCAAGGACTACGCCACCAACGTGCTCACCTTCGACTACAGCGCCGCCCCGGTGGTGGCGGCCGACCTGGTGCTGTGCGCCCCGGTGGTCGAGCGCGAGTCCGCCGAGCTGGGCAAGCCGCTGGCTGCCCACTACGCGCACCTGCTGGTGCACGGCGCGCTGCACGCGCAGGGCTGGGACCACGAGACCAGCGACGCCGACGCCGAGGCCATGGAAGCGGAGGAGCGCCGCATCCTCGCCGCGCTGGGCGAGCCCGATCCTTATTCGTGACGCGTCTACGAGGGCACCAAGCCTCAACAGCCGGACGCAGCGGACGCAGAGATTTCGCAGAGGACGCAGAAAAAACCAGGAAGATTTTGGCGGTTTTTTCGCGTCCTTCGCGATGCCTTTGCGTCCTTCGCGTCCGGTTTCCGGCCTCTCAGGTCAGCCCGGAGGCACGATGCGCAACGGAATCGTCACCGGCCCGTCGTTGACCAGGTGCACCTGCATGTCGGCGCCGAATTCGCCGGTAGCCACCACCGGATGCGCGGCGCGCGCCTGGGCCACGAAATGCTCGTACAGCCGGCGCCCTTCGTCGGGCGGCGCGGCGCGGGTGAAGCTGGGGCGGTTGCCGCCGGACGTGTCGGCGGCCAGCGTGAACTGGCTGACCACCAGCAGGCCGCCGCCCGTGTCCTGCAGGCTCAGGTTCATCTTGCCGGCCGCGTCGCTGAAGATGCGCAGCTTCAGCAGCTTGGCCAGCAGCTGGTCGGCCTGCGCCTCGCCGTCGCCACGCTCGGCGCACAGCAGCACCAGCAGGCCGGGGCCGATGACGCCGATGACGCGGCCTTCGACGCGCACGGTCGCTTCGGCGACGCGCTGGATCAGGGCCTGCATGGCGCGCTCCCGCAGCTTGTGGTGACGGTCATGCCGGCACCTCCGTCGCCGGCGGGGGCGGCGGCTCGTCCAGGTCGGCGGTGATCGGCTCCACGTCGTCGGGCAGCATCTGGATGCTGGCGTGCAGCCCCGGCACGCCCTGCGCCAGCGCGGCCTCGACCTGATGCCGCAGGTCGTCGGCCTGGCGCAGCGTCCAGCGCGCCGGCATGTGCATGTGCAGGTTGACGAAGCGGCGCGCGCCGGCCTTGCGCGTCATCACGTGGTCGAACAGCACGATGTCGCGCCCGCCTTCGCTGCGCGCAAACCGCGCCAGCACGGCGTCGATCTCGGACTGCACCTCGGGCTCGACCGCGCCGTCCATCAGGCCGCGGGCCGAGCGCCAGATCAGCCGCCCGCCCTCGCACACGATGTTCAGCGCCACGCCGATAGCCACCAGCGGGTCCAGCCACAGCCAGCCGGTGGCGCCCACCAGCAGCAGGCCAATGACCACGCCGGCCGACGTCCACACGTCCGTCAGCAGGTGCTTGGCGTCGGCCTCCAGCGCAATGGAATGGTGCATGCGCGACGCGCGCATCATCACCCAGGCCAGCACGCCGTTGAGCACCGAGCTGGCCACCGACAGCGCCAGGCCCCAGCCCACCTGCTCCAGCGGCTGCGGCTGCCAGAAGCGCGGCAGCGCGGCCCAGATGATGGCGCCCGCCGCGCCGATGATCAGGATGCCCTCGAAGCCGGACGAGAAATACTCGGCCTTGTGGTGGCCGAACGGGTGGTCCTCGTCCGCCGGGCGCTCCGCCACGGTCACCATCCACAACCCGAACATGGCCGCCGCCAGGTTGACGAAGGACTCCATCGCATCCGACAGCAGGCCGACCGAGCCGGTGACCCACCAGGCCATGGTCTTCAGCCCGATGGTCAGCACGGCCACCACCACCGACACGCCCATCAGCCTGCGCGGGGTCATCCAGCGGTGAAGTTCGGTGCCGGCGCCGGCGGAAGGGGTCGAAGCCATGCGGCGATTGTGCCGGGTCGAGCGCGCGGCCCTGGCGCAACCCCGTCGCTCCGCAAGCCCGCCGGGCGCCCCGGCCCCGCGCGGCTGGCGCACCACACCCTTGATACCGGTGGCAGCATCACTTCACCGCCGTATCAGGCCGCCGCGCTTTGTTCACGCCGTAGGGCGCTATGAATAGTGCAGCGATTAACCAAGCAAAACAGTATGGAATAGCGTCGCCATAGCACCACTCACGGCTCAAAATTAACTTGAGTCAAGAGCGCAAAGCGCGGCCGTGGGTATCCTCATAGGTCGAAAGGTTTTAGGCATGAGTGTTTTAGGTGTCGTGGTGCGAGTCAGGCCGCAGGACCGTCTGGCGATCACCGGGCGCTTGGCGGCCACGCCGGGCGTCGACTTGGGTCCCGACCCCGGCGACGGCCGCCTGATCGCCGTCATCGAAAGCACGGCCGACACCCCCGCCGCCGCCATCATGGCCGACATCGCCCAGTGGCCCGAGGTGCACAACCTGTCGCTGGTGTTCGAGCAGAGCGATCCCGACGCCACCGAGCAACCCGCTGAATTCGACTTCCGCGCCTGGCGATCCAGCGTGGGCGACTTTGCCCGCCGCCAGGCCGAGCCTGCCGTTTCCACTTCCCGTGAATCCACAAGCGCCCCCGCCGGCGCAGGAGAAGCCTGACATGAAATCCGACCGCCGCGTCTTCCTCAAATCGCAGGCCATGACGGCCGCCGCCGCTGCCGCCGGCATCCCCATCGTGGCCGAGGCGCAAAAGGCCGCGCCTGCCGCGCCAGCGGCCGGCGTGCGCTGGGACAAGGCGCCCTGCCGCTTCTGCGGCACCGGCTGCTCCGTGATGGTGGGCGTGCAAGAAGGCAAAGTGGTCGCCACGCAAGGCGACCCGGAGGCGCCGGTCAACCGCGGCCTGAACTGCATCAAGGGCTACTTCCTGTCCAAGATCATGTACGGCAAGGACCGGCTGACCACGCCGCTGTTGCGCAAGAAAAACGGCCAGTACGACAAGAACGGCGAGTTCACGCCCATCAGTTGGAATGAAGCCTTCGACATCATGGCGCTGAAGTGGAAAGAGGCGCTGAAAACCGCCGGCCCCGCGGGCGTGGGCATGTTTGGCTCCGGCCAGTGGACGATCTGGGAAGGCTACGCCGCCAGCAAGTTGTGGAAGGCGGGCTTTCGCAGCAACAACATCGACCCCAATGCGCGCCACTGCATGGCATCGGCCGTGACGGGCTTCATGCGCACCTTCGGCATCGACGAGCCGATGGGCTGCTACGACGACATTGAGCAGGCCGACGCCTTCGTGCTGTGGGGCAGCAACATGGCCGAGATGCACCCCATCCTGTGGAGCCGCATCACGGATCGCCGCCTGTCGCAGCCGACGTGCAAGGTGGCGGTGCTCTCGACTTTCGAGCACCGCAGCTTCGACCTGGCAGACATGCCCATGATCTTCACGCCGCAGACCGACCTGGCGATCATGAACTACATCGCCCACTACATCATCAGCAACAAGAAATACAACGCTGATTTCGTCAAGAAGCACGTCAACTTCAAGGCCGGCGAAACCGACATCGGCTACGGCCTGCGCCCCAACCACGCGCTGGAAAAAGACGCCAAGGCCAACGGCTACCCCGGCGCCGACGGCAAGCCCAAGACCAACCCCAACGACGCCAAGCCGATCACGTTTGACGAATACGCCAAGTTCGTCAGCGACTACACGCTGGACAAGGTGAGCAAGCTCTCCGGCGTGCCGGCCAAGCAACTGGAAGACCTGGCCAAGCTGTATGCCGACCCGAAGGTCAAGGTCGTCAGCTTCTGGACCATGGGCTTCAACCAGCACACGCGCGGCACCTGGGCCAACAACATGATCTACAACATCCATCTGTTGATGGGCAAGATCAGCCAGCCCGGCAATGGCCCCTTCAGCCTGACGGGCCAGCCCAGCGCCTGCGGCACAGCGCGCGAGGTGGGCACCTTTGCCCACCGCCTGCCGGCCGACATGGTGGTGACCAACCCCGAGCACCGCAAGCACACCGAGGAAATCTGGCAACTGCCCGACGGAACCCTGCCCGACAAGATCGGCCTGCACGCCGTGGCGCAAAGCCGCGCGCTGAAAGACGGCAAGCTGCTGTGCTACTGGACCAGCACCACCAACAACATGCAGGCCGGCCCCAACATCAACGACGAGATCTACCCCGGCTGGCGCAACCCCAAGACCTTCGTGGTGGTGAGCGACCCGTACCCCACCGTGAGCGCCATGGCCGCCGACCTGGTGCTGCCCACGGCGATGTGGGTCGAGAAGGAAGGCGCCTACGGCAACGCCGAGCGCCGCACGCAGTTCTGGCGCCAGCAAGTCAGCGCGCCCGGCCAGGCCAAGAGCGACCTGTGGCAGTACATCGAGTTCTCCAAGCGCTTCAAGATGGAAGAAGTCTGGCCCGCCGAACTGCTGGCCAAAAAGCCCGAGTACAAGGGCAAGACGCTGTTCGACGTGCTCTACAAGAACGGCAAGGTCAACAAGTTCCCCATGGCCGACGTGGGCAAGGTGAACGGCAAGTACGTGCCGAACTACCTGAACGACGAGTCGAAGGAACTGGGCTACTACCTGCAGAAGGGCCTGTTCGAGGAATACGCCGAATTCGGCCGCGGCCACGGGCACGACCTGGCGAGCTTCGACACTTACCACGAAGCACGCGGCCTGCGCTGGCCGGTGGTCGACGGCAAGGAAACGCTGTGGCGCTTCCGCGAAGGCTACGACCCGTATGTGAAGAAGGGCGAAGACATCAAGTTCTACGGCCACAAGGACGGCAAGGCGGTGATCTTTGCCCTGCCTTACCAGCCCGCCGCCGAATCGCCTGACAAGGAGTTCGACCTGTGGCTGTGCACCGGCCGCGTGCTGGAGCACTGGCACACCGGCAGCATGACGCGCCGCGTGGCCGAACTGCACCGCGCCGTGCCCGAGGCGGTGTGCTTCATGCACCCCGACGACGCGGCGGCGCGCAAGCTGCAGCGCGGCATGCAGGTCAAGATCCAGTCGCGGCGCGGAGAAATCCTGGCGGCGGTGGAAACCCGCGGCCGCAACAAGGTGCCGCGCGGGCTGATCTTCGTGCCCTTCTTCGACGAGAGCCGGCTGATCAACAAGCTGACGCTGGATGCGACGTGCCCGATCTCGAAAGAGACGGATTTCAAGAAGTGCGCGGCGCGGGTGGTGAAGGCTTGATGCGCTGCTAAACAGCCGGCCGCGAAGGACGCAAAAGTTACGCGAAGGACGCGAAAGAATTCAAAAAAATTTGGTTTTCCTTTTGCGTCCTTCGCGAATCCTTCGCGCCCTTCGCGTCCGGTATTTCTTCTGATCCACGCCCATGCAAATCAACCGCCGCAACCTCCTGCAAGGCGCCGCCAGCGCCGGCACGGCTGCGCTGGTGGCGGGCGGGGCGGCGGTGTTGTCCAAGCCCGCGCTGGCGCGCCCCGCGCAGGCGATCCGGCCGCCGGGCGCGTTGGCCGAGCGCGAGTTCCTGGCCGCCTGCGTGCGCTGCGGCCTGTGCGTGCGCGACTGCCCGCCGCAGAACCTGAAGCTCAGCACCTGGGGCAGCGGACTAGCGGCGGATGTCGCGATTGGCACGCCGTACTTCGAAGCGCGCCAGATCCCGTGCGAGATGTGCGACCACATCCCCTGCGTCAAGGCCTGCCCCACCGGCGCGCTGGACCATGCGCTGACCGACATCAGCAAGGCGAAGATGGGCACGGCCGTGCTGATCGACCAGGAGAACTGCCTCAACTTTTTAGGCCTGCGCTGCGACGTGTGCTACCGCGTCTGCCCCGTGATCGACAAGGCCATCACGCTGGAGAAGATGAGCAACCCACGCAGCGACCGCCACGCCATGCTGCTGCCCACGGTGCACGCCGAGCACTGCACCGGCTGCGGCAAGTGCGAGAAAAGCTGCGTGCTGGAAGAAGCGGCCATCAAGGTCGTGCCGACGAAAATCGCGCGCGGCGAACTGGGCCACCACTACCGCAAGAATGTGGTGCAGCGCAGCGATGTGGGCCACGTGGGGGAGACGCGGGCGGGTGAGAAGGTCGAGGCCACACCCGGCCTGCCGAAGTTCGGCCAGCCGACGCAGCGGCTGCCGGACGTGCCGCATGAAGGCGACCTGAACCCGCTGCGCTCCGGCGCCGCGCCGTACAACCCGGCGCCGATTCTGGGCAGCAAACCGGGGGCTGCGCCATGAGCACAATCGCCCCAATTTCAACCTCAAACAAGCCTCTTGCGCCCGTCCAGAAAGCGCAAGCAGCTATCAAAAACAAAGCACCCAGCGCCGAAGCCATCCGCGACAAGGGCTGGTGGAAGGCGCATCAGTGGCTGATCCTGCGGCGCGCGTCGCAGCTGTCCATCCTGACCCTGTTCCTGCTCGGCCCGCTGGCGGGCGTGTGGATCGTCAAGGGCAATCTCTCATCCAGCCTGACGCTGAACACGCTGCCGTTGACCGACCCGTTCCTGCTGGCGCAGGTCATGGCCGCGCGCCACTGGCCCGAAACCGCCGCGCTGCTGGGCGCCGCCATCGTGATCGTGTTCTACGCCCTCATCGGCGGCCGCGTGTTCTGCTCATGGGTGTGTCCCGTCAACATGGTGACCGATGGCGCGTCGTGGCTGCGCCGCCGCTTCAACATCACCACCGGCCGCGCCCCAAAGCGCGAGTTGCGCTTCTGGATTCTGGGCGCCGTGCTGGTGATGAGCGCCGCCACCGGCATGGTGGTGTGGGAGACCGTGAACCCCGTCAGCCTGATGCACCGCGCCCTCATTTTTGGCGGCGTGGTCGCCTGGGGCGGCGTGGCGGCGGTGTTCCTGTTTGATCTGCTCATCGCCCCGCGCGGATGGTGCGGCCATGTGTGTCCGATGGGCGCGGCCTACCACCTGATCGGCAGCAAGAGCCTGCTGCGCGTCAGCGCCCAGCACTCATCCAAGTGCAACGACTGCGCAGACTGCTACGCCGTCTGCCCCGAGCCGCACATCATCCCTGTCCCGCTCAAGGGCAAGGCCGGCGCGCTGCCCGTGATTGCCACCGCCGACTGCACCAATTGCGGCCGCTGCATCGACGTGTGCAGCAAGGACGTGTTTGTTTTTACCCACCGATTCGACACCCGGAGAGACTGATGACCAAGCTCATCGCCCTGTTCAAGACCCTGCTTGTCGCGGCCGCGCTGGCCGCTGGCGGTGCCCAGGCCCAGACCGCACCTTCGGCCGCCGCCAACGCCGCACCCAGCGGGCCGGTGAAGATGGACAGCCTGCGCAGCGGCGTGCCGATTCAGGACAGCATCGCCATCACCCCTGCGCGGCAAGAGCGCGACTCGCGCCCCATCGACCGCGACTTCGTGCAGCAGCCGCCGCTGATCCCGCACACCATTGCCGGTTACCAGATCACCAAGAACTTCAACAAGTGCATGGATTGCCACGCCTTCAACCGCGCCAAGGCCGCCGGCGCCACGCGCGTGAGCGTGACGCACTTCCGCACCCGCGAGGGCCAAGAGCTGGACAACATCAGCCCGCGCCGCTACTTCTGCACCGCCTGCCACGTGCCGCAGACCGACGCCAAGCCGCTGGTGGACAATACCTTCACGCGCGCCCGCGGCTTGCGCTAAGTCATCAAGAGAAATAGCCTGTAGCGCACGTCAGACAAGCGCGAGCAGCTATTAAAAACAGAGTAAACCGCTTGCAGGAAAGCCGCCATGGACGATCAGACCCCCCTCGCCCGCACCCGTTGATCCCGCGCCACGCCGCGGCTTGTTCGGCCGCCTGCTGGCCATGGTGCGCACACGCCGCTTCGCCATCCTGTCGTCGGCCTTTGTTGCCGGCATCCTGTTCTGGGGCGCGTTCAACACCGCCATGGAATGGACCAACCGCGAGGAGTTCTGCATCTCCTGCCACGAGATGCGCGACAACGTGTTCACGGAATACCGCAACACCATCCACTACCAGAACCGCACCGGCGTGCGCGCCACCTGCCCGGATTGCCACGTGCCCAAGGAGTGGACGCACAAGATCATCCGCAAGATTCAGGCCAGCAACGAGGTGTGGCACCACCTGCTGGGCAGCATCGACACGCCCGAGAAGTACAACGCCAAGCGCGCGCAACTGGCCGCCAACGAATGGGCGCGCATGAAGCGCACCGACAGCCGCGAATGCCGCAACTGCCACCACTTCGACTTCATGGACTACACCGAGCAAAACCGCCGCGGCGCCGCCACGCACCAGGCCGCGTTTGCCGCCGGCCAGACCTGCATCGACTGCCACAAGGGCATCGCCCACACGCTGCCGCCGATCGAGCAGCACATCGGCGCGCCCAAACCCAACCCGGCCGATCTGGGCAAGCCCGAGATCACGGAGCCGTTGCCGGCAAATTGAAGTAGTCTGGCGATCAGCCCGCTGCGTTCGCCTTCAGGCGCAGCGCGTCCAGCACCAGGCTGAACGCCGGCGAGGGCTGCCGCCGGCTTGGGTAGTACAGGTGGCAGCCGTCGAACGGCGGGCACCAGTCTTCCAGCACCTGCACCAGCGCGCCGCTGTCCAGGTGGGCGCGCACCTCATCCTCGGGCAACAACACCAGGCCCAGCCCCGCCAGCGCTGCGTCGATCTGCGGCGGCACGGTGTTGAAGATCAACGGGCCATCGACCCGCACGTTCACCGCCTTGCCGCGCTTGGCAAAGTCCCACACATACAAGCCGCCCGAGCTGACCATGCGCTGGTTGATGCAGCGGTGCGCCGCCAGGTCGTGCGGCGTTTTCGGCCGGGGATGGCGCGCGAAGTAGTCGGGCGATCCGGCCACGACCATCGACATCGGGGGGGCCGATGGACATGGCGATCATGTCTTTGTCTATCGTGCTGCCTAGCCGCACGCCGGCGTCGAAGCGGTCGGCCACGATGTCGCGAAAGCCGTAGTTCACGTCGAACTCGAACGTGATTTCCGGGTACTCGCGCACCAGCGGCATCAGCCTGGGCATCAGGATGGTCTGCAGCACGCCGTCGCCGCAGGTGATGCGCACCGTGCCCGCAGGCTTGTCGCGCAGCGCCGTCAGCGCGTTCAGTTCGGCCTCGATCTCGTCGAAGCGGTGGCCGATGGCGCGCGCCAGCCGCTCGCCCGCCGCCGTGGGCGCCACGCTGCGCGTGGTGCGCGTCAGCAGGCGAATTTGCAGGCGCTCTTCCAGCCCGCGCACGGCCTGGCTGAGGGCCGATTGCGTCACGCCCAGCGTGGCCGCGGCGCGCGTGAAGCTGCCTTCGCGCGCCACGGTGACGAAGGCCAGCAGGTCGTTCAGGTTGCGTCGCGCCATGCGGCGGATTATGAAGTCTGGCTAATAGGCTAGATAAGCATTCATCACCTAGTCAAAGACTCGGCCGATACCCAGAATTAGCGCCATCGCTGCAGGCGGCCCACCCCGCCAACGCGGCAAAACGCTGACAAGGAGCACCCCACATGAACCCCAACCTGTCCCGCCGCCGTGCGCTGCAAGCCGCCCTGTCCGTGGGCGGCGCGAGCCTGGCCGCCCTGCCGTCCGCCGCCGTTGCGCAATCCGCCGCCCGATCCACGCTCACCACCGCCCCCGCCATGACGCTCACCGAAAAATGGGACAAGCTTTTCCCGAAAAGCCCGAAAGTCGATCACCAGAAGGTCACGTTCAGCAACCGCTACGGCATCACGCTGGCAGGCGATCTGTACCTGCCCAAGGCGCGCACAGCCGCGCGCGGGCCCGCCATCGTCGTGGGTGGGCCGTTCGGCGCGGTCAAGGAGCAGGTCTCGGGTCTGTACGCGCAAACACTGGCCGAGCGCGGCTTCGCCACGCTGGCGTTCGACGGTTCGTACACCGGCGAGAGTGGTGGCCAGCCGCGCAACATCGCCTCGCCCGACATCAACACCGAGGACTTCAGCGCCGCCGTCGACTTCATCGGCCTGCTGCCGCAGGTGGACCGCGAGCGCATCGGCATGATCGGCGTCTGCGGCTGGGGCGGCATGGCGCTGAATGCGGCTGCCGTAGACAAGCGCATCAAGGCCGTGGTCAGCAGCACCATGTACGACCTCTCGCGCGTCGCGGCGCGGGGCTACAACGACCGCATGACGCTGGCCGAGCGCACAAAGGCGCTGGAGCAGCTCAGCCGCCAGCGCTGGGCCGACGCGGAAAAGGGCGCACCCGCCTACCAGCCGCCCTACAACGTGCTGAAGGGTGGCGAGGCGCAGTTCCTGGTCGACTACCACGACTACTACATGACGCCACGCGGCTACCACCCGCGCGCCGTCAACTCGGGCAACGCGTGGACGCAGACCAACCCGATGTCGTTCATGAACGCGCCGCAGTTGACCTACATCGCCGAGATCTCGCCGCGCCCGGTGCTCATCATCCACGGCGAAAAAGCCCACTCGCGCTACATGAGCGAAACCGCCTACGCGGCGGCGGCCGAGCCGAAAGAGCTGCTCATCATCCCCGGCGCGAGCCACGTTGATCTGTACGACAACCTGCAGAAGATTCCGTTCGACCGGATAAACGCCTTCTTCAAGCAGCATCTGGTCTGAGGCGCGGGCTGTCGAGTTCTCCATGGATACCCTGCGTCTGAACATTGCCATTGACGACCAACCGTTCGCGGCCGCGCTGGCCGACAGCCCGGCCGCGCGCGCCTTTGCAGCGCAACTGCCGCTTTTCCTGACGTTGCAGGACTACGAGGGCACCGAGAAGATCGCCGCACTGGCCGACCGCCTGCCGGCTGAGCCCGGCGCCGCGCACACCGCGCGGCCGGGCGACATCACCTACTACGCGCCCTGGGGCAACCTGGCGCTGTTCTACGGCAATGGCCCCAGCGCGCCATCGGGCCTGGTGTATCTGGGCCGCTTCGACGGCGACGTGATCGCCGCGCTGCGGGGCGCCACGCGCCTTCGCATCGAACACGCGCAGTGACGGAGCCGGATCGAAGACGCCATCTGCGCTGCCATGGACAAGTTACTGGGGTGTCGACCTCAGCGCTCACCGGCGAAAAGCGGCCGACCGCCTGTCCAACTACCCGCAAGATGCGTCGGTCACGCAGCTTGACGCGGGCCGATCATCGCCGCCCCCACCGGGCACACCGCCACGCATTCGCCGCAGGCGGTGCAGGCGGCCAGGTCCAGCTGCATCTGGCTGATGCCGCCCGGTGCGGGCCTGAAGCGGATGGCGCGCGGGGCGCAGGCGTCGGCGCAGATGCGGCACTCCACCTTTTGCAGCGCCAGGCAATGCGGTGCGATGCGCACCTGCCAGCCGGGCCAGGCGGCGTGCGATGTGCCGGCCTGCGCTGCCTCGGCGGCCGGGCGGTTCAGTGCCTGTGGCTCGCACGCGGCTTCGCAGGCGCCGCAGAAGTCGCAGCCCTGCGCCGAAAAATCGACTTCCGGAAAGCCGCCATCGCCCACCTTCAGCACGTGGCGCGGGCAGCCTTCGACGCAGGCGTGGCAGCGCACACACTGTTCGGTAAAGCGCGCCTCGGCCACCGCCCAGGGCGGGCGTTGCACCACCGGCGCCTGCGGCGCCGCCGCGTCGGCCATGCGCCCGCGCAGGAAGGAGCGGCGGCGCGGGTCAACCATCGTGGCCCCCGGCCGTGGCGTTGACAGGGTTCATCGGGCGAAACCATCCGATGCCGGAAATCGGTGCGCCGTACACCCCGGCGTCACGATTTGGCGGCATGATGCGGGCCGCGAACCACTGCATGAGCACTTTCCCATGACTTCTGTCACCGCAATCCATCGTGTCCACCGCCTGGGGCTGGCCGCCGCGCTGGCGCTGGTTGGCCTTTGCGCGACGCCCGCCTGGGCGCAGCGTGATGGCGCGCCCAGTCGCACGACGCAGGTGCAATTCAAGGCCGGCGCGACCGACGCCAGCTACCGCGGCACGCTGCGCGGGCTGCAGGCGCACAGCTACCGCTTTAGCGCCCGCAAGGGCCAGGTGCTGAACGCCACGCTGAACAGCCCAAGTCCCGACCTGCAGACGGTGCTGTACGCCATCGGCAAGAACGGCGTCGC
The DNA here is from genome assembly GCF_033110285.1 of Ottowia sp. SB7-C50. Classification (NCBI taxonomy): domain Bacteria; kingdom Pseudomonadati; phylum Pseudomonadota; class Betaproteobacteria; order Burkholderiales; family Comamonadaceae; genus Ottowia; species Ottowia sp. SB7-C50. Next base: position 3,128,466 of record NZ_CP136995.1, read on the forward strand.
CGTCAACCCCGTCGACGACCCACTGTCGACCGATCATCAGACGCTGCCGTACAGCGGCCGCTACGAGATTCGCGTGATGAAGACGCGCGATGGCGGCAGCGCGCCCTACACGCTGCACCTCTCCATCGCCCACGCCAGTGACGCACCGGCAGCGCCGACGGTCGCGGCGACGCCCGAACTGCGCCGCGCACCGTGGATCCACTACCGCTGCCAGGACGGCCAGCGCGTGAGCGTGCGCTACCACTACGGCGAAGCCACCGCCCGCGCGCAGGTGCGGGTCGATGACCGCATCACCACGCTGGGCTACGGCGCTGACAGCAACGCCGACATGACCGTGTTCGAGGGCGGGCGTCTGAAATGGATCATCGAGAACCTGCCACCCGCGCGCAAGCGCGACGCCCGCGGCGGCATGCTGACGCGCGCCGAGACGCAGGTGGTCAACGGCGAGAAGCTGGCGGTGGACAACATCCTGCGCAAGGACTGCAACCCGCTGCGCTGAGCGGCCGCCCCGTTCCGTCATTCCCGCGCAGGCGGGAATCGATGGGCGGTGCATTGCCTTGCGGCCGGCGGATGCGTGGATTCCCGCCCGCGTGGGAATGACAGCGAAAGCCGGAGCGGTCAAGCCAGGTGCCTTTCAATCATTTTTTTGTAGCACCCGGCGCTGATGGGTCTTGCGTGTTCGGCTGTCCAGGCTGTGAAACCCGCGGGTCGCGCCCCGCCGCCAGCTGCGCCAGCGCCGCGTCCAGCGCCTGGCGGTCAGCGCTGCCTTCGGGGTAAAGGTCGCGCAGTTGCGCCATCACCTTTTGCGCGGCCGCGGCATCGCCCCGATCCAGCGCGGCCAGCGCGCGCAGCATCAGCACGCCGGGCGCGTTGGCGTCGAGGCTCATGGCGCGCGCCAGCAGCTCCTGGCTGCGGCGGTCGAAACGCTGCCCCTGGCTGAGGATGCGCGCCTCGGTCCATTCGGCCATGGCTTCGGCGTCGTCCCAGGCCAGGTCCTGGGCGTGTTCCCACGCCTCGGCCGATTCGGCGTAACGTTGCAGCACCTTGTAGCTGCGCGCCAGCATCAGCCAGCCGGCCGGGTTGTCGGGCTGGTCTTGCAGGCGCTCGGCCAGCTTGCCGACCATGGTCTCGGCCGATTCGGTGGGCACCGGGTGGCGGTCGCGCGGGTTCAGGCCGCGCGGGTTGCCCAGCGCGGCGTACAGCGCCATGGCCGCCAACGGCAGCGTGAGCGTCAGCCACCCCATGCGGCGCCGCGCCCCCGCCGTGTCGTCGTCGGCGCTGGCCGACCACACCAGACTGGCGGTGAACAGCGCCACCAGCGCCATGGCCGCCAGCACAAAGGGCCACAGCCAGTCGGTGCCCAGGATCATGGCCATCGGGTTCATGGCGTACCCCCTGCGTCGTCCGCCGCGTCGTGGCCCCGCGCCGCGCGGCCGCGCACGGTGCGCCACACCAGCAGCCCACCGCCGGCCAGCAGCAGCAGCGGGCCGGCCCACAGCAGCAGGGTGCTGGCCTGCACCGGCGGCTTGTAGTTGACGAAATCGCCGTAGCGCGCGCGCAGGAAGTCGCGGATCTGCTCGTCGCTGTCGCCCTGCGCCATGCGGGCGCGGATGTCGCGCTTCAAATCCATGGCCAGCGGCGCGTGCGAATCGGCCAGCGATTCGTTCTGGCACACCAGGCAGCGCAGGTCCTGCGTCAGGCGGTGCATGCGGTCGGCCAGCGGGTCGGTGGCGGACCAGGCGCAGAACGCTATCAATAAACTAGCTGCCAACGCTTTCAGGACCAGCGCCAGCGGGTTAAAACGCTTGAAATGGCTCATCGCCCCGCCTCCAGCAGCGGCAGAACGCGGGTGCGAATCACTTCGTCGGTCAGCGCGCCGACGTGCTTGAAGCGGATCACGCCCTGCGCGTCGACGACAAAGCTTTCGGGCGCCCCGTACACCCCCAGGTCGATGCCCATGCGGCCATCGGCGTCGACCATCGAGCCGACGAACGCGTTGCCATGGCGTGCCAGCCAAGCCAGCGCGTCGGCCCGCTTGTCCTTGTGGTTCAGGCCGATCAGCTGGTCGGCATGGCCTTGCGTGCGCAGTTGCGCAGCCAGCTTCATCAGCTCGGGGTGTTCCTGCAGGCAGGTGGTGCACCACGACGCCCACAGGTTGACCAGCCGCGCCTTGCCGCGCCACTGCGCCGGGCCCATGGATCGGTCGGGCGCTTCGAGCAGTGGCAGCGCACGGCCGGGCCAGGGCTGGCCGATGAGCACGCTGTCGAGCTGGCGCGGATCGCGCGTCATGCCCACCGCCAGCAGCACCAGCAGCGCGGCAACGCACGCGAACGCGGCCCACAGCCCCCAGCGGCGCGCGCGCGGCGTCGACGACATGGCCGGTGCGGTCGGCGCGCTCACGGCAGCCCCCCCTTCGCGGGCGGCTTCAGGCGGCGCGATCACTCTGTTTTTAATAGCTGCATCCGCGCTTTTGGCAAGCGCTTGCGCCCTTTTCGATTCAGAACGCCGATAGCGACGCGCCGCCGCGGCCACGCCCGCGCCCAGCGCCATCAGCACCACGCCGATCCACACCCAGCGCATGAAAGGCTTGTGCTGCACGCGCACGCTCCAGGCGCCGAAGGGCGTGCCCTCCAGCGGCTCGCCCAGCGCCACGTACACATCGCGCAGCAGGCCCCAGCGGATGGCGCTTTCGGTCATGGGCATGCTGCTGCCGACGTAGTTGCGCTTTTCGGCCTTGAGCGCCACCGGCGGCTCGCCCGCGCAAGCCAGCGTGAAATGCCCCGCCAGCGCCATGTAGTTGGGGCCGCGCGCGGGGTCGATGCGGTCGAACGTGATGCGGCAATCGGCGATGGGGTGCGTTTGCGATGCCGCGTCGGCCACGCTGGCCTTGCTGTTGCCGGGCACCAGGCGCACGTCGCGCTCCACACCATAGCCGCCGACCATCGCCACGCCGATGGCGAACACGGCCACGCCGAGGTGGGCGATGACCATGCCCCACTGCGATGCCGTCAGGCGGCGCATGCCATGAGTCTGCGATGCCGTCAGCCCTCCCTTGCGCCATTGCTGCCACGCCCACAGCTTGGTCGCCGCGCCCGCCACGCAGGCCAGCGCCAGCGTCAGCACCACCGCGGGGCGTGCGCTGCCGTACAGCGTGTGCAGCAAACCCCAGGCGGCGATCAGCGCCACGACGAAGCCCACGCTCAATGCCTTGAACATGCGCGCGGTTGACGCATCCAGCCCCGCGCCCCAACGCAGCCACGCGGCGGGAATCAGCAGCGCCAGCAGCAGCAGAAACACCGGCGCCAGCACCGCCTCGAAATACGGCGGGCCCACGCTGATCTTGCCCAGGCGCAGCGCATCCATCGCCAGCGGATACAGCGTGCCCAGCAGCACCGTGGCGCAGGCCACGATGAGCAGCAGGTTGTTGAGCAGGATGCCGGTCTCGCGCGAGGCCAGCGCCGTGGGCAGCGGGCCGCGCGCGTCCACCAGCCGGTCGGCGTGCCGCGCGTACAGCGCCATCGCCCCCAGCACAAACGCCGCAATCAGCCCCAGCATGAACACGCCGCGCCGCGGGTCGCTGGCAAACGCGTGTACCGAGGTCAGCACGCCCGACCGCACCAGGAAGGTGCCGAGCAGCGACAGGATGAAGGCGCCAATGGCCAGCACCGCCGTCCAGTGCGGCAGCGCGCGCCGCCCCTCGCGCACCGCCAGCGTGTGCGCCAGCGCGGCCAGCACCAGCCAGGGCATGAACGACGCGTTTTCGACCGGATCCCAGAACCACCAGCCGCCCCAGCCCAGTTCGTAATACGCCCACCACGACCCCAGCGCGATGCCCAGCGACAGCGCCGCCCAGGCCAGCAGCACGAAGGGGCGCATGGCCTTGACCCAGTCGCGTGGCGCATCGGCATACGCCAGCACCGCCATCACCATCCCAAACGGCACCGCCGTGCCCACGTAGCCCACATACAGCAGCGGCGGATGCAGCGCCAGGCCGGGGTCTTGCAGCAACGGGTTCAGGCTCTGTCCCTCGTCGGCCGCCGGCAGCAGGCGGATGAAGGGGTTGGACGTGAACAGGATGAAGGCCAGCATGGCCAGTGAGACCAGGGCCAAGAAGCCAAGCACGCGAGCGACAAATTCATCCTTCACGCAATAAGGGGCGCCGGCGCCTGCTGAATAAGCCTCAGCAGCTCCTTTATTCGCAGCAATACCGCGCAAGCCCCAAGCCGCCAGCACCGACCACGCGGCCAGTATCAACGCCCACAGCAGCAGCGACCCCTCATGCCCGCCCCAGATGGCCGACACTTTGTACAGCAGCGGCAAATCACGGTGGCCGTGCTGCACCACGTAGGTGACGGAAAAATCGTCCTGCACGAAGCCCGCGCCCAACAGCGCAAACGCACCCGCAATGCCCACGACCTGCCACGCCAGCGCCACGCGCGCCAAGCGCGGCTGCGCGTGCGGCGCCAGGCCGGACCACGCCTGCACGGCGGCGGCCAGCAGGGCGAGGATCAGCAGCAGGTGGGCGAGTTCGGGGAGCATCGATTCAGTGCGCAGGCGCAGAAGTGACCGCCTGCGCGCCTTCCATGCGCGCGCAGGCCCGGTCGAACGTCCACAAAGGCGCCTCGCCCGCTTGCTGGGCCAGCGCCACATGCATGCAGTCGGCAAAATCCGCGCGGCTTTGGCTGTAGAACGACAGCGCCGCCTCCACGGCTGTTTCGGCGTCGATGCGCAATTCGACGGCGGACAGCAGCGCCGCCAATGCCATCGTCACGTCCGCCTTGTCAAAACCATAGCTGGTGCGCAAAACCCACTCCAGTTCCAGCAGCACGGTGACAGGCACATAGAGCGACTCGCCCCGTTCGACGACGCTGCCGATCCATTGCGCCGCCGCCTGCATCTGACGCACGTCGTCGCGCACCAGATAGCGCACCAGCACATTGGTATCGAGCGCGGCCATGCGTCAGGTCGCGGCCCAGGCGTTCATGTCGTCGACCTTGACCTTCTTGCCCTTGGGCGCGGTCAGCAGGCCGGCCATGTCGAGGATGGAGCGGTTCTTGGCGCGCACGACGACCGAACCATCGGGCATCACGTGCCAACACAGCTTTTCGCCCGGCTGCACGTGCAATGCCTCGCGCACGGGCTGTGGCACGGTGGTCTGGCCTTTGACGGTAACGGTGGACTCCTGCATGATGATTCCTTACTTTTATCAATATTGTAATGATTCATCGCGCCTTTGGGAGTTCCACCCCCGGCGCCACATAGTTCTCGTCGTGCTTGGCCAGCACCTCGCTGGCGACCAGCTGGCCACCCGCATCCAGGCGCCCTTGCGCCACGGCGCCCTTGCCTTCGACAAACAGGTCGGGCAGTACGCCGCGGTACACCACGGGCACGGTGTGCGCCATGTCGGTGAGGACAAAGCGCACTTCCAGGTTCTGTCCGGTGCCGCGCTGGATCGATCCCTGCTGCACCAGCCCGCCGATGCGCACGCCGTCCTTGCCCGTGGCCTGGCCTTGCGCGACCTGCGTCGGCGTGAGGAAGAACACCAGGTTGTCGTTGAACGCGCGCAGCACCAGCGCGGTGGCGATGCCGGCGGCCAGCAGCACGCTGGCGAGCAGCAGCATGCGCTTGCGGCGCGGCGTCCAGGCGGGGCGGGGTGAGACGGCGGCGGTCATCGCGGCGCCCCCCCCGGACGTGCGCAGTGCGCGGGCACGGCGGCGCAGCGACCCCCATTCCCAGACCAGCGCCAGCGCGCAGGCGCCAAACGCCGGCCACACGTACGCGCCGTGCTTGCCCATCTGCAGAAAGGCGGCGACATCGGGCCACCACGGGGTCAACCAATCCATGGTCCTACAGGCCTCCAGCGCTGGCGGGATGAGCGCGATCAGCTATCAAAATTGAAGTATCTTGCGCATCGCCCTGCAAGTCTTGCAGCCAGCGCGTGTGCGCCTCCCGCTCTTCGATGAGCAACTGCACGCGCTTGAACGACACGGCAAACGTCCACGCCCAGGCCGCGCCGGTCATCAGCAGCAGCCCCGCCAGCGTGGCGCCGGGCATGCGGGCGCCCGATGCGGTGATGCTGGCGCCCTGGTGCAGCGTGTTCCACCAGTGCACCGAGAAATAAATCACCGGCAAATTCAGCGCGCCCAGCAGCCCCAGCACCGCGCACGGCCGGTCGGCGCTGGCGCGGCCTTCGTGCGCGCGCAGCAGCGCCAGATAGCCCAAGTAGAGGAACAGCAGCAGCAGCGACGTGGTCAGCCGCGCGTCCCACACCCACCAGGTGCCCCACATCGGCTTGCCCCACAGCGCGCCGGTGACGAGCGACAGCAACGCAAACACCGCCCCCGTGGGTGCCAGCGCGTGCGCCATCAGGTGCGAGGCGCGCGTGCGCCAGACGAGGCCGACGAAGCTCCAGAACGCGATCACGGCGTAGATCCACATCGACATCCACGCCGCCGGCACGTGCACATACAGGATGCGGTAGCCCTCACCCTGAACCGCGTCGGCTGGCGTGGCAACCAGCGCCAGCCACAGGCCGGGCAGCCCCATCGCCAGCGCCAGCCACAGGCACGGCCGCACCCAGCGCCCGGCCAGCGCGTGCAGGCGCTTGGGGGCGGCGAAGTGGAACAGCGTCGGTTCGAAGGCCATGGAGCGACTCTATCGGCTCAAGGCGCTGCCTGCCTTGATCTGCCTCTGATTTTTGACACGGGTCAAGCCTCTGCCACCTGCATCGGTCGCAACCAGAACGGTGCAGCTCATCCCAATTTTGTGCCGCTTGCTCAGCTTTCGACCGCCGCCCTTAAGCCCACCGCCGCCAGCAGCGGGCACGCCACCAGCGCCACCGCCAGCATGGCGCCCAGCAACGCCAACTCGGCCCCCACCGCTTGCCCGCGCACGGCGTGGTGCACCGCCATGGCACCAAAGATGATGACCGGCGCCACCAGCGGCAGCACGATCAGCATCACCAGCAGCGCCGCGCCGCGCAGGCCGCCCGCCAACGCGGCGGCCACGCCAGTGACGAGCACCAGCACCGCCGTGCCCAGCGCCAGCGACGCCATCAGCACCGCCAGCGCCCACGCGGCCAGGCCAAACTGCAGCGCCAGCAGCGGCGCCACGGCCAGCACCGGCAGCGCGGCCAGCAGCCATTGCGCGGCCAGCCGCGTGGCCACCAGCAGCGCCAGCGGCAGGCCGGTGGCCGCGCAGGTCAGCACCCATTGATCGACCCAGCCACTGCGCAGGTCGTCCTGAAACATGCGTGCCGACGCCAGCAGCACCGCCAGCAGCGCGCCCACCCACAGCACGCCGGGCGCCAGCAGGCGCAGCGTGTCGGCGTCGGGCTTGAGCGACAGCGGAAAAAGGCTGCTGACCACGACAAAGAACAGCGCGTGCCAAGCCAGGTCGGCCGGCTGGCGCAGCGCCTGCGCCCACTCGCGCAGAAAGATGGCGCGCAGCACCGCTCCGGTCATGCCGATTGCTCTGAATTTGATAGCTTCTTGCGCTTGCCAGACGGGCGCAACTGCAGTGTTTGATGGGGAGGAAAAGCGCGTGGCAGCGGCTGGTGGCTGGTCAGCACGATGGCGCCGCCTTGCGCGGTGTGGCCTGTGGCCAGCGCGGCCAGCGCCTCGCAGGCGTCAGCGTCCAATGCGTCGAAGGGTTCGTCCAGCAGCCACAGCCGGCGCGGCGCCAGGGCCAGCGGCGCCAGCGTGAGCTTGCGGCGCTGCCCGGCCGACAGCAGCCGCACCGGGCGCCCGCACGGCACGCCGGCCGCCTGCAGGTGGCTCGCCAGCGCCGTGCGCGGCGGCACGGGTGCGCCGGCCACGGCCAGCAGCAGGTGCAGGTTGAGCGCGGCATCCAGGTCCTCGACCAGCGTGTTGGCGTGGCCGATCCACCAGACCTCCCTGCAGAGGCTTGTCGACGTCGCCACGGCCGGCGCGCGCAGCCCGGCCAGCGTGCGCAGTAGCGTCGTCTTGCCGCAGCCGTTGGGGCCTTGCACGTGCACCACGTCGCCGGGCATCAGCGTCAGGTCGAGCGGGCCCCACAACAGCAGGCCGCCCCGCTCGCCCGCCCAGCCGCGGCAGGCCAGCAGGGCAGCTTCGGCAGATTCGGTCAAGCCAACGTCACCCGCGCAAACTTGCGCTTGCCGACCTGCACGACGTAAGTGCCCACTGGCAGCTTGAGGCCTTTGTCGCTGACGACGGCGGAGTCGACGCGCACGCCGCCCCCGTCGATCAGGCGGTTGCCTTCTGAGCTGGACGCTGCCAGGCCGGCCGCCTTCAGCAGCGCGCCGATGCCCATGGGGGCGCCGGAGAGCGCCACTTCCGGGATCTCGTCCGGCACGCCACCCTTGCTGCGGTTGATGAAATCCTGCTCCGCTGAGGCGGCTGCAGCGGCCGAGTGAAAGCGCGCCGTGATTTCCTTGGCCAGCATGACCTTGGCGTCCTTCGGGTTGCGGCCCGCGGCCACCTCGGCGCGCAGCGCGTCGATGTCGGCCATGCTCTTGAACGACAGCAGCGTGTACCAGCGCCACATCAGCTCGTCGCTGATCGACAGCACCTTGGCGAACATGGTGTTGGCGTCTTCGGTGATGCCGATGTAGTTGTTCTTGGACTTGGACATCTTTTCGACGCCGTCCAGGCCCTCCAGCAGCGGCATGGTCAGGATGCACTGCGGCTCCTGCCCGTATTCCTGCTGCAGGTGGCGGCCCATGAGCAGGTTGAACTTCTGGTCGGTGCCACCCAGCTCGATGTCGGACTTGAGCGCCACCGAGTCGTAGCCCTGCATCAGCGGGTACAGAAATTCATGCACGCTGATCGAGGTGCCGGCGTGAAAGCGCTCGTGAAAGTCGTTGCGCTCCATCATGCGCGCCACGGTGTACTTGGCCGCCAGCTGGATCATGCCGCGCGCGCCCAGTGCGTCGCTCCACTCGCTGTTGTAGCGCAGCTCGGTCCTGGCGGGGTCGAGCACCTTGAAGGCCTGCGCCTTGTAGGTTTCGGCGTTGACCTGGATCTGCTCGGCGCTCAAAGGCGGGCGCGTGCTGTTGCGGCCGGACGGGTCGCCGATCAGGGTGGTGAAGTCGCCGATCAGGAAGATGACCGTGTGCCCCAGATCCTGCAGCTGGCGCATCTTGTTCAGCACCACGGTGTGGCCGATGTGGATGTCGGGCGCCGTCGGGTCCAGCCCCAGCTTGATGCGCAAGGGCTGGCCGGTGGCTTCAGAGCGCGCCAGCTTGCGCAGCCAGTCTTCACGCGGCAGCAATTCTTCACAGCCGCGTAGCGAAATAGCCATGGCTTCGCGCACGCGGTCGCTCACGGCGGGGTTTGTAAGTAAATTGTCAGACATCGTTCGATCGGGTTGTAGGCGGGCACCTACGTCGTTATACTTGATCAGTTATGGTCCGATTCTAGGGGCCTTGCTCTTGCACCAAGAGCGCTTCCGAGAGGCCGGCTCACACCGTGGGTGTTGCCTGAATACAACGAATACGGATACCCGTCGCGTGAAGCAAAAACTGATTTCGACTGGCTTGGCTTTTGCCGATTTCGTCCACCGCCACCCCAAGCGCATCACCGCTGCCATTGCCGCCCTCTTGATGGGGGGGCACTGGCGGTGCGTTTGCCGTGGCTTCGCTGGCGCCCGCCGCACCCGCCCAGCCGTTGCGGCTGATTTCCGAGGCCGTGGAGCCGACCACGCTGGACCGCCAGGTCGAGGCGCTGGACGGCTATTCGTTCACGCTCTACCGCAGCGAAACCACGCGCGCCACCGACACGCCCGAAGCGCTGCTCAAGCGCCTGGGCCTGTCCGACCCTGCCGCTGCCGCCTTCCTGCGCAAGAACGAAACCGCGCGACAAGTGCTGTTCGGCAAGTCGTCCGCTGGCCGCACCGTGACGGCCGAAGCCACCGACCGTGCGCAGCTGCAGACGCTGCGCACCCATTGGGTCGAGCAGGAAAACGACGACAGCTTCCAGCGCCTGGTGGTCGAAAAAGCCGGCAGCGGCTTCAGCGTGCGCGTCGAAACCGCGCCGCTGGTGGCCAACCAGCGCCTGACCAGCGGCACCATCCGCGGCACGCTGTTCGCCGCCACCGATGAGGCCCGCGTGCCCGACAGCGTGACCAAGCAGCTGACCGAAATTTTCGAAAGCAACGTCGACTTTCATCGCGGCCTGCGCCGTGGCGACCGCTTCACCGTGGTGTATGAAACGCTGGAAGCCGATGGCGAGCCCATCCGCGCCGGCAAGGTGCTGAGCGCCGAGGTCACCAACCGCGGCAAGACGCACCAGGCCATCTGGTTCAAGGAAGCCGGCGCGCCCAAGGGCGCCTACTACTCGTTCGACGGGCAGAGCCTGCTGAAGGCCTACCTGCTGGCGCCGCTGGAAGCCACCCGCATCACCAGCGGCTTCGGCGTGCGCAGCCACCCGGTCTACGGCTACAGCCGCGAGCACACCGGCGTCGACTATGCCGCGCCCACCGGCACGCCAGTGCGCACCATCGGCGACGGCACCGTCAGCTTTGCCGGCGTGCAGAGCGGCTACGGCAACGTCATCCAGATCAAGCACCGCAATGGCAAGGATTCGACGCTGTACGCTCACCTGTCGCGCATCGACGTGAAAGTGGGCGACAACGTGATGCAGGGCGAAACCGTGGGCGCCGTCGGCTCCACGGGCGTCTCCACCGGGCCGCACCTGCACTTCGAATTCCGCATCAACGACACGCCGCACGACCCGACCGAAGTGCTGGCCGACCAGCGCGAATACGTGCCCGTGTCGCCCGGCGGAAAAGCCGCCTTCGCCAAGCTGGCCGCCAACATGAAGATGCAACTGGCCGCCGCCACCGAAGTCACGCGCGCCAGCTTCGACTGACCGCCAAACTCTTGAATTGATAGCGCCAGACGCGCTCTGGACAAGCGAACAGGCCTGATTCTCCGTTCTGTCCCACCATCAAAAAAGGGCGCCATAGGCGCCCTTTTTTGATGCGATGGCCTGAACCGACCGCTGCTGCTGCGCTTATTCCTCGGCCACCGAGAACGACGAGCCGCAACCGCAGGTGGTCTGGGCGTTCGGGTTCTTGATGACGAACTGCGCGCCCTGCAGGTCTTCCTTGTAGTCGATTTCGGCGCCAATCAGGTACTGGTAGCTCATCGGGTCGATCAGCAGCGACACGCCGTTCTTGCTCATCGTCGTGTCGTCGTCGTTGGCGACTTCGTCGAAGGTGAAACCGTACTGGAAGCCCGAGCAGCCGCCGCCCTGCACGAACACGCGCAGCTTCAGGTCGGGGTTGCCTTCTTCCGCAATCAGGTCGGCCACCTTGGCGGCGGCACTGTCGGTGAACACGATGGGCTCGGGCATCGTGGTGGGCGAAGTGATGTCTTGCGCTACGGCGCTCATGAGGGGGACTCCTGTTCGGCCCCGTGATACCGGGACCATCGCAATACTATATCAAATCAGTCGGGTTTTGTCGCTGCGCCGCAGGGCAGCCCTCACGGGCGTTCCGGGTCCAGCGTCGGCTCGGTGGGCTCCAGCCGAGGCTCGACCGCGGCATCAGGGGCTTCGCGCTGCGGCTCACGCGGCTCTGGCGCGGCGGGCGGCGGGGTGACCTGCGGCTGCAACTGGCCCGCGATGACCGCGCCCTGCTGCATTTCCAGCGATTTGTAGCGCACGTCGCCCTGCACGCGCGCCTTGGCCTGCAGCTCCAGCAGTTCCCACGCCTGGATCGAACCGACCACCGTGCCGCTGACGACGACGTGATCGGCGCTGATGGTGCCTTGCACGTTGCCGCTTTCGCCGATCACCAGCAGCCCCGGCTGGCCGCCTTCGGCCGTCACGTCGCCCACCACCGTGCCGTCGATCTGCAGGCTGCCCTGGAACGTGCACGGCCCCTGCACCCGCATGCCGGCACCGATGAGGCTGTTGACCGAGGGTTGTTTCCTGATGCCCAACATGGCGAGTCTCCTGCGTCGTGTTCGCGCGGCCTTTTTACCATGCCGCCCATGAAAAAACCGTGCCGCCCCGAAAGGCCGACACGGTTTGCTGCAGTGGGAAGCGGCGAGGGATCAGCGCTTCGAGAACTGCTTGCGGCGGCGTGCCGAGTGCAGGCCGACCTTCTTGCGCTCGACCTCGCGGGCGTCGCGCGTGACGTAACCGGCGGCCGACAGCTGCGGCTTGAGGTTGGCGTCATAGTCGATCAGCGCACGGGTGATGCCGTGGCGCACTGCGCCGGCCTGGCCGGATTCGCCGCCGCCGTTGACGTTGACCTGCACGTCGAAAGCTTCGACGTTGTCGGTCAGCACCAGGGGCTGCTTGCAGATCATGATCGAGGTCTGGCGGCCGAAGAACTGCTCAATGGGCTTGCCATTGACCGTGATCTTGCCGCTGCCTTTTTTCAGGAACACGCGGGCGACGCTGGACTTGCGACGGCCGGTGCCATTGTTCCAATCACCAATCATTGCATCGGCTCCTTAGATTTCCAGCGCCTTGGGCTGCTGGGCGCTGTGCGGGTGCTCGGCGCCGCCGTAGACCTTCAGCTTCTTGATCATGGCGTAACCCAGCGGGCCCTTGGGCAGCATGCCCTTGACGGCCTTTTCCAGCGCGCGGCCGGGGTGCTTGGCCTGCAGGTCGCGGAAATTGGTTTCGCGGATGCCGCCCGGATAGCCGGTGTGGCGGTAGTACTTCTTGTCGAGCTCTTTCGCGCCGGTGACGCGAATCTTGGAAGCGTTGACGATGACGATGAAGTCACCGGTATCGACGTGAGGCGTGTAAATGGCCTTGTGCTTGCCGCGCAGACGGAGGGCAACTTCGCTGGCTACCCGTCCGAGCACCTTGTCGGTGGCGTCAATCACAAACCACTCGTGCGTCACGTCAGCAGGCTTGGCGCTGAACGTTTTCATGAGTTTTCCAGTAACGGATGGTTTGGCGGACCCTTTTCCACGGTCGGTGCTCCTCTTGTGACGGGAGCCTCTTAGGTGGGGTGTACTGTTTCTTGCCGCGGGGTCACATTTGCGCTGCAAAGCCTTTGATTCTAACCGGGCGGCGCCAGCCCTGGCAAGGGCGCCTGCACCGGGCAGCCCCGCGGGCCGGCGCCTGGCCGCCCACGCGCGCCACCCCCTGCACCTTGCGGCCCGCTACCATCGGCGCATGTTCAGTTATCGCCACGCCTTCCACGCCGGCAACCATGCCGACGTGCTCAAGCACCTGACGCTGCTGGCGACGCTGCGGCACCTGATGCGCAAGCCGACCCCGTTGCTGCTGGTGGACACCCACGCCGGCGCCGGCATCTACCGGCTGGACAGCGACGCCGCGCAGACCTCGGGCGAAGCCGGCGAAGGCATCGCCCGGCTGCAGGCCACGCCGGCGCCGTCCCATCACAGGTCAAAAACGGTACCAGCGCCCGCCAGCTCTGCGCAAGGCGCTATGCAAAATGAAGCACTGGCGGATTATCTCGAGGTCGTCGCCCGCTTCAACCCGGCCGCGCGCGGCGCGTGGCGCGTCTACCCCGGCTCGCCCCTGCTGATGCACGCGCTGATGACCGAGCCCGACCGCGCCGTGGTGCACGACCGCCTCAAGCTGTTCGAGCTGCACCCCACCGACGCGCAGGCGCTGCGGGCGCACATCGACCAGCTCGATGCCGGCCGCCAGGTCACGATGACCCGGCAGGACGGCCTGGCCGGCCTGAAGGCGCTGCTGCCGCCCCCGCCGGCGGCCGGCGGCTCGCGCCGCGCGCTGGTGCTGATCGATCCCAGCTACGAAATCAAGAGCGACTACGCCAAGGTGGCCGAGGCCGTGCAGGATGCGCTCAAGCGCTTTGCGACCGGCGTGTACCTCGTGTGGTACCCCATCATCCCGCGCCCCGAGGCGCATGGCCTGCCGCGCCGCCTGCGCACGCTGGCCCAGCAGGCCGGCCGCGCCTGGCTGGACGCCACGCTGCACATCGGCGCGGCGGCCGACGGCGCGGGCCTGACGGCCAGCGGCATGTTCGTCATCAACCCGCCGCACACGCTGAAGGCGCTGCTGGACGACGCGCTGCCGCAGGTGCTGGACACCTTGCGCGAAGGCCGCGGCCGCGGCGCCGCCTGGAGCGTTGAAGCCGGCGCCGCCCGGGCCTGAATGCCCCGCCCGGGCACGCTCGGGTAATCCCTGATTCCGCGATCAAAAATTAACCGACCGCTCGGTCGGTTAATTCACTATACTTGCTGCTCGACCGCTTTTTTGCGCGCGCGCCGCCCTCTGTGCGCCGCAATGACAGGAGACAAACGCGCATGTATACCCAAGCCCTTTCCGTGCCCGACGCCGCCGAAGGCAAGACGGGCAACCTCAAGCCGCTGGCCAAGCCCCTGAGCGAGGCCGAAGCCAGGCTGATGGCGCAGTTCCAGGCCCGCATCGACGCCGACGGCCGCATCGAGCCGCGCGACTGGATGCCCGAGGCCTACCGCAAGACGCTGGTGCGCCAGATCAGCCAGCACGCGCACTCCGAAATCGTCGGCATGCTGCCCGAGGGCAACTGGATCAGCCGCGCCCCCAGCCTCAAGCGAAAGTGCATCCTGATCGCCAAGGTGCAGGACGAGGGCGGCCACGGCCTGTACCTGTACAGCGCCGCCGAAACGCTGGGCACCGGCCGCGACCAGATGCTGGATGCGCTGCACTCCGGCAAGGCCAAGTACAGCAGCATCTTCAACTACCCCACGCTGAACTGGGCCGACGTCGGCGTGATCGGCTGGCTGGTCGATGGCGCGGCGATCATGAACCAGATTCCGCTGTGCCGTTGCAGCTACGGCCCCTACGCGCGCGCCATGGTGCGCGTGTGCAAGGAAGAATCCTTCCACCAGCGCCAGGGTTACGAGGCCCTGCTGGTGATGATGCGCGGCAACCAGGCCCAGCGCGACATGGTGCAGGACGCCGTCAACCGCACCTGGTGGAAGTGCCTGGCCATGTTCGGCCCGTCGGACAAGGACAGCATGCATTCCAGCGACGGCATGAAGTGGGGCATCAAGCGCATCAGCAACGACGACCTGCGCCAGAAATTCATCGACGCCACGGTGCCGCAGGCCAACGTGCTGGGCGTGACCCTGCCCGACCCCGACCTGAAGTGGAACGAAGAACGCGGCCACTACGACCACGGTGAGATCGACTGGGACGAGTTCTGGCAAACCGTCAATGGCAACGGCCCCATGAACAAAGAGCGCCTGGCCACGCGCGTGAAGGCGCACAACGACGGCGCCTGGGTGCGCGAAGCCGCGCTGGCGCATGCCGAAAAGCAGCGGCAGCGCGCCATGAAGGCCGCCGCCTGACCTGAGCCGCAGGCTGGCGAAAGCGCAGCGAGCCAGCCCACAAAAACAATTTCCTTTGGAGAGAGACCACCATGTCCACCCCCCCTCGCAATGAAAGACTGGCCGCTGTGGGAAGTTTTCGTCCGCAGCAAGCAAGGCCTGGAACACAAGCACTGCGGCAGCCTGCACGCCAGTGACGCGCAGCACGCGCTGCAAATGGCGCGCGACGTCTACACGCGCCGGCAGGAAGGCGTGAGCATCTGGGTCATTCCGTCGCACCTGATCGCCGCCAGCGACCCGAGCGAGAAGGACGAACTGTTCGAGCCCGCCAGCGACAAGATCTACCGCCACCCCACGTTCTACGAGATTCCTGAAGAAGTGGGGCACATGTGATGAGTTCAGTGGCAGAACAGGCCGCAGCGCCCATCCATCAAGCGCAAGCAGCTACCATTTCAATAGCAAACCACGCGCCGCTGCAATACGTCTTGCACCTGGCCGACAACGCCGTGGTGCTGGGCCAGCGCAACGCCGAATGGTGCGGTCACGCGCCGGTGCTGGAAGAAGACATGGCCATGGCCAACAATAGCCTGGACCTGATCGGCCAGGCGCGCCTGCTCTACCAGCACGCCGCTGAGCGCCTGAACAACGACGTGCGCTCGCCGCGCAGCACCGTGTGGCCCGCCGGCCCCGTGACCGAAGACACGCTGGCCTATTTCCGCGGCGACACCGACTTCCGCAACTACGTGCTGCTGGAGTTGCCGCACCACACCGGCCTGGTGCCCTCGGCCGGCGGCACGCGCGACTGGTCCATCACCATCGTGCGCAACTTTCTCTACAGCGCATTGATGGTGCTGGTGTGGGAGGGCCTGCAGCAATCCAGCGACGCGCAGCTGGCTGCCATTGCCGCCAAGAGCCTGAAAGAAGTGCGCTACCACCTGCGCCATTCGCGCGACTGGCTGGTGCGCCTGGGCGACGGCACCGATGAATCGCACCGCCGCGCGCAGGCCGCACTCGATTACCTGCTGCCCTTCACCGACGAGTTCTGGACCGCCAGCGCGCTGGAAACCGAAGCCGTCGACCAGGGCGCCGGCGTGGACGTGCCGGCACTTCGCGCCGCGTGGGACCAGATCGTCGATGAAGCGATCGCCGAGGCCACGCTCCAGCGCCCGGCCGCCGTCAAGCGCTACGTGCCCGAAGGCAAGCGCGGCGTGCATTCCGAATACCTGAGCTACCTGCTGGGCGAGATGCAAAGCCTGGCGCGGCAGCACCCGGGGGCGGTGTGGTGACAGCTTGCCGACAGGCTGGCTGCGACGCCCTCGCCCCTCTGCGGAGAGGGTTGGGGTGAGGGGCCACGCCGTGTCCGACGCCAACGCCGCCGCCCTCTCCCCTGCCATCCCCCGCGAGCGGGAGAGGGCCGAAGAATTCGCCGCCCTGTGGCAGGCGCTCGACCAGCTCACCGACCCCGAAATCCCCGTCGTCACGCTGCAAGAGATGGGCATCCTGCGCGACGTGCGGCGCGGCGCCGATGGCCGGGTGGAAGTCGTCATCACCCCCACCTACAGCGGCTGCCCGGCGATGGACCAGATCGCGGGCGACGTCGCCGCCACGCTGCGAGACCACGGCGTTGACGGCCACGTCGTTACCCAGCTGGCGCCCGCCTGGACGACCGACTGGATGACGCCCGAGTCGCGCGAGAAGCTGCGCGCGTATGGCATCGCGCCGCCCCACGGCGGCGGCGCAGCTGGCGCGGCGGTGATTCAGTTTGCGTCCACCTCGGCTGCCAAGGACCGCCCCGCCGTGCACTGTCCCCAGTGCGGCTCGGCCAACACCACCGAAACCTCGCATTTCGGCTCCACGGCCTGCAAGGCGCTGTACCGCTGCCTGGACTGCCTGGAACCTTTCGACCATTTCAAAAATATCTAGAGACGACCATGTCCGCCCCGCGCTTTCACGATCTCACCGTCGCCCGCGTCCACCCCGAAGCCGCCGGCGCCGTCGCCATCACCTTTGCCGTGCCCGACGAGTTGCACGACTCGTTCAACTTCCAGCCCGGCCAGTTCCTGACGCTGCGCACCACCATCGACGGCCAGGACGTGCGCCGCAACTACTCGATCTGTAGCACCAAGAGCAGGTACAGCAAGGACAAGCAGCTGGAAGTCGGCATCCGCCCGATGGAAGGCGGCATGTTCTCCAACTGGGCGGCCACGCAACTCAAGGTGGGCGACACGCTGGCCGTGATGCCGCCCGATGGCCGCTTCGTCATCAAGAAGCCGCGCGCGCTGCACCGCGTGGGCTTTGCGGCGGGCTCGGGCATCACGCCCATCCTCAGCATCATCGCCAGCACGATGGAAGAGTCGGACACGGCCAAGTTCACGCTGGTGTACGGCAACCGCCGCATGAACAGCGTGATGTTCAACGAGGCGCTGCAAGACCTGAAGGACAAGTACAAGAACCGCCTGACGCTGATCCACATCCTGTCGCGCCAGGCGCAGGAAGTGCCCATGCTGGAAGGCCGCATCGACGGCGCCAAGGTGCAGCAGCTCATCGACACCCTGCTGCCTGCCAAGAGCATGGACGAAGTGTTCGTGTGCGGCCCCGAAGCCATGATCGAATCGGTCGAAGCCGCACTGCAAGCCGCCGGCGTGCCGGCCGACCGCATCTACAGCGAGCGCTTCACCTCGCCGCGCCTGGAAGAAATGAGCCCCGAGGCACGCCGCGCCGCCATCGTGCAACCCGACCCCGAAGCACCGGTGGGCCAGGTGGCGCTCACGGTGGTGATCGACGGCAAAGCGCACGAACTGGCCATGCGCAGCGACCAGCACGTGCTGGACGTGGCGCTGAACGCCGGACTCGATCTGCCCTATTCCTGCAAGGCCGGCGTGTGCTGCACCTGCCGCGCCAAGGTGATGGACGGCGCGGTGACCATGGACAAGAACTTCACGCTCGAAGCCGAGGAAATGGCGCAGGGCTTCGTGCTGAGTTGCCAGGCGCGGCCGACGACCGACAAGCTCACGGTGAGCTACGACGAGAGATAGAGGGCATCCCCCTGAGCGCCTGACGGCACTTCCCCCTTCTCTCGCTACGCTGCGCTTCGCGGGAAGGGGGACAACGCCAGCGGGCGGGCCAAGCCCTTCCGCGGCGTTCGCTGGCATGGCCTGCTTCGCGGCCGCCGGAGAGAAATGGCGACATCGCCCTGAGCGGCTGGGGCCGCTTCCCCCTTCTTTACAGCGCTGTGCGCGGGAAGGGGGACGCACCCAGCGCACAGGCAAAGCCCTTGTGCGGGTGCCTCGCCTGTCCTGCTCCGCGGCCTCCTGAACCACGAAATGCAAAAGGCGCCGGGAGTGCCTTTTGCTATCTAAATGGTAGCTATCCGCGCTCTAGTGACAAGCGCTGGCGGCCGTTTCGACTTAAAACTCAGCTGTCGCGATCACTGGCTGGCGCCACTTCGCGCAGCACCACGGCGTCGTGGCCGCGCGCATTGAAGCCCAGCGCCTTGGCGGCCGCCTTGCTCAGGTCAATGACGCGGCCCTTGATGAACGGCCCGCGGTCATTGATGCGCACCACCACTTCCTTGCCAGTGCGCGGGTTGTGTACCAGCACGCGCGTGCCGAAGGGCAGCGTCTTGTGCGCGGCGGTGAGTTCGTGCATGTCGAACTTCTCGCCGTTGGCCGTCAGCCGTCCGTGAAAGCCGGGGCCGTACCACGACGCCACGCCGCGCTGAAGGTCGCGGCCGCCGCGCAGCCCCAGCGAGGCGCGCGAAGGCGCCGTCAGGCCGGGTGCGCCAGCGTCGTCGCTGGCCGACGCGCTGCTGTCTACGCCGCCGCCCACGCGGGCGCGGAAGCCCGAATAGTTGGGGCAGCGCATGTCGTGCACCGCCTTGGCGGACGAGCAGGGCTCAGCCAGCAGGGATGAAGGAGTGGAAGCATCGAGGCTCACCGTCTGGGCCGCCAGCGGGCCCGCTGCCAGACACAGGGCGCCGACCCACAACATTCGGCGGACTGGCTGACGGTGTGCACTTCCCGATTCCGGCGCGCCGCGCAAGCGGACGCCGGCAGAGGTGTGCCGTAACATGAGCGCATTCTAACGGTTCGGACCAAGGTCGTCATCCCGGCCCGATTTGCCCGTCCCCATGAAGAAAGGGGCCGAAGCCCCTTTCCCGTCGAGCGAGCGAAGACGAATCGATCAGAACCGGTAGCCCAGGCCGACGCCCACCAGCACGGGGTCGACCTTGAAGGTGCCAGCCTTGTTGCCGCCGGCGTAGACGTCGGTCTTGATCCAGACCTTCTTGACGTCCAGGTTCAACGACAGGTTCTTGGTCAGTGCGTAGCTGGCGCCCACCTGCAGCGCGGGGCCGAACGAATTGCGCTTGACGTCGGCGGCGCCGCCCAGCACGTCGACCGAGCTGAAGCGCGTGTAGTTCAGGCCCGCGCCCACATAGGGCGTGACCGGCGACGAATTGGTGAAGTGGTACTGCAGCGTCAGCGTGGGCGGCAGGTGGCGCAGCGAGCCGATGTAGGCGCCGCCGGCATAGACCGACTGGCGCTGCGGATAGGTCAGGATCAGCTCCGCGGCGATGTTGGGCGTGAAGAAATACGACACGTCCGCTTCGGGCAGCCACTTGTTGTTGATCGTCAGGCCCAGGCCGGTCGAATCGCCGTTGGCGCTGTTGAGGTGCACGGCGCGCAGGCGCACCAGCCACGGGCTGTCGCCCGAGGTCTGGGCCCAGGCGGGCGCGGCCAAGCCGGCAAGCACGGCCGCCAGCAACATACTTTTCTTGAACATGGTGTTTCCCTTCCAGCTAATAACCACATTGGTCGGAAGGGATTTGACCGCTGCGCCGGCCAGCCGACGTTGCGCCACATCAAAGGCCCGCGGCGCACGCGCGACGGCGCGCCGCCGCTGTGGCGCCCGGGCATCAGCCCGCGCGGATCAGGCCGCGGCGGCGGCCCAGCCCAGGCGGCGGCACACTTCGAGCGTGCCGTTGGCCTGGTTCAGCGTGTAGAAATGAAAGCCCGGCGCGCCACCCGCGTGCAGGCGTTCGCACAACGCGGCCACCACGTCGGCGCCAAAGTCGCGGATCGACGCCGCGTCGTCGCCGAAGGCCTGCAGTCGCGTGCGGATCCAGCGCGGCACCTCGGCGCCGCAGCTGTCCGAAAAGCGCAGCAGCTGCGTCGAATTGGTGATGGGCATGATGCCGGGCAGCACCGGCACGTCGACGCCGCGCGCCTTCAGTTCGTCGCGGTAGCGGAAGTACGCGTCCGGGTTGAAGAAATACTGCGTGATGCCGACGTTGGCGCCCGCGCGCACCTTGGTGGCAAAGGCGTCCAGGTCGGCATCGGGCGATTTGGCCTGGGGGTGAATCTCGGGGTAGGCGGCGACGGCCACCTTGAAATGGTCGCCCGTTTCGCTGCGGATGAAGGCGACCAGGTCGCTCGCGTAGCGGAAATTGCCGCCCAGCCCGTAGCCGCTGGGCAGGTCGCCACGCAGTGCGACGATGCGGCGCACGCCCGCCGCGCGGTAGGTGGCCAGGCGCTCGCGGATCGATTCGGCCGTCTGCCCGATGCACGACAGGTGCGGCACGCCATGCATGCCTTCGCCGACGATCTCGCGCACGGTGTCCAGCGTGCCGTCCTGCGTGGAGCCGCCAGCGCCGAAGGTGACCGAGCAGAACTCGGGCTTCAGCGCGTACAGCCTGGCGCGCACGTCGCGCAGCTTCAGGCCGCCTTCGGGCGTCTTGGGGGGGGAAGAATTCAAGGCTGAGATTGACGCTCATGATGAGGATTTGCTAAGCGCCGTTCGCACGGCGTACAAAAAGAATTCGCGGTTGCCGTCGCCACCGGCGATAGGACTGGGCAGCCATTGCCGCACGTCCAGGCCCGCATCGGCGCAGGCGGCGCGCAGGCGTTGCTCGACCTGCGCGTACAGGCCCGCATCGCGCACGATGCCTCCCTTGCCGATGTCGGCCGCTTGCAGCTCGAACTGCGGCTTGACCAGCAGCAGCGCGTGGCCGCCGGGCTTGAGCAGCGACGCCAGCGCCGGCAGCACCAGCGTGAGCGAAATGAAGGACAGATCGGCCACCGCGATGTCGAATTCAGAACAAAAAAGGCCTGCAGCGCTGGATGAATCAGCGCCCTCAGCTATTAATTTTGAAGCATCCAGCGTGCGCGCATTGACGCCCTGCAGCGCCCGCACGCGCGCGTCGGCCGTCAGCCTGGGGTGCAGCTGCCCGTGGCCCACGTCCACGCCGGTCACGCTGGCCGCGCCGTGCTGCAACAGGCAGTCGGTGAAGCCGCCGGTGGACTGGCCGACGTCGAGGCAATGCCGCCCGGCGACGTCGAGCCCCGTTTCGCGCAGCGCACCTTCCAGCTTGAGCCCGCCGCGCGAGACATAGCGCGCCTCGGCCGCGTCGAGCAATTCGACTTCGGCGTGCGGCGGCAGCTCGTCGCTCTTGCTGAGCGCCTTCCAGCCGCTGGGCGACAGCCAGCGCGCACCGGCCGCAATCAGGCGCTGCGCCTGGCTGCGGCTGGCGGCCAGGCCGCGATCGACGAGGAACTGGTCGGCACGCACGGAATAGGCATCAAACAGGCCGCCAGCGCTTGCCAGTCAAGCGCGAACAGCTATTTAATCAATAGCGGTACGTGTCCGGCTTGTACGGCCCCTGCTTGGGCACGCCGATGTACTTGGCCTGCTCGGGCGTCAGCTCGGTCAGCTTGGCGTTGAGCTTGGCCAGTTGCAGGCGGGCCACCTTTTCATCCAGGTGCTTGGGCAGCACGTAGACCTTGCCGACGTCGTACGCATCGGGGTGGGTGAACAGCTCGATCTGCGCGATGGTCTGGTTGGCGAAGCTGCTGCTCATCACGTAGCTGGGGTGGCCGGTGGCGCAGCCCAGGTTCACCAGGCGCCCCTTGGCCAGCAGGATGATGCGCTTGCCGTCCTTGAAGATCACGTGGTCGACCTGCGGCTTGATTTCTTCCCACTTGCAGTTTTTCTCCAGCTCGGCGACCTGGATCTCGTTGTCGAAGTGGCCGATGTTGCACACGATGGCCTGGTCCTTCATGGCCTTCATGTGCTTGTAGGTGATGACGTCCTTGTTGCCCGTGGTCGTGACGAAGATGTCGGCCAGCGGCGCGGCTTCTTCCATCGTCACCACGCGGTAGCCTTCCATGGCGGCCTGCAGGGCGCAGATGGGGTCGATCTCGGTCACCCACACCTGGGCCGACAGCGCACGCAGCGCCTGCGCCGAGCCTTTGCCCACGTCGCCATAGCCGCACACCACGGCGACCTTGCCGGCGATCATCACGTCGGTGGCGCGCTTGATGCCATCGACCAGCGATTCACGGCAGCCGTACAGGTTGTCGAACTTCGATTTGGTGACGCTGTCGTTGACGTTGATGGCGCGGAACAGCAGGGTGCCGGCGGCGCTCATCTCTTTCAGGCGGTGCACGCCGGTGGTGGTTTCTTCGGTCACGCCGATGATCTCGGCCGACTTGCGGCTGTACCAGGTGGGGTCTTCCTTGAGCTTGGCCTTGATGGCGGCAAACAGAATTTTTTCTTCTTCGCTCTTCGGATTGGCCAGCACCTTGGGGTTGGTTTCGGCCTGCTGGCCCAGGTGCATCAGCAGCGTGGCGTCGCCGCCGTCGTCCAGGATCATGTTGGGGCCTTCGCCCTTGCTGCCCTTCTTGCCGAAGTCGAAGATGCGGTGGGTGTAGTCCCAGTAGTCGGTCAGCGTCTCGCCCTTGATGGCGAACACCGGCGTGCCATTGGCGGCAATGGCGGCGGCGGCGTGGTCTTGCGTGCTGAAAATGTTGCACGACGCCCAGCGCACGTCGGCACCGAGGGCTTGCAGGGTTTCGATCAGCACCGCGGTCTGGATCGTCATGTGCAGGCTGCCGGTGATGCGGGCGCCTTTGAGGGGCTTCTTCTTGGCGAATTCGTCGCGGATCGCCATCAGGCCGGGCATCTCGGTTTCGGCAATGGCGATTTCCTTGCGGCCCCAGGGCGCGAGGTTGATGTCGGCAATGGCCGAATCGGCGGCCACGGGGTTTTTCAGGCGGGCGTTCATGACGGGCTCTTTCTCCAGATCGAGTGTGTAGAGCCACCTGCGCGGGCAACGACGGGGAAGGTGAACATGCCCATCGCACCCGGCCGGTGGATGAGCGTCGTTGCAAGAAGGGTTCCGAGCCTCACGCCTGGCAAAACGCAGGCGCTGCAACGCTCCTCGGAAAAACGGCGATTATAACGGTGGGTCCTTTCTTGGCCGGCGATAATTCAAAGGTTAACGCCCGCCCCGTCACCCCGGGCCTGAGGGCGATGTTCGGAGTCCCCTGCCTTGTCCCACGCCGCCGAGACGCGTCGCCGTCGCACCTTTGCCATCATCTCTCACCCCGACGCGGGTAAAACCACGCTGACGGAAAAGCTGCTGCTGTTTTCCGGCGCGATCCAGATTGCCGGCAGCGTGAAGGCGCGCAAGGCCAGCCGCCACGCCACCAGCGACTGGATGGAAATCGAAAAGCAGCGCGGCATCTCGGTGGCGTCCAGCGTGATGCAGATGGTCTACCGCGACCACGTCATCAACCTGCTCGACACGCCCGGCCACAAGGACTTCTCCGAAGACACCTACCGCGTGCTGACGGCCGTGGACAGCGCCCTGATGGTGATCGACGCCGCCAACGGCGTCGAGGCGCAGACGCGCCGGCTGATCGAAGTCTGCCGCCAGCGCGACACGCCGATCATCACCTTCGTCAACAAGATGGACCGCGAGGTGCGCGACCCGCTCGACATCCTGGACGAGGTGGAGCGCGAACTGGGCATGCCCTGCGTGCCCATGACCTGGCCGGTGGGCCAGGGCAAGCGCTTCGGCGGCATCATCAACCTGCGCACGCGGGCCATGACGGTGTTTCAGGCCGGCAGCGAAAAGCGCCCGCAGGATTTCGAGGTGATTCCGCTGACCGAGCGCGACAAGCTGATCGCCCGCTTTGGCGACGCCTTTCTCGCCGCCGAGGAAAGCATGGAACTGGCCGTGGGCGCGTCGCCCGCGTGGGACCACGACGCCTTTCTGGCCGCCAAGCAGACGCCCGTGTTCTTCGGCTCGGGCGTCAACAACTTCGGCGTGATGGAAGTGCTGGACGCGCTGGTCGACATGGCGCCCGCGCCGCGCCCGCGCACCAGCAGCGTCGTGGTCAACAAGGAGGTGCGCGAGCAGGTCATCCAGCCCGAGGACAACACGTTTGCCGGCGTCGTCTTCAAGGTGCAGGCCAACATGGACGCCAACCACCGCGACCGCATCGCCTTTGTGCGCGTGGCCAGCGGCCAGTACCAGCCCGGCATGAAGCTGAAGGTGCAGCGCACGTCCAAAGAGCTGCGGCCGACCAGCGTGGTCACCTTTCTGAGCCAGCGGCGCGAGGCGGTCGACGAGGCCTTTGCCGGCGACATCATCGGCTTTACCACGCACGGCGGCGTGCAACTGGGCGACACCATCACCGACGGCGCCAACCTGCAATTCACCGGCCTGCCCTTCTTCGCGCCCGAGATGTTCATGACCGTGGTGCTGAAGAACCCGCTGCGCACCAAGCAGCTGCAGCAGGGCCTGGCGCAACTGGGCGAAGAAGGCGCGATCCAGGTCTTCAAGCCCGATGCCGGCGGCAACATGCTGCTGGGCGCGGTCGGCCAGCTGCAGTTCGAGGTGGTCCAGCACCGCCTGAAAACCGAATACGACTGCGACATCCGCCTGGAGGGCTGCCAATACACCGGCGCGCGCTGGATCACCGCCGACACGCCGGCTGAACTGCGCGAGTTCGAGAACGCCTACCCGCTGCGCATGGCGCACGATGCGGCCAATGCGCTGGCCTATCTGTGCACCTCGCCCTACGACGTGCGGCTGGCGCAGGAGCGGTTTCCGAAGATTCACTTCCATCCGCTGCGGGAGCATGCGGGGTTGGCGCTGCAGGGAGCCTGAGTTTCAGGCGCCAGCACCCTAAACAACCTGGCAAGATGATTGAACTGAAAACCACACGACATCTTGATAGCTTCCAAGCTTGCTTAGCGACGGATTTCGTGTCAGAGCGTCTGTCCATTGCGCTGGCGCAGCCACATGGGTCGCACCGGCGCAGGAAAAGTCAAAGCGCTGCGGGTGCACGTGCACATGCACCTGATCAATTGACCCCAGGAATAGTCGGTACCCCTGCGCGTCACTGACATCGTTCATCGCATAAAAACCCAGATGTTGATAACGGTTGACCAGCGCCCATTCCTCAGCCTTCAACCCCATGCGAGCCCACATGGCGCGATGAGGGTAGTAAAAAACTCCATTTACAACAGGCACTCCTACGGCTGCGAACGCCATGGCGCCAATGCCGTCGCCATTGAGCACTAGCGTGCGCACGGACGCCTTTGGAGCCATCACAAAGGAACGATGACCCTCTGCCAGGTCAACGCTGGAGGGAGCGATTCGAAGTGGGTTGAATGGCAGAGTTGCCAGCAAGTACAGCCAGATTGTCAGCGCAACGGCTGAACCCAAGCGCCCCCACAACACCCAACCGCAAATAAAGCTGATCGCGACGACCATGGCCACGACCAGCGCCCAACTGCCCGCGTTCGGTACAAACGTTATCGGGGTATGCCACAAGGTGAGCACCACTAGCCCTGCGCTGAGCAAGACCACCGCAAGACTCGCGATCTGCGTGACCTTTGACCTCGGAACACTGGCAACAGATCCGAATAGCCCCAGGAGCAGCGCAGTCAGCAAGCCCAAACCGACATCCATACGCACTGTTGGCATATTTCCCCACAATGTCGCGCGTGCTACGCTGATAGGTATGCCGACCATCGTATACATCCAGTAGCACAACATGAACATGGCGGCACCTATCAAAGTCCATCTGGTGTGACGGTCTCGAAGCAACGACAACACGATCAGCACAAGGGTCAGCAACGGCAGGAATAGATATGAGCTGGCTTCCGATGGGTTACTGTCCGGGCCGGTGCGGCGTAGCGATTCGAGGCCGTGATAGCCGCGCAAGTGCCACCACCACCCCAAGTCGCCGCCAGGAATCGCGCCCCGCCCGCCGGGATATTCAGTAGCGCGCATAAGGGCGATCGCGTCTTTTGTGTCCAGCCACCAACTACCCATGAGTGCTGTCAGCACTGCCCCGCAAGTCACCAGTGCCAAGAGTTGCACCATCCCGAATCGCAGGTGCTTTCGATAGTCAATGCACCACCCCAAGCCAATCAAGGCCATGAGGCTGCCGACAGTAATGATCCAGGTTGGATAGAGCACCAAACCCCAGCAAGCCAGCAACCACCCGAGACATGCCCCCATCAGCACCCCACGCCATGCTCTGGCCTCTCGCAGCAAATGCGTCGTAACCACAAAAGCGAATGCTGGAAACATGGTGGCATAAAGCGGCCAGTTGGACCACGCCGCGGCGTACGGGGCAACACAGAACGAAAACGACAATGCCAGGTTCAAGCCACGTTGTTTAGGCCGCCATACGTTCAGCATGAACCACAAGGCAACCAGACAACCCCAGAAAGGCAGTTGCCAGTGCCAGGCCATAGCCTGCCTGAGCGGCAACACAAAATAACCCCAAGTCGCAGGTCTCGCGAGAGCCGCCCATTGGCGCACGGGCACACCCGTCATCCCGACCACACCCATGTTCTGGCCGCCTTCGCCCAAAAAGTCGTTGACAACCGGAAACCGCGGTTCGTGATGCCATTGCGCCAACAAATTGGGCAGTTGAACACCCCACTCATCGCCTCGCACGCTCTCATTTCCCAAGGCCGCGCGTGATGTCCCGCGCACATCCAGAACGCTACTGCCATAGGTGCTCTGAAATAGCACGCCCATCGAGCTTCCCGTCACGCCCAGAGCGACCAAGACCGCGAAAATTGCTCCCGTCCCCCACAGCACACGATTCCCAGTTAACCCGCGCTGCAGCGACCGACCTACGCTGCTCCAACGGCTTCGACCGCGAGCAACCACAATAATCCCCAATACGACCAGCACGAGCACGATTCGAAGGCGGCGCTCATTCCCCTTCACCACCACGACAGCGGGTTCGGCATACGCACCCTGGAGAGTGATCCGCTGATCATCGTCAAACACAACCGCCAAGCGCACCGGATAAGCGCCCGCACGCAAGACGCCGCGGAGATGCACACGCCAATCAAAGCCGACGCCCCGCTGCCCCCCAGTCGCGGGATGATCCGACGGAATATCGACGCGAAGCGTCCAATTCGCGACACCGTCGTCCGACTTGTAGAGTTCACCTCCAAAATCGAGCACCAGTTTGGGCGGTGCGCGCCCCTCGCGCCCCCCCCAGACTCCATCCCTGCAGATGCAACTCATGCGTCGACGCGTCGTAGCTCCAACGCTCAAGCGCCCCATGACTCCTGGGAACATCTGCTTCTTGCGCGCACACCAGTAAGGCCATGAGCAACAACGGTAGTACGACCCCAAACCGAAAAAGGGCTCTGATCACTACGTTCAACGGACACTCCTGCTCGACAACTTAAGCGCTGCATTATTGGCGATGCGCAGGAGCGCAAAACTCGCCGCGCCTAGAATCCACCGACCAGCCATCCTGCCCTCGCGATCAGTTCCAGCCATGTCTTTTTCCCTCGGCGTCTACACCTTGCTCTGTGTGCTCGGCATCTCCGTCGGCCAATTGCTTTTCAAGCAAGCGGCGGCCGCACTTCCTGCTTCTTTCTCAGTTTTGGAATTGATGCAAAACGGGTGGCTTATCGCGGCTTTGGCTCTTTACGCCCTCACGACATTGGGCTGGATCTGGATCCTGCGCCATGCCCCTTTGCACGTCGCCTACCCTTTCATGGGCTTGGCTTTTCTTATCGTCCCCTTATTGGCCTGGGCTTTCCTCAAGGAGCCGTTACATTGGCAGACGCTAGTGGGTGGGGCACTGATTCTGGCGGGGGTCGCGCTGGCTTCAATGGGAACACGAGGATGAACCATGACGGTCGATGGCGATGAGCAGATGGCTCCGACGCTGGTTCCCCACTTCACCCGCGCGATCGAGCGAGGCCAGGCTGACTACACCAAGGCAATCGCTTCTACCGGCATGCGGAACAGTATGGGTGTCCGCATCATGATCTGCGGGTTTGCGCCGGCATTACTTGAGATCCGGCAGCGAAATAGGTTGGAGCATTCGTTCGTCGTGCTTGGTGTTGAGTAAGACAATCGGTGGACGTCATCCGTGAATCAATTGATCCGCAGCCAACGCCAAGGCCGTCTTCGCCCCTGCATGCGGTGACCACTCAACTTCCCATGTCGACGTTCAGGCGGGCGCACCCTACGTCTTGCATCCTGATTTTTACTGGACTGCTGGTTTGGTACGGCCTATGGCTACTGACATACTGGCCCGGCGTTCTCGGCAACGACAGCATAGCCATTCTGATGGAGGTAGATGGAACCAACCAGTCTGGGAAGACTGCGTTCTGGTACTACTTCGTTCGTCTTTTTTATGGCACCACCGGACGTGTGGAGACGCCGGTCGCCGTGACGCTGATCATCTCGGCACTGGTGTTCGCACGAATTCTGAGCTGGTCCTGGGCCCAGGAGTTGCGCAAGACCTGTCTGGTCGGCCTGGCATTCATCGCGGCCACGCCTCATATGGTGGTGTTCTTGGCAACGCTTTATCCCGACGGAATTTTTGCAGTCGGCAGCGTGGGGCTGTTGTTCGAATTGTGGCTATGCGCGCGCCGCAGAACAGTATCGATGACCTCGGCTGGATTGATCGCGCTGACATTGCCCTTGGCCTTGTTTATGCGCAGCAACGGCTTGTTGTGGCTGGGGCCGGCCGCTGTAGTGCTGCTGTTGGTGAATCGACGCGGTCGCAAGGTATTGGGTGCGCTACTAGTACTATGGTGCACGCTTGGCTACCTGGCTTCACAACTGCATCCAACGCGCCCGCAGGGCGCCATGTTTCCAATGGTTGTGTTCGAGACAGTGCATTTTTTGCGCCCGCATGCGATGCATGACTTGTGGCGCACATATCCGGGCATGAACGACCCATGGGTACAGAAGGCACCTATGGTTTCTGGTGAAACCAAGGCGCTCTTGCAGCGTCACCACTCACTTGAAAACATGCTTGCCTATTCAGATCCCGCGTACTGGGACATGCTGATCTTTCATCCACAGGGGCCGCAGTTGATCGGCCTTTCTGAGGATGACCGCCAGACCCTGATTCGCGAGTTCTGGCGCTACAACCTTTGGCACAATTTACCAAGCTTCTTGGGTAGCCGCGTGACGGTATTTTTTACTGCAGCGCTGGCTGAAGGGGGGTTTTCCCGCGCTGGATTACGCTCCGGTAGTGCTCCCACGCACAAAGGCAGTCTCCAAGTATCGGCATTTCGGACTGACGGGGCTGGAGGGGTTTCTTGCCAGCCTGCTGCGGGCCAGTCACGCCGTGAGGTGGTTGCTGTGGGCTCCGTGGCTGGGGTTGGCGCTCTTGTATGTCGGGGCGCGGCGCAGCTTGTCGCGACGCGATGCGGCGCTGGCGCTGCTGGTCTGGCCGATGATTGCGCAACTTGGTGCGATTGCGCTGTTCTCCAGCGCGGGTGAATATCGCTATTTATTGCCGTTTTTCGTGCTTCCACTGGCGCTGATGCCGGCGTTGGCGCTGACGAATTCACGCCACGCGCCCGAGCCGCGCGAAGCGCCAAAACATCCATGAAACTTGCCGTTGCCATCCCCTGCTACAAAGTCCGCGCCCAGATTCTGGGCGTGATTGCCGCCATTCCGCCGTCAGTGCAGCGCATCTACGTCGTGGACGATTGCTGCCCCCAGGAGAGTGGCAAGCTCGTGCAGGATCAGTGCACCGATCCGCGTGTGAGGGTGATCTTTCACGAACAGAACCAGGGCGTGGGCGGCGCAGTGCGCACGGGCTACCGTGCAGCGCTCGAAGAAGACATGCACATCGTCGTCAAGGTGGATGGCGATGGGCAGATGGATCCGGCGCTGATTCCCCACTTCACCCGCGCGATCGAGCGCGGCAAGGCCGACTACACCAAAGGCAACCGCTTCTACCGCCCCGAATCGCTCAAGGGCATGCCGCCGATCCGGCTGTTCGGCAATGCGGCACTGTCGTTTGTCAACAAGCTCAGCACGGGCTACTGGTCAATCATGGACCCGACGAACGGCTACACCGCCATTCACACGGCGGTGCTGCGCGAATTGCCGCTGCACAAGCTGGAGCAGCGCTATTTCTTCGAATCCGACATGCTCTACCACCTGAACACGATGCGCGCAGTGGTGCACGACGTGCCGATGGATTCGGTCTACGCGGACGAGGAGTCAAGCCTGAGGGTTTCCAAGGTGCTGCCCGAGTTTCTGGTCAAGCACATCAACCGCTTCTTCAAGCGCTACGTGTACTTGTACCTGCTGCGCGACTTCAACCTGGGCAGCCTGTACAGCCTGCTGGGCCTGCTGCTGTGCGCGGTCGGTGTGCTGTTCGGCGGCTGGCAATGGTGGCGCAGCAGCATGACAGGGCTGCCCGCAAGTAGCGGCACGGTCATGGTGGCCGCGCTACCGCTGATCATTGGCATCCAGTTTCTGATCGCGTTTCTGCACCATGACGTGGAACGCGTGCCGACCGAGCCACTGAGCTTGGATCTGACGGATGTGGAAACCGGCGCTAGCGCAAACCCGATTGAGCGTTAGGCTTAAAAACGCAACCATGCAACCGCTGGCCACGTTACCGGACGGTGCGTGGTCACAGGTGCGCGGCATCTTCACCGACGTCGACGATACGCTGACGACGGACGGTGCGGTGACCGCCGACGCGCTGCAGGCATTGGACGAACTGGCCGATGCGGGGCTCACCGTCATCCCGGTCACCGGTCGCCCGATCGGATGGAGCGAACCCTTCGCGCGCGCCTGGCCGGTGCGCGCCATCGTGGCAGAGAATGGCGCCGTCGCTTGGGTGGCGCCGGGCAATGGTGAGCATCAAATGGGCCCTCAGCGCTTGACAGGCAAGCGCCAGCAGCTATCAAAACTATATCAACAGGACGCCGCCAGGCGCGCGCGCAACCTGGCGCAACTGCAGCGCACCGCCGCCCGCGTGCTGCGCGAGGTGTCCGGCGCCACGCTGGCGCGCGACTCGGCCGGCCGCGAAACCGACATCGCCATCGACCACAGCGAATTCGCCCATCTCGACCAGGCGCGCATCGATGAAGTCGTGCGCATCATGCGCGACGAGGGCTTGCATGCCACGGTGAGCAGCATCCACATCAACGGATGGATCGGTGAACACGACAAGTGGCAAGGTGCGTGCTGGATCGCGCGCGAACTGCTGGGCATCGACCTGCCCGCGCAGATCGGGCGCTGGCTGTTCGTGGGCGATTCGACCAACGACCAGGTGATGTTCAGGCACTTCACGCACAGCGTGGGCGTGGCCAACATCCGGCGCTTCGAGCCGCAGTTGCGCTTCAAACCCCGCTATGTCACCCAGGGCGAGCGGGGCGCGGGGTTTGCCGAAATGGCGCGCGCGCTGCTGGGCCAGCTGCGCCAGGCGCGCGGGTGAAGCCGCGGGCGCAGCGCCCGCCGCGCAACTCACGAGCCCTTCGCCAGCCCCAGCTTCTCGACCAGCGCCTTCTCGCGCGTGAAGGTGTCCTGCGCGAACTTGCGGTATTGCGCCGACGACATGTACATCGGCACCATGTCGTAGCGCTTCAGCGCATCCACGTAGCTGGGCTGCTCCATCGCGGTCTTGAAGGCGTCGTGCAGGCGCTTGACCACGGCGGGCGGCGTGTCGCGCGGCGCGCCGATGCCGAAGGGCGAGTTCTGCACGATGTCGAGGCCCAGTTCTTTCAGCGTGGGCGCGTCGGGGAACTTGTCCAGCCGCTTGTCGCCCCAGGTGTTGAGCACGCGCAGCTTGCCGCTTTCGACGTGCGGCGCAAAACCGGTGGAATCGGCCGCGGCCATGATGTGGCCGCCCAGCAGCGCCTGCATCAGGTCGGCGCTGCCCTTGTACGGCACGTGCGTCAGCTGCAGGCCGGCCTTCTGCGCCGCCTGCTCCATGGTCAGGTGCGGGCTGGTCATGGTGCCGGTGGAGCCGTACGTCAGCTTGCCGGGGTTGGCCTTGGCGTAGCCCACGAAGTGCGTCCAGCTCTTGATGGGCGAATCGCTGGGCACCACCAGGCCGAAGGCGTAGCCGGTGACGTTGAGCACGTAGTGGATGTCCTTCACCGGATCCCACGTGAGCTTGGTCGTGTAGGGCAGGCGGAACACGCCGAGCGGAATCTGCGCAATGGTGTAGCCATCGGCTGGCGACGTCTGCAGCGCCTGTGCGGGCAGCGTGCCGCCGGCGCCGGGCTTGTTCTCGACGATGACGGGCTGGCCCAGCACCTTGCCAGCGTTGTCGGCCAGTGCGCGCATGGTGATGTCGGTCGGGCCGCCCGCCGGGAAGGCAATGACCAGCTTGATCGGCTTGTTGGGAAAGGCCTGCGCCAGCGCGGGCGCTGCGGTGGCACCGGCAAGCAGGGCGATGGCAAGCGGAATCAGGTGACGACGTTGCATGAGGAAAACTCCGTGAAGTCTTTGTTTAAAGCGGGCGATGAGGACATTGAACCCCAAGGCACGCCGGTCCGCCATGCATGAAAGCCCCGATGCCGGTCGCGCGGGCGACTCGCCTGGCTTCAGCCCCGTGCCAGCACGGGCGCCAGCGCCACGCCGGTGTGCGTGCCGGCGCGCACCACGTCCTCGGGCGTGCCGGCGGCCACCAGCTGGCCGCCACCATCGCCGCCTTCGGGCCCCAGGTCGATGATCCAGTCGGCCTCGGCGATCAGGTCGAGGTCGTGCTCGATCACCAGCACGCTGTGGCCGCCGTTGACCAGTCGGTGCAGCACGTGGATGAGCTTTTCCACGTCCTGCATGTGCAGGCCGACCGTGGGTTCGTCCAGCACGTAGAGCGTGTGCGGCGCCTTCTGGCCCCTGCGCCCCACATCGTCACGGACTTTCGACAACTCAGTGACGAGCTTGATGCGCTGCGCCTCGCCGCCGCTCAGCGTGGGCGACGGCTGGCCGAGCGTCAGGTAGCCCAGGCCCACGTCCTTCAGCAGTTGCAGCGGGTGCGCAATGGCGGGCATGCTGGCAAAGAAGTCGACCGCCTCATCGACCTCCATCTGCAGCACGTCGCCAATGCTCTTGCCGCGCCACGTCACCGCCAGCGTCTCGGGGTTGAAGCGCGCGCCGTGGCAGACCTCGCAGGGTACCTTCACGTCGGGCAGAAAGCTCATCTCGATGGTGCGCACGCCCTGGCCTTCGCACGCCGGGCAGCGGCCTTCGCCGGTGTTGAAACTGAATCGCCCCGGGCCGTAGCCGCGCGCCTTGGCCTCCAGCGTGTCGGCAAACAGCTTGCGCACCGTGTCCCAGAAGCCGATGTAGGTCGCGGGGCAGGAGCGCGGTGTCTTCCCGATGGGGGTCTGGTCGACTTCGAGCACGCGGTCGATGGACTCGAAGCCTTGCAGGCCGGTGCAACCGACCAGCGCCGGCGCCTTGCCCGCATCCATCGCGTCGCGCCCGGCCTTGGTGGCGCGCTGGCCGACCCAGGCCGCCACGTTGGCCAGTAGCACGTCGCGCGCCAGCGTCGATTTGCCCGAACCGCTGACGCCCGTCACCGCGACCAGGCGGTTCAACGGCACGGCCACGTCCACCTGCTGGAGGTTGTGCAGCTGCGCGCCCAGCAGGTGCAGCCAGCGCGTGGTCACGGGCGCTGACTCTGCCGGTTCTTTTGGGGCTTTTCGAGCTGCAGCGCTTGTCCCACCTGCGCGATCAGCTTCAACTTCGATAGCGCGCCGCGCTTGCATGGGGTGCCGCATCGCATCGCGCAAATAACGGCCGGTGGCGGAATCCGCCGCCGCCTCCAGATCGGCCGCTGTGCCCTCGGCCACCAGCCGCCCGCCGCGCACGCCAGCGCCGGGGCCGATGTCGATCCGGTGTTCGGCGCGGCGAATCGTCTCTTCATCGTGCTCCACCACCACCAGCGTGTTGCCTTTGCTGGAGAGCGTGTGCAGCGCGTCCAGCAAGATCTGGTTGTCGCGCGCGTGCAGGCCGATGGTGGGCTCGTCGAGCACGTAGCACACGCCTTGCAGGTTGCTGCCCAGTTGCGCGGCCAGGCGGATGCGCTGCGCCTCGCCGCCGCTCAGCGTGGGCGCGCCGCGGTCCAGCGTGAGGTAGCCCAGGCCGACTTGTTCGAGGAAGTCGAGGCGGCTTTTGATCTCGGGTACCAGGTCGCGCGCGATGTCGGCGTCGCGGCCTTGGAGTTGCAGGCCGTCGAACCAGGCGCGCAGGTCGTGGACGCTCAGGTGGGCGAGTTGGGTGATGGCAACGCTGCTGCCCTCACCCCTACCCTCTCCCGCGAGCGGGAGAGGGAGTAAATCCTGCGCCGCGCCACGGGTATTGCTCCCTCGCCCCCCAGGGGAGAGGGTCGGGGTGAGGGGCTGCCGCGTATCCAGCAACACCGCCCGCGCTACCGGATTCAGCCGCGTCCCCTGGCAAGCCG
Source organism: Ottowia sp. SB7-C50 (assembly GCF_033110285.1). NCBI lineage: Bacteria > Pseudomonadati > Pseudomonadota > Betaproteobacteria > Burkholderiales > Comamonadaceae > Ottowia > Ottowia sp. SB7-C50. The sequence goes on from NZ_CP136995.1 coordinate 3,163,230, forward strand.
GGCACACCACGTCGCCCACGTCCTCCACCTCAGGCTCCGCAAACGTCTGCTCGCGCCCCTTCTGGTCGTCGGCCAGCACCGAATCGTCCAGCGCCTTGCGCTGCTCGCGCGTCAGTTTGACGCCCGTTCCCACGCAATCGGGACACCAGCCGTGCTTGCTGTTGTAGCTGAACAGGCGCGGATCCAGTTCCGCATACGACGTGGCGCACACCGGACAGGCGCGTTTGGTCGAGAACACTTCGACCCGCCCGATACGCGCCGTCGGTTGCCCCGACTCCATCGCGTGGCGCAGCCCGGCGATGTCGTGCAGCACGTGCACCACACCCTTGCCGTGCTCCAGCGCGCGCGTCAGCGATTCGCGCAGCTGCGCCTCGTTGCCGGGCGTGACGGGCAGGCTCATCACGGGCAGCTCGATGGTGTGTTCCTTGAAGCGGTCGATGCGCGGGAAGTTCGTCGTCGGCAAAAACTCCCCATCCACCCGCAGGTGCGTGAAGCCGCGCGGCCGCGCCCAGTCGGCCAGTTCGGTGTACACGCCCTTGCGACCGACCACCAGCGGCGCCAGCAGGCCAATCGTCTGGCCGCGATAGCGCGTCAGGATTTGCGCCGCGATGCGCTCGGGTGTTTGCGGCTGCACGGCGGCGCCGTCGTGTACACAGTGCTGCACGCCCAGCTTGACATACAGCAGGCGCAGGAAGTGCCACACCTCGGTGGTCGTGCCCACGGTGGATTTGCGGCCGCCGCGCGACAGGCGCTGTTCGATCGCCACGGTGGGCGGAATGCCATATACCGCATCCACCTCGGGCCGCCCCGCCGGCTGCACGATGCTGCGCGCATAGGCGTTGAGCGATTCCAGGTAACGCCGCTGCCCTTCGTTGAACAGGATGTCGAACGCCAGCGTGGATTTGCCCGAACCGCTGACGCCGGTGATGACGTTGAACTTGCCGCGTGGAATGTCGACACTCAGGTTCTTCAGGTTGTGTTCGCGCGCATGAACGATTTCGATGGCATTTTTGGGCGCTGGCGCTGATTCAGCAAGCGCAGACAGCTCTGTTTTATATAGCGATTGCTTTTCGTGCGCGACGTGGGCGCCGTGACCCAATGTGCGCAGATAGTCCCGCAGCGCAGCGCCGGTGTGCGATGTGGCGTGACGCGCCACGTCGTCTGGCGTGCCTTGCGCCACCAGTTCGCCGCCGCCCTCGCCGCCTTCCGGCCCCAGGTCGATCAGCCAGTCGCTGGCGCGCATCACGTCCAGGTTGTGCTCGATCACGATCAGGCTGTGGCCCGCGTCCAGCAGCTTGCGGAAGGCGCGCATCAGCTTGGCGATGTCGTCAAAGTGCAGGCCGGTGGTGGGCTCGTCGAACAGAAACAGTGTGCCCTTGCGCGCGGCGGGTTGGCGGCTGGCGGTGGCCGACTTGGCGGCCTGGGCCAGAAAGCCCGCGAGCTTGAGGCGCTGCGCCTCGCCGCCTGAGAGCGTGGGCACGGGCTGGCCGAGCTTCACATAGTCCAGGCCCACGTCCACGATGGGCTGCAATGCGCGGATGACGTCGCGGTCTTGCGCAAAAAGCTGCACCGCTTCGGCGACGGTGAGGTCGAGCACGTCGGCCACGTTGAGGTGGCGCGTCGCCCCGTGGCCCAGGAAATGGGGGTCAGAGTCCGATTTCCCGTCGACGGCAGCAGCCAGACGGTCGGCCGCGCCCTGGAAATCGGAATCCGACCCCAGTTTTCTTACCGGGCGCTCGATGGTCACTTCCAGAATCTCGGGGCGATAGCGCTTGCCATCGCAATCCGGGCAGCGCAGGTACACATCGCTCAGGAACTGCATCTCGACGTGCTCGAAGCCCGAGCCCCCGCAGGTCGGGCAGCGGCCGTCGCCGGAGTTGAAGCTGAACTTGGCGGCCGTGTAGCCGCGTTGCCGGGCCAGCGGCGCGCTCGCAAAAAGAGAGCGAATGGCGTCCCACGCGCCGACGTAGCTGACCGGGTTGGAGCGCGCCGTCTTGCCGATGGGCGACTGGTCGACGAACACCACACCGCTCAAATGGTCGGCGCCCAGCAGGCGATCGTGCGCGCCGGGCGATTCGGTCGCCTGACCGAAGTGGCGCATCAGCGCCGGCGCCAGCACGTCCTGAATCAGCGTGGATTTGCCCGAGCCGCTGACGCCTGTCACCGTGACCAGGCGCTGCAGCGGAAACTCGACGCTGATGTGCTTGAGGTTGTGATCGCTCGCGCCTTCAAGGATCAGGCGCGGCGTGTTCTCCGCGACGGCCCGACCGTAGCCGAGCCCGATGGACTTGCGCCCGCCCAGGTAGGCGCCGGTCAGCGTGTCGGCGGCGCGCAGGGCAGAAGGCGTGCCGTCGAACACGATGCGCCCGCCCGCCGCGCCGGGGCCGGGGCCGAAGTCGAGCACGCGGTCGGCCGCCAGCATCACAGCGGGGTCGTGCTCGACCACCACCAGTGTGTTGCCGGCGCGCTTCAGGCGCTGCATGGCCTCGGTGATGCGGTCCATGTCGCGCGGGTGCAGGCCGATGCTGGGCTCATCCAGCACGAACAGCGTGTTGACGAGCGAGGTGCCTAATGCGGTGGTGAGGTTGATGCGCTGCACCTCGCCACCGCTCAGCGTGCGGCTCTGGCGATCGAGCGTGAGGTAGCCGATGCCGACGTCGGTGAGGTATTTCAGGCGGGTGGAGATCTCTTCGAGGATGAGTTTGAGCGCCTGGGCGTCGGCGCTCTTGACGCCTTCCCCCGCTGGGGGAAGGTTGGGATGGGGGCTGACCGCTTGCCCCGCGTTGGCGGGGTGGCCGTCACCCATGCCCTCTCCCAGAGGGAGAGGGAGTAAGTCCACGTCGGCGAACGCAGTCGCTGTTGCTCCCTCTCCCATTTGGGGAGAGGGCTGGGGTGAGGGGCCGGCGGCATCAACCGCTCGCGTGGACAACCCCCACCCCTGCCCTCCCCCAGCGGGGGAGGGAGACAATCCCCCATTCGTCGTCTCTGAATCGGCGCCGACAGCTACTGAATTAGAAGCGCCCAGCCGATCAAAAAACCGCCTCAACCGGTCCATCGGCAGCAGCATCAAGTCGTGCAGGCACAGCCCCGGCAGGCTTTCGAGTTGCGCGCGCGACCACGCCACGCCCTGGGGCATGAAGCGCTTTTCGGGCGGCAGCACCGCGTCGGCATCGGCCTTGGAGCCCACGCGCCACAGCAGGCTTTCCGTCTTCAACCGCGCGCCCGCGCACACCGGGCACGGCGTGTAGCTGCGGTACTTGGACAGCAGCACGCGGATGTGCATCTTGTACGCCTTGCTCTCCAGGTATTTGAAGAAGCGGGCAATGCCATACCACTGCTTGTTCCAGTTGCCTTCCTTGAAGCTGGGCGTGCCGTCGATCACCCACGCCTTCTGCTCGGGCGTGAGCTTGTTCCAGGCTGTGTCTCGCGGAATGCCGGCCGCTTCGGCGTAGCGCATCAAATCGTCCTGCGCTTCCTTCCAGGCGGGCGTCTGGATCGGCTTGACGGCACCTGCGCGCAGCGTGAGGCGCTCGTCCGGAATCACCAGCCCCCAGTCGACCCCGATCACGCGCCCGAAGCCGCGGCAGGCGTCGCACGCGCCCACGGCCGAGTTGAACGAGAACATCGACGGAATCGGATCGCTGTAGCGGATGTTGCTCTCGGGGCAGTGCAGGCCGGTGGAGAACTTCCATACCACCGCCTCGCCGCCCTCGTCCGCCGGCAGTGCGTGCACCGACATGCGACCACCGCCGCGCTTGAGCGCGACTTCAATCGCCTCGATCACCCGCGCGCGCTCGGCGCCACCGATGCGAAAGCGGTCCGCGACTACGTCGAGGAGCTTCTTGCCATCGGCCTCGCGCTCCGCCTGCACGCGCGTGAAGCCGCTGGCGGACAGCCACTGCGCCACTTCGTCGGCCGTCGCGCTCGCCGGCAACGACACGGCAAAGGTCACCACCAGACGCGGATCGCCCGCCTCCTGCGCGCGCCGTTGCAACTCGGCGTAAATGCTGTCGGCGTTGTCGTGCCGCACCGGCAGCGCGGTCTCGCGGTCGAACAACTGGCCCGCGCGGGCAAACAGCAGCTTCAGGTGGTCGTTCAATTCCGTCATCGTGCCGACGGTCGAGCGCGACGAACGCACCGGATTCGTCTGGTCGATGGCAATCGCCGGCGGCACGCCTTCCACCTTGTCGACCTGCGGCTTGTCCATGCGGTCGAGGAACTGGCGCGCGTAGGCGCTGAAGGTTTCCACATAGCGCCGCTGCCCTTCAGCGTAGAGCGTGTCGAACACCAGGCTGGACTTGCCCGAGCCGCTGGGCCCGGTGACCACCGTCATCTCGCCCGTGCGGATGTCAAGGTCCAGATGCTTCAGGTTGTGCTGGCGCGCACCACGAATGCGGATCAGGCCGGTTTTCTGGGGGGCTTTGGGTCATGAATGGCGGGGGTCTGTGACAATGGACCGAGCCCCAGCCATCGGACTGGGTTGCCGTGCGCGGCACGATCCTTCACCCAGAGTATCTGTGATGCAAGTTTCGGAAATACAAGCCCTCATGGCCACGCAGCGGGTGTGGGGCCTGCTGCTCGAGGCCACGCGCCAGCGGCTGGCGCCGCAATGGCAGGCGCGCGACTTTCAGCGCGGCGACATCGTGCTGGCGCAAAGCGAGATGCCCGAGCGCCTGGGCTGGCTGCTGTCGGGCCAGGTGGCGCTGACCGACCCGGAGGCGGGCTGGAGTTTGCCCTTGCAGCCGGGTGAGCTGTTTGGCGCCGGCGCGCAGGCCGTCGATGCCACCGAAGCCGTGCACGCCACCGCCCAGGCCAACAGCCAGGTGCTGTTTCTGGATCGCGCCGCGCTGCTGCACGCCGCGCTGGCACACCCCGCGCTGTTCATGCTGCTGCCGGCGCTGCCGCGCAATGCGCAGTCACCTGCATTGACCGCCCCCGCGCCATCGGGCAACGTGATGACGGCGCCCATCAGCCAGTTGGTGCAACGCCCGCCGGTGCAGATCGACCGCGCCGACAGCATCGCCAGCGCCGCGCGCCGCATGGCCGACGAGCGCGTGTCGTCCATCCTGCTCACACAGGACGACCAGCTGTTCGGCGTGGTCACCGACCGCGACCTGCGCAGCCGTGTGCTGGCCGCCGGCCTGGACCCGGCGCGGCCAGTGGCCGACATCGCCACGCTGGCGCCGCTGACGCTGCAAAAGAACCAGTCCATCTTCGAGGCCATGGTGCTGATGGCGCGGCAGAACATTCATCACCTGCCGGTGCTGGACGGCAACCGCGTCCTGGGCATGGTCACGGCGACCGACCTGAACCAGCACCAAAGCACCTCGGCCGTGTTCTTGACGGGCGAGATCTACCGCCAGCCCGACCTGGCCGGCCTGGTGGCGTGCAGCACGCGCGTGAAGGATCTGCAAAGCAGCCTGGCGCGGGCCGACACCAGCGCGTACAGCACCGGCATCATCATGACCTCGGTCACCGACGCCTTCACGGTGCGCCTGATCCAGCTGGCCGAGGCCGAGCTGGGCCCGCCGCCCGTGCCCTACGCCTGGGTGGCGGCCGGCTCGCAGGCCCGCATGGAGCAGACCGCGCGCACCGACCAGGACAACTGCCTGGTGCTGGCCGACGACTATCGTCCAGAGCAGCACGGCGCCTACTTCGAGCAATTCGCGCGCCGGGTGTGCGATGGGCTCAACGCGTGTGGCTACGTGCACTGCCCCGGCGACATCATGGCCATGACCGAGCGCTGGCGCCAGCCGCGCGCGCAGTGGGACGCCTACTTCACCCAATGGACCAAGCGCCCCGACGCCATGGCGCTGATGCTGACCAGCGTCTTCTTCGACGCCCGCGCCGTGCACGGCGACGCCGGGCTGCTGCACAGCCTGCGCCGCGACATGCTGGCGCGCACCAAGGGCAACGGCCTGTTCCTGACGCACATGGTCGGCAACGCGCTGAAGCAGCGACCCGCGCTGGGCCTGTTCGGCCAGATCACCGTCAGCCGCGGCGGCGAACACCCCGGCACGGTGGACATGAAGCACAGCGCCATCGTGCCCATCGTCGACCTGGCGCGCATCTACGCGCTGGCTGGCGGGCTGGACGCCGTCAACACCCACGACCGGCTGGACGTGGCGGCCGAGGGCGGCGAAGTCAGCCCCCAGGCGGCGCGCGACCTGGCCGACGCGCTGGAGTTCATCAGCGCCCTGCGCATCGCCCACCAGACGCGCCAGATCGCGGCCGGCGAGGCGCCCGACAACTTCCTGCGGCTGGATGAGTTGTCCAGCTTCGAGCGCGGCACGCTGAAGGACGCCTTTGGCGTGGTGCACCAGCTGCAATCGGTACTGGGGCAGCGGTATTACGGGGGGGCGGGGGTGAGGGCTCGGCGCTGTTGGAATACCTTTGAACGCAAAGGGCGCAGAGGCTTCGCAAAAATCGCAGAAGTTTTTTGAAGTGTTCTTTTTGCGGTTTTTGCGTGGCCTTTGCGCCCTTTGCGTTCAAGAAAAACATCTAAAACCATAGCTTCCTGCGCTTGACAAAAAACGTTTTCAGGCACTTTTCTCTTGAAATCCTTGCAGAGCAAGCGCAAGCCACTATCAATATTTAAGTCTCGCGTAATACGTCTCCCGCGCCGCCTCGCGCGCCTGCGCCAGCGTGACGATGCCCTTCTCGGCCAGCAGCGGGATCAATTGGAGCAGCACCTCGGCCGTGACCAGCGCGTCGCCCAGCGCGGTGTGGCGACCCAGCACGGCGATGCCGAAGCGCTCGGCGATGGCCTCCAGCCGGTGCGACGCTTGATGGGGGTGCACCAGTGCCGACAGCAGCAGCGTGTCCAGCACAGGCTGCTGAAAACGCAGGCCGGCGCGGCGCGCAGGCGCCTGCAAGAACTTCATGTCGAAGGCGGCGTTGTGCGCCACCAGCACCGTGTCCTGCGCGAACTGGTGGAAGGCGGGCAGCACCTCGTCGATGCGCGGCTGGCCGGCCACCATGTCGGCCGTGATGCCGTGGATGGCGATGCCCGCGGCCGGTATGGCTCGGCCCGGGTCCACCAGTTGCTCGAACGATTCCTGCCGCAGCAGCTTGCCATTGACGATGCGCGCGGCGCCGATCTGGATGATCTCGTCGCCGCCCGAGGGGTTCAGCCCCGTGGTCTCGGTATCGAACACGGTGTAGACCAAGTCGCATAAACGGCGTTCGTCGAGCGCGGTGTCGGCGCCAGCGGCGTCGAACAGGTCGAAGTCGAAGAACTCGGGCCGGCTGCCCACCGGATCGGCGCGCTCATGCGCCTTTTCAGCGCTGCTGGCCAGCGGCAGCAGAAAGCGGAAGAAGGCCTGGTGCGACGCCCGGTCGCGCTCGAACCACATCTCGGCGTCGTGGCGCTCGATCACGTCGCGCACCGACAGCGGCAGCGTTTCGCCGCCGCTCTGCATGGGCTCCATTTCCCAACCCATCACGGTTTCGGTGCTCATGGCGTGTCCGGTCCAGACCAGGTCAAGCTGCGCGCGCGTGCCGTGCGTGGCCAGGCGCAGCATCAGCGCCCGCACGCCGAACTCATCGACCAGGCGCTGCCCCAGATGGGCCAGCGCCTGCAGCATCGAAAAACTGTCCAGCTTGAGCCACAGGGCCGCATCGACGGCGTCCGCCGCAACCGGCACCCGGCATTGCGTGCCCAGTTGGCGCACGGCCACGTCCACGAACTCGGCACCCTGCATTTCCTCCAGCGGCCAGCGCGTGCGCAGGCTGTCGGCCGACTGCCGCGCGACGGCGTCCACGCGCTGCACCATGGTGGCGGTCTCGTCGCGCAGCACGGCCAGAAAGCGCTCGCGCATGGCCGGCTCCAGGTCGTCGTAGCCCAGCATCTCCACCGCGGCGCGCAGGCTGGCCAGCGACGCGCGACTGCCCTCGGTCAGGCCGTGCAGCAGCCGCACGCGCGCGCTTTCTTCTTCGAAGCTGCGCGTGATGTTGTCCAGCATCAGCACGAAGCCGTCCAGCGCGGTGGCGCCGTCGCCCGGCTCGGTCACGGGCGCCACCTGCACGCGCAGCAGCTGGCCGCCGCGCGTGCCGGTGACGAACTGCGCCGACGGCTGCGCGGCGCCGCGCGCCAGCCGCTGCTGGATGCTGTCCAGCGCGTGCGCCACCAGCTGCTGGTCGAACACGGCGTAGATGGAGCGGCCGATGCCGATCAGTTCGGCCCCGTCGGCCAGCTGTGGCGCATCCGACAGGGCGCGGAACTGCAGGCGCGCCCGCGAGTTGTACAGCAGGATGCGGCCATCGCGGTTGCACACCACCACGCTTTGCGTCAGCTCGGCCATCAGCGCGGCCAGGCGGTTGCGCTCCAGCCGCAGGCTGGCGTTGGCGCGCATCACTTCGGCGGTGACATCGCCGCGCAGGGCATCGCGCTGCGCCGCCAGGGCGTTGATGGCGTCGGCCAGCGGCTGCTGGCCGGCCTGCCCGCGCGCCTGGATCTGCAAGGGCTGGCTCGCGGCCACGATGGCGCGCGTCTGCTCGGCCAGTTCGGGCAGCGCGACCACGCGCGGCAGCCACCAGCGGCGCAGCGCCAGCATCGCCAGCACCGCGGCGAACATCCAGGCGGCCGCCAGCAGCACGGCGCGCGAGGCCAGCCAGTGTGCAAACTGAGCGCGCCCGAGCGCGTCGAGCGAGATGTAGACCAAGCCCAGCGCCAGCGCCAGCCACGCGGCGAGCGCCAGCGCGATCCAGGCCAGCGGTTGGCGCAGCAGGCGTGCATCTCTCAAGCCGCGCCCTCCAGCATCTCGGCCACTTTCTGCACCAGTTCGCGGGTTGAAAACGGCTTGATCATGTAGGCGTTGGCGCCCAGCGCCAGGCCCTTGCTGATGTCGGTGTCGCGCCCCTTGGCAGTCAGCATCAGGATGCGCACGCCGGCCAGGGCCGGGTCGGCGCGCACCGCCTGGCAGACCTCGAAGCCGGTCTTGCCCGGCATCATCACGTCCAGCAACACCAGTGCAGGCTGCTCGCGCTGGATGGTCTCCAGCGCCTGGTCGCCGTCGGTGGCCACCAGCACCTCGTAGCCTTCGCGCTTCATCAGGTATTCGAGCGAGATGACGATGTTGGGCTCGTCGTCGGCCACCAGCAGTTTGTGCGTCATGTCGGCTCCCCGTTCCCCGCCTGCTGCGCCAGCAGCGGCAGGCTGAAATGAAAGGTGGCGCCCTGCCCCAGGCGCGAGCGCACACCGATGCGGCCTCCGTAGTGTTCCACGATCTGGCGGCTGATGGGCAGGCCCAGGCCCGTGCCCTGGCGGCGCTCGCGCGGATCGCCCACCTGGCGGAACTTGTCGAAGGCGGCGCGCTGGTCGTCGTCCGACACGCCGGGGCCGTTGTCGGTCACCGACACCGTCAGTTCATCCTTGCCCACCTGCAGCACCAACTGCACCCTTCCTGCCTGCGGGGGCACGAACTTGACCGCGTTGGCCAGCAGGTTGAGCATGACCTGCTGCAGCTTGTCGGGATCAGCGCACACGATGGGCGCCGGCCGCGCGTCCGGCGCGGGCAGCGTCAGCTCGATGGCGCAACCGTGCTCGCGCAGCAGTTCGCGCGTGACCTCCACGGCCTGCAACACCAGCGCCCGCATGTCCACCGGGGCGTCGTGCCATTCGGCGCGGCCGGCTTCGATCTTGGCCAGATCGAGCACCTGGTTGACCAGGCGCGAGAGGCGCTCGGCCTCGGCCACCACGATGGCGATGAAAGGCTGGCGCTGCTCGGGCGGCATCTGTGGATCGTCCAGCATCATCTCGGCCAGCGCGCGGATCGAGGTGAGCGGCGTGCGCAACTCGTGCGTCACGGACGACATGAACTCGTCCTTCAGCACGTCCAGGCCCTTGAGCTGCTCGTTGGCCTCGCGCAGGCGCGCGGTGGCTTCTTCGAGCGAGCGTGACTTGTCCTCCAGCGCGCGCGAGTAGGCGCGCAGTTGCGAGGCTTCTTCCAGCATGCTGAGCACGTCTTCGGTGGTCAGCGATTCTTCCTTCGACACGGAAGACACCAGCACGCGTGCCGATGCGCCGCCCACGGCGCCCGCCAGCTTGGTTTCGATGAAGCTCACGAAGCGGGCGTCGGCCACGCTGGCCGCAGTCGCGCCCCAGCGCGCGGCGTACTCGTCGAACATGGCCTGCGCGCGCTCGGCGCCAAAGAAGCGCACACACAGCTGGCGCAGGTCTTCCACGCGCGCCTCGCCGCGCCAGAATACGGGCGTGGTGCCACCACTGACTCGGCCCGCATTCACGAACATCAGCGCCTGGCTGGTTTCGCGCGCCGACGGCTCGCGCGCCAGCGACAGCGCCACGTACACCGACACGTTGAGCAGCAGGCTCCAGAACAGGGAGTGCGTCAGCGCGTCGAGCCCGGTGAGACCGAACAGCGCCTCGGGCTTGAGCCACGCCACGCCGCCCGGCCCTTCCTGCACGAAGGCGTCGCCCATCCAGCCCGACTTGGCAATGGAAGGCAGCATCAGCGTGTAGACCCAGATGCCAAAGCCCGCCATCAGCCCGCCCAGGGCGCCCAGTCGCGTGCCAGCGCGCCAGTACATGCCGATCAGCGCCGCCGGCGCGAACTGCGCCACGGCAGCAAAGCTGATCAGGCCGATGCTGACCAGCGCGTACGCTTCGCTGGCGACGTGGAAATACGCGTAGCCCAGCAACAGCAGCAGCAGGATGGTGATGCGCCGGATGTTCAGCAGGATGCGCGTCAGGTCGGGCAACCCATCGCCCAGCGCGGTGCGCCAGCGCAGCAGCAGGGGCAGCACCAGTTCGTTGCTGACCATGATGGAGATGGCGATGCTTTCCACGATCACCATGCCCGTGGCCGCCGACAGGCCGCCCACGAAAACAAACAGCGCCAGCGCCTGCTGCCCCGCCGCCAGCGGCAGCGACAGCACGAAGTTGTCGGGATGGGTGGCCTGGCCGCCAAAGTACAGCAGCCCGCCCAACGCGATGGGCAGCACGAAGATGTTGATGGCCAGCAGGTAGGCCGGAAACACCCAGCTGGCGCGGCGCAGGTGGTCTTCGTGCACGTTCTCGACCACCATGATCTGGAACTGGCGCGGCAGCATCACCACCGCCAGCATGGCCAGCACCGTCATGGTGAACCATTGCGGCCAGGCAAAGGCCGTGCCCTGCTCCAGCCGCAGCAGCGCGCGCAACTCAGGCTGCGCCTGCGCGCGCGCAAAGATGTCGGTAAAACCGTCGTACAGCCCGTAGGTGACGAACACGCCCACGGCGAGAAAGGCCACCAGCTTGACCAGCGACTCGAAGGCGATGGCCGCCACCATGCCCTCGTGGCGTTCCGTCGTATCCAGATGGCGGGCGCCGAAGATCATGGTGAAGCCAGCCAGCACCAGCGCGAGGTAGAAGGTGCCATCGCGGCTCCACGGCACCTGGGTCGTGCTCTCGGCCACGCCGGGCGAGGTCAGCAAGCCATAGGCGGCCGACACGCCCTTCAGCTGCAAGGCGATGTACGGCACCACGCCGACGATGGCGATCAGCGTCACGCTCACGGCCAGCAGGCGGCTCTTGCCATAGCGGCTGGCGATGAAGTCGGCAATCGAGGTGATGCGTTGTACCTTGGCAATGCGCACGATCTTGCGCAGCACCAGCCAGCCCAGCACCATGGCCATGGTGGGCCCCAGGTAGATCGGCAGGAACCACAGGCCGCCGCTGGCGGCGCGGCCCACGCTGCCGAAATAGGTCCACGCCGTGCAGTACACGCCCAGCGACAGCGCATAGGTCCAGGGGCTGCTGATGAGCGAAAGGCCGCGCGCCGCGCGCCGGTCGCCGGCGTACGCAATGACGAACAGCAGGGCCAGGTAGCCCAGCGACACCGCCAGGACCAGCGCCGTGCTCATGGCTTGGACCGGTGGCGCCAGCATGGCTCAGGGGTCCGGCGGCAGCTGGCGCCGCGCGTCGTCGGCCGACGCCTCGGCGGCGCCATCAACGCGCCATTCCATCAACACCGCCAGCGCCACGATCAGCAGGCCCCAGATCACGAAGGCCGCCGTCGGCAACAGGGGCCAGCCCAGCAGGAATTCGCCCTTGTCCCAGATGCTGAAGAGCGGAAAGTTCAGCAGCAACCAGCCCAGCGCGAACAGGCCGAGCAGCCGTTCCGTGAGCTTGATTTTTCCCATGCCGGACCTCCTTTCAAGCTTCGATGTTGATTGAACCGCCCGAATCAGTGGCAGGCTTTCTGAAAAACCGGATGGTCTGCACTGATTTTCTGTACCGGCCCCGATACCTTGCCCTGCTGGCGGTCGAAGGGGACGCGCTCCAGCGTCTGGCAATTCAGTACGAAGGCCTGCGTGTCCAGCCCTTCGATCGGGTCCTGGCGAAAGGTGTATTCAAAATACTCCACCAGGCGCTGCCCGTCCTGCGGGCGAATTGAAAATTGGCCGTCCAGCACCGTAAAGGCGCTGACCGACGGATAGGCGTAGCTCCAGGGCCGAAAGAAAGAGGTTTTTCTATGCTCCTGGACCACGGTGCTGCCCTTGGGCAGCTGAGTTTGCTTGAATTCGTACCAGTGGTAGTCGTAATAGGCCAGATACCCGAGCATGCCGGCGGCGGCAAACACCGGAATCAGCCACTTGGGCAGTTTTTGGCGCGTCAGCCTTCGGAGGGCATAAGCCAACGCCCCCATGCACAAGCCCATGATGAATACGGCCAGAAGGTGCCAGATCATATTGTTTGGAATCCTGGGTAAAAAAGTGGGCCTTCAAGAGAAGGCCCACTCACCTCAACGCGTGATCAGTGACGACCCGCCATCACGGGTAACGCACGCGGCGCACCATGGCCCGCACCTCTTCACTGGGCCGCTCGGTCGCGTTGGACACGACGAGCGAAGTGATGATGTTGATCATCGCCCCGATGCACCCCACCGACAGCGGCGAGATGCCCAATACCCAATGCTCGGGCGTATTCGGGAACGAGTTGGTGCCAGGAATGAAGAACCAGCCCAGATACAGGAAGATATAGACCACGGTGAATAAGCCGCCGGCAATCATTCCTGCGATGGCCCCCTTGGCATTGATGCGGTCGACGAAGATCCCCAGCACCAGGGCCGGGAATATCGTCGCCGCCGCCATGCCAAAGGCCAGCGCCACCGTCTGGGCCGCAAAGCCTGGTGGATTAAGCCCCAGCCAGGTCGCGATGATGATGGCCCCCACCATCGCTATGCGGGCGTTGAGCAGTTCCTGCTTCTCCGTCAGGTGGGGCATCAAGGTGTTCTTCAGCAGGTCGTGACTGACCGCCGAAGAAATCGCCATGAGCAGCCCGGACGCCGTGGACAGCGCCGCGGCAATGCCGCCCGCCGCCATCAGGCCGATCAACCAGCCCGGCATGTTGGCCACCTCGGGCAGCGCCAGCACCAGGATGTCGTTGTTCACCGTCAATTCGTTGCCCTGCCAGGTCTTCGCCCATTCGGCCTTCTCGGTGAAATCCTTGGCGGCACCGTTGTAGAATTGGACATATCCGTCCTTGTTCTTGTCCTCGAACTTGAGCAGGCCGGTGTGTTCCCAGTTCTTGACCCATTCCGGTCGATCGTCGTACTTCAGCGGCGCTGCGCGCGTGCCTTCGGGATAGAACGTCTCCAGCAGGTTCAGGCGCGACATGGCAGCCAGCGCCGGCACGGTGGTGTAGAACAGCGCGATGAACACCAGCGCCCACGCCGCGGACCAGCGTGCGTCCTGGATGTTGGGCACGGTGAAGAAGCGGATGATGACGTGGGGCAGACCGGCGGTGCCCACCATCAGCGTGAGCGTGAACAGGAACATGTTCCACTTGTTGCTGACATCCGCGGTGTAGTCCTGGAAGCCCAGGTCGCGCACCACCTGGTTCAGTTTCTGCAGCAATGGCTCGCCCGAGGCGAGGTGCTGACCGAACAGGCCCGATTGCGGCAGGACGTGCCCCGTCATCATCACCGACAGGTAGGCCGCCGGAATGGTGAAGGCGAGGATCAGCACGATGTACTGCGCCACCTGGGTGTAGGTGACGCCCTTCATGCCGCCCAGCACCGCATACACGAACACCACGAAGGCCGAGATCAGCAGACCCGTGCTGCTGGACACCTCCAGAAAGCGCGCGAACGCGACGCCCGCGCCCGTCATCTGCCCAATCACGTAAGTCAGCGAAATGATCACCAGGCAGAGCACCGCCACCACGCGCGCGCCCTTGCTGGCATATCGCTTGCCCACGAAATCGGGCACCGTGTAGGCACCGAACCGACGCAGGTACGGCGCCAGCAGGGTGGCCAGCAGCACGTAGCCACCCGTCCACCCCATGATGAACGATGAGTTGACGTAACCCACCGAAATCAGGCCTGCGACGGAGATGAAGGACGCCGCCGACAGCCAGTCCGCTGCCGTGGCCATGCCGTTGACCACGGGGTTGACTTCACCACCGGCGATATAAAACTCGCGCGTGGTTCGTGCGCGGGCCCAGATCGCAATCCAGGTGTAGATGATGAAGGAGCCGATGACGAAAATGAAGTTGATCCAGAATTGACTCATGGTTATTCCTCCAGGCCAAATTCTTTGTCAAGCCGGTTCATTCTCCAGGAATAGAAGAACACCAAAGCCAGGAACGTCAGGATGGCGCCTTGCTGCGCAAACCAGAAACCCAGGTCGGCGCCACCAAACTGGATGCCCATCAACCAGGGGCGCAGCAATATGCCGAAGCCATAAGACACCGTCGCCCAGACGATGAGGCAAAAAACAATCAATCGCACGTTGGCGCGCCAATAGGCGCGGTCTCGTTCCGAAATTTCCTTAGGCATGATGAACTCCTCATGTTGTCAATGCACAGCCCGATGGGGGTGGCCCGCGTAAAAATCGATGGTGGAATTAACCCGCTGCGGATGGCCTCCTTTCACGAAGGAAGCTGGGACGCGTGAATTGCGCACCGCGCCAGGCGGTGCAGGCAAGCGCCAAGCTGCCGCGCGCCCGTTGGGCGGCAGCCATCAACCAAGGAGGGGAAAGTTCAGCGCGAAGGCGCGCCAGGGAGATCGATCGCGGGAGACGCCGCCAGAACGTGCGGCCAGGAGACGGGGGCGGCCGGAGGAGCGGGGGGCAGCGCCTGACGGGACGGGGGCACCGGTCGTGCCCGGCACCGCTGCCGGCTGTGGCATTCAGCAGGCTCGGTCCGTCGTCCGCGTGCGGCGGGAAGTCCGGCGGATGGACGTGGGGATAGGTCACTGGCGCAGGAACCAGAAGCCCGGCGAATCGTCGGCCGGCTTGCGGTGGTTGAGCGCGCTGGCGACCGCACGGCCGCCATCCCTGTGCATCACGCGATGCGAGCGCAGCAGGCCGAGCATCGCGTACCCGTATGGGCCCGCCTGACGGTAAGCATGTGCTGTCATGGCACTTGTCTCCAGTGTCGTTTAGTCCTTGTTCTGGACCACTGTAGAAACCGGGCTTGCGCAAGACTTACAACGAATGGCTGCGCCCTGAAAACCAAGGGCAATCACCTACCCCAAGCGCCTGGCGGGCGAATTGGAGGCGTTTTTATCGCGGCCGCATATGAAACAAAGTGGGTCTTACGTAAGGAGTTGGTCAGACCGGCTTCACAGAATCAGTTCAGCAGTGCGGGCGTCGTTCGCGCTGGGCAACAAGACCCGTCAACCCTTACGAGGAGACAAAGCATGACCGATCCCGTGGTCGAACGGATTCAGCGTGATCCGAAGTACCAGAAGCTCACCAGCACGCGCAACAAGTTCGGATGGACGCTGGCCATCCTGATGCTGGTCGTTTATTACGGCTACATCGCGCTGATCGCCTTCGACAAGGAATTCCTTGCCAGGCCCATGGGCGCCGGCGTGACCACCATCGGCATTCCGATCGGCATGGCCGTCATCGTCTTCACCATCATCATCACCGGCATCTACGTGCGGCGCGCCAACAGCGAGTTTGATGCACTGACGCGCGAAATCCTCAAGGACGCCACCAAATGAAAGCCCTTACCAAGATTTTCCTGACCGGTGCCGCGCTGACCGCGGGTGCCGCCTACGCCGCCGGTGGCGATGTGGGCCAGGCCGCCAAGCAGTCCACCAACTGGACGGCCATCATCATGTTCACGGCCTTCGTCGTGCTCACGCTGTGGATCACCAAGTGGGCCGCAGGCCGCACCAAGTCGGCGGCCGACTTCTACACCGCCGGCGGCGGCATCACGGGCTTCCAGAACGGCCTGGCCATTGCGGGCGACTACATGTCGGCGGCCTCATTCCTGGGCATTTCGGCGGCCGTGATGGCCACCGGCTATGACGGCCTGATCTACTCCATCGGCTTCCTGGTCGGCTGGCCCATCCTCACCTTCCTGCTGGCCGAGCGCCTGCGCAACCTGGGCAAGTTCACCTTCGCCGACGTGGCCGGCTACCGCTTCCAGCAGACGCCGATCCGCGCCTTTGCCGCCAGCGGCACGCTGGTGGTGGTGGCGTTCTACCTGATCGCGCAGATGGTCGGCGCCGGCCAGCTCATCAAGCTGCTGTTCGGCCTGGACTACTGGGTCGCCGTGGTGCTGGTGGGCGCACTGATGATGATCTACGTGCTGTTCGGCGGCATGACGGCCACCACCTGGGTGCAGATCATCAAGGCCGTGATGCTGCTGTCGGGCGTGACCTTCATGGGGTTCATGGTCATGGCCAAGTACGGCTTCAGCCCCGAAGCGCTGTTCGCCGAAGGCGTGAAGGTGCGCACGCAGCTCGCCGCCAACACCGGCAAGACGCCGGAAGAAGCCGCCAAGCTGGGCCTGTCCATCATGGGCCCGGGCGGTTTCATCAAGGACCCGATCTCCGCCATCTCCTTCGGCATGGCGCTGATGTTCGGCACGCTGGGCCTGCCGCACATCCTGATGCGCTTCTTCACCGTGCCTGATGCGAAAGAGGCGCGCAAGAGCGTGTTCTGGGCCACCACCTGGATCGGCTACTTCTACATCCTGATCTTCATCATCGGCTTCGGCGCCATCACCCTGGTGCTGACGAACCCCGAGTTCGCCGACACGACCAAAGGCGTGATCCACGGCGGCGCCGGCACGGCCAACATGGCGGCGGTGCTGGTGGCCAAGGCGGTGGGCGGCAACGTGTTCTACGGCTTCATCTCGGCCGTGGCCTTCGCCACCATCCTGGCGGTGGTCGCCGGCCTGACGCTGTCGGGCGCCTCGGCCGTGTCGCACGACCTGTACGCCACGGTGTTCAAGAAGGGCAAGGCTGACAGCGCCAGCGAACTGAAGGTTTCTCGCATCACCACGTTGTGCCTGGGCGTCATCGCCGTGGCCCTGGGCATCCTGTTCGAGAAGCAGAACATCGCGTTCATGGTGTCGCTGGCGTTCGCCATCGCGGCGTCGGCCAACTTCCCGGTGCTGCTGCTGTCGGTGCTGTGGAAGGATTGCACCACCAAGGGCGCGGTCATCGGCGGCTTCATGGGCCTGATCTCGTCGGTGGCGCTGACCATCGTGTCGCCGTCGGTGTGGGAAGCCACGTTCGGCAACCCGAAGGGTTCGGCACTGTTCCCCTACACCTCGCCGGCGCTGTTCTCCATGACCATCGGCTTCGTGGGCATCTGGCTGTTCTCGATCCTCGACAAGAGCAAGAACGCCGAAGCCGAGCGCGCCGCCTACCCGGCACAGCGCGTGCGCTCCGAAACCGGCTTCGGTGCCGCCAAGGCCTCGTCGCACTGAGGGCGTTGATTCCCTGAGACAACAAGAAGAACGCCAAGAAGAAGACAGACGCGAAGCCCACGGGCTTCGCCCTTACAAAAACCGGGCCCTGTGCCCGGTTTTTTCATGGGGCAAGCGCAGGCGCGAAAAAGGGCAGGTCCACCGCGGCGAACCCGCGCCGGTACTCAGTCAAAAGGGTCTTTCGCGCTTATTCAACGCGATTTGTTTGCTACAAAATGCGCAGCAAAAACCACGAAGTCAAGCCTGCAGCTGCTTGAGCTTGATGAAGGCCAGCGCGGCCATCATGGCGTCATTCAGTGCGTCGTGGGCGTCGCGCACGGGCAGGCCCAGGTCGGCCATGATGGTGGCAAAGCGCAGGTCGATGTCGACGTTGCCCTGCTGGTGCGAGGGCGGCAGTTGCCTGAACTTGTAGTCGTGGTAGAGCGCCGATACCTCGATCTTGGGCTGCGGCAACCCAATGCCGATGAGCGGCTTGACCGCGCGGTTCAGCATGGCGACGTCGAATTCCAGGTAATAGCCCACCAGCGGACGCGCGCCGATGAAATGCAGCAGGCGGCGCATGGCCTCGGGCGCCGGCAGGCCGCCCTGCACGTCCTGCACGCGCAGCCGGTGCACGCGAATGCTCTCGGCCGACACGCCTTTTTCAGGCCGCACCAGAAATTCGAGCCGCTCGCTGCTCATGATGCGCTGGCCGCGGATCTTCACTGCGCCGACGGAAATGATTTCGTCGGTGCGCGTGTTCAGGCCGGTGGTTTCGCAGTCCAGCGACACCCATTCGTTGGGCGGCGGCGGCTCGAACAGAAAACTCCACTCGGGGTCCTTCAAAAGCCGCTGCTGCCAGCCTGAGCGCAATCGATCGATCAGTCCAGCCATGCCGTCCTCGCATACCGCGTGAAGAGAGCCCGTTGAACCCCGCCCACCCGCTGAGCGGGCTGGGCCCGGCCACGGGGTGCGCCTTCCGGGGGGGAGGCGCCGAAGGCGCTGCGGGCGGGTCACAGGTTGCCCAGCTTGAACCGGTGCCGCAGCTGCACCTTGAAGCGCTTGACCACGCCCAGCGCGTCCTTGAGCAGGTCGCGGTCCAGCGATGACAGTTGCGGCACATCGACCGCACCCGACACGGGCTGGCCCTTGTCCATTTCGGACAGGGCCGCCTTGAGCTTGAGGCCCATGAAGAAGTGCAGCGCGTCGGTCAGTTCCTTGCCCATCTCGGGGCTGAGCGCGTGCGCCGACACCAGCGCGGCGATGCGTTCGGCCGTGCCGGTGTTGGGCAGGCGGTGCGCCAGCGCCAGGCTGCGCACGCCGTGCACCAGCGGGAAGATGCCTTCCTTCTTCAGGTTCATGCGGTTGTCGGCGTCGCCCAGCAGGCGGTTCCACCAGCCGGTGGTGTTGCCGAAGGCGTCGATGGCGGCGGCGAAGCGGGCCAGCATGCCGTCGTTGTCGGTGGCCAGTTCGGTCAGGCTGGCGCGCACGTCGTCCAGCAGGCGCGCATCGCCGCTCACGGCGTGGGCGTCCATGAAGATGGCCAGGTTCATCAGGCTGTCGCCATCGGGCTGCACCAGCCACTGGCGCGCCGTCTGGCTGAATTCGGTGACCGTCTTGCGCCACGCCGGGTTGCTGAGCATGATGCGGCCGGGGCATTCGGGGTAGCCAAAGCGCGCCAGCGCGTCCGAAAAGCGCTGGCAGATGTCGGCCAGGTCGTCCGGCGGCACATAGCCGTCGCGCAGGATCAGCCCGTTGTCCTGGTCGGTCTTCAGCAGCTGCTCGCCACGCCCTTCGCTGCCCATGACGAACAGGCAGCTGTTGGCCACCAGTTCCTCGGGCGCGATGAGGTGCCAGGCGCGGTCAAACAGGCGCGCGTTCAGATCGCGCACCAGCTGCGCGATCAGCGGCACGCGCGTGCCCGACCGGTACTGCCGGGCGATCATGCCGGTGATCTGGCCGGCGGCTTTTTCCAGTTCGTCGATGTGCGCGGCGCCGTTGATCTGCATGGTGATCAGCAGCGAGTGGTTCGACAGGAAGCTGAACACGTCCAGCGCTTCCAGCACGCCCAGCACGTGGTCGCCGTCGGCCACCACCACGCGGTGGATGTGGTGCCGCAGCATGGTGGCCAGGGCGTCGCCCACCTGGTCGGACGGCCGCACGCTGATGAGCGACCAGGCCGCCAGGTCGCCCACCGGCAGCTTGTCCAGCGGACGGCCGGACAGGATGGCGCGCTGCAGCGCATTGGTGGTGAACATGCCCAGGCGCGGCGGCTGGCTTTGCGCGTCGCGCACCAGCACGTTGGTGGTGTGCTCTTTCTGGAACACCTTGACGACCGAGACGATGTCGGTCGTCGCGTCCACGATGTGCGCGGGCCGCACGAAGGCCTCGTCCACGCGCGACAGGTTGAGCGACTGCAGCTCGTTGCCGGTCTGCAGGTCGCTCATGGCGCTCAGCTTGGCGCCCAGGTCAGAGAACAGCAGCGCGCCGAACGTGGCATTGGCGGCGATCAGGTCGTTCACCGCCTGGCGGGCCAGTTCGTAAGTGACCACTTCCTCGCTGGCGACGAACCGGCTGGACGCCTTGCCCGCCACCAGGCCGCGGCCGTCGAAGCAGTCGTCGGGGCCGTAGATGGCCACCACCTCGTCGCCGTCCAGCTGCGTGACCTGCCCCTTGATCAGCACGAACAGGTCGGTCGGCGTGTCGCCCACGTCCAGGATGACGGCGTCGCGCGGGAAATACGCCACGTCCACGCTGGCCTGCACCAGGCGCTGCTGCTCCTGGGTCAGGCAATCAAAGGGCGAAGCAGAAAAATTGAAGGCGTTGGGCATGCCACAAAGGTGCCGGCGCCGGCACTGAATTTTGAATCAAATCGCACGCCAGCCCTTATGGGGCAAGCGCTGGCCGCTCATTAAAAGAGAGCAACCAGGGCGCCGCCAACGCGCCGCCGTGCGCACCCCTCATTCAGCGCCGCACGCCTTGCGCCACGCTTGCAGCGCCCGCCCACACGGCGTCCAGGCGCGTGGCGTCTTCCAGCTGCGCGCGCAGCATGGGCAAGGCGTCCAGGCCCCAGAACACGCGCCCGTCCACCACCGCCGTGGGCACGCCAAACACGCCGGCGGCCAGCGCCGCGTCGGTGGCGTGCTTCAGCTCGGCCTTCACCGCGTCGCTGGCCGGGTCGCGCGGCGGCGCCAGCTGCGCGGTCAACGCCGCCAGCCGCCCGGCGTCGTCGGCCGGCGCGCCGCCTTGCCAGACGTGGCGAAAGATCGTTTCGCACACCCAGCGGTTGGGCGTGCCCTGGCGCGCGCAGGCCCAGGCCAGCCGCAGCAAGGCCAGCGGGTTGAAGGGGTGCGCGGCGGGCAGGTCGAGCGGCACGTCCAGCGTCTGCGCCAGCCACAGCACCTGGCGGTAAGTCCAGTCGCGCTTGGGCGCGATCTCGGCCGGGCCCAGCTGCCCGTGGTGCTTGAGCAGCCCGGCAAACAGGATCGGGCGGTACGTCACCTCGTAGCCCAGCCCATCCAGCGCGCGCGGCAGGCGCTCGAAGGCCAGATAGGCGTACGGCGAGATGAAGTCCAGGTAGAAATCGATGCGCTTCATGGCTTCGGCCCCTGATCGGCGCGGCGCGCCCGGATGCGCCGCCACACCTCGCGGCGGGCGTCGTCGCTGGCGCTGCCCCAGCCGCCGATTTCTTCCAGCCGCCGCTGGCAGCCTTCGCACCAGCCCGTGACGGGGCTGATGCGGCACACGTTGATGCAGGGCGACGGCACCGGCCCCGGGCCGGAATCTGGATCAAAATCGATCCAGGCGCTTGCCACGCCTGCGTCTTCAGATATCATTTCAATAGCATCCTGCGGCACGCACCGCAGGGCTGAATCCCGGCTGGCGCGCCCTGGTGAACGCCCGTCACGCGCGGCCTCATGCCACCACGTCCGCCACCGGCGCACCGGTCAGGTGTTCCAGGTCGGCCGGCGTCAGCTTGAACACGCCGTGCGGGTGGCCGGCGGCGGCCCAGATCTCGGCAAAGCGGAACAGCTCGCGGTCGATCAGCGTCACCGACGGCATGGCGTGCGCCACCGGCGACACGCCGCCGATGGAAAACCCGGTCTTGGCCTTCACGAACTCGGCGTCGGCGCGGCCCAGCTTGCCGCCGCCCTCGGCGCACACCAGCGCCTCGACCTTTTTTTCGTCCACCCGGCGGTCGCCGCTGGTGATGACCAGCACCGCCGCGTCGTCGGCCTTGCGGCGAAAGATGATGCTCTTGGCGATCTGGCCGACGTCAATGCCCAGCGCGTCGGCGGCCTGCTGCGCGGTGCGCGCGGCGTCGTCCAGCATGACCGGCATGTGGGCGTGGCCGGCCTGCCGCAGCGCCTGGGCCACGCGCTGCACGCCGTCGGGAAGCGGTTTTTCAGTGTTCATCGTCGTCATGTCACCTCAGCCGGTGCGCGCCACGCGCCCCACCATCAGCAGGCTGGCGCCCATGCCCATCAGCACGCCGCCAAACACGCGGTTCTGCGCCCGCCGCGCGCTGGCCGAACGCAGCGCCGCCCGCAGGCGCGCAGCGATGAAGGCGTAGCCGTGCATCACCACCGTGTCCACGGCCAGCGTGGTGACCAGCAGAATGGCCAGTTGCAGCGCCAGCGGGCGCCTGGGGTCGATGAACTGCGGCAGCACCGCCACCATGAAGACGATGCCCTTGGGGTTGGTGGCATTGGTCAGCGCGCCGGTCACCACGCGCTGGCGCAGGCTCAGGGCCGGCGCCGCGGCCGGCATGCCGTCCAGCGCCTGGCCGCCATGCACCGGCGCGCGCCATTGCCTGACGCCCAGCCACACCAGATAGGCCGCGCCCAGCACCTTGACCACGGTGAACGCGGTGGCCGAAGCCACCAGCAGCGCGCCCACCCCGACGCCCGCCACCAGCAGGATGAACGCCAGCCCGATTTGCAGCCCGGCGATGGTGGCGCTGGTCTGGCGCACGCCGTATTGCAGGCCGTGGCTCATCGACAGCACCGCGCCCGAGCCGGGCGACAGCGCGATCAGCCACGACGCCACGAAATACGCCAGCCAGACACGAGCATCCATTTCAAAAAACCTTCAGCGTCCCCGACGGCAGCCCCACGCCATCAAGACAGGCGGTCGCGGCGCAGGCCATGGCTTACCCCGCGCGCTTGTTCAGCACCGCCGTCGCCACGCGCGAATTCGATTTGCGGCCCAGGAAGTCGCTGATGTACTGCCCGGCGTCGATCAGCTGGTCGAGGTCGATGCCGGTGTCGATGCCCATGCCGTGCAGCATGTACACCACGTCTTCGGTTGCTACGTTTCCGGTAGCGCCCTTGGCATACGGGCAGCCACCCAGGCCGGCCACCGACGTGTCGTACTGCCACACGCCCAGCTCCAGCGCGGCCAGCGTGTTGGCCAGCGCCTGGCCGTAGGTGTCGTGGAAGTGGCCCGACACGTCGTCGACGGCGTAGTGCCGCAACGTCGCCTCGATGGCCGCCTGCACCTTGCGCGGCGTGCCGACGCCAATGGTGTCGGCCACGCCCACGTGCTGCACGCCGATGCCCTTCATCAGGCCCGCCAGGTAGCCGACGCGCTCGGGCGCGATGTCGCCTTCATACGGGCAACCCACGGTGCAGCTCATGGCGCCGCGCACGTAGATGCCCTGATCGCGCGCGGCCTCCGCCACTGGGGCGAAGCGCTCGATGCTTTCGGCGATGCTGCAGTTGATGTTCTTCTGGCTGAAGGCCTCGCTGGCGGCGCCGAAGACCACGATCTCGTCGGGCCAGGTGGCGCGCGGGCCGGCAATGGCGGCCTCGAAGCCCTTCAGGTTGGGCGTCAGCACGCTGTAGCGCACGCCGGGCTGGCGGCGGATGCCGGCCATGACCTCGGCGTTGTCGCCCATCTGCGGCACCCACTTGGGTGACACATAGCTGGTGACCTCGATCTCCTTCAGGCCCGCATCCTGCAGGCGATGGACCAGCTCGATCTTGACGGCGGCGGGCACCGCCTGTTTTTCATTCTGCAGGCCGTCGCGCGGGCCGACGTCGACGATCTTGACACGGGAGGGCAAAGGCATGGCGGTTCTCGCTGTGGGCGACTGAAAAGTGAGGCAATGCGCGCTCGTCGCAGTGTAGCGGCAGGCGCCGCGCCGCGTGCGGGCGGAATGCGGGTGAAGGGACGCATCCACGGCAGGCAGCGGGTGGCATCTGCGCGCCGGCCGGACGACTTCAATTCAAAGAAAAAATGCTTGCAGCGCTGACCCATAAAGCGCAACGCGCTGCGTAATTAATAGCAAGCAGGGCAGACACTCGTGCCCGCGAGCAGCGCGCGCCACATGCGCGCGGGCACAAGTGCCCGCCCGACACCTCAGGCCGATGTCCCCAAGCGCAGCAGTTCCGCGCCATCCATCACCTGATCGCCCGGCGCGTACAGCAGCTCCTGCACCACGCCGTCCAGCGGTGCGGCGATGGTGTGTTCCATCTTCATGGCTTCCATCACCGCCAGCGGCTGGCCCTTGGTGACCTTGTCGCCGGGTTTGACGGCAAAGCTGACGACCTTGCCGGGCATCGGGGCCGTGAGTCGCCCGCCCTCGCCCGCGCCTTCGAGCGCGTGCGACAGCACGTCCAGTTCGGTGATCTGCGCCGCGCCGCGCGTGCCGAACACGTGCATGGCCTCGCCCAGCGGGTACACGCGCACCACCTGCCGGTCGGCGCCAGCGCGCACGTCGATGCGGCCGTCGGGCTGGGCAGTGAAGCCGATGGAGACCGGCTCGGCCTCGCCCACCTTCAGCTGAAGCCCGTCGTGCAGGTAGCGCAGCTTGGCAATGACCGGCTCGCCCGCGTACTGGAAGTCGATGCGGCGCGACGCGATGCCGTGCGAGCGGAAGCCGTCCGTGCGGCTGAACGGGTCGGCGCCCTCGCCGCCGCGCTCGGCCAGCACGGTCTGCGCCACGGCAGCGGCCACGACCATGTCGATGCCCAGCTTGTCCTGCTTGAACAGGCGGTCGGCCTCGCGCTGAATCAGCGCGGTGTCGAGCCTGGCCTGCGCGAACGACGGCGTGGCCAGCACGTGCCGCAGAAACTGCACGTTGGTCTGCAGGCCGGCGATGTGCGTGGCGGCCAGCGCCGCGTCCAGCTTGGCCAGCGCTTCTTCACGCGTTTCGCCCCGCACGATGAGCTTGGCGATCATCGAGTCGTAGAACGGGCTGATGGCGTCGCCCTCGCGCACGCCGTCGTCCACCCGCACTTCGTCGATTTCAAACGCGCTGTGCGGCGGCTTGCGGTACACGTGCAGCGTGCCGGTGGCGGGCAGGAAGTTGTTGTCGGGGTTCTCGGCACAGATGCGCGCCTCGATGGCGTGGCCCTGGATGTCCAGGTCGTCCTGCGCCAGCGGCAGCGGCTCGCCGCTGGCCACGCGCAGTTGCCATTCGACCAGGTCGAGGCCGGTGATCGCCTCGGTCACCGGGTGCTCGACCTGCAGGCGCGTGTTCATCTCCATGAAGTAGAACTTCATCTGCTCGGGCGCGTCGTAGCCACCCGGCTGCTCGACGATGAATTCGACCGTGCCCGCGCCGACATAGTTGACGGCGCGCGCGGCGTTGATGGCGGCCTGGCCCATGGCGTCGCGAATGCTTTCGGGCAGGCCCGGCGCGGGCGCTTCTTCCAGCACCTTCTGGTGGCGGCGCTGCACCGAGCAGTCGCGCTCGAACAGGTAGACGTAGTTGCCGTGGCTGTCGCCAAACACCTGGATCTCGATGTGGCGCGGGCGCTGCACGTATTTCTCGACCAGCACGGCATCGCTGCCAAAGCTGTTGATGGCTTCGCGCTTGCACGAATCCAGCGCGGCGGCAAAGTCTTCGGCCTTTTCGACGATCCGCATGCCCTTGCCGCCGCCGCCCGCGCTGGCCTTGATCAGCACCGGGTAGCCGATGCGGTCGGCCTCGCGCTGCAGCAGCGCCGGGTCTTGGTCGGTGCCGTGGTAGCCCGGCACCAGCGGCACGTGGGCGGCTTCCATCAGGCGCTTGGATTCGGCCTTCAGCCCCATCGCGTTGATGGCACTGGCGGGCGGGCCGATGAACACCAGGCCGTTGTCGGCACAGGCCTGGGCGAAGTCCTCGTTCTCGCTCAAAAAGCCGTAGCCGGGGTGGATGGCCTGCGCGCCCGTGGCCTTGGCGGCGTCGATGATGCGCTGCCACTGCAGGTAACTCTCTTTCGGCGCGCTGCCGCCCACGTGCACCGCTTCGTCGCACGCCATGACGTGCTTGGCGTGCGCGTCGGCGTCGGAATACACGGCCACGGTCTGCACGCCCATGCGGCGCGCAGTGGCCGCCACGCGGCAGGCGATTTCGCCACGGTTGGCGATCAGGATCTTTTTAAACATGGTGCCCTCCGTGGCTCATCGCCTGATGCACGCTGCGCGTGCCCGGCAATTTGGCAAGCCCGCGCTGCGCGCGAACACCACGGTTGGCGATCAGGATTTTTTTAAACAAGCGAGTCTCCTCAACAAATTGGGACGGGGCGCGGCTACGCGCCGCTGGGCGCCGGCGCGCCGCCGGCGAAGAACGCCTTCAGCTTCCGGATCACGATCTTCAAAAACTTCCACAACACGACCAGCAGCAGCACCGACACCACCAGCATTACCGCCAGCGCCACGCCAAAGGCCAGCGGGTGCTGCGTCGCCAGCCACATCACGCCCACGGCCAGGCCGTCCTCGAAGAACGAGGCCAGCCAGTTGCTGAACGGCTCGGGGCTGGTGTTGATGGCCGCGCGCGTGGTGGCCTTGGTGGCAAACGAAGTGGCCGCCAGCGAACCGCCCAGCAGGCCGGCCACCAGGCCCATGGCGCCGCTGTCGGCGCCGAACACGCTGGCCGCCAGCAGCGCGCCGCCGGGGATGCGGATGACGCTGTTGATCGAGTCCCACACGCTGTCGAGCCAGGGAATCTTGTCGGCAAAGAATTCGACCAGCAGCATGAAGCCGCTGGCGCCCAGCACGGCCGGGTGCATCAGCAGCTTCAGCCCCTCGGGCAGCGGAATCCACCCCGCGTAGCCCATGGCGCCGGTCAGAAACACCACCGCGTACAACCGGAACCCGCTGGCCCAGCCCAGCGCCGCCGCCAGCGCCATGAGCGAGGGCATGTCCATCTTGGCCACGGCGGGCGCGATGGCGCCGCCCACGGCCACGCCCGCCTGTCCCACGGCATTGCCCACCGCGGCGGCGGTTTCGCCATTGGGGTGGATGCCCATGCCGTGCAACCACTGGACGACGGATTGAATGAGTTCCTGCATGTGCGCGACCTCGCCTGGTGTCAGTGGCAGGCGCCCCGCGCCCGCCCGCGCACGCACAACGCGCGCGCCAGAGGCAAGGCTGACGCGTTGGCCGGCCGGTGGGCGTAGGACGCCGCCGCCATCCGGACACTGAAAGCTACATTATTCATAGCTGGCTGCGCTTGACTGGTGTGCGGCAAAGGCCAAAAACACATCAAAACCGCCTCATCCCGCCAGCCACGCCGGCTTGCGCTTTTGCAGGAAGGACTGCACGCCTTCCTTGCCTTCGTCCGACGCGCGGATGTCGGCGATGCCTTCCACGGTGCGCTCGATCAGCAGGCGCGTGATGTCGCGCTCGGCCACGTCCTGCACCAGCTTCTTGCATTCGCGCACGGCGTTGGGGCTGGCGCTGGTGAGCGCGCTGACCAGCTCGCCCACCTTGGCGTCCAGCGCGTCGGCCGCCACCACCTCGTGCACGAAGCCGATGCGGTGCGCCTCTTGCGCACTGAAGCGCTCGGCCGTCAGAAAGTAGCGGTGCGCCGCGCGCGGGCCCATGGCGCGGATGACGTAGGGGCTGATGGTGGCAGGGATCAGGCCCAGCTTCACTTCGCTCAGGCAGTAATTCGCCGTGTCCACGCTCACCGCCATGTCGCACGCCGCCACCAGGCCCATGCCGCCGGCGTAGACGTCGCCCTGCACGCGCGCGATGGTCGGCTTGGGGCATTCGTAGATGGCGCGCAGCATGAAGGCCAGCTTGCCGGCGTCCTCCAGGTTCTGCTCGCGCGTGTAATCGGCCATGCGGCGCATCCAGTTCAGGTCGGCGCCGGCGCAGAAGGCGGGGCCTTCGGCCATCAGCACGACGGCGCGCACGTCGGGGGCGTCGCCCAGTTGCACAAAGGCCTGCGACAGCTCGGCAATCACCTCGTCGTTGAAGGCGTTGCGCACTTCGGGGCGGCTCAGCACCACGGTGGCGACGTGGCCCTGGGTGGCGATGCGGATGGCGTTGGTCATGTTCGGGTTCACTCCTTCCAGACGACCTGGTCGTCCACGGCGTACAGCTTGCAGTCGGTCTTGGCGTGGCGCTGGCAATTGGCCAGCGCGCGCGCCAGCGGGTCGTCGCCCATCTCGGCCCAGGCCCAGGCGCCGCTGGGGCCGACGGCGAAGGCGCGCGGCAACTGCTTGGCCAGGAAGGCCTTGTAGCCGTCGCGCCCGCTGGGCTTGAGGTAGGGCACCTTGTCCACGTCATCCAATGCGGCAAAACCGCTGGCGGGCGGAACCGGTGGCTGTCCGGCGCGCAGCAGATCAGGAAAGCGCACCGCCGTCGGCAAGCCGGCGGCGGCCATGAAGTCGTTTACCTTGGGCTGCCACACCCGCTCTGCCGCGCGTGCGCCGAATAAAAAATGCGAATCGGTGCCAAATGACCCGGTGTTGACGACGTCGACCGGCGCACCCCCGGCGGCATAGGCATCGGCCATGGCCTTCCACACGCGTTCGGGGAAGAAGCTGTCGTTTTCGCCGTAGAACCACAGCGAGGGCACGCGCACCTGCTTGCCGTAGCTGCCGGCGGCGCGCGCCAGCGTGCCTTCCCAGCCCGAACAGTCGGTGTTGCGCAAGCCGCCGGCAAAGTTCACCAGGCCCTTGACGCCTTCCACGCCCGCGGCGCCCGCCGCCAGCGTGGTCCAGCCGCCGTGTGACTGGCCGACCAGCAGCACCTGGCGCCGATCGGCCCAGGCCTGCTCGCCCAGCCAGTCGATCACGGCCTTCACGTCCTCGGCCTGCACGCGGCCGTTGCTTTCGACATTGCAGCCGCCGCCGATGTAGCTGCCGGACGACTTGGAGAAGCCCGTGCGCATGGGCACCACCACGGCATAGCCGCGCGCCAGAAAGAAGCGCGCCGCACTCACGGGCTGATAGCGCGCCTGAAAGCGCACGTCGCCGGCCATCTTGCCGTGATTGATGACGACGACCGGAAACGGCCCCTGGCCCGGCGGGCGGTAGATGGTGGTTTCCAGTTCCGGGTTGAACAGCTTGCCGCGGTGCGGCACCATCACCACCTGCTCGCCCAAGCCGGCATTCAACTGCGGCGCACCGGCATTGACCTGCGCCCGCGCCACGCCCGCCAGCGCCAGCAGCGCGGCGAGCAACGCGGCTTTACTGCTGAACCATGGCTTCATCGCGCCTCCTGCTGCAGCATGTAGACCAGATCGAGTTCCGGGCACGGCTGGCCCAGCTGCGTCAGCGCGGCGGTGATCTGCCCGCGGTGGTGCGTGCTGTGGTTGAAGACGTGGGTCAGCGTAGCGGCAAAAGGCAGCGTCGCCGGCTGGCCGCGCGTGGTGGTGTAGCGCAGCACATCGTCGAAGCGCTCGGCCGGCCAGCTTTCGACCAGCGGCTGCCAGCGCGCCGCACCCTGCAACAGGCGCTCGGCGACGCGCGCGCGATCGGGCTCTGCCTCGTCATCCAGCGCCAGCCTGGGCGAGACGCCTTCGGCGAAGCGGCGGAACCACAGCAGCTGCTCGCCCACCAGCAGGTGGTTGAGCGTGCCGTGGATGCTCTTGAAAAACAGGCCGATGTCGCGCCGGTAGTCGTCATCGTCCACCGCCGCCACCGCATCCAGCAGGCGTGCCGTGGCCCAGGCGTTGTAGCGGGCCAGGGTGACGAAATGGCGTGTCGGGTTCATGGCGTCAATGGCCTTGGGCGCCCAGCACCCGGGCCAGAAAGCGCTCCAGTTCGGCCAGCGCCTGCGCACGCGCCGCGGGGTCGCCACCCTGGTGCACGCCGGCACGGTTGACGCCGTTGGGCACGTCGGCCCGAAAGCGCACCGGCGCCGTGCTGTCGAAGCCGTGGTAGGCGCCTTCGTAGGCGCGCAGCGTCACATCGGCGTGGCCCCTGGCCTGCTGCGCGGCGACAAAGCGCTGGCACGGCTCGGGGGGCGTCCAGTCGTCGGCGGCGCCCAGTTGCACGAGCAGCGGCACCTGCGGCGCCAGCACCGCGTTGCGCTTCACGAACGCGCCGCAGCCGGGGTAGAACACCGCCGCGCCGGCCAGCGCGGGCACGTCGCCCTGCGCGGGGTCGAGCACGGTGAGCGCGGTGGTGGCGCCGTTCGACCAGCCCAGCAGCGCCACACGCGAAGCGTCCACCTGCTGCGCCTTCAGCCAGGCCAGCGCGGCCAGCACGTCCTGGCGGCGCGTGGACACGCCGATCTGCCGGTCGCCATAACGCGTGCCGCACTGGCTGCCCAAGCCGCGTGAGCCAAAGCTGTCGGGCATCAGCACCTGGTAGCCGCGCTGGCCCAGCCACCGCACATAGTCGCGGTCGCGTGCCGACAGCCGCCCCTGGGGGTTGTGCAGGCCGCCGCAACCGTGCAGCGCCAGCACCACGGGCTGCGCAGCGCCAGATCCATTCGTGGCGGGAAACCAGTGCGCCCGGAGCGCCAGGCCATCCGGCCCCGGTAGCACGACGTCGGCCGCGTGCGCGGTCAGCGCGCCGGCGGCCAGCAGCGCGGCCGCGCCCCCGCGCAACACGCGGGCGCACGCCAGGCGCAGTCGGGCCAGCACCGCTGTCACCTCACATCCGGAACACGCCGAACTTCACGTCCGGCACCGGCGCGTTCTGCGCCGCCGACAGGCCCAGCGCCAGCACGCGGCGCGTGTCGGCGGGGTCGATCACGCCGTCGTCCCACAGGCGGGCGGTGGCGTAGTAGGGGTGGCCCTGCACTTCGTACTGCTGGCGGATGGGTGCCTTGAAGGCTTCTTCCTCGTCGGCAGACCACTGGCCGCCCTTGGACTCGATGCCGTCGCGCCGCACCGTGGCCAGCACGCTGGCCGCCTGCTCGCCGCCCATCACGCTGATGCGCGCGTTGGGCCACATCCACAGGAAGCGCGGCGAATACGCGCGGCCGCACATGCCGTAGTTGCCGGCGCCGAAGCTGCCGCCAATGATGATGGTGAACTTGGGCACGTTGGCGGTGGCCACGGCCGTCACCATCTTGGCGCCGTCGCGGGCGATGCCTTCGTTCTCGTACTTGCGGCCGACCATGAAGCCGGTGATGTTCTGCAGGAAGACGAGCGGAATCTTGCGCTGGCAGCACAGTTCGATGAAGTGCGCGCCCTTGCGCGCGGACTCGGCAAACAGGATGCCGTTGTTGGCGATGATGCCGACGGGCATGCCTTCGATGTGCGCGAAGCCGCACACCAGCGTGGTGCCGTAGCGCGACTTGAATTCGTGCATCTCGGAGTTGTCGACAATGCGGGCGATGATCTCGCGCACGTCGAAGGGCTTGCGCGTGTCGGTGGGGATCACGCCGTACAGCTCGTCTGCTGCATATTTAGGAGCTGCCGGCGCTTGGAGGGCGCCGGCATAGGCCTTTTTGGCATTGAGCCGCGCGACGGCTTCACGCGCCAGCGCCAGCGCGTGCATGTCGTTCTGCGCCAGGTGGTCGGCCACGCCCGACAGGCGCGTGTGCACGTCGCCGCCGCCCAGGTCTTCGGCGCTGACGACCTCGCCCGTGGCGGCCTTCACCAGCGGCGGGCCGCCGAGGAAGATGGTGCCCTGGTTCTTGACGATGATGGTTTCGTCACTCATGGCCGGCACGTAGGCGCCGCCGGCCGTGCAGCTGCCCATGACCACCGCGATCTGCGCGATGCCCTTGGCGCTCATGTTGGCCTGGTTGAAGAAGATACGGCCAAAGTGGTCGCGGTCGGGGAACACGTCGTCCTGGTTGGGCAGGTTGGCGCCGCCCGAATCGACCAGGTAGATGCAGGGCAGGCGGTTGGCTTCAGCGATTTCCTGCGCGCGCAGGTGCTTCTTGACGGTGAGCGGGTAGTAGGTGCCGCCCTTCACCGTGGCGTCGTTGCACACGATCATGCAGTCGACGCCCGACACGCGCCCGATGCCGGTGATGACGCCGGCGGCGGGCGCGGCGTCGTTGCCGTCCTTTTCCTTGTACATGCCCAATGCGGCGAGCGGCGCCACTTCGAGAAAGGGCGTGCCGGGGTCGAGCAGCATCTGCACGCGCACGCGCGGCAGCAGCTTGCCGCGGTCCATGTGCTTCTTGCGCGCGGCCTCGCCGCCACCCAGGCCGACCTTGTCGACCTGGGCCTTCAGGTCATCGACCAGCGCGCGCATGGCGGCAGCGTTGGCCTGGAAGTCCGCCGAGCGGGCGTTGAGTTTGGTTTCGATGGTGGGCATGGCGTAGTCTCAAAAATTTCAAATACAGGACGCGAAGGACGCAAAGGTTTCGCCAAGGGCGCGAAGGAAAACCTTTAAAAATCTGCTGGTTGTTCTTTTTGCGTCCTTGGCGTTCTTTCGCGTTCTTCGCGTCCGGTCAAGCTCCAGATTCAGGCGGTCTTGACTTCCTGCAGCCCCAACTCCTGCTGCATCTGCTCGCGAATCTTGAACTTCTGGATCTTGCCGGTCACCGTCATGGGGAACTCGGTGACGAAGCGCAGGTACTTGGGCACCTTGTAGTGCGCGATCTTGCCCTTGCAGAAATCGCGCACCTCGTCTTCGGTGAGCGTGTGGCCGGGCTTGACGACGATCCAGGCGCACAGTTCTTCACCGAAGCGCTGGTCGGGCACGCCGACCACCTGCACGTCCTGGATCTTGGGGTGGCGGTAGAGAAATTCCTCGATCTCGCGGGGGTAAACGTTCTCGCCGCCGCGGATCACCATGTCCTTGCTGCGGCCGACGATGTTGACGTAGCCTTCTTCGTCCATGGTGGCCAGGTCGCCCGTGTGCATGAAGCCTTCGGCGTCGATGGCTTCGCGCGTGCGCGCATCGTCGCCCCAGTAGCCCTGCATCACCGAATAGCCCTTGGTGCACAGCTCGCCGGTGGCGCCGCGCGGCACGGTTTCGCCGGTTTCGGGGTCGATGATCTTCACCTCCAGGTGCGGCTGCACCAGGCCGACGGTGGACACGCGCTTGTCCAGCGGCGTGGAGGTAGAGCTCTGGCAGCTGACGGGCGAGGTCTCGGTCATGCCATAGGCAATCGTCACCTCGCCCATGTTCATGTCGCGCTGCACGCGCTTCATCACCTCTATGGGGCACGGGCTGCCGGCCATGATGCCGGTGCGCAGGGTGCTGAGGTCGTACTTGGCGAAATCCGGGTGGTCCAGCTCCGCGATGAACATGGTGGGCACGCCGTGCAGGCCGGTGCATTTTTCCTTCTGGACCGTTTCCAGCACGGTGAGCGGGTCGAACGCATCGTTGGGGTAGACGATGCAGCCGCCGTGCGTCAGTACCGCCAGGTTGCCCAGCACCATGCCGAAGCAGTGGTACAGCGGCACGGGAATGCACAGCCGGTCTTCCTGCGTCAGCTTCATGGCTTCGCCGATGAAGAAACCGTTGTTGAGGATGTTGCGGTGCGTCAGCGTGGCGCCCTTGGGAAAGCCCGTGGTGCCGCTGGTGAACTGGATGTTGATCGGGTCGGTGTTGTGCAGCAGCCGCGCCACCTGGGCCAGGCGCGCGTCCTGCGGGTCGCCGGTCTTCATCAGGTCGGAAAAGCGCGTGAACCCCGGTTCGTCGGCGCCCTCACCTGCCACGTCGATCCAGATCGCGTGCTGCAGGTGCGGCAGCGTCTGCGATTCGAGCGGCTCGCCGGGCCGCGCGTGCGCCCATTCGGGCGCCAGCTCGCGCAGCATGCCCAGGTAGTCGCTGGTCTTGAAGCGCGGCATGACGACCAGCGCCTTGCAGTCGACCTTGTTCAGCGCGTATTCGACCTCGGCCGTGCGGTAGGCCGGGTTGATATTGACCAGCACCAGCCCGGTCATCGCCGTGGCCAGCTGCATCAGCACCCATTCGGCGTTGTTGTGCGACCAGATGCCGATGCGGTCGCCGGGCTTGAGCCCCAGGCCCAGCAGCGCGCTGGCCAGGCGGCGGCTTTCCGTCTGCAGCTGGCGGTAGGTGTAGCGGCGCTGCTGGTGCGCCACCACCAGCGCCTCGCGCTCGGGCACCCGCTCGACCATGGCGTCGAAAAAGGCGCCCAGCGTCTGTTCGATCAGCGGCGGCGTGGTGGCGCCACGGGCGTGGCTGGCGGCGAGTGCGGTGCTCATCGCGCTTGTCTCCTCGGGTCTTTGTTCAGGGTGCGCCAGCGGCATCCTACCGCGCGCATCGCAGCGAGCATAGGCGCAAGCCGTGTGCAAGGGGCGACACCCCGGTTGCAAATTGCGCCACACTGGCCTAGGCTGTCACCCATGCCTGCCCGCACCCTGCCGCGCTCCCCCGCCACCGGCCCTGCCCACACGCCGGGCGCCTTTGTCGGGGCCATCGTCCACGCCTATGCGCAGCGCGGGCTGGCGCCCGACGGTGCCCTGGCCAAGGCACAAATCAGGCCATACGAGCTGGCCGACCCGCAGCACCGCGTCACCGCCCAGCAGTTCGAGCGCCTGTGCGCCGCCGCCATGCAGGAGCTGGACGACGAAGCGCCTGGCTGGTTCAGCCGCCGCCTGCCCTGGGGCAGCTACGGCATGCTGGCGCGGGCGTCCACCGGCGCGCCGACGCTGGGCGTGGCACTGCGGCGCTGGTGCCGCCACCACGGCCTGCTGACCGACGATGTGAAGCTGAGCCTGCGCGTGGCCGGCGCCCAGGCGCGCATCGAAATCGCCGAGCACCGCGCCGTGCCCGAACTGCGCGAATTCGCCCTGCTGTCGCTGCTGCGCAACCTGCACGGCCTGGCCTGCTGGTGGATCGACGCCCCCATCGCCCTGCACGGCGTGCAGTTTCCGTTTGACGCGCCGCCGCACGCCGACGTCCACGCGCGGCTGTTTGCCAGCCCGGTGCGCTTTGGCGCGCCGCAGGCGGCGCTGCACTTCGACGCCAGTGTGCTGAACCTGCCGCTGCGCCGCGACGCCGCCGCGCTGGACCAGATGCTGCGCCGTGCGCTGCCCATTCTGGTTTGGCCGTACCGGCGCGAAGCCTCGCTGGCGCGCCGGGTGCGTCAGCTGCTGCAAAAACCGCAGGCCGCGCACACCGCGCAGACGCTGGCCGCGCAACTGGCCTTGTCGCCCCGCACGCTGCACCGCCAGCTGCGCAGCGAAGGCACCACCCTGCAGGCGCTGAAGGACGAGGTGCGGCGCGCCCAGGCCGCCGACCTGCTGCTGCGCACGCGCCAGCCGCTGGCGCGCGTGGCGCGCGCGGTGGGCTTCCAGAACGACAAGAGCTTCATCCGCGCCTTCCGCCACTGGACGGGGCGCACGCCAGAGCAGTTTCGCGCCCCGTCGGGCAAGGCCGCCCGCCCCCACGCCGCCGACGCCGCGCCGCCGGCCATCCCGCATTCGAGCGATCCGGCCGGCAAGCGCTGAGCCCCGCCACACCACCCCCTGCGCGACGGTCGCCTTGCTACAGTGCGCAGCATGAAGCCCGCCCCCCGCCTCCTTTTCAGCCCCGAGCACGACGCCTTCCGCGAACAGGTGCGGCGCTTCTGCGAACGCGAAATCGCCCCGCACCACGCCGCCTGGGAAGGCGCCCACGGCGTGCCGCGCGCGGTGTGGCGGCAGGCGGGCGACAACGGGCTGCTGTGCTGCTGGCTGCCCGAACACCTGGGCGGCCCGGGCGCCGACCTGCTGTTCGACTTCATCGTGGCCGAGGAGCTGGGCCGCATCGGCGCCACCGGGCCGGGTTTTGCGCTGCACTCCGTCATCGTCGCGCCCTATCTGGTGGCGCACGGCACGCCGGCGCTGCAGCAGGCGCTGCTGCCCGCCATGGTGCGCGGCGAAAAGATCGCCGCCATCGCCATGACCGAGCCCGGCACCGGCAGCGACGTGGCCGCCATCCGCACGCAGGCGCGGCACGACGGTGACCACTACGTGCTGAACGGCCAGAAGACCTTCATCACCAACGGCCACAACGCCGACGTCGTGGTGGTGGCCTGCAAGACCGAGCCCGACAAGGGCGCGCACGGCGTGTCGCTGCTGGTGGTCGAAGAGGGCATGCCCGGCTTCACGCGCGGGCGCAACCTGCGCAAGATCGGCCAGCACGCGCAGGACACCGCCGAGCTGTTCTTCGACAACGTGCGCGTGCCCGCCACGCACCTGCTGGGCAGCGAAGGCCAGGGCTTCAAGTACCTGATGCAGAAGCTGGCGCAGGAGCGCCTGCTGGTCAGCGTGGGCTGCCAGGCGCGCGCCGAAGCCGCCCTGCAGTGGACGGTGGACTACGTGCAGCAGCGCCACGCCTTCCGCCAGCGCGTGGCCGACTTCCAGAACACCCGCTTCAAGCTGGCCGCCCTGGCCACCGACATCGCTGCCGGCCGCGCCTACTGCGACCAGCTGATCGCGCGGCACCTGGTGGGCGAACTGGACGCCGTGGGCGCCGCCGCCGGCAAGCTGTGG
The DNA here is from genome assembly GCF_033110285.1 of Ottowia sp. SB7-C50. Lineage (NCBI taxonomy): Bacteria > Pseudomonadati > Pseudomonadota > Betaproteobacteria > Burkholderiales > Comamonadaceae > Ottowia > Ottowia sp. SB7-C50. The sequence continues at coordinate 3,199,466 of NZ_CP136995.1, forward strand.
CACAGCGAGCTGCTGGGCCGCGTCACCGACGAGTGCCTGCAACTGTTCGGCGGCTATGGCTACATGGCCGAATACCCCATCGCCCGCGCCTACACCGACGCGCGCATCGAGCGCATCTATGCGGGTACGTCGGAGATCATGAAAGAAATTGTCGCCCGCGATCTGCTCGACGCTCCCAAATCATGAGCACGCTGCGCTTTGCCAACCCCGACCAGGCGCTGATTCACCGCTTTATCGACGGCGGCGCGCGGCCGATCCCGTTCGATGCCAACCCGATGGCGCGCGCGCTGGGTGCCGAGCTGCGCGCGGCCGACCTGCAGGCCGGCCGGGTGGAACTGGCCTTCGCGCCCGACCCGCTGTTCATCCAGGGCACCGGCGTGCTGCAGGGCGGGGCGGTGACGGCGATGCTGGACTTCGCCATGGCTTTTGCCACGCTGGCGCACCTGCCAGTGGGCGCCTCGTGCGCCACCGTGAACCTGAACACCGCCTTCCTGCGCCCCGCGCCGCAGGGCCACTACCTGGCCACCGGCGAAGTGGAGCGGCGCGGCAGGCAACTGGCCTTCACCCACGCGCGCCTGATGCGCCTGGAAGACCGCGTCGTCGTTGCCACCGCCACGTCGACATTGGCCGTGATGCTGCCCGAACCGACGTAAAAATCGCCCCCAGCGCTTGCTGGACAAGCGCAAGCAGCTCACATTTACATAGCATAAAGTGAGGGGGCAGCCACCACCCTCACCCCAGCCCTCTCCCGCCAGCGGGAGAGGGAGCAAGGCCCAGGGCTGCGCAGCAAGCCCACCCGAAGGCCGCGAAGCAGGCCACGCGCGAACGCCGCGGAGCGGGCTTGGCCCGACCGCTGGCGTTGTCCCCCTCAGGGGGAAGGCGCGTCAGCGCCACAGGGGGGAACCTATAACGGGTGGGTCACCAACCGGAAGTCCGGATCGTCCGGATACGCCTTCACCTCGAAGCCCAGGCTGCGCATCAGCTTGAGCATGCCGTTGTTCTGCGTCAGCACCAGGCCGATGATTTCCTGCAGGCCTTTTTCGCGCGCCACGTCCATGATGCTGAGCATCAGGCGCGTGCCCAGGCCCTGGCCGCCGTAGGCGTCGTCCACCACCAGCGAGAACTCGCAGCTGTTCTGGTCGGGGTTGGTGATGTAGCGCGACACGCCGATGATTTTTTCCTTGGTCTGCTTTTCGCCGGTCTCGCTCACGCTTTCTTCCTGCACCACGGCGCACAGCGCCATCTCGCGGTCGTAGTCGATCAGCGTGAAGCGCGACAGCATGCCCGGCGGCAGTTCGGCCATGTTGGAGACGAAGCGGAAGTAGCGGCTTTCGGGCGACAGGCGCTTCATCAGGTCCTGCAGCATCTGCGCGTCGTCGGGGTGGATCGGGCGCACGGTGTATTCGCCGCCGCCGCGCAGCGGCCACAGCTGCTCGTAGCGCTGCGGGTACGGCAGGATCGACAGGTGGCCATACTTGCCCGCGCGGCCGGGCGAGGTCTGCGCCGCCGGGCCGATGACGATGCGCGCGTCCACGGCCAGCGCGCCGCGCTCATCCACGATGATGGGGTTGATGTCCATCTCGCGCAGCTGCGGCAGCTCGCACACCATTTCGGACACGCGCAGCAGCACCTGCTCCAGCGCCGCCATGTCGACCGGCGGCGCGCCGCGCCAGGCGCCCAGGGTTTCGTGCACGCGCGACCGCTCAATGAGGCGCCGCGCCAGGAACTGGTTGAGCGGCGGCAGCTCCATGGCGTGGTCGTTCATCAGCTCGATCATGGTGCCGCCGGCGCCGAAGGCGATCACCGGGCCGAACGGCTCGTCGGTGACCACGCCGATGTACAGCTCGCGCCCGCGCGCCTTGCGCGCCATGGCCTGCACCGTCACGCCGTTGATCTGCGCGTCGGGCTGCTTGGCGCGCACGGCCTCCATCATGTCCTGCCAGATGTCGCGCACGGCGGTGGCGTTCATCACGTTCAGCGCCACGCCGCCGACATCGCTCTTGTGGCTGATGTCGGGCGAATCGATCTTGAGCGCCACCGGAAAGCCGATCTGCGCCGCGATCATCATGGCCTCGTTGGCGCTGCGCGCCAGCAGCGTCTGCGTCACCGGGATGTGGAAGGCCGACAGCAGCGCCTTGGATTCCATCTCGGTCAGCACCTTGCGGCGCTCGGTCAGCACGCTTTCGATCAGCAGGCGCGCGCCTTCCACGTCGGGCGGCGCGCCGGGCGACAGCGGCGGCGGCGTCTGCTGCAGCAGCTGCTGGTTCTGATAGAAGCTGGCGATGTTGCCGAACGCGCCCACCGCCGCCTCGGGCGTGCGGAAGCTGGGAATCGTCGCGTCGGCCAGCACGTGGCGCGCCGCGCCGACCGACGAATCGCCCATCCAGCAGGCCACCAGCGGCTTGCTCATGTGCGGGCGCACCTGCTCCAGCTGGCGCGCCACGGCTTCGGCGTCGCCGCCGAACTTGGGCGAATAGATGACCAGCACGCCGTCGACCGATCGGTCCTTGGCGGCCACGTCGAGCGCGGCGCGGTAGTGTTCGGCGGTGGCGTCCTCGCTCAGGTCCACCAGGTCGCCCAGCGACGCGGACTTGGGCAGCAGCGGGGCCAGCGCGCGCTGGCTTTCTTCGCTGAGCGCGCCCAGCTGCAGGCCCAGCTCGTTCACATAGTCGGCCGCCAGCACGCCGGGGCCGCCGCCGTTGGTGATGATGCCCAGCCGCCGCCCCACCGGGCGGTAGCGCGAGGCCAGGCACTTGGCGGCCGAAAACAGTTCGACAAACGAGCGCACGCGCACCGCGCCGGCGCGGCGCAGCACGGCGTCGAACACCTCGTCGCTGCCCACGATGGCGCCCGAATGCGTCTGGGCGGCCACGTTGCCGTCCTGCCGGCGGCCGGCCTTCAGCACCACCACCGGCTTGCTGTTGGCGGCCGCGCGCAACGCGCTGGTAAAGCGCCGAGCGTTGGCAATGCCTTCCATGTAGACCACGATGCCCTGCGTGTGGCGGTCATTGGCCAGGTAGTCCAGCACACCGGCCAGCCCCACCTGCGTGTGCGGCCCCAGCGCGATGACGGTGGAAAAGCCGACGCGGTTCTGCTGCGCCCAGTCCAGGATCGAGGCCGTCAGCGCGCCCGACTGCGACACCAGCGCCAGTTGACCCTGGGAGGCCAGTTCGCCGGCCGAGCTGGCGTTCAGCTGCAGCATGGGGCGCTGGAAGCCCTGGCTGTTGGGCCCCAGCAGCCACATGCCGTGGCGCTTGGCCACGCGGTGCATTTCCTGCGCGCGCGCCAGGTCGATGCCGCTGGACAGCACCAGCGCGGCGCGCACCTTGATGCGGCCGGCCAGTTCCAGCGCGGGCAGGATTTCGTCGTCGGCCAGCGCGATGATGGCCAGGTCGGCGCGCGCCTGCGCCAGGTCGCCCAGCGTGCCGGTGGTGTGGATGTCGAGCGGCAGCACCTGGCCCTTGAAGGGCTGCTCCTGCATGTGCGCCAGTAGGGCGCGCGCCTGCGGCGTCTGGCGTTCGGGCTGGCCCTGCGGGCCGGTGAACAGCACGATGGACTTGGGCTCGAACAGGGGGGGTCAGGTAATGCTGGTCCATGAGGCAGTGTGGGCGCCGAGGCGCCGCAAGACAAGGGTTAACCCGTATTCTGACCGCGATTTCCCTACCGGGAATCGGGTCTTGGCCCTAAAGCCGCGCGATCCGTGCAATTCGACCGGCCTGCGGGCCGGCGGCGATGCGCCATGGCAACAGCGGCCCCGGTGTCGTTTGCTATGGTCAATGTAGCTGACTGCGCTTGTCCGGCCAGCGCTGGCGGCCGATTTTGCTGGAAATCGACGCCCCCTCGCGCACGCCGCCCACGCTGCGTACACTGCGCCCATGCCCCGCACGCCCGACACCATCTCGACCCTGCGCCGCGTGCTGGCCGAATGCCGCACGCTGGCGGTGGTCGGCCTGTCGCCGCAGTGGCACCGGCCCAGCTTCTTTGCCGCCAGCTACATGCAGTCGCACGGCTACCGCATCGTGCCGGTCAACCCGGTGGTGGCCGCCAGCGGCGGGCAGATCCTGGGCGAGCGCGCCTTTGCCAGCGTGCGCGAGGCCGACGCCGCGATCCGCGCCGAAGGCGGGCGCATCGACATGGTGGACTGCTTTCGGCGCAGCGAAGACATCCCGCCGCTGGCCGAGGACGCCATCGCCATCGGCGCGCGCTGCCTGTGGCTGCAACTGGGCGTGGCGCACGAAGCCGCCGCGCGGCAGGCCGAGGACGCGGGGCTGGACGTGATCCAGAACCGCTGCGTCAAGATCGAGCATGCGCGCCTGTTCGGCGGCCTGGGCTGGGCCGGGGTGAACACGCGCGTGATCTCGGCGCGACGGCCCACCGTGCTTCCGTATTGATAGCTACCTGCGCTTGCCAGTAAAGCGCTGGCGCCCGAAATGAACACCCATCAACCGCCTGGAGACTGACCGCCATGCCCCTGATGCACCGCCGCACCGCCCTGGCCGCCGCCGCTTGGCTGGCGCTGGCCGCGCACCTGCCCGCGCACGCCGCCCGCGTGGGCCAGCCCGCGCCCGACTTTGCGCTGCCCGACACCGCCGGCAAGACCGTGCGCCTGGCCGACTTCCGCGGCCGCTACGTGGTGCTGGAATGGACCAACCCCGGCTGCCCGTTCGTGCGCAAGCACTACGAAAGCGGCCACATGGGCGCCACGCAAATGCTGGCGCGCGATCAGGGCGTGGTGTGGCTGGCCATCAATTCGACCGAGACCGCCAGCAGCGACTACCTGGAGCCGGCGCGCCTGGCCGACTGGCTGAAGCAGCACCAGGGCACGCCCAGCGCGGTGCTGATGGACCCGGAAGGCACCACCGGCCGCGCCTACGACGCCAAGGTCACGCCCCACATGTACATCGTCGACCCGCAGGGCCAACTGATGTATGCCGGCGGCATCGACAGCATCGCCTCGGCCCGGGTGGCCGACATCGAGCGCGCCACGCCCTACATCAAGACGGCGCTGGCGGACATCGCGGCCAAGCGGCCGATTGGGCAGCCGGTGACGAAGCCGTATGGTTGCACGATCAAGTACAAAACCCCCCTGAGTCGGCCTGCGGCCGCCTTCCCCCAAGGGGGACAACGCCAGTCGCCGGCACAGGTCCGGCGACGGCGTTCTGGCATGGCCTGCTCCGCGGCCACTCGATTGGAATGCTGCAATTTTTATAGCTGTTCGCGCTTGCTAAATAAGCGCCGAGGGCCAGAATGACCGATAAAGACAAGCTTTCCGGCGACCGCGCCTTTGGCTTTGCCACCCGCGCGGTGCATGCGGCGGCGGTGCCCGACGCGGTGACGGGCGCGCGCGCCACGCCGATCCACCAGAGCACCAGCTTCGTGTTCGACAGCGCCGACCACGCGGCCAGCCTGTTCAACCTGCAGACCTTTGGCCATGTTTACAGCCGCATCGGCAACCCCACGGTGGCCGTGTTCGAAGAGCGCATGGCGGCGCTGGAAAACGGTCGCGCCGCGCTGGCCTGCGCCAGCGGCATGGCGGCGCAGATGACGGCGCTGCTGGCCATCCTGAAGGCCGGCGACCACATCGTGGCGGCCAGCACGCTGTATGGCGGCACGGTGGGACAACTGGGCGTGGGCTTTTCGCGGCTGGGCATCGAAACCACCTTCGTCGACCCGTCGCGCCCCGAGCACTTTGCCGCCGCCATCCGCCCCAACACCCGCGCGGTCTACGGCGAAACCATCGGCAACCCGCTGGTCAACGTGCTCGACATTGTTTCAATAGCCGACGTGGCGCACGCGCATGGCCTGCCGCTGGTGATCGACAACACCGTCGCCAGCCCCTACCTGTGCAACCCGTGCGACCTGGGCGCCGACATCGTGGTGCACAGCGCCACCAAGTACATCGGCGGCCATGGCACCACCATGGGCGGCGTCATCGTCGAAGGCGGCAAGTTCCCGTGGGACAACGGCAAATTCCCCGAAATGGTGGAGCCCAGCCGCGCCTACCACGGCGTGAAGTTCTACGAGACCTTCGGCGACTTCGGCTACACCATGAAGGCGCGCATGGAAGTCAACCGCACCTTCGGCGCCGTGCTGTCGCCGCTGTCGGCCTGGTTGCTGCTGCAGGGCAGCGAGACGCTGCACCTGCGCATGCGCGAGCACTGCCGCAACGCGCGCCGCGTGGCACGCTTTCTGCAGCAGCACCCGCGCGTGAAGTGGGTCAACTACCCCGGCCTGCCCGATTCGCCGTACTATGCATTGGCGAGCAAGCAATTCAGGCCCGTGGCGGGCGACGGTGGTGAAACGCAGGCCGCGCCGGGTGCCTCCGGCATACTAACCTTCGGCATCGAGGGCGGCGCGGCAGCCGGCGAACGCTTCATCGACGCCTGCGAATTCCTGAGCCACCTGGCCAACATCGGCGACGCCAAGACGCTGGTCATCCACCCCGCCTCGACCACGCACCGGCAGCTGAACGACGAGGAACTGCAGCGCGCCGGCGTCAGCGCCGACATGATCCGCCTGTCGGTGGGCATCGAGGACATCGACGACATCCTGTGGGACATTGACCAGGCGCTGCAACGCAGCGGCGCCGCGCGGTGACAGCCCGCATGGCACGCCGGCGTGTGCTGGCCCTGGTTTCGCTGGCACTGCTGGCCGCGCCCGCCCACGCGCGCCGCAGCGGGCCGCCGCGCGCGCAGCCGGTCGATCTGGTCGTCATCCACTCCACCGGCGGGCCGACCTGTGATGCGCAGGGTCGGCCGATCTGGGTGCCGGCGGGCGAGCTGAACGAGAACCTGCGCCAGATCGAGGCGCACCCGCGGCTGGGCATTCACTGGATGATCGACAAAGGCGGCACGGTGCGCGCCAGCGTGCCCGAGTCGCAGGTGGCGCACCATGTGCTGACGCACAGCCGCCGCTCCATCGCCATCGAGCTGATCAACGACGGCGATGGGCGCGACCCGTTTCCGCCGGCGCAGGTCGACGCGCTGGTGGCGCTGCTGAAGGACATCGCGCGCCGCCACCCCGCGGTGACGCGCGCGGGCGTGCGGCGCCATTCCGACCTGGACCGCGGCCGCATGCCCTGCGCGCCCGAGCGCCGCCGCAAGGTGGACCCGGGCGACGCCTACCCGCACGCGGCGGTGCTGGCGCGGGTGTTCGGCCCCTAGGAGTCTGCGCGGCAGAAGGAGGGTCGGCTGCAACGCGCGAGAAAACGGTCCATCGCGGCGCTACCTCCGGCGCCCATAGCCCGGCAATGGGCTTGTCGGTACACCGAAGCTGTCCTCGTTTTTCGCGCGTTTCGCTTCGACGCCTTCTACCGCGCAGACTCCTAGCGCGGATACCCCCTATCCGGGGGGGGTCGGCGGCGGCGCGATTTCAGTGTTTCCCCGCCGGGTCGGCCAGCCCGTTCCATCGCAGAATGGGCGGGTTCCACCACTGACCCACCCGATCCATGCGCTCCATTTCCACCGCACTCACCTTGGCCGCCGCGCTGTCGCTGACGGCCTGCGCCACCGCGCCCAGTGCGCAGCGCCCGTCAACCGCAGGCGCCTCGGCACTCGACACCGTCCTGCAGCGCGGCGTGCTCAAGGCCTGCATGCCGGGTGACTACAAGCCGTTCGGCTTTCTCAAGGCCGACGGCGCGTACGAGGGCATCGACGTCGACCTGACGCAATCGCTGGCCAAGGCCATCGGGCCGAATGTGAAGGTTGAATACGTCAAGACGACGTGGGCCAAGCTGATGGACGACTTCACGGGCGGCGCCTGCGACATCGGCGTGGGCGGCATTTCGGTGACGACCGACCGGCAGAAGCGCGCGTTCTTCAGCGCGCCCTACATGGTCAACGGCAAGACGCCCATCGTGCGCTGCGCCGACGTGGGCAAGTTCCAGACCCTGGCGGCCATCGACCAGCCGACGACGCGTGCCATCGCCAACCCCGGCGGCAGCAACGAGCGCTTTGCCAAGTCGAGCTACAAGCAGGCCAGGCTGACCATCCACACCGAAAACCTGACCATCTTTGACGAGATCCTGGCGGGGCGTCAGGACGTGTTCGTCACCGAAGCCGCCGAGGCAATGGTGCAGCAGCGCCAGAAGCCGGGCCTGTGCGCGGTCAACCCCGACAAGCCGCTGCAATACGGCGAAATCGCCTTCCTGCTGCCGCGCGGCGACACGGTGTTCAAGGCCTTCGTCGACCAGTGGCTGCACCTGTCGAAAGCCACCGGCGAATACGCCGCCATCGAAAGCCGCTGGCTGCGCTGACCGCTGCCCGGCGTGCGGCGCCGGCCAACCGCCGCGCGGCATGCTTGATCGGCCCGTTGGCGAACGGCCCCGCACCCGGGGCGTTCGCGACGGCAAGCCACCCATTTCACACCACCCGGAGGAACCCCACCCATGACCACCCGCCGCCAACTGCTGGCCGCCTCGATCGCCATCACCAGCGCGCTTGCCGCATCGCCCGCGGCGGTCCACGCCCAAGGCGCCGACTGGCCGGCTGGCCGCCCGATCAAGATCGTGGTGCCGTTTCCGGCCGGGGGCAGTTCGGACGCCGCCGGGCGCCTGGTGGCCGACAAGCTGTCGCAGGTGCTCAAGACCAGCGTGGTGATCGACAACAAGGGCGGCGCGGGCGGCATGATCGGCACCGACATGGTGGCCCGCTCGGCACCGGACGGCTACACGCTGGTGCTGGTGGACGTGTTCCACACCAGCACGCCGATCTACACGTCAAAGATGCCCTACCACGCGGTGAACGACTTCACACCGATCGCGATGGTGGGCAAAACGCCCGGCTTTCTGGTGACGCACCCGGGCTTTCCGGCCAAGACGGTTCAGGAGCTGCTGCGCTGGGGCCGCGCCAACCCGGAGCGGCTGTCGGTGGCCATCGCGGGCACCGGGTCGGTCGTGGTCGATCTGTTTCGCGCGCGCAGCGGCGTCAAGTTCGTCACGGTGCCCTACCCCGGCAGTTCGCGCGCCATGGTGGACCTGATGAGCGGGCAGGTCAACGCCTTCATCACCACCATGACCAGCGCCGGCAGCAACGTGCGCAGCGGCAAGATGATTCCGCTGGCGGTGACCGGCCCGCGCCGTCACCCGGACTTCCCCAACGTGCCGACCTTTGCCGAGGCCGGCGTGCCGGGCATGGACTACGAACAGTGGTTCGGCCTGCTCGGGCCGGCCAACATGCCGCGCGCGGTGGTCAACCGCCTGTCGGCCGCGCTGGTCGAGGTGCTGGCCATGCCCGACACCCGGCAGCGCCTGAACGCGCTGGAGCTGGAACCCGGCAACGGCAGCGTGGCCGAGATGAAGGCGCAGCTCGAAGGCGACTACGAGCGCTGGCAGAAGCTGGCGCAGGAGCTGAACATCAAGCCCGTGAACTGACGGCCCGGCGCGCGCGCGTGTCGTCCGCCCGCGCGGCCCGAACGTTAGGCTGTGCAGCAATCTGTCACACGCTCACCCAGGAAGGATTCGCCCCATGCGCCGCTCCACCGCCACCCTGACCGCCACGCTGGCCCTGGCCGCGGGCCTGACCAGCCTGCCCGCGCACGCCGCGCCGGGTGATTCGCTGGAGCGCCTGCTGGACGGCGGCGTGGTCGAGGCACTGGTGGCGCGCGCCCTGGCAGGCATGGATTTCGACGCCCTGCTGGGCGGCTTCGAGCAGTCGGCGCGCGCCGCCGCCGAAGGCCGCGCGCCGGACCCGGGCGTGCTGGCGCAGTCGCAGGCCCGCATCGAACAGCGCATGGCGCAGGTCGGCCCCGCCCTGGGCCGCGATGCGGCCGGCGTGCTGGTGCCAGTGCTGCAGCAACTGCGGATGGAGCTGATGCGCGAACTGGCCACGCCCAGCGGCGATTGACGCCGCCGGGCCGTCCTGGCGCCGAATTGCCCCCACGCCCGCACCCGCGGGCGTTTTTCATGGGACTTGCGGCCTTGCCTGCGCGCCAACCGCCGCCCGTGCGATGGCGCGCTGGCCAGCGGGCGCCAGCCTGAGACAATGGAGCCCATGAGCTTCGCCCCCCTGCAAAACGACACCTTTCTTCGCGCCTGCCTGGGTCAGGCCACCGACCACACGCCCGTCTGGCTGATGCGCCAGGCCGGCCGCTATCTGCCGGAGTACTGCGCCACGCGTGCACAGGCCGGCAGCTTCATGGGGTTGGCGACCAACGTCGACTACGCGACCGAGGTCACCCTGCAGCCGCTGGCGCGCTACCCGCTGGATGCGTCGATCCTGTTCTCCGACATCCTCACCGTGCCGGACGCGATGGGGCTGGGCCTGTCGTTCCAGCAGGGAGAAGGCCCCAAGTTCGAGCGCGTGGTGCGCGATGAACCGGCTGTGGCCGCGTTGGCCGTGCCCGACATGAACAAGCTGCGCTACGTGTTCGACGCCGTCGCGTCGATCCGCCAGGCGCTGAACGGCCGCGTGCCGCTGATCGGCTTTTCGGGCAGCCCGTGGACGCTGGCGTGCTACATGGTCGAAGGCGGCGGCAGTTCGGACTACCGCCACGTCAAGTCGCTGATGTACGCGCGACCCGACCTGATGCACCGGGTGCTGGCCGTCAACGCCGACGCGGTGGCGCGATACCTCAACGCGCAGATCGACGCCGGGGCGCAGGCCGCGATGATCTTCGACAGCTGGGGCGGCGTGCTGGCCGATGGCGCCTTCCAGGATTTCAGCCTGGCCTACACGCGCCGCGTGCTGTCGCAGCTGAAGCGCACCGGCGCCGACGGCGCCGTGGTGCCGCGCATCGTGTTCACCAAGGGTGGCGGGCTGTGGCTGCCCGAGATGACGTCGCTCGACTGCGACGTGCTGGGGCTGGACTGGACCATGAACCTCGGCGCGGCGCGCCGCATCGTGGTGGAAGCCGCCGGACGAAATACTCCTGAATTCATAGCTTCCGGCGCAGATGCAGCAAGCGCTGGAGGCCAAAAAAGAGCCTTTGGCAGCACCCCGAAGGCCTTGCAGGGCAACATCGACCCGAACGTGCTGTTCGCCCCGCCCGAGGCGATCCGCACCGAAGTCCGGCGGGTGCTCGACAGCTTTGGGCGCCCCCCACGTCGACGCGGCCGCGCCGGGCAGCACCCACATCTTCAACCTGGGCCATGGCATCAGCCAGTTCACCCCGCCCGAGCATGTCGAACACCTGGTGGATGAGGTCCACCAGCACTCGCGCCGCCTGCGCGCGGCCTGAACGGGGCCGCGCGTAGGACGGTGCTTACGCGCAGCGCCGGGCGGCGTCAAGGGGCTGCGACGTTTTTTTTGCGCTTTCCGACGCATTCAGGGCTTGACTTATGCACAAATGCCGACGCTGTCCGCCCGCGGCACGTGTTGCAAAACGATGCGCGCTACAAAACGCGAAGCGCTCGTAAGTGATTGATTTTATTGAGTTTCAAGTTCTGCTCTTTTGGTGGGCAGCCTAACTAAAGCCTTGATGGACAAGGGCTCCCGGCCCGCGGCGGGGAAATGTCAACAAAGTTATCCACAGAAATTGGGCATGACTCGGGTTCGACTTTCAAAACAACGACTTAGCATCGTTAGTGCAAGTGAATTACATGCTTTTGCCTACAAGGGCGACAAGGCATGACCCACTGGCTGTCGGTGGCTGTCCCCACGCCCGCCCACAGCGGGCTGGGCGAGCCCCTGACCTACCGCGCGGACGCGCCCTTGCCCGCCGGCAGCATCGTGCGCGTGCCGCTGGGCGCGCGCGAGGTGCTGGGCGTCGTCTGGGGCGAAGCGCCTGCGCCGTCGGCTGAGCTCGCGCCCCAGGTGCGCGCCATCGCCGGCGGCTTTGACGGCCTGCCGCCGCTCACCGACGACTGGCGGGCGCTGATCGGCTTCACAGCGCGCTATTACCAGCGCGCACTGGGCGAAGTGGCACTGGCCGCGCTGCCGCCCCAGTTGCGCACGCTGACCGGCGTGCAGCTGGCGCGGCGCCTGAAGCGGCTGGCGGGCGCGGCGCCACCAGAAGATGCCCCGGCCGACGACTGTCGCACCTTGACCGGCGAGCAGGCCGCGGCGCTGGCGCGCGTCGATGAAGGCGGCGGGCCGTTTCTGCTGTTCGGCGCCACCGGCAGTGGCAAGACCGAGGTGTACCTGCGCGCGGCGGCACGTGCCCTGGCGCAGCACGCATCGGCCCAGGTGCTGGTGCTGGTGCCCGAGATCAACCTCACGCCCCAGCTGCTGGCCCGCTTTGCCGAGCGCTTTGGCACCGGCGCCGTGGTGGCGATGCACAGCGGGCTGACACCCGCGCAGCGCCTGGCGGCCTGGCTGAGCGCGCACCTGGGCCAGGCGCGCATCGTGCTGGGCACGCGCGTGGCCGTGCTGGCCTCGCTGCCGGGGCTGCGGCTGATCGTGGTCGACGAAGAGCACGACCCCAGCTACAAGCAGCAGGAAGGGGCGCGCTATTCGGCACGCGACCTGGCCGTGTACCGCGGCAAGCTGACCGGCGCCACGGTGGTGCTGGGCTCGGCCACGCCGTCGCTCGAAAGTTGGCACGCCAGCACGCCCGCGCCCGACGGGCCGGGGCGCTACGTGCGCCTGGCCATGCCGCGCCGCGTGGGGCTGGGGCCGGACGACGACCCTGCGCTGGGCCTGCCCCGCGTGCGCCGCGTCGACATGGGCCGACAGCCGCGCGACGCGCTGATCGCGCCGCCGCTGATGGCGGCCATTGCCGAGCGCGCGGCGCGCGGCGAACAGTCGCTGCTGCTGCTGAACCGCCGCGGCTGGGCGCCGGTGCTGCACTGCGCCGACTGCGGCTGGCACAGCGAGTGTCCCCACTGCAGCGCCTTCCGCGTCTTCCACAAGATCGACCGCACCCTGCGCTGCCACCACTGCGGCCTGACCGAGCGCGTGCCGCGCGCCTGCCCGGCCTGCGGCAACCTGGACATCGGCACGCGCGGGCGCGGCACCGAGCAACTGGAGGAGCGCCTCGTCGAATGGCTGGCGGACGCCACGCGGCCGGATGGCGAGCGCGTGCGCGTGGCCCGCGTCGACGCCGATTCCACGCGCGGCGCAGGGCAGCTCGAAGCCAGCCTGGCGCGCGTGCATGCGGGCGAGGTCGATGTGCTGGTGGGCACGCAGATGATCGCCAAGGGACACGACTTTCGGCGCGTCACGCTGGTGGCCGCCGTCAACCCCGATGCGGCGCTGTTTTCGAGCGACTTCCGCGCACCGGAGCGGTTGTTTGCGCTGCTGATGCAGGCCGCAGGGCGCGCCGGGCGCGACACGCGCACGGGCCAGGCCGAGATGTGGGTGCAGACGCATCACCCGCAGCACCCCTTGTTCGGATCGCTCAAGGCGCACGACTACCCCGGTTTTGCGGCGCGCGAACTGGCCGAGCGCGCGCAGGCCGGCCTGCCGCCGCATGCGCACCTGGCATTGCTGCGCGCCGAAGCGCGCACCCAGGACGCGGCGCAGGCCTTTCTGACGGCCGTGGCCGAGGCCGCCCGTGACGCCACGCGCGCCGACCCGGCAGCGGCGCACGTGCATTGGTACCCGGCGGTGCCGCTGGCCGTGCAGCGCGTGGCCGGCATCGAGCGCGCCCAGATGCTGCTGGAAAGCTCGAGCCGCGCGGCCTTGCAGCGCGTGCTGGCGGCGTGCCAGCCCTGCCTGCACGCCTTGCGCGCGCAGCCGGCACACCGCGGCGTCGTCCGCTGGGCGGTGGACGTGGACCCGCTGGCGGTCTGATCGACGCGCCGCCCGCGCTGTCCCGGACTTGAGGCCTTGTCCGACAGGGCCGGCCCACACCCGTGGCTAGAGTCGGTCGCTACCGAGCGGGCCTTGCCCTGGCGCCAGGCCCGATGACAGCGGCAGCCACCGTGGCGGCTGCCGCCCCCCCGATCAGAAAGGAATCGACCATGAAGAAACTGCTGACCCTGCTGGCGCTGTCTGGCGCCGTCGCCCTGCCCGCGCTGGCGCAGATGAGCCCCGCCCAGACCAACCTGGACCCGAACGCAGCCCGCAAGGAAGCACGCAATGCGCGTGGCGGCCAGCTGGCGGCGGTGTCGTCCGACCAGGCCATGGCCAACGCCCTGGCGCGCTGCGCCAACCTGCCCGCTTTCTACAAGACCGACTGCGAAGCGCGCGTGCGCGGCCAGGGCGAAGTGTCGGGCAGCGTGATCGGTGGCGGCCTGGTGCGCGAAAGCGTGACCACCATGCCCCAGACCGAGCTGGACGCCGCCATTCGCGCGCAGCAGCCCATGACCCTGCCGCCCGCCAGCCGTTAAGCGAGCGATTCGCTGCGCTTCAGCGCAGCAAAGCCACCGCGCCCGCGAAGGTAAAGAACGCCAGCGCGGTGGACCAGAGGATGATGCGCGCCACGCGCCCGTTGTCGGCGCCATAGCGTTCGGCCAGCAGCGACACGTTGCTGGCCGATGGCAAAGCGGCCGTCAGCACCAGCGGCACCAGCGCCGCAGGCGGTAACGCGCCTGTCGTGGCTGCCAGCGTGCCCAGGCCCCACACCAACATCGGATGGAGCAGCAGCTTGGCCGCGGTGACGGCGCCGACGTCGTTCAGGCGCGCCTGGACGGGCGCGGCTTTCACCTGCATCTGTGAGCGCGCCAGCACGGCACCGATGGTGAACAAGGCCACGGGCGATGCGGCGTCGGCCAGCAGTTCAACAGCGCGACCCAACGGCGCCCACAAGGCCAACCCGAGCGCGCCCGACAAGGCGCCCAGCAGAATCGACCACGGCATCGGGTTGCGCAGTACGCCTTTCAACGTGCGCGCCACGGCCTGCAGGGGGCCTTGCCCGTCCGCCGCACCTGCGCCCAGATGGGCCAGCCCGATGCACAGCGAGGTCGTCACCACCAGGTCCACCAGCAGCGTCGCCATCACCGGCCCCACCGCCTGCGCACCCAGCAGGGCCAGAATGAGCGGCACCCCCATGAAGCCCGAGTTGGGAAATGCCGCGACCAGCGCGCCCAGTGCGGCGTCGGGCCAGCCGGCGCCCTGGCGCCGCGCGAGCCATGTGGTGCTGGCGATCAGCACCGCCGCCGCCGCCAGCCACACCGCGGCGATCATCGGGTCGAACAGCTGCAGCAGGGGCGTCGTGCTGCCGAACCGCCACAACATGCACGGCAGCGCGAAATACAGCACGAACATGTTCAGCCCCGGCACCGCGTCGATCGGCAGCAGGCGCGAGCGCGCGGCCAGGTAGCCGCACAGCACGAGGGCGAAGAACGGAAAGGTGACGGCGAGGATTTCGGCCAAGGCGAGCGGTCGAGGCGACAAAACGCCTTGCACGATATCAAATCGTCGGCTGAGCCGCCCCGCGCCCGGCCTTTGCCGCGCGGCGCGCGTCAGCCCTGGTGCAGCGTGTCGGTCGACTTGGGCGGCGCACCCAGCAACGCATCCTTCAAACGGCTGTCCACCGGCCTGGGCCAACCCAGATGCGCAACATGGCTTCGATGAAGCCGGCGTCGGTGACGGTTTCGCCCTTCTGCACGTTGTCCACGTAGAACGTGGTGCCCTTGCCCGGCACATAGTCCAGCCGGAAGGTCTGCCCTGGGCCCACTTTCGTCACGGTGCTGAAGACGCGCGACAGCTTGTCCATGAAGCCGGCGATCACGGCGTGCCGGGAAGGGTCGGCGTTTTCACGCATCCCGCGCACCATCGCAATGCCAAGCTGGTCGGTGGCAATATCGCGCAATGCGATGAAGCTCACGCGCTTGGCACCGGGCAGCGCCAGCAGTTGCTCCGCGGTCGTAGCCTTGGAAGTCGTGTAGAAAGCGATTTCGTAGACTGGGATGACTGCGCGGTAGCGTGTCCCGTGCCCGTTGATCTGAAGGCTTTGGCCGGCGACCTGCGCCGTGGGCTCGAATTTCTTGCTTTGGGCCTGAACCAAGGGGGTCGACACCAGCGCCGCAGCGAGCAACACGCTTTTGACCCAGATTCCAATCGTCATGTAGTTCATCTCCCTGAAGTTGTGCGGCATGATCGCCTCTCGCGTCGCTTTGGAAATTAGAACCTGCGTATCGGCTTTTGGGGCGCGCGGCGCTGCTTTTGACCTTGAACAAACCCATGAGATGTGCGTTTGTTCCGCACCGCGATTAGCCCGATTTTTTAGACCGTGACCTCTCACCATTTCAGGCCCTCAATACGCCGCGTTGAGATCGCACGACCCGCGCGTTGCCCAGCCTCTTCATGACCGCATCCCTCAACCTGGCCCAGCAAGACGCGGTCAACCACCTGCGCGGGCCGTGCCTGGTGCTGGCCGGCGCGGGCTCGGGCAAGACGCGCGTCATCACCCACAAGATTGCCCGCCTGATCCAGACCGGCGTCGACGGCAAGCGCATCGCCGCCATCACCTTCACCAACAAGGCCGCCGCCGAGATGCGCGAGCGCGCGCGCGGCCTGGTGGGCAAGGCGGCGGGCGAGGTGCTGATCTGCACCTTCCACGCCCTGGGCGTGCGCCTGTTGCGTGAAGACGGGGCGGCGCTGGGGCTGAAGCCGCACTTCAGCATCCTCGACAGCGACGACGTGCTCAGCCTGCTCAAGGACTGCGGCACCACCACCGACGCCGCCACCGCGCGCCAGTGGCAATGGACCATCAGCGGCTGGAAGAACGCGGGCCTGAACGCCGCGGCCGCGCTGGCGCAGGCCACCAGCGAGGGCGAGCGCCAGACCGCGCAACTGATGGCGCGCTATGAAGAGCGCCTGTCGGCCTACCAGAGCGTCGATTTCGACGACCTGATTGGCCTGCCCCTGCGCTTGCTACAACAAAATGAGCAGGTGACCGAGAAGTGGCAAGCGCGGCTGGCCCATGTGCTGGTGGATGAGTACCAGGACACCAACGCCACGCAGTACGAGCTGATGAAGCGGCTGGTCGGCGCGCGCGGCAGTTTCACCGCGGTGGGCGACGACGACCAGAGCATCTACGGCTGGCGCGGCGCGACGCTGGACAACCTGCGGCGCCTGCCGCTGGACTTTCCGCAGCTGAAGGTCATCAAGCTGGAGCAGAACTACCGCTCCACCGGCGCCATCCTGCGCGCCGCCAACAACGTGATCGGGCCCAACCCCAAGCTGTTTCCGAAGCGGCTCTATTCCGAGCTGGGCGAAGGCGAGCCGGTGCGCGTCGTCGCCTGCGACCACGAGGCCCACGAGGCCGACCGCGCCGTCGCGCGCATCCAGTCCTTGCGGCAGACGTCGACGCACAAGGACTGGCGCGACTTTGCCATCCTCTACCGCGCCAACCACCAGGCCAAGGTGTTCGAGCAGGCGCTGCGGCGCGCGCAGATTCCGTACAAGGTTTCGGGCGGGCAGAGCTTCTTCGACCGGGCCGAGATCAAGGACCTGTGCGCCTGGCTGCGCCTGTGGGTCAACGAGGACGACGACCCCGCCTTCCTGCGCGCCGTCACGACGCCGAAGCGCGGCATCGGTCACCAGACCCTCGCGCAGCTGAGCGAGTTTGCGGCCAAGGCGCACCTGTCGCTGTTCGGCGCGCTGTATGCGCATTCGCTGGGCGCGGCGTTGCCGGCGCGCGCGGTGGGCAGTCTGCAGGAGTTCGGGCGCGAACTGAACGACCTGCGGTATCGCGCGCGCCACGCCGTCGGCCGCGACGCTGCGCGCACCTTGCTGGACGATTGGCTGGCGGCCATCCATTACGAAAAGCATCTGCACGACACCAGCGACAGCCCGGGGCAGGCGGCGGCGCGCTGGAGCAACGTGATCGACTTCCGCGACTGGATGGCCGATCGATGTGGCGGCCAGGTGGCCGACGCCGCTGGTGTGTCGCGCCCCGAGGAGCCGCGAACCCTGCTCGACGTGGCGCAGACGATTTCGCTCATCTCGACGCTGAACGAGCGCGAGCAGGACCCGAACGTGGTCACGCTGTCCACCCTGCACGCGGCCAAGGGCCTGGAATGGCCGCACGTGGTGCTGGCGGGCGTCAACGAGGGTCTGCTACCCTTTCGTCCCGACGAGGACGCGGGCGCCGCCGCACAGGCCGCGCGCATCGAGGAAGAGCGCCGCCTGATGTACGTGGGCATCACGCGCGCGCAGCGCACGCTGGTCGTCAGCTGGACGCGCCGCCGCAAGCGGGGCCGCGAGATCGTGGCGGCGCAACCCAGCCGCTTCATCGCCGAAATGGCCCTGGACCAGGCCACGGTGCGCGAAGACCCGCGCGAAAAGCTGAAGGCGCTGCGCGCCGAGTTTGCGCAGCGTGCGGCCAGCCAGCCGACCGGCGCCTGACAGGAGACCACCCGATGAACGCCGCAACGCTCCGGATTACTTCGTTTTTGATAGCTGCATGCGCTTTATGCGCCTGCGCTGGAAGCCAAATGACCACGAATCCATCGTCACCTGACGGCGATGCGTTGGTGGCCTGCCCCGACGTGACGCGCCTGCACGCCGCGCAGCTGCACGGCAGCTGGGAACTGCTGCTGGTGCAATCCGGCCAGCGCGGCCAGCTCACGCTGTCGCAGCACCCGGAATTCAACGCCAGCCTGCGCGGTGAACTGCGCTACGGCGGCCAGCGCTCCATCGCGTCCGGCGATGTGGAAGACGGCGAATTCAACCTGGACGAGTCGCGCGATGGCAAGACGCTGTTCGCGTTCTGGAGCGGCCATCTCGTGCCCGCAGCGTGCGGCGCGGAAATCCGCGGCAAATGGCAGCCGTTGGCCAAGGAGGGCCAGCCCGTACCGGTCGAGAGCGACTTCGTCCTGCGGCGTCAGGCCGCTGCGCCGGCCTGGTAGCTTCGCCGAAATCCATCACACCAAGAAAAAAGCCCGCTGCAAGAGCGGGCTTTTTGGCTATTTGGTTGCGCGAGAAGGATTTGAACCTCCGACCTTTGGGTTATGAGCCCAACGAGCTACCAGACTGCTCCATCGCGCGGTAAGCCTCAAATTATAGCCGATTATTCAGCGGCTTGCTCGCCGTCTGCAGCCACCGGACGATCGACCAGCTCCACGAAGGCCATGGGGGCGTTGTCGCCCACGCGGAAGCCCATCTTCAGGATGCGGGTGTAGCCACCCGGACGCGCGTTGTAGCGCGGGCCCAGGTCGGTGAACAGCTTGGTCACGCTGGCGTCGTCGCGCAGGCGGGCGAAGGCCAGGCGGCGGTTGGCCACGCTGTCTTTCTTGGCCAGGGTGATCATGGGCTCGACGACGCGGCGCAGTTCCTTGGCCTTGGGGACCGTGGTCTTGATCGCTTCGTGTTCGATCAGCGAGTTCATCATGTTGCGCAGCATCGCCTGACGGTGGGCGCTGGTGCGGTTGAGTTTGCGAAGGCCGTTGCCGTGACGCATGGTGCTTTTCCTTTCAAAGGTTTCTTTATTAACAGGACCGCCGGATCAGGTACGGCCCTTGCACGGGGTGCCCCAACAAAGGGCGGTACTACTTCAAAAACAGTTGGCTCCGGCGCAAGCCATGCGCGGGTGCCGTGGAAACGGGCTTGCCTTGGCCCGGTCACTGGTGCTATCCCCCGCAAGGGGAAGGCGCACCAGCGCCTGAGGGCAAGACTTACCTTTTATCCAGGCCGGACGGCGGCCAGTTCTCGAGCTTCATGCCGAGGGTTAGGCCGCGCGACGCCAGCACTTCCTTGATCTCGTTGAGCGACTTGCGACCCAGGTTGGGGGTCTTCAGCAGTTCGTTCTCGGTACGCTGGATCAGGTCGCCGATGTAATAGATGTTCTCGGCCTTCAGGCAGTTGGCCGAGCGCACGGTCAGTTCGAGTTCGTCCACCGGACGCAGCAGGATCGGGTCGAAGCTGGCGGCCCCGCCACGCTGGGAGGCCTGCGCACCGAACACTTCTTCGACGCTGCCCTCAAGCTGCGCGAACACGGCCAGCTGCTCCACCAGAATCTTGGCGGAAGCGCGCACGGCGTCTTCGGCGTTGACGGCGCCGTTGGTCTCGATCTCCATGACCAGCTTGTCCAGGTCGGTACGCTGCTCGACGCGCGCGTTCTCGACGGCGTAGCTGACGCGCTTGACGGGCGCGAACGACGCGTCCAGCACGATGCGGCCAATGGACTTGGTCGGCTCGTCAGCGTAGCGGCGCAGCGTGCCCGGCACGTAGCCACGGCCCTTCTCGACCTTGATCTGCATGTCGAGCTTGCCGCCTTGCGACAGGTTGGCAATGACGTGCTCGGGGTTGATGATCTCGACGTCGTGCGGAGTCTGGATGTCAGCGGCGGTGACCACGCCTTCGCCGTCCTTGCGCAGGCTCAACGTGACTTCGTCGCGGTTGTGCAGCTTGAACACCACGCCCTTGAGATTGAGCAGGATGTTGACCACGTCTTCCTGCACGCCGTCGATGGACGAGTATTCGTGCAGCACGCCGGCAATCGTCACCTCGGTCGGCGCATAGCCGATCATGGACGACAGCAGCACGCGACGCAGCGCGTTGCCCAGGGTGTGGCCATAGCCGCGCTCGAACGGCTCGAGCGTGACCTTCGCCTTGTTGTGGCCCAGGGGCTCGACGTTGATCGCTTTGGGTTTCAGCAGTTGGGTTTGCATTTTTCCTAGACTTCCTCTCAATACCCCCGGCTCGTTACACCGGTAAGGCTGGTGAAGCGCCAAACCCGCCAGGGCGGCGGGTCGGATGAGATGGCGCGCTGAAATTCAAGGATCAGCGCGAATACAGTTCGACGATCAGCGATTCGTTGATATCGGCACCGAATTCATCGCGATCAGGCACTTTCTTGAACGTGCCTTCGGCCTTGTCGGCATTGACTTCGACCCATGCCGGGAAGCCCACCTGGCCGGCCAGCTGCAGCGCTTCCTGCACGCGGGTCTGCTTCTTGGACTTTTCGCGCACGGCCACCACGTCGCCGGTCTTGACCATGTACGACGGGATGTTGACCGGCTGGCCATTCACGGTGACGGCCTTGTGCGACACCAGCTGACGCGCTTCGGCGCGCGTCGAGCCGAAGCCCATGCGGTACACGACGTTGTCCAGGCGAGACTCGAGCAGGAACAACAGGTTGGCGCCGGTGTTGCCACGGCGGCGGTCGGCCTCGGCAAAGTAGCGGCGGAACTGCTTTTCGAGCACGCCGTACATGCGCTTGACCTTCTGCTTCTCGCGCAGTTGCAGACCGTAGTCGGAGGTGCGCTGGCCCGAAGTGCGGCCGTGCTGGCCGGGCTTGACGTCGAATTTGGCCTTGTCGCTGATCGAGCGGCGTGCGCTCTTCAGGAACAGGTCGGTGCCTTCACGGCGGGAGAGTTTGGCCTTGGGGCCGAGGTAACGTGCCACTTGGATTTTCCTTGGTTTGATCTGCCCCGGCCAGATTACCGGGGGAGCCAGCAATCGCGTGCGATGCCGGCGGTGGGCTTAACAAAAACGAGAAAACCGACAAAAGAACAAGGCGTGCGCAGCAACGCCTTGTTGGTCCGTCGTTATCAGATCCTGCGGCGCTTCTGCGGACGGCAGCCGTTGTGCGGCACCGGGGTCACGTCAGAAATCGACGTGATGCGGATGCCCAGCGCGGCCAGTGCACGCACCGACGACTCGCGACCGGGGCCAGGGCCCTTGATCTCGACGTCCAGGTTCTTGATGCCCTGTTCCATCGCGGCACGGCCGGCCACCTCGGACGCAACCTGCGCCGCGAACGGCGTGGACTTGCGCGAGCCCTTGAAGCCCTGGCCACCCGACGACGCCCACGACAGGGCGTTGCCCTGGCGGTCGCTGATGGTGATGATGGTGTTGTTGAACGACGCGTGCACGTGGGCAATGCCGTCCGAAATGTTCTTGCGGACTTTCTTGCGCACGCGCTGGGCGGCGTTGCTGGCGGGAGATTTGGCCATGTCTTTACCGTTCCTTGATTACTTCTTCAACGCCTGCGCGGCCTTGCGCGGGCCCTTGCGGGTGCGGGCGTTGGTGCGCGTGCGCTGACCGCGCATCGGCAGACCGCGGCGATGACGGAAACCGCGGTAGCAGCCGATGTCCATCAGGCGCTTGATGTTCATCGTGGTCTCGCGGCGCAGGTCGCCCTCGATGATGAACTGTGCGATCGCATCGCGGATCTTTTCCTGATCGGCGTCCGTCAGGTCCTTGACCTTCTTGGAATACGGAATGCCACAGGCTTCGCAGATCTTGCGTGCGCGCGTGCGGCCAATGCCGTAGATCGCCGTCAGGCCGATTTCGGCGTGCTTGTGCGGCGGAATGTTGATACCAGCAATACGTGCCATGGTCTTCTAGTCCTCTGAACTCTTTGGCCAGCGCTGGCGATCAGCCCTGGCGCTGCTTGTGGCGCGGGTCGGTGCAGATCACGCGCACCACGCCCTTGCGGCGAATGATCTTGCAGTTGCGGCAGATCTTCTTGACCGAAGCTGAAACTCTCATTTCACTCTCCTAAAACTCTCTCGTTACGACCGTGGACCGGACCCCGCCAACCACGGCCAATGCGCATCACAGCGCAGTCTTGAAATTGGCCTTCTTGAGCAATGACTCGTACTGCTGGCTCATCAGGTAGTTCTGCACCTGCGCCATGAAGTCCATCGTCACCACCACCAGGATCAGCAGCGACGTGCCACCGAAATAGAACGGCACGTTGTAGCGCAGGATCAGGAATTCCGGCAGCAGGCACACGGCCGTGATGTAGATGGCGCCCGCCAGCGTCAGCCGCATCAGGATCTTGTCGATGTACCGCGCCGTCTGATCGCCCGGACGAATGCCCGGAATGAACGCACCGCTCTTCTTCAGGTTGTCGGCCGTCTCACGACTGTTGAACACCAGGCCCGTGTAGAAGAAGCAGAAGAAGATGATGGCCGCCGCATACAGCATGACGTAAATGGGTTGCCCCGGCGTCAGCGTCGATGCGATGTCCTTCAGCCAGCGCATCGAATCGCCCGCGCTGAACCAGCCCACGATGGTGGCCGGCAGCAGGATGATCGACGACGCGAAGATCGGCGGAATCACGCCAGCCATGTTCAGCTTGAGCGGCAGGTGCGACGACTGGCCGCCATACACCTTGTTGCCCACCTGACGGCGTGCGTAGTTCACCAGGATCTTGCGCTGGCCGCGCTCGACGAACACGACGAAGTAGGTCACCAGGCACACCAGGGCCACGATGAACAGCGCCACGATGATGCTCATCGCGCCGGTGCGCACCAGCTCCAGCAGCCCGCCCACGGCATTCGGCAGACCGGCAGCAATGCCGGCGAAGATCAGGATCGAAATGCCGTTGCCCAGACCGCGCTCGGTGATCTGTTCGCCCAGCCACATCAGGAACATGGTGCCGGCCGTCAGGCTGACCACCGCGGTCAGGCGGAAGCCCCAGCCCGGAGCGATGACCAGGCCTTGCGATGCTTCCAGCGCCACGGCGATGCCGAACGACTGGAACAGCGCCAGGGCCAGCGTGCCATAGCGGGTGTACTGCGTGATCCTGCGACGTCCCGCCTCGCCTTCCTTCTTCATCTGCTCGAAGGTCGGCACGACGTAGGTCATCAACTGCATGATGATCGACGCCGAGATGTACGGCATGATGCCCAGCGCGAACACCGTGAACCGCGACAGCGCACCACCCGAGAACATGTTGAACAGGTTCAGGATGCCGCCCTGCTGGCCCTGGAACAGCTGACGCAGCTGGTCCGGGTTGATGCCAGGCACGGGAATGTGCGCGCCGATGCGGTACACGACCAGCGCGAGCAGCAGAAACACCAGCCGGCGACGCAGGTCGCCGTACTTGCCGGTTTTCGCGATTTGCGGTCCGCTGGTGGCCACTACTCAATCACTTTCAACAATCTGGATGCTTCAGGCCAACGCACCACCGGCGGCCTCGATGGCAGCCTTGGCACCGGCGGTCGCGCCGACGCCCGTCAGCTTGACGGCCTTGGTCAGTTCGCCGGACTTGATGACCTTCACCACCTTGACGATCTCGCGCACGAGCCCGGCCTTCTTGAGGGCGAGCACGTCCACTTCGGCAGCGCCCAGGCGCTCCAGGTCGGACAGGGTCACTTCGGCGTTGTACTTGAGCGAGGCCGACTTGAAGCCACGCTTGGGCAGGCGACGCTGCAGCGGCATCTGGCCGCCTTCGAAGCCGACCTTGTGGTAGCCACCGGCACGCGATTTCTGGCCCTTGTGGCCGCGACCGGCCGTCTTGCCCAGGCCGGAGCCGATGCCGCGACCCACGCGGCGGCGCGCCTTCTTGGCGCCGTCGGCGGGCTTGATGCTGTTGAGTTCCATGATCGGGTTCCTCAGACGATCTTGACCAGATAGTCGATCTTGTTGATCATGCCGCGCACCGCAGGCGTGTCCTGCAGTTCGCGCACGCTGTTCAGTTTGCGCAGGCCCAGGCCGCGCACGGTGGCGCGGTGCGATTCCTTGCAGCCGATGGGGCTGCGAACCAGCTGAACCTTGACGGTTTTCTGCTCGGTTGCCATGTCTTGACTCCTGCTTTAGGCGGCGAAGATGTCTTCGACCGACTTGCCGCGCTTGGCCGCCACTTCGGCCGGCGTGGTGCTGTGGCGCAGCGCATCCAGCGTCGCGCGCACCATGTTGTAGGGGTTCGACGTGCCGTGGCTCTTGGCCACGATGTCGGTGATGCCCAGCACCTCAAACACGGCGCGCATCGGGCCGCCGGCGATGATGCCGGTACCGCGCGGGGCGGGCGCCATCATCACGACAGCGGCGCCATGGTGGCCGGTCACGTTGTGGTGGATGGTGCCATCCTTGAGCGACACCTTCAGCATGTTGCGGCGGGCCTCTTCCATGGCCTTCTGCACGGCGGCGGGCACTTCCTTGGACTTGCCCTTGCCCATGCCGACGCGGCCGTCGCCGTCGCCCACCACGGTCAGCGCGGCGAAACCGAGGATACGGCCACCCTTGACCACCTTGGTCACGCGGTTGACCGCGATCATCTTCTCGCGCAGGCCGTCCTCCGGACCGTCACCCTGCGTTCTTGCCTGAAACTTTGCCATTTGTCTGTCCTGCCTTCTTAGAACTGCAGACCCGCTTCACGGGCGGCGTCGGCCAGGGCCTTGACGCGGCCGTGATACGCGAAACCCGCGCGATCGAAAGCCACTTTTTCGACACCGGCGGCCTTGGCACGCTCGGCGATGCGCTTGCCGATCTGCTGCGCGGCAGCGACGTTGCCGCCCTTGCCAGCCGCGCCCAGCTCCTTGCGCATGTCGGCCTCGGCGGTGGAGGCGCTGGCCAGCACGCGGCAGCCGTCCTCGGACACCACGGTGGCGTAGATGTGCAGGTTGGTGCGGTTCACGCTCAGACGGGCAACGCCCTTGTCTGCGATGCGGATGCGCGTCTGACGTGCACGACGAAGACGCTGCTCTTTCTTGGTCATCATGATGCAGGTCCTTATTTCTTCTTGGTTTCCTTGATGACGACGCGTTCGTCGGCATACCGGATACCCTTGCCCTTGTAGGGCTCGGGCGGACGGGCGTCGCGGATGTTGGCGGCCAGCTGGCCCACCACCTGGCGATCGGCGCCCTTGACGATGATTTCGGTCGGCGTCGGCGTGGTCACGGTGACGCCCGCCGGCATTTCGAAGTTGACCGGGTGCGAATAACCGATGGCCAGGTTCAGCTTGTTGCCTTGAGCCTGGGCACGGAAGCCTACGCCCACCAGCGTCAGCTTCTTCTCGAAGCCCTTGCTGACACCCACCACCATGTTGTTCACCAGCTGGCGCATGGTGCCGCTCATGGCATTGGCTTCGCGCGACTCGTTGGCCGGCTCGAACGACAGCTTGCCGTCCTTGGCCACCACGTTCACCAGGTCGTTGGCGGCGAGCTTGAGCTCACCACCGCTGCCCTTGACGGTGATCTGGTCTTCCTTGATCTGAACGTCGACGCCCTGAGGAACGGCGACGCCCATCTTTGCAATGCGGGACATGTTCGCTTCTCCTTACGCGACGTAGCAGAGCACTTCGCCGCCGACACCGGTGGCACGCGCCTTGCGATCGGTCATCACGCCCTTGGGCGTGGTCACGATGGCCACGCCCAGGCCGTTCATGACCTGGGGAATGGCGTCGCGGCCCTTGTACACGCGCAGGCCGGGGCGGCTGACGCGCTCGATGCGCTCGATGACCGGGCGACCGGCGTAGTACTTGAGGGCAATTTCCAGCTCGGACTTGCCGCCGTCGGACTTGACTTCGAAACCGTCGATGTAGCCCTCGTCCTTCAGGACCTGGGCAATGGCCACCTTGACCTTGGACGACGGCACCGACACGGTCTGCTTGGCCACCATCTGCGCGTTGCGGATGCGGGTCAACAGATCGGCGATGGGATCACTCATGCTCATGTTGTTCTCTCCTGCCGATTACCAGCTGGCCTTGGTGATGCCGGGAATCTGGCCTTCGAAGGCGAGTTCGCGGATCTTGGCGCGGCCGAGGCCGAACTGGCGGAACGTGCCGCGCGGGCGGCCGGTCATCTCGCAGCGGTTGCGCTGGCGAGTCGGGTTGGCGTTGCGCGGGAGCTTCTGCAGCGCCAGGCGGGCCTGCGCGCGCTCGTCGTCGCTGCGCTTGGCGTCGTTGGCGATGCTTTTCAGCTCGGCGTGTTTCTTGGCGAATTTGGCGACGAGCTGCTCGCGCTTGAGCTCGCGTTCGATCAAAGCTTTCTTGGCCACGTCGCTACCTCAGTTCTTGAACGGGAAACGGAAGGCCTGCAGAAGCGCCTTGGCTTCCTCGTCGTTCTTGGCCGTCGTCGTGATGCTGATGTTCAGGCCGCGCAGGGCGTCGACCTTGTCGTACTCGATCTCGGGGAAGATGATCTGCTCTTTGACGCCGACGTTGTAGTTGCCGCGGCCATCGAAAGAGCGACCCGAGATGCCGCGGAAGTCACGCACGCGGGGGAGCGCGACGGTGACAAAGCGGTCCAGGAATTCGTACATGCGCACGCCACGCAGCGTGACCATGGTGCCGATGGGCTGCTGCTCGCGGATCTTGAAGCCGGCGATGGCCTTCTTGGCCTTGGTGACCACGGGCTTCTGGCCGGCGATCTTGGTCAGGTCGGCCACGGCGTTGTCCATGACCTTCTTGTCCGCCACGGCCTCGCTCACACCCATGTTGAGCGTGATCTTGGTGATGCGCGGCACCTCCATGGGCGACTTGTAGCCGAACTTCTTCATCAGCTCGGGCGCCACTTTTTCGCGGTAATGTTGTTGCAGTCGTGCCATGATGATCCTCAGGCCTTGATCTCTTCGCCGCTGGACTTGAACACGCGCACGCGGCTGCCGTCCTGCAGGGTCTTGACGCCGACGCGGTCGGCCTTGCCGGTGGCCTTGTTGTAGATGGCCACGTTGGACTGGTGAATGGGCATGGCCTTCTCGATGATGCCACCCGTCACGCCCTTCATGGGGTTCGGCTTGGCATGCTTCTTGACCATGTTGATGCCGTCCACCACGATGCGCTCTTCGCACACACGCAGGCTGACGGTGCCACGCTTACCCTTGTCGCGGCCGGCGAGCACGATGACCTCGTCGCCCTTGCGAATCTTGTTCATGTCGCGCCTTCCTTCTTACAGGACTTCAGGGGCCAGCGACACGATCTTCATGAAGCGCTCGGAACGCAGCTCGCGCGTAACCGGGCCGAAGATGCGGGTGCCGATGGGCTCCAGCTTGTTGTTGAGCAGCACGGCGGCGTTGCCGTCGAACTTGACGAGCGAGCCGTCACCGCGGCGAATGCCCTTGGCGGTGCGCACCACCACGGCGCTGTAGACCTCGCCCTTCTTGACGCGGCCGCGCGGCGCAGCTTCCTTGATGCTCACCTTGATGATGTCGCCGACGCTGGCGTAGCGGCGCTTGGAGCCGCCCAGCACCTTGATGCACAGGACGGATTTGGCGCCCGTGTTGTCGGCGACCTCGAGTCGAGATTCAGTCTGGATCATTTCGTTGTTTCCCAACTTGCACCCCGCCAGCCTGGCCAGCGGGATCAGTCTTGGGCCCGCGCCCTGGATAAGCCTTGCAGCCACCAGAACGGTTTAGGGGCAGATTCCTCACCCAAAATGGGCGAAGCTCTCGATTCTGGCAGTTTGTGGCGGGGCTGTCAAGCACCCCCGCCGACGCCGGTCTGGGCGTAGCTTTGCGCCAACTCGTCGAAGGCGGCCAGGTCCGGGGAGTGCCCCAATTCGCTTGCCAGCACTGCCGCCACGGCGGGGGCGGCCGCAGCGGCCTCACGCGCATCCAGAAACAGCAGGCGGCTTCGGCGCGCCAGCACGTCCTCGACGTTGCGGGCGTATTCGTGCCGCACGGCAAAGCGCACCATGGCTTCACTCAGCCCGGGCGCCAGCCAGCGGTCGGCGCCAGGCAGGCTGCTCACGATGTCGGCTTCGCTGCCGTACAGGTGCAGGCCCGGCGCCTGGCTCAGCGCCACCGGGGCGCCGCCCGGCGCGGGTGCACCGACCATCCGCAGGCCCGCCGTGTGCGACGCCCCGCGCGGCAGCAGCACGCCAGCCTGGGTGCAACGGGCCAGCACGTCTTCGGCCATGGCACGGTAGGTGGTCCACTTGCCGCCCGTCACCGTGACCAGGCCGGAGCGCGCCACCAGCACCGTGTGTTCGCGGCTGATGGCCTTGGTGTCGTCGCCCTCGCCGCTGGACTTGACCAGCGGGCGCAGGCCGGCCCAGGTGCTGAGGATGTCGGCGCGTTCGGGCGCCCGCCGCAGGTATTGGCCCGCTTCGCGCAGGATGAAGGCGATCTCGTCATCGGCCGGCCGCGGCTCCAGCGGCAGGTCGGGGCGGGGCGAGTCGGTGGTGCCCAGGATCAGCTTGCCCAGCCAGGGCACGGCAAACAGCACGCGCCCGTCGGCGGTGCTGGGCACCAGCAGCGCGTGTTCGCCGGGCAGAAACGCCTGGTCGACCACCACATGCACGCCCTGGCTCGGCGCCACGATGGGGTTGATGCCCTGTCCGGCGGCGCGCGCGTCCAGCGTGCGCAGGCCGTCCACCCAGACGCCGGTGGCGTTGACGATGCAGCCGGCCTGGATACGGAAGTCGCGCCCCGTGTCGGCGTCGCGCGCCACCAGCCCGACGGCGCGGCCGCCGTCGTGCAGCACCGCGGTGGCCGACACGTAGTTGATCAGCAGCGCCCCGTGCGCCGCCGCGGTGCGCGCGATGGCCAGCGCCAGCCGGGCGTCGTCGAACTGGCCGTCCCAGTACTTCACGCCGCCTTTCAGCCCGCGAGGCTGCGCGCCCGGCAGCATCTGAAGCGTTTCGCGCGCCGACAGCCATTCGGTGCGGCCCAGGCCGGCGCTGCCGGCCAGCAGGTCGTACATCTTGAGGCCCGTGCCGTAGAAAGGCGTGTCCCACAGGCGGTACGAGGGCATCACGAAAGGCAGCGGCTGCGCCAGATGGGGCGCGCTGTTCAGGATGTGCACGCGCTCGTGCAGCGCCTCACGCACCAGGCCGATGTTGCCCTGCGCCAGGTAGCGCACGCCGCCGTGCACCAGCTTGGTGGCGCGCGACGACGTGCCCTTGGCGAAGTCGTGCGCCTCGATCAGCACCACGCTGTGCCCGCGCTGGGCCGCGTCCAGCGCCACGCCCAGACCGGTGGCGCCGCCGCCGACGATGGCGATGTCGTATTTGCGCGGCTCGGCAAGGCGCGCCAGCAGCGCTGAACGGTCGGTCGGCAGGGGCGTGCGGGTCATCGGGCGGTGGATTTATACAAAAACCATAGCAGCGTGCGCGCTTCTGGCGTGCGCCACGGGCTTATTTTGACCTGATTTTTTGTCTGCTGTGGCCCGCCGGCGCACGGCGCGCCTTACGCCACGTCATCGCGCGCCCAGCCGCGTGCGCGGTCCACGGCTTCGCGCCAGCGGGCGATGCGCTGGCGGCGCGCCGGCTCGGGCAGGCGCGGCTCAAAGCGCCGGTCCATCGCCCAATGCTCGGCAATATCGGCACCGCCCGCCCACACGCCGGTCGCCAGCCCGGCGAGGTAGGCCGCGCCCAGCGCCGTGGTTTCGGTCACGCGCGGGCGGACCACGGGCACGCCGGCCAGGTCGGCCTGCAGTTGCATCAGCAGGTCGTTGCGGCTGGCGCCGCCGTCCACGCGCAGCTCGGTCAGCGCAATGCCCGAATCGCGGCTCATGGCGCCAAACAGGTCGGCCGATTGCAGCGCAATCGCCTCCAGTGCGGCGCGGGCGATGTGCGCGCGCGTGGTGCCGCGCGTCAGCCCCACCAGCGTGCCGCGCGCGCGGCCGTCCCAGTCCGGCGCGCCCAGGCCGGCGAAGGCGGGCACCAGAAATACGTCACCGCTGTCTTCGACGCTGGCCGCCAGCGCTTCGACTTCGGGCGCGCTCCGGATCATCTGCAGGCCGTCGCGCAGCCACTGCACCGTGGCGCCGGCCATGAATACCGACCCTTCCAGGCAGTAGGCCGTACGCGCCCCCCCACTCGGCCGCCGGCCCCTGCCAACCCACGGTGGTGAGCAGTCGGTTGCGGCTGGCCACCGGCAGGCTGCCGGTGTTCATCAGCATGAAGCAGCCGGTGCCATAGGTGTTCTTGGCCATGCCGGGGGCAAAGCAGGCCTGGCCGAAGGTGGCCGCCTGCTGGTCGCCCGCCACGCCGGCGATGGGGATCGGTGCCGCACCCAGCACGCCCGGCGCGGTTTCGCCCAGCACGCCGCTGGACGGCACGATGCGCGGCAGCACCGCGCGCGGGATGTGGAACAGACGCAGCAGCTCGTCGTCCCAGTCCAGCGTGTGGATGTTCATCAGCAGCGTGCGCGACGCATTGCTGGGGTCGGTGGCGTGCACGCCGCCGCGCGGGCCGCCGGTCAGGTTCCAGATCAGCCAGCTGTCGACGGTGCCGAAGGCCAGCTCGCCCGCCTCGGCGCGCGCGCGGGCGCCGGGCGTCTGGTCCAGCAGCCATTCGAGCTTGGTGGCGGAAAAGTAGGCGTCCAGCACCAGCCCCGTCTTGCGCTGGATCAGGCCCGCCTTGCCCTGGCGCCGCAGCGCCTCGCAGCGCGCGGTGGTGCGGCGGTCCTGCCAGACGATGGCGCGCGCCACCGGCTCGCCCGTGGCGCGGTCCCACAGCACGGTGGTCTCGCGCTGGTTGGTGATGCCGATGGCTGCAATTTTTATAGCTGACTGCGCTTGTCCTGCCTGCGCTGCAGCCAGTTTTTGCATGCATTCGCGCGCCACGGCCAGTTGGGTCGCCCAGATCTCGGCCGCGTCGTGCTCGACCCAGCCGGGCTGCGGAAAGTGCTGCGTGAATTCGCGTTGCGCCACCGCCGCCACGCGACCCTGTTCGTCAAACGCAATGGCGCGGCTGCTGGTGGTGCCTTGGTCGAGGGCGAGGAGGTAGCGCATGGCGCCAAGCGTAGCCGATGGATCGGCGCCTTTCCAGCACCGCGTGGGTCCCTCAGGACGGCTCGAATTCGCCCTGCATATAGATGCGCGCCAGCCCGCGCGTAATGGCATCCACCACCTGCTCGCGCCGCAGCGCGATGTGCTCGCCCAGGCAATGCTGGGCGGCGGTGGCATCGCCGCGCGCCAGGGCGTCGAGCAGCGCCTGGTGCTCGCGCTGGGTTGAATCGCGCCCCACGGCCTCCATGTCCAGCCAGCGGACGAAGCGGATGCGCTCGTTCAGGTTGGCCAGCAGGCGGCGCAGTTCGGCGTTGCGCGCCATGTCGGCCATGCGCAGGTGAAAGCCCTCGTCCAGCGCCACCAGTTCACGCACCGGCGTTTCTGGCGGCACCGATTTGCTGCCGGCCAGGAAGGCCTGCGCCTCGGCCAGCTGGTCGGGCGTGGCCCGGTCCAACGCCAGGCGCAGGCATTCGCGCTCAACGGCCAGGCGCGCCTCGTACAGGTCCAGCGTCTCCTGCACGTCGAGCGGGCGGCGCACGTAGCCGCGGCTGGCGGGTTCGAGGAACCCGTCCGTCACCAACCGCGCCAGCGCCTCGCGCACCGGCGTGCGGCTGACGCCCAGGCGCGCCGCCAGGTCGATTTCGGACAGGCGCTCGCCGGGCTTCAGTTCGTAGGCGATGGCCATGTCGCGCAGGCGGGCCAGCACGTCGGAGCCGCGCTCGCGCCGCGTGGCGGAGATGTCGGGCCGCGCCGGCTTGGCCGCTGCGCCGGGCGGCGACGCGCGGCCGCCGGCAGGCCGCGACGCGCCGTGCGCCCGCTGGCCCGTGCCGCCGGACGGCGCGCCTGAAATATCGCCGTGCTTGTCTTGTCGTGTCATCGAAGTTTCAGTATACTGAATTGCATGCTGAACGCGAATGTGCCGCGCCAGCGCCTGACCTGATCGCCCCCGCCCCTCCTGAAAGCGCCCCGCATGACGACCCCCCTTCACCGGCGCCGACGCGCTGATCCGCATGTTGCAGCTGAACGGCGTGCAACACATTTTCGGCCTGTGCGGCGACACCAGCCTGCCTTATTACGACGCGCTGGCGCGGCTGGACCACGGCATGACGCACATCCTGACGCGCGATGAACGCAGCGCCGCCTACATGGCCGACGGCTATGCGCGCGTCACCGGCCGCGTGGGCGTCTGCGAAGGGCCGAGCGGCGGCGGTGCCACCTACCTGCTGCCGGGGCTGGTTGAGGCCAACGAATCGTCCGTCGCCGTGCTGGGCATCACGTCCGACGTGTCGGTGACGGCGCGCGGGCGTTTTCCGCTGACCGAGCTGGACCAGAAAGCGCTGTACGCGCCACTGACCAAGTGGAACACCGTGATCAACCGCGTGGAAGAAATCCCCTCCGCCGTGCGGGCCGCCTTCCGCGCCATGACCACCGGCCGCCCCGGCGCCGCGCACATCGGCCTGCCCTACGACGTGCAGAAGCACGCGATCGCCGAATCCGACGTGTGGGCGCAGCCCGGCCACCAGACCTTTCCGGCGCTGCGCAGCGCGCCCGACGCGGCAGCGGTTCAGGACGCCGCCGAGCGCCTGCTGGCCGCCAGGTGCCCGGTGCTCATCGTCGGCGGCGGCGTGATCCAGGCCGGCGCCTGTGCCGAGCTGACCGCGCTGGCCGAAGCCCTGGGCGCGCCGGTGTGCACCACCGTCAGCGGCCACGGCAGCCTGCCCGCCGCGCACCCGCTGCTGGTGGGCGTGGTCGGCACCAACGGCGGCGTGCCCGCCACGCGCGCCGTGCTGGAACAGGCCGACCTGGTGCTGTTCATCGGCTGCCGCGCCGGCTCCACCACCACCGAGCACTGGAAGCTGCCCGGCCCCGGCGTCACCATCCTGCACCTGGACGTGGACGCCGCCACCATCGGCACCAACTACCGCACCGACGTGGCGCTGGTGGGCGACGCGCGGCTGGGCCTGCAGGCGCTGCTGAACGACATTAAAAACCATAGCAACAAAGCGACGAGCGATCAGGGCTGGGGCCAAAAAATGGCTGCGCAGGCGCGCGCCGACAAGCAGGCCTTCTTCGCCCCGCTGGCCGCCTCCACCCAGACCCCCATCCGGCCCGAGGTGGTGCTGGCCGCGCTCAACAAGCTGCTGCCGCCCAAGGCCATCGCCGTGGCCGACCCTGGCACGCCCTGCCCGTATTTCTCGGCCTACTTCCAGGCGCCCGAAGCGGGCCGCCACTTCATCACCAACCGTGCCCACGGCGCATTGGGCTATTCGATGGCCGCGGCCTTCGGCGCGCAGGTCGGCGCGCCCGATTCGGTGGTCGTCTCGGCCATGGGCGACGGCAGCTTCGGCTTCACCTGCGGCGAGCTCGAAACCATCGTGCGCTACGGCGTGCCGCTGAAGATGATCGTGTTCTCCAACAGCGTCTATGGCTGGATCAAGGCCAGCCAGAAGACCGGCTATGGCGAGCGCTACTTCTCGGTCGACTTCAACCGCACCGACCACGCCCGCGTGGCCGAAGCCTTCGGCGTCAAGGCCTTCCGCGTGCAGGACCCGCGCGACGTGGAGAGCACGCTGAAGGCCGCGCTGATGCATGATGGGCCGGCGCTGGTGGATGTGATCTCGCAGGAGTTGCAGGACACGGCGGTGCCGGTGAGCCAGTGGATGGGGTAGAAATGACGACCCCCCCTGTGGCGCTGCGCGCCTTCCCCCGAAGGGGGACGCCGCCGGTGGCCGGGCCAAGCCCGCTCCACGGCGGCCGCTGGTGTGGCCTGCTCCGCGGCCGTTTGGGGTTGGACAGCCGTCAATCGTTTTTTTGAGTATTCATGATGTCAAGAGGACTCACGATGAACCAGCGCGCCAATCGCCGCCAGCTTCTGCAAACCACTTCAGCCACTGCCCTGCTCAGCCTGCTCGGCCTGCCCGCGCAGGCGCAGGAAGGGCCGCCGCTCAAGCTGGTGGTCACGTTTCCGCCCGGCGGCAGCACCGACATCACGGCGCGCATCATGCAGCCGCGCCTGTCAGAGCTGGCCAGGCGCTCCGTGATCGTCGACAACAAGCCCGGCGCGGCCAGCCAGATCGGCACCAACTACGTGGCCAAGGCCGCGCCCGACGGCAACACGGTGCTGGTGTGCTTCGACACACACGCCATCAACCCCATCGCCAAGCCCCGGCTGCCCTACGACACCTTCAAGGACTTTGTCGGCGTCAGCCTGGCGGTGCGCTTTCCGCTCGTCATCGGCGCGTCGCCCAGCGTGCCGGGCGCCCACCT
This sequence comes from Ottowia sp. SB7-C50, assembly GCF_033110285.1. NCBI lineage: Bacteria > Pseudomonadati > Pseudomonadota > Betaproteobacteria > Burkholderiales > Comamonadaceae > Ottowia > Ottowia sp. SB7-C50. The sequence continues at coordinate 3,233,906 of NZ_CP136995.1, forward strand.
GCGTGAATTCCTGGACGCCGCGCGCAAGGCGCCGGGCAAGTTCAGCTATGCGTCGACCGGCGTCGGTTCGATGAACCATCTGGTGATGGAAGACATCAAGCGCAAGTCCAACACCTTCGTGCTGCACGTGCCGTATGGCGGTGGCGGGCCGGCCGTGGCCGCGGTGGTCAGCGACCAGGCCAGCCTGACGCTGCTGTCCTATGCCGCGCTCAAAGGCCAGATTGCCGCCGGCAAGGTCAAGCCGCTGGCCGTGACGGGCGCCAAGCGCCTGCCCGACCTGCCCCACGTACCGACGGTGGCCGAATCGGGCTTTCCGGGCTTTGAAGCGTATTCGTGGATCGGCATCTTCGCGCCCAGCGCCACGCCGCCGGCCACCGTCAAGCGGCTGACCGACGAGTTCCAGGCCACGCTGCACACGCCCGACGTGGCGAACAAGCTCACGGCCGCCGGCTTCGAGGTGATGGCCACCGACGGCCTATCGCTCGACCGTTACGCGCGCGAGCAGCACGACCGCTGGGACAAGTTCATCAAGCAGACCAAGCTGAAGCTGGACGAGTGAGATGCGCCCCCACGCTACGCCACTGCGTGTGCTGCGCTGCCCCCCGAGGGGGCCGCAGCCGCCTTGGGAGCGGCCCGGCGGCGGCTGACCATGCCCCCACGCTACGCCACTGCGTGTGCTGCGCTGCCCCCGAGGGGGCCGCAGCCGCCTTGGGAGCGGCCCGGCGGCGGCTGATCCTCGCGTCAAATGAGCCATAGGCCACAACTTGACCACGTCGTGCTGGCGGTGCACGACCTGGCCGCGGCTGCCGACGATTTCCGCGCGCTGGGTTTCACCGTCACGCCGGGCGGCGAACACACGGGCCGCAGCTCGCACAACGCGCTGATCGTGTTCGACGACGGCGCCTACCTGGAACTGAAGGCCTGGCGCGCCGCGGCGCCCGACGAGGCCTGGTGGCGCACGCTCGACGCGCATGGCGACGGGCTGGTCGACTACGCGCTGTGGCCGGCCAGCGTGCCCGCCGCGCTGGCGGCCGCGCACGCGCGCGGGCTGCACACCTTGCGCGGCCCCGTGCCCGGCCGCCGCGCGCGGCCCGACGGCGCCGACGTGCGCTGGGAAACCGCGCGCCACGACACACCCGACGTGCCCTTTCTGTGCGCCGACCTGACCCCGCGCGCGCTGCGCGTGCCCGAAGGTGCGGCGCGGCAGCACGCCAACGGCGCCACGGGCGTTGCCTGCGTGCAGATGGCCACGCACGACCTGGCGCAGACCGCCCGCCGCCACCAGGCGCTGCTGGGCACGGCGCTGTCGTGGCAGTGGGCGGGGCGCGACGGCGACATGGCCGGCCTGCGCTACCGCCTGGGTGGCACCGATTTCGAGCTTTTCGGGCCGCTGGCGCTGGCTGATCAAGCGGATATAGCTATTCAATTCATAGCAACCGATCCGTCACCCCACAGCGCTTTCGACGCCGCCCGCGCACGTTTGCGCGGGCACGGCGAAGGCCCGTTTGCCTGCCGCCTGCACGCAGCCGCGGGGTCGCCCGCCCGCGTGCTGGATCCCGCGCGCACGCACGGCGCGCGCCTGGTGCTGGGCCAAGCCGGATGAGTGCGCCAGCGCGTGCGCCGGCTTAGACTCCCGCGCCATGGTGCATCCCAACCCCACCGCTTTCCGTCTGCATCGCCGCCAGTGGCTCGGCATGGCCTTGTCCGCCGCCGGCCTGCTGGCCGCCCCGGCCAGTAAAGCCCGCACGCCCGCGCGGCGCGCCGTCGCGCCCGCCCTGCGCCTGCTGGCGCACGGCAGCCTGTCCACGGGCACCGAGTTCAAGGGCACGCTGGTGGGCGGCCTGTCGGGTCTGGCGTACGACGCGCAGAACGACCTGTGGTACGCCCTGTCGGACGACCGCAGCCGCCACGCGCCGGCGCGCTGCTACGTGTTCCGCCTGCCGCCGCTCACCACGCAGCCGCTGCTGCCGCAGTGGGTCGACGTGATCACGCTGCTGGGCGCCGACGGCAAGCCGTTTGCCCGCCACGCGGTCGACCCCGAAGGCCTGGCGCTGCGGCGCGACCCGGCGACCGGCAGCGCCACGCTGCTGTGGACGAGCGAGGGCGACATCCGTGCGCAGATCGCGCCGGCGCTGTATGAATCGGCGCTGGACGGGCGGCTGCTGCGCACCTTCACCCTGCCCGATGCGCTGCGCGAGCTGGGGCGCATCGGCCGCGGCCCGCGCCACAACGAAACGCTGGAAGGCCTGGCGCTGACGCCCAATGGCCAGCACGCCTGGACCGCCATGGAAGGCGCGCTGGCGCAGGACCGCGACGGCCTGACGCCCGGCGCACCGCCCGGCCCGTGCCGGCTGACGCGCTTCGACGTGGCCAGCGGGCGCGCCGACCGCCAGGTTGCCTACCTGCCCGAAGCGCGGCCTTTCGGGCCGCTGATGCCGATGGGCGGCGTGGGCGAAAGCGGCATCTCCGAGATCATCGTGCGCGACAACGACCACCTGTGGGTGCTGGAGCGCGCCTGGACGCCCGCCACCGGCGTGTCGGCGCGGCTGTACGAAGCCGACCTGCGCCACGCCAGCGACACCCTGGCCGTTGACGCGCTGACCGGCCGCCGCTACCGCCCCTGCGCCAAGCGCCTGCTGCTGGATTTGCGCCAGTGCGGCCTGCCGCACGTCGACAACTTCGAGGCCATGGCCTGGGGCCCGCGCCTGCCCAACGGCCACCGCACGCTGGTGATGTGCACCGACGACAACTTCAATCCGCTGCAGGTGACGCAATTCATAGCGCTGGAAGCGCCACCCCCCCTGAGGCGCTGACGCGCCTTCACTCCCTCTGCGGCGCGAGGGGGACCACGCCAGTGCCCGGCGCAGGTCCGGGCACGGCGTTCCTCGCATGGCCTGCGCCGCGGCCGCCGGCGTCACGATCCGGGACGCCGTGACCGACCTACACTGCCACATCACTGACACGACTGCATCACCCGCCATGAATCAGCCCGCATTGCCTTCCACCACCCGCATCGCCTTCATCGGCGGCGGCAACATGGCCAGCGCCATCATCGGCGGCTTGATCCGGCAGGGCGTGCCTGCGGCGCACATCGCGGTGGTGGAGCCGTTCGAGGCGACGCGCGAGGCACTGCGCGCGCAGCACGGCGTGGTCGCCCAGGCGGCCGCCGGCGCCGCGTTGGACGGCGCCGATCTGCTGCTGTGGGCGGTCAAGCCGCAGAGTTTTCGTGAAGCGGCTGCGCCCGTGGCCGCGCACATCGGCGGTGCGCTGCAGCTGTCGGTGATGGCCGGCATCCGCTGCGCCGACATCGCGTCGGCCACCGGCGGCGCCCGCATCGTGCGCTGCATGCCCAACACGCCGGCCCTGGTGGGGCGCGGCATGACGGGGCTGTTTGCCGCCCAAGGCAGCGACGCCGACCGTGCGCTGGCCGAAAGCGTGATCCGCACCACCGGCGACGTGCTGTGGGTGCAGCGCGAGGAGCAGCTGGACGCGGTGACCGCGCTGTCCGGCTCGGGCCCCGCCTACGTGTTCTATTTTCTCGAAGCCATGCAGCAGGCGGGCACCGAGCTGGGCCTGTCGCCCGAGCAGGCGCGCCAGCTGGCCGTGGGCACCTTCGCCGGCGGCAGCGCGCTGGCGGCGGCGTCCACCGAGCCGCTGTCGCTGCTGCGCGAGCGCGTGACCAGCAAGGGCGGCACCACCTACGCCGCGCTGACCGCGATGGAGCAGGCCGGCATCCAGCCCGCCTTTGTGCAGGCGATGCACGCGGCGTGCAGGCGCGCGCATGAGCTGGGCGACGAGTTCGGGCGCTGAGCCGGCACGGCCCGCCCGCGCGTGATGGGCCGCGCGGACACGGCGTAAGCGTTTTGCGGCCACGCGCCGTCTAGACTGCGGCGCGACCCGCGCTCTGCGGGGCCGCCAGAATCACACCGAAAGACATCGCACGATGCAACGCCGCCATTTCTCGGCCCTGGGTCTTGGACTGCTGCTGGCGCCCGCGTGGGCGCAGGTCAGCGACATCAACGACGCGATCAACAAGGCCGGGCGCCAGCGCATGCTGTCGCAGCGCGTGGCCAAGGCGTATCTGGCGACGGTGCTGCGCGCCCAGGCTGGTCAGGCCGAGAAGATCCTCGACCAGTCGATGGCGCTGTTCGACCGGCAGCTGGTGGAGCTGAAGGCCTTTGCGCCGTCCAGCGCCATCCGCGACACCTATGTCCAGCTGGAAGTAGCCTGGGCCACCTACAAAGAGAATCTGGTGGGCAAGACGCCGTCCCTGGGCGGCGCGCCCGCCGTGATCGCGCAGTCCGAAGCGGTGCTGGCGCTGGCGCACAAGGGCACGGGCCAGCTGGAGCAGGAATCGGGCAAGTCGCTGGGCCGCCTGGTCAACGTGGCGGGCCGCCAGCGCATGCTGTCGCAGCGGCTGGCCAAGTATGCGTACGCCAGCGCTGCCGGCATCGACCGTGCAGTGGCGCAGGCCGAAATTGCCAAGGCGCGCACCGAATTCCTGGCCGGCATGAAGACGCTGACCGACGCGCCCGAAGCCACGCCGCGCATCCAGGAGCAGTTGCGCCTGGGCGAACAGCAGTGGGTGTTCTTCGACGCCGCCCTTCAGGCGTCGCAAAAAGGCACGGCCACGCCCGAGGCGCTGTCGCACGTGATGACGACCAGCGAGAACATCCTGGCCGTGCTGAACGAGGTGACGGGGTTGTACGCAAAACTCTGACGCCACCCCTGTGGCGCCTGCGGCGCCTTCCCCCAGGGGGGACGCCGCTGGTCGCCGGGGGGACCCCGGCTCGGGCGGCCGCTGGGATGGCCTGCTCCGCGGCCGCTGGACGCACGGTGCGAGGCGGCGCAGCGCTCATCGAAGGGTTTTCCCTTCTCTCAACGACCACACCAGCCATCGGGCATGAGACTCCCTGCCTCTGGTCAATAACCTGCCCCCGCGAAGGGAAGGTTGGGGTGACGCCAGCGGCACTCGGTCCGCCCAGCAGCCTCAATACCCCGCACGCCCCAGTGCGAACGCCGCGGCGATGCCCGCAAACACTGCCGCGCCGATCCAGTGGCTTTGCTTGAAGGCGACGAAGCAGCCTTCGCGCGTGCGGGTGCGGATGAGCGTGTAATGCCACGCCACCTGCGCCGCCGCCACCGCAAAGCCCAGCGCCAGCGGCCACAGCGCCGGCAAGCGCGCGGCGCTCACGCTCCACCAGATGGCGAGGTAGAGCGCGAAGAAACCCATCACCGCCGCCACGTCGGCGCGCCCCAGCGTGATGGCCGAGGTCTTCATGCCGATCTTCAGGTCGTCGTCGCGGTCGACCATGGCGTATTCGGTGTCGTAGGCCAGTACCAGCGCCATCTTGCCGAGAAACAGCCACAGCGCCTCCAGCGGTACGCTGCCACGCACCGCCGCGTAGGCCATCGGAATGCCGAAGCCAAAGGCAATGCCCAGCACCGCCTGCGGCATGGCGAAAAAGCGCTTCGTGAACGGGTACACGATGGTGACCAGCAGCGCCGGCACCGACCAGGCGATGACGGCCCAGGTTGTGGTGAGCGCCAGCGCAAACGCCGCCGCCGCCAGCACGGCGCCGAGCGCCAGCGCCTCGCGCACGCTGACGAGGCCGCTGGTGATGGGCCGTTGCGCCGTGCGCTTGACGTGGCGGTCGAAGTCGCGGTCGGCCACGTCGTTGATGCAGCAGCCGGCCGACCGCATCAGCACCGTGCCCAGCGTGAACACAATGAACAAATGCCAGCCCGGCCAGCCGCCCGCCGCCAGCCACAGCGCGCCCAGCGTGGGCCAGTACAGGACCAGCCAGCCAGCGGGGCGATCCCAGCGGATGAGGTCGAGATACAGCGAAAGCCGGCTGCGCGGCGGCGCGGAAGGAGGGGTGCTGACCATGGCCTATTTTGCGTTGGCGCGATGCGTCCAAGCGGATGCGTGCGCAGCCGTCGATAGCTATTTATTTTATAGCTTCAGCGCTTGATAGATAAGCGCCAGCGGCCCGTTTCCCTCTGAATCAGCATTGCGACTTGCCACGGGGAATCCAACAGCCGGACGCAGAGGACGCAGAGATTTCGCAGAGGACGCAGAAAAAACCAAAAAATTTCTTTTGGCTGTTTCTTTTGCGTCCTCTGCGAATCCTTTGCGTCCTCTGCGTCCGGTATTCGGTGTTCGGTGTTCGGTGTTCGGTATTCAACTACACCGCACGCCGCGCCCACTGCAGCATGCCCACCGTCACCGCCAGCACCATGCCCGCCCACAGCAGCCCGCCCAGCACGTCGCTCAGGTAATGCACGCCCAGCAGCACGCGGCTGGCGGCAATGGCGGCGATCAGCAGTGCGGCGGCCACGCCGATCAGCCAGCGCCCGCGTGGGCTGGCGCGCTGGCACAGCAGCCAGGCCAGCAGGCCGTAGACCATCAGCGCGCCCGCCGCGTGGCCGCTGGGAAAGCTGTAGCCCGAGGTGACCAACCCCGGCACCGGATCGGGCCGCGCGCGCTCGAACAGGTTTTTCAGCACCCGCACCGCCAGGCTGTTGGCGGTGATCGACAGCAGCCAGACCGTGGCCACCCAATGCCGCCGGCGCCACAGCAGCACGGCGGTGACGGTGAGCGTCAGCAAGGTCAGCGCGACGATGTCGCCCACGTCGCTGAAGCGTACAGCCAGCGTGCGCAAGGCGGGCGTCGTCACCGCCCGCGCGCCCTGCGCCGCCCATGTGTCCATGGCGCGCACAAAGGGCAGCGGGCCGACATGTACCGCCCAGGCCAGCGCCACACCCGCCACCGCCAGCGCCGCCACCCAGGCCATACGCGCAAGACCGACGCCGTGGACCGCCACGTCGGCTGCCACACGCGTGCCTCGGCGATAGCGCACCAGCGCCCACGCCGCGCACAACAACACCGCCGCCAAGGCCCACGGCGCGAGCGGGTCGAGCGCGGTCTGCGTACGCGAAATGGTGGCCGTCACTTCAAGCGGCACGGCCGGCAGGGCCGGCGCGCCCGGTGCCGCAGCGGCCGGCGCGCTCACGACAGGCGCTGCACGCCCGGCAGCTCGCACGCGTAGATCGCGTTGCGCAGCGCGGCAATGGCTTCGTAGCGCGTGAAGCTGCGGCGCCACGCCAGCACCACGCGGCGCAGCGGCGGCGTGCCGTCGTCGTCGCGCACGGGCAGATAGCGCACCGCGCCGGGTTCGTGCGGGTCGCGCGCAGCGGCACGCTCATCCAGCGCCTGCGGCGGCACCGCCAGGCGCGGCACCAGCGTCACGCCCATGCCGGCGGCGACCATGTGCTTGATGGTCTCCAGCGACGAGCCTTCGAAGCTTTTGCGAATGCCTTCGGTGTGGCTGGAAAAGCGCGCAAATTCGGGGCACACCTGCAGCACATGGTCGCGAAAGCAGTGCCCCGTGCCCAGCAGCAGCATGTGCTCGCGCTTGAGCTGTTCGCTGGTGACGACCTCGCCCTGCGCCAGCGGGTGGCTGGCGGGCAGCGCGGCCATGAAGGGCTCGTCGTACAGCGGCGCCATCGCCAGCCCGGTGTCCGGGAAGGGCTCGGCCAGCACGGCGGCGTCGATCTCGCCGGTGCGCAGCATCTCCAGCAGGCGCACCGTGAAGTTTTCCTGCAGCATCAGCGGCATCTGTGGCGTCAGCCGGATGTTCTGCCGCACCAGGTCGGGCAGCAGGTAGGGGCCAATGGTGTAGATCACGCCCAGCCGCAGCGGCCCGCCCAGCGGGTCCTTGCCGCGCTGGGCGATTTCCTTGATCTCGGCCGCCTGCTCCAGCACGCTCTGCGCCTGGCGCACGATCTCCTCGCCCAGCGGCGTCACCGTCACCTCGCCCGCGCTGCGCTCGAACAGCTTCAGCTCCAGCTCGTCTTCCAGCTTCTTCACCGCCACCGACAGTGTCGGCTGCGACACGAAGCAGGCCTCGGCGGCCTTGCCGAAGTGTTTTTCTCGGGCGACGGCAACGATGTACTTCAGTTCAGTCAAGGTCATGCCAACGCCTCGCACCCGGCCAACGTCCACGCCGTCGCAACGATCACGCTACAGGGTCGATCCCCGCTGCGCGGGGCCCCTCGCCCTGTCCTCCGCATGATCACGGCAACGATGTACTTGAGTTCGGTCAAGGTCATGCCAACGCCTCGCACTCGGCCAACGTCCACGCCGTCGCAACGATCACGCTACAGGGTCGATCCCCGCTGCGCGGGGCCCCTCGCCCTTTCCTCCACATGATCACGGCGACGATGTACTTCAGTTCAGACAAAGTCATGCCAACGCCTCGCACTCGGTCAACGTCCACGCCGTCGCAACGATCACGCTACAGGGTCGATCCCCGCTGCGCGGGGCCCCTCGCCCTTTCCTCCGCATGATCACGGCGACGATGTACTTGAGTTCGGTCAGGGTCATGGCTTCAACGCCGCTGCCTCTGCCGCACAGTCGCGCCCCGTGCCACGCCCGCCGGCGCGCGCGGCGCGGATCTCGCTGGCGGCGGCGCGCATCTGGGCCTGGAACGGCGGGTGGGCGTGCAGGCGCGCGACGGCGGCGGCGCCCATCAGGCGGCCGGCTTCCACGTCGCTTTGCCAGTGCACACCGCAGATGACGCGGCTTTGTCCGTACGCATGGCCGCGCTGCAGCAGCGCGTCGGCGCGCTCGGGCATCAGCTCGGCCAGCACCAGCGCCCAGGCCCAGCCCAGCGCTGCATGGCCCGACGGATAGGAGCCGTCCCGCATCAGGCGCGCTTCCTCGTCGGGCGTACAGCTGCCGTCCTTGTATTCGGCGAAGGGGCGCACGCGGCGGTAGTGGTCCTTGGCGCGATAGGTCGCGCCGCCCGCGTCCACCAGCGTGCGGCGCAGCACGGTGTACAGGTGCGGCGTGGCCTCGGGCGTGATGTCGAGCTGGGCCGCGCAGGCGAACGTGCTGGCGGCGGCGGGAAAGTCCAGCTTCGCGTCGACCGCCGCCTGCGCTCCGCGCGGGGTGGCCAGCAGCGGGCGCGTGGCGCGGTAGGCCGCTTCGTCGGCAGCGCGCAGCGCCGATGCCTTGTCGGGCGGCGGGGGCAGCAGCGCCAGGCTGTCGGGCAGTGCCGCGCGGTCGAGGTAGCCGTTGAGCAGGCCGGGGCGCAGTTCGCCGATCTGGGCCGGGTCGGTCGGCGGTGTCGGGCCGGCGGTCGGCGGGCTGGTGCTGGCGCAGGCGGCCAGCAGGGCGGTTAGGCCCAGCGTGGCCAAAGTGCGTGAAGCGCGGGTCAAGCGCATGCGGGTCTCCTGGTCTTCAAGGGGGCAACTCATCGGCAGCAACGCTATCAGAGATTGGCCCGGTCATCGCGATTGTCGTCACGCCTTGAGGTAGTCGGACCGGGTGCCCAGCCAGCGGTCGACGTGCCGCTGAGCCAGGTCGCGATGTTCGTCCAGCATGCGCGGCGCGGCGTCGCGCGCCCAATCCAGCAGCGCGCTGTCTTCGGCCAGGTCGGCAAAGCGCAGCAGGGCCGCGCCGGACTGGCGTGCGCCCAGAAATTCGCCCGGGCCACGGATGTCCAGGTCGCGGCGGGCGATTTCGAAACCATCGCTGGTTTCGGCCATGGCCTTCAGGCGCGCGCGCGCGGTTTCGCCCAGGCGGCCGCCTTCGGGCACCTCGTACAACAGCACGCAAGCCGACGCCGCCGCGCCGCGACCGACGCGGCCACGCAGTTGGTGCAATTGCGACAGCCCAAAGCGCTCGGCATGCTCGATCACCATCAGGCTGGCGTTGGGCACGTCGACGCCGACTTCAATCACCGTGGTGCTGACCAGCACCGGGATGGCGCCGCTGCTGAACAGCGCCATCACCGCCTTCTTTTCGGCCGGCGGCATGCGCGAATGCAGCAGGCCGATCATCGGGCCTGACGCAGCCCTGCTGCCGGGCCGCCCCAGGGCGGGAACCGCGCCCTCGGGGGACAACGGCGGCGCGTGGTGGCTCAAGGCGGCGCTCAGCTCGGCATGCGTTTCGGTGGCGTTGCGCAGGTCCAGCGCCTCGCTTTCCTCGATGAGCGGGCAGACCCAGTACACCTGCCGTCCTTCGGCGATCTGCGCGCGGATGCGCTCCATGACCTCGGCGCGGCGGTGCGACGCCACCAGCTTGGTGACGACGGGCGTGCGGCCGGGCGGCAGCTCGTCGAGCGTGGACACGTCCAGGTCGGCGTAGTAGCTCATGGCCAGCGTGCGTGGGATGGGCGTGGCGCTCATCATGAGCAGGTGGGGTTCGTGACTTGCCCCTTCCCGCTCTGGGGGCAGGTGGGGATGGGGGCTTGCGACGTTGGCTGCTTCGGCGGCGTGGCCCCCACCCCTGCCCTCCCCCAGCGAGGGAGGGAGCGAAGACGCCATCTTCTGGCGCAGTGCCAGACGCTGCGCCACCCCAAACCGATGCTGCTCGTCAATGATCGCCAGCCCCAGCCGCGCAAAGCGCACCTGCTCCTGAATCACGGCGTGCGTGCCGATCACCAGCGCGGCCTGACCGGATTCGATCAGGGCCAGCATCTCGGCGCGCGCCTTTTTCTTCTGGCTGCCGGTCAGCCAAGCCACGCGCTGGCCGCGCGGCGCAAGCAAAGGCTCCAGCCATTCGACAAGCTTGGCAAAGTGCTGCTCGGCCAGGATCTCCGTCGGCGCCATCAGCGCGCATTGCCAGCCGGCGTCGATGGCGGTGCAGGCCGCCAGCGCCGCGACCACCGTCTTGCCGCTGCCCACGTCGCCCTGCAGCAGGCGGTGCATGGGCTGCGTGGCGCCCAGGTTGCGCGCAATTTCTTCGCCCACGCGGCGCTGCGCGCCGGTCAACGCAAACGGCAGCGCGGCCAGCAGTTGATCGACCAGTCCGCCGCGCACCGCCGCCAGCACCGGCGCGCGCAAATGCTCACGCGCGCGGCGCGCCTGCAGTTGCGACAGCTGCTGCGCCAGCAGCTCCTCGGCCTTCAGGCGCTGCCACGCTGGGTGGGTGTGGTCTTCCAGCTGCGCCAGCGCCACGTCGGGCGCGGGTTGATGCAAAAATGATAGCGACCGGCGCAGATCCCACAAGCGCAGGGAGCCCATCTGATTCAGGAATGCGTCCGGCACCGTCTCGCTCAGGTCGGCGCGCGCCAGCCCGGCCAGCACCGCCTTGCGCAGATACGGCTGCGGCAGCTGTGCCGCCGTGGGGTACACGGGCGTCAGCGCGGCGGGCAAGGCGCCACCGGCGGCGCGCACTGTGGGGTGCATCATCGTCAGGCCGGCAAAGCCGCCGCGCAGTTCGCCGCGCGCACGGATGCGCGTGCCCACCGCCATCTGCTTTTGCTGCGACGGATAGAAGTTGAAGAAGCGCAGCATGCAGGTGTCGCTGCCATCGTCCACGCTGACCAGCAGCTGCCGCCGCGGGCGATAGGTGATCTCCTGGTGCGTGACCGTCCCCTCGATCTGCACCGTGTCGCCGTCGCGCGCGTCGCGCAAGCGCACGATGCGCGTCTCGTCCTCGTAGCGCAGCGGCAGGTGCAGCGCCAGGTCGATGTCGCGCGTGAGGCCGAGCTTGCGCAGCGCCTTCTGGGGCGCGGACAGCGGGGTGGCAGCGGCCGGGGCGGCGTCGGGCATGTGACAATTCTGCCCTGTCCCACTTCTTGGAACGGGTCCGTCCGGCCCTCAAGCATGTCCCCGCGCGCCTTCACCACCAGCGACTTCGATTTCGCTCTGCCCCCCGACCTGATTGCCCAGCATCCGGCCCCCGAGCGCACGGGCTCGCGCCTGCTCGACGGCAGTGGCGATGCGCCGGTCGATCGCCGCTTCACCGATTTGACCGCGCTGCTGCGCGACGGCGATCTGCTCATCTTCAACGACACGCAGGTCGTCAAGGCGCGCCTGTTTGGAGAAAAGCCCAGCGGCGGCAAGCTGGAACTGCTGATCGAGCGCGTGCTGCCCGACGGCACCGTCGCCGCGCACATGAAGGTCAGCAAGAAGCCGGCGCCCGGCACCGTGCTGCGCATGGCCGGCGGCTTTGAGGCCGAACTGCTCGGGCGCTGGCCCGACGCGCATGGCCCGCTGTTCCACCTGCGCCTGTCGGGCGACGCGTATGCGCTGATGGCCGCACACGGCCACGTGCCGCTGCCGCCCTATATCACCCACGCAGACCAGCCCGAGGACGAATCGCGCTACCAGACGGTGTTCGCCCGCCACCCCGGCGCCGTGGCTGCGCCCACCGCCGCGCTGCACTTTGACGAGCCTCTGCTGACCGAGCTGGACGCACGCGGGGTGCGGCGCGCCTTCGTCACGCTGCACGTGGGCGCCGGCACCTTCCAGCCCGTCAAGACCGAAAGCCTGGCCGACCATGTGATGCACCGCGAGCGCTACCACGTGCCACCCGACGCGGCGCAGGCCGTTGCCGACTGCCGCGCGCGCGGAGGCCGCGTGGTGGCCGTGGGCACCACCAGCGTGCGCACGCTGGAAAGTTGGGCGCACAGCGGCGAGGCCAGCGGCGACACCGGCATCTTCATCACGCCGGGCTTCGGCTTCAAGGTGGTCGATGCGCTCGTCACCAACTTCCACCTGCCGCGCAGCACGCTGATGATGCTGGTCAGCGCGCTGGCTGGCTACGACCGTGTGATGGCGCTTTACGCGCACGCGGTGGCGCAGCGCTACCGCTTCTTCAGCTATGGCGACGCGATGTGGCTGGTGCGCCGGGATTTCCGATCCTTATCGGGCGCCAACGCTTGTTCAGACGCCGTATTCAGCTATTCAATTTATAGCATTCAGACCACCAGCTTGAGCCACACCTTGCCGTCCTCGACCTTGGCCGGATAGCTGCGGATCGCCTCCACGCACGGCGCCATCGTGGCGTCGCCGCTGCGAATGTCGAAGCGGCCCTGGTGCAACGGGCATTCGATTTCGTGCCCTTCCAGAAAACCGTCGCACAGCCGTCCATGCCCGTCGTGCGAGCAGAGGTTGTCGGTGGCGAAGACCTCGCCCGCCTCGGTCTTGTAGATGGCAATCTCGTCGTCGATCGGGCGCACGGCGATGCCCGCGCCTTCAAACAGGTCGGCCTCGGTGGCCACGGCGATCCATTGGGGTTCGGTCATGGGTTGAGCTCCAGGGTGTGACTGGTCAATCGGGCTTGAGGCCGGCGCGCTCGATCACCGGGCGCCAGCGGGTTTGTTCTTCACGCATGAAACGGCCCAGCGATTCGGGCGTGCCGCCGATGGGGTCGAAATACGCGGCCTTGAGTTTTTCGCGCACGTCGGGCTCCTTCAGCACCGCGTCCAGCTCGGCGCTCAGGCGCTGCACGATGGCGGGCGGCGTGGCCGCGGGCGCGACGTAGGCGAACCACGGCGCCGCCTGGATGTCGGGCAGCCCGGATTCCTTGAGCGTGGGCACGTCGGGCAGCAGCGGCGAGCGCTCGGCCGACGTGATGGCCAGCGCCTTCAGCTTGCCGCTTTTCACCTGCGGCATGATGGCCACCGCCGGCAGGCAGGCAAAGTGCACGTCGCCCTGCAGCATGGCCGTCACGGCCTGGCCGGACGAGGCGTAGGGGATGTGCACTGCGAACGAGCGCGTCTTGATCTTGATGAGCTCCACGCCCAGGTGCGAGATCGATCCGTTGCCGGTGGAGGCAAAGTTGTACTTGCCCGGATGGCGACGCAGCGCGTCCAGCCAGCCCTTGACCGAATCGACGCCCATCGCCGGCGACACCGCACACACGTTGGGGTTGCGCGCCGCCAGCGACACCGGCGCGAAGTCGCGGAACGGGTCGTAGGGCAGGTTCTTGTAGAGGATGGTGTTGTAGACCAGTGGCGCGTTGACCGACAGCAGCACGGTGTAGCCGTCGGGCGCGGCCTTGGCCACGGCGTCGGTGCCCGCATTGCCGCCCGCACCGGGCCGGTTTTCGACGATGAAGCCCTGGCCCAGCCGCGCCGACAGCCGGTCGTTCAGCACGCGCGCCAGGATGTCGGGCGACGAACCCGCGCCGTACGGCACCACCACCTTGACCGGGCGCTGCGGCCATGACTGGGCCTGCGCCCCCGCCGCGACGGCCACCAGCGCGAGCGCCGCGCACTGCTTGATGAACTGCTTCAAGACACATCCTCCATGGCGTTGAAATCCTGCTGCTCGCGGGCGATGAAGCCGGCAATCAGCGCACGATAGGCCGCCTCGACCACCTCGGGGTAGGCGCCCTGCGCTTCGGCCAGAGCGCGCACCTTGTCCAGCACCTGCTGCTGGCGGGCGGGCGCCGAGACCTGGAACGCATCGCGCTTGAAGCGCGCTGCGTCCTTGACGTAGCGGCCGCGTTCGGCCAGCAGCGCGACGATCTGGCGGTCCAGCGCGTCGATGCGCTCGCGCACCTCGGCGAGCGACGCGCACAGCGGCACATACGAAGGGTCGGTAAAGCGGCGCAGCGGGCCGCGCTGGGTATCGGGTTCCTGGTTCATATCGGGTAGATGATGGAGTTGGGAATCATCTCGCTGTCGTAGATGGCCAGTCGCTCGGCGAACTTCAGGCCGCCGGGCGTCTGCACCACGCGGTCCAGATAGCGGCCGACGTTAAACACCGTCGACAGGCCATCGAGCTTGGTGCGGAACACCGCATAGTGGCTCTCGCAGCGGATGCCGTCGTCGCCCACGCTGCGGATTACCGGCGCGCCGACCACGTGGCGCTGGTAGTACGGGTCGTGAAACAGCGTCTCGCGGATGCCGTAGACCCGGTCGCGCAGGCTGGCCTGGCTGTCGAACGACAGGGTGGCCAGCGGAAAGCCGCGCTCGTGGTTCTCACGCGGCTGCAGCTTGTACACGCAGTCGTCTGTGAAGAAAGTGGGCCACAGATCCCAGTCGCCGCTGTCGACGGCGGCGGCGTAGTCGGCGTGCAGTTGCACCAGGGCTTGCCAGGTGGCGAAGTCGAGTGCGGGCGCGCTCATGCGGCGGCTCCCGACGCATCGCTTTCCATCACTTTGCGCCAGTAGTCGTACATGCCGCGGATCAGTGTCTCGGTGACCATGTGATCGGTTTCCTCCACGCCGCGCCCGCCCAGTTCGGCCAGCGCGCGGTGGCCGGGCTTCTGCGTGAAGCCGCATTGCGACAGCTCGATGGCCTCGCCATCGTCCGCGCTGACGAATCCCGCCGGACCAAACAGGTTGGCCTGGCGCAGGCGGCGCGCCGTCATCTCGGGCGTGTCGTCGGCAAAGCCGAAGTGCGTCCACACGAAGTCGAAGTGGCCGTGCCCGTCGGGCTGGATGTGGCGCGTGGACACGCTGTTGACCTGCTGCTGGAAGATCACGCTGGGGAAGATGGTAGTCATCACCGCCGTCGGCTCGCCCCACCAGTCCTCGTGCACGATGTCAAGAAAGCGCGGGTCTTCCAGCGCCATGCTCGACTTGAAGCTGGACACCTGCGACACATCGGACTGCTTGCCCGCGTTGCCGCGGGTCGAGATCATGGCCGCGTGGCGGTGGTGTGCGTCCATCTTCAGCGCCGCCTTGTTGTCGGCGCGCCAGAGCCCGAAGGTGACGAACCAGGTGTGCAGCAGGCCGGGGTGGTAAGGGTCCTTGATGTTCTCCTGCATCAGCTTCCAGTTGCCGGGAATGCGCTGGCGGTTGTAGCCCAGGAGGGTGAGCGTGCGGCCGTTGAACAGGCGGTCGAAGTAGGCGAGGATGGTGGGGCCGAGGTAGTCCTCCAGCGATTCCACGTCGTGATCGAACGAGGCAAACACCACGCCGCCGCGCGTGGCGACCTTCAGTTGGGTCAGGCCGTGGTCCTTCGTGTTGAAGTCGGCCGGCATGCCGCCCTTGACCTGCCCGTCCTGCCGCACGCCGCGCCGCAGCGGCACGCCCTGCAACTCGCCACTCAGCGTGTAGCTCCACTGGTGGTAGGGGCAGACGAATTCCTTCACGCCGCTGCCGTGGCGCTTGCGGCAGAACTGCATGCCGCGGTGCGCGCACACGTTTTCAAAGCAATGCAGCGCGCCGTCGGCCGCGCGGCTCAGGATCACGCTGCGCTCACCCACCACGGTGCGCTTGAAGTCGCCGGGGTTCGGCACCTCGGCCTCCAGCCCCACATAGCACCAGTGGCCGCGGTAGAAGAAGCGCTCCAGCTCCTGGCGGTGCAGCGCCTCGTCGGTATAGACGGCAAACGGAATGCGGCTGGTGTCGCCGGCGGGCCATGCAATGGGTTCAGCGGACATCGGATCGGAGCTCCGGACAGGCGGTGACGTGAAAGCGGCATGATGGCCCAGCGGCACCCATTCATCAATCCGCCAGCGGCAATTCACGTTATTTGGGTGGTGAATAATGGGTGCATGGACTGGCGCCGGCTTGACCTGAACCTGTTGCGCGTATTCGCCCAGCTGCTGCGCGACCGCCATGTGTCGCGTGCGGCGCTGGCGCTGGGCCTGTCGCAGCCGGCCGTCAGCAACGCCTTGCGGCGCCTGCGCGCCGAGCTGGGCGACGAGCTGTTCCACCGCACGGCCAGCGGCATGCAGCCCACGCCCTATGCGCTGCAGGTGGCGCCCGCGCTGACGCAGGCGCTGGACCTCATCGGCGGCGCTTTAAGCGCGGCGCACGCTTTCGATCCGGCGCGCGATGAACGCGGCTTCACGCTGGCCCTGTCCGACGTCGGCCAGATCTACTTCCTGCCGCAGCTGATGGAAACCCTGGCGTGCGAAGCGCCAGGCATCAGCCTGCGCACCGTCGGGCTGGGCGATGCCGAACTGGCGGCCGCCATGGCCGACGGGCGGGTCGACCTTGCCTTGGGCTGGCTGCCGCAGTTGCAGTCGGGGTTCTTCCAGCAGGTGCTGTTCCGCCAGGGCTACGTGTGCCTGCTGCGCGCCGGGCATCCGGCGGCCGCGCTGCCGTGGAACCGCGCCAGCTACCGCGCCTGTGACCACGTGCACGTGCAGGCCGGCGGCTCAGGCCACGGGCGCATCGAGGCGCAGCTGCAGCAGCTCGGCCTGCTGCGCCGCGTGCGCCTGACCATGCCCGACTACCTGGCGCTGGGCCACGTGCTGCTGCACACCGACCTGGTGGCCACCGTGCCGGAGCGCTTTGCCCAACGCATCTGCGACACGCTGCCGCTGGCCGTGCGGCCGCTGCCGGCGCGGCTGCCACGCTCGGTCATCCACCAGGTCTGGCACGCGCGGGCGCACCGCGAGCCGGCGCACCGCTGGCTGCGGCAGCAGGTTCAGCGCCTGTTTGCCGATGGCGCGGGCGGGCCTGCGCGCACGGCTTGATGCCGGATAATGCCGAGCTCACGCTCGATTTCGCCCCTCTCCCGCGCGCCTCTGCGGTGCCGGTTCAAGGGCATGCTCTCATGCAGAACTACACAAACCCCAACGACGCCTTTACCCTTGAATTGCAGCGCATCAACAGTCTGATGACCATGGGGGACTTGCCTCAGGCGGCGCAGGCGTTGAATCGGGCGCAGTTGCAGCGTCCGGGCGATGCACGGATTTATTTACTGGGTATACAGCTCGCGGAAAAAGCCGGCAATGCAGCGGGCGCCTTGCAGGCTGCCGAACGGGCTGTCAAGGCCGCTCCGGACTGGCCCGTGTCCCTGATGGAAGCGGCTGCTTTGTTGCTGCGGCAAGGTCGCTTCAACGACGCCCTTCCGCTGGCGCGGCGCGCCATGGCCATTTCGCCGGACGACCTGAATGTGGTGCGCCGAGCTGTGCTCGTGGCGCTGAAATCAGGCAACGCGGAAGCGGCGACTGCATGGCTGCACAGGCTTGTCGCGCTGGCGCCGCACGAGCGTGCCTTTCGCGATCTTTTCGCCAAGCAGTTGCTGGCCAATCGTGATGCCGCCCAGGCCAAGGCCGTGTATGACGCGTTAGTCGAGGAGCAACCTGAAGATGTGATGGCACGTTCAGGCCGCATTCAGGCGGCGCTGGTGCTGGGCGACCTGGCGGTCGCCGAGAGCGACGCGCAGATGTTGCTGGCGCAACAGCCCGACAACCCTGATTACGCCTACTGGCTGGCGCTGGCGCAAGGTAAGACACCACACACCCAACCGGACAGTCTGGTAAAGGAGCGTTTCGACAACTTCGCCGATCACTTTGACGTGACGCTCTGGCGTCAGCTGGAATATCGCGTGCCGCAGTTGGTCGCGGAATTTCTGCTCAAGACGCACCCGGACCGGCGCTTCAACGTGCTTGATCTGGGGTGTGGGACAGGTTTGGTGGGAGTTTGCCTAGGACCGCTCAACGGATTCATCATCGGCGTCGATCTGTCCGAAGAGATGATCCGGAAAGCGGCGCAGCATGGCATTTACGAACGTTTTCACAGCGTCAACGTGCTCGATGCTCTGAGGGAAACGCCGGCCGACCACTACGAAGCCATTACCTGCTGTGACGTACTGGTGTACGTGGGTGATCTCTCAGAAGTTATCCCGAATGCGTTGCGCATCCTCAAGCCCGGCGGCCATTTCCTCTTCTCCTGCGAAGCCGCGGAAGAGGATGAAGCGGACGTCTTGTTACGTGCCACCGGCCGTTACGCGCACAAGGCGTCGGCGGTGCAGCGTTGGTGCGAGCAAGCGGGCTTTGAAAGCGTACAAATCGAGCACCTGCCCAAGCTGCGTATGGAAGATGGCGTTCCCCTTCCCGGCTTCCTGGTCATCGCGCGCAAGCCGGTCGCCGCCTGATCCGCGCCATGCTCCGCTTCGACCTGCTGGGCACCGACCCCGCCAGCCACGCGCGGCGCGGGCGGCTCACGCTCAACCACGGCGTGGTCGAAACGCCGATCTTCATGCCCGTGGGCACCTACGGCACCGTCAAGGGCGTGATGCCGCGCAGCCTGCACGAAATGGGCGCGCAGATCATCCTGGGCAACACCTTCCATCTGTGGATGCGGCCCGGGCTGGACGTGGTGCAGCAGTTCAGCGGCCTGCACGCGTTTGAGCAATGGCACAAGCCGATCCTGACCGACTCGGGCGGCTTCCAGGTCTGGTCATTGGGCGAGATGCGCAAGATCAGCGAGGAAGGTGTGAAGTTCGCCAGCCCCGTCAACGGCGACAAGCTGTTTCTCACGCCCGAGATCAGCATGCAGATCCAGACCACGCTGAACAGCGACATCGTCATGCAGTTTGACGAATGCACGCCGTACGAAACCAAGGGCCACATCACCACCGAACGCGAAGCGCGCGCGTCGATGGAACTGAGCCTGCGCTGGGCCAAACGCTGCCAGGCCGAGTTTGCGCGGCTGGAGAACCCCAACGCGCTGTTCGGCATCGTGCAGGGCGGCATGTTTGAGCACCTGCGCGATGAATCGCTGCAGCAGCTGGTCGAGATGGACTTCCCCGGCTACGCCGTGGGCGGCGTGAGCGTGGGCGAGCCCAAGGAAGACATGCTGCGCATCACCGCGCATACACCGCACCGCCTGCCCGCGCACAAGCCGCGCTACCTGATGGGCGTCGGCACGCCCGAAGACCTGGTCTACGGCGTACAGCAGGGCGTCGACATGTTCGACTGCGTGATGCCCACGCGCAACGCGCGCAACGGCCACTACTTCACGCGCTTTGGCGACCTGAAGATCCGCAACGCGCGCCACAAGACCGACCCGCGCCCCATCGACGAAACCTGCACCTGCTACGCCTGCGCCGGCAGCTCGGGCGTGTCGTATGCCGATGGCGGGCGCGAGGGCTTCAGCCGCGCCTATCTGCACCACCTGGAACGCTGCGGCGAAATGCTGGCGCCCATGCTGGCCACGGTGCACAACCTGCATTACTACCTGCGGCTGATGCAGGAGGTGCGCGACGCGCTCGACGCTGGCCGGCTGGCCGACTTCGCCCAGCGCTTCGCCGCCGACCGCGCACGCGGCGTGTAGCGCGCCGGCCGGCGGCGTGTCTGCCTGACCGGCGCCTGGCGCGTTGATCGGTTGCAAGCAAAATAAGCCCCCCGCGCTTGTGCTGAAAGCGCCACCAGCTATAAATTCATGAGCATCCTGCCGCCCCTTCGCGCCTCGCTGGCCCTGTCGGCCGCGCTGTCGTGCGCCGCGTGGGCGCAGACGCCCGCGCCCGCCGCGGGCGAGCGCTCCATCGCGCCGCCCCCTGCGACGACGGCCACGCCCACCAACGCCCCCCGCACTTGCGTCCACGACACCCACGACCAGCGCGGCGCCGCCCGCCGCCCCGCCGCGCCCCGACGCCACCGAAGTCTGGGCCGCGTTCCAGAAAGCCGGTGTCAAGGATGCGGAAGTCGCCCTGCTGGCGCAGCCGCTGGCGCCCGGCGCGCCGCTGCTGCTGTCGCACAACGAGAAGCTGGCTTTCACGCTGGCCTCCACCACCAAGGTCATCACCACCCTGGCCAGCCTGCAGACGCTGCCCACCAGCTTTCGCTGGCGCACCCGCGCGTGGCTGACCGGCGCGCCGGCCGACGGCAAGCTGGCGGGCGACCTGGTGCTGGTCGGCGGCGGCGACGCCACGCTCGACAGCCAGCGCCTCACCGACTGGTTCAAGCGCCTGCACAAGCAAGGGCTGACGCAGGTGCAGGGCCACATCGTGCTGGACCAGAGCCTGTTCCGACTGATCGAGAAAGACCACGCCAACACCCCCGTGCCCGAAGCCGGCAACCCGCACCACGCCCTGCCCGACGCCTTCGTGCTGGACGACAGCCGCTTTCGCGTGACCTTGCGCGCGGGCGAAGGCGGCGCGCTGGCCGCCACGTTCGATCCGCCGCTCGGCGGGGTCGAGGTGGTCAACCAGACCAGCGGCAGCCGCGCGTGCACGGCGCAGGCGCGCTTCGAGCCGGCGCCGGCGGCCGACGCGGCGCGCCCGCCCGCCAAAGCCGCCCCGGCCCCTGCGGTGGTGCCGGTCGTCGCCTCGGCGCCGGCCAGCGCGGCCGACCCCGAAGCCGCCGCGTCGGCGCCCGCCGCCGCCGCCCGCGCGCCGGCCGCGCCGCCCGTCGCCCCGGTGGGGCGCGTGGTGGTCAGCGGCCAGTGGTCGCCGCGCTGCACCGCCGCGTTGACGATGGAAGCCGCACCCGGCCGCGCGCTGACGGCGGCGCTGGTGGCCGGCGCGTGGGCCGCGTCGGGCGGCCAGCTGGACGGCCGCGTGCTGCACCGCGACGGCGCCACGCCCACCGTGCGCGGCGCCCGGCGCGCCCGCACGCCCGCCAGTCCCTACCCCGGCAAGCCCTGGGCCACGCTGGATTCGCCGCCGCTGCCCGAGCTGGTGCGCGCCATCAACAAGGACAGCAACAACCTGATGGCGCGCAACCTGCTGCTGTCGATGGCGCCCGGCTTTTCGCCCACCACGTCGACGCTGCAGCTGGCCAAACAGCGCCTGGGCGCCTGGTTCAAGAAGCTGGGCCTGGCGCAGGACGCGCCCAATGTCGACAACGGCTCGGGCCTGGCGCACAGCGAACGCGGCAGCGTGCTGAGCATGGTGCAGCTGCTGCAGGCGGCGTGGAACGACCCCAAGACGCAGAAGATCTTCGTGGCCTCGCTGCCCGTGGCCGGCGCCGACGGCACGCTGGCCGGGCGCTTCAAGGGGTCGCCCGCGCAGCGCAACGCCTTCCTCAAGACCGGCACGCTGACTGGCGTGCGCTCGCTGGCGGGCTACGTGCGCGCGCGCTCGGGCCGCATGGTGGCGGTGGCCGTGGTGGTCAACAGCGAGCGCGCCACCGCTGGCGTGCCAGCGCTGGACGGCTTCATCGAGTGGGTCTGGAAGAACGGCTGAAGCCGCTCAGCCGTCGATGCGCCCCAAGCGCCGCCCCGGCTTGCGGCATGATCGCGCGATGCGATCGACCGCGCCCCGCTTTCTGATGCCCCTCGCCCGCCACGCCCTGGCCGCACGGCTGTGGCTGGGCCTGCTGCTGGCCTGCGTCATCGGCGCGGCGCCCGCGCAGGCGCAGGACGGCGTCACCGAACTGCTGGCCACGCTGAAGGCCCGCGCCAGCGCGCCGGCCTCGGCCGCATCGGACGCCGGCACGCCGCCGGCCGACCCCAGGCTGGTGCAGCGCGCCACGCGCGAAACGCAGAAGGACGACGAGCGCATCCTGGCCGACATCACGGCGCGGCTGTCGCGCAACCGCGCCTTCGCCCACGTGCGCGCCGCCGTGCAGGCCGGCGTGGCCGAACTCGACGGCCACGTGGCCGACAACGATGCGCGCCAGCTGGCGACCAAGGTGGTCAGCGCCATCGACGGCGTGGTGGCGGTCGAGAACCAGCTGACGCTGAAGACCGACTTCGGCGCCCGCCTGGGCGAGACCGCCAACATCGCCAAGGAACGCGCGCTGCGTACCCTGGCCCTGGTGCCCCTGCTGCTGATGGCCGCCGCAGTGGTATGGCTGGCCAATCTGCTGGGCCGCTGGCTGGCCAACCACCTGCACATCGTGCGGCTGGACAGCCGCAACCCCTACCTGGGCACGCTGGTGCGCCGCGCCATCCGCACCGGCTTCGTGCTGGCCGGGCTGCTGGTGGCGCTCGATCTGCTGGAAGCCACGGCCCTGGTCACCGCCGTGCTCGGCTCGGCCGGCGTGGTCGGCATCGTGCTGGGCTTTGCCTTTCGCGACATGGCCGAGAACTACCTGTCCGGCATCATGCTCAGCCTGCGCCGGCCGTTCGAGCCGGGCGACCACGTTCGCGTCGATTCGTTCGAAGGCAAGGTGGTGTCGCTGTCCACCCGCAACACGGTGCTGATGACGCTGGACGGCAACGAGCTGCGCCTGCCCAACGCCACGGTGTTCAAGGCGGTGCTGCTCAACTTCACGCACAACCCCAACCGTCGCCTCGCGTTCCAGCTGGGCGTCGGCTACGGCGAAGACCTGCGCCGCGCGCAGGACCTGGGCGTGACCACCATGGCCGCCATGCAGGGCGTGCTGGCCGACCCCGGCCCCAGCGCGTCGATCGACCGCGTGGGCGACTCGGCCGTCACCATCAACTACTACGCCTGGGTCGACCAGCGCCAGACCGATTTCGTCAAGGCGCGCAGCGAGGCGATCCGCCTGGTCAAGACCGCGCTGGAAGACGCCGGCATGGACCTGCCCGAGCCGATCTACCGCGTGCAGCTGACGGCGCCCGAAGGCGGCGCGCCCACCGACACGGCCGCCCTGCCGGCGGCGCCGGCCCCTGCGCTGGCGCCACCGCCCGCCGCGCCCGCGCCGGTCGACCCGCAGGCGCTGGCCCGCACCCAGGCCGACGTGTCGCCCAACACCGAACTGGACGCCCAGATCGCCCAGGAGCGCGCCCGCAACGCCGCGCGCGACATGCTGCAGTCGCCCGGCAGCAAGCCGGACTGAGTTTGGGGTCGAATCGCGCGCCAGCGCTTTGCAGGATTGCGGTGGATGCTATCAATTTTGAGAGTCTGACAAGACGGCGACCATGCGGTATTCACCCCTTCCCCCACTGGGGGAAGGAAAAACCGCCACCCGAAGCCGCTCTCGCTACGCCCCTGCCCCCGCCCCGCACGCATGGCAATAGCGCGCAAACGCGTTCTTGCGCGTGCTGCAGTGGCCGCAGCGGTCGAACAGGCCGATGCCGCAGTGCGGGCAGAAGTCGATCTCGGGGTTTTTCAGGTCCACGGTGCGCTCGCAGCCCGGGCACACGCCCTTGGCCATGCGCGCCAGCGCGGTGTCGTAGCCCAGCTCGGCGCGGCGCTGCACGTCGGGCTGCGCCTCGACGGCGCGCTGGCGTTCCAGATAATTCTGCAGCGCCACGATGGCCCAGCGCCCGACCAGCAGCGTCAGCACGATGCCGACGATATAGCGGACGTAGCCGCCATAACTGGGCAGATACGGCACCAGCTCGACGAAGAAGGCAAACAGCGCGAAGAAAATGAAGCCCCACACGAACGGCCACCAGCGGCTTTGCCGGTGGCGCCTGAAGAGCCAGCCCGCCACGCCCAGCAACGGCAGCGTCAGCGCCAGGCGGTAGCCGAACACGCGCAGTTCCTGCGCGCGCAGCGCCTGCGTGTAGGCGCCTTGCGCGGCCTGCCCCAGGTCGGCCAGCTGGCGGCGCGCGCGCTCGGCCGATTGCTGCGCGTCCAGCAGCGCCTGCTGCTGGCGCTCGACCTCGGCGCGGGCGCTGCGTTCGCGCGCCTGCACGTCGTCCAGCGCCTTGGTGCGGGCAATGACTTCCGGGTCCTGCTCGGCGCGCTCGGTGGCGCGGCGGGTGGCGATCCAGTTGGCGAAGCCCTGGCGCTGCGTGGCCACGTCGGACTGCGCCACCTGCAGCTTCAGGCGCGCCTGCTCCAGCGCGTCACCCACCTCGCGCGCGCGGCGTTCGCCGGCGGTCACGGTGGCGCGCGCGGCCTCGGCCACGCCCGGCGGCATGAAGTCGTCCAGCGTGCGCACCGCCTCCACCTTGGGCAAGTCGCCCACGATGGTGCTGCCCAGGCCGATCAGAAAGCCCGCGAACACGATGGCGACCAGCCACAGGCCGCGCTGAAACCATTTCTCGGACCACCGAAGTGCCTTGCTCATGACTTGCCTTTCCTCTCGAAAACTATGATTTTCATAGCTGCCTGCGCTTGTCTGTCAAGCGCAGGCAGCCATTTTCGTTCATGGCGCAGAGACTTCGACGCGCTGTACGCCACCGGCCGCCGGCAGGCGCGCCAGCCAGTCCAGCACCGAATCGGCCGTCACCGTCTCGATGCGGTCGGCAAAGCGCTGGGCGTTGGGGTGGTCGTCAAACGCGATGTTGCCCGCCGTCATGCGCCCGCCCAGCCGGGTGAGCGCGCCGATGCGCAGCGTGGCGGGGCGATAGTCCTTCAGCCTGAGCCAGGCCTGCGCCTGCTCGCGCCGCTGCACTTGCGGCTCGGCCGCCAGCGCCAGTGTTTCGATGGCCCACTGGTTGCTTTGCTGGTAGCGCGTGCCCCAGGCGTAGCTGACCATGCTGTAGCGGCGCTGGTGCAGCACCGGCACGCGACGGTTGTCCTGCAGCAATTTCCATAGCGCGTCCTGCAGGTCAGGCGCGGGCGGCACCCACGCCGCTTCATGGCGCCACAGGTCGTCCAGAAAGAATTCGCCCAGACCCTGGCGCGTGATGATCGACTGGTCGGCGCCGCATTCATTCAGCTTGTGCACCACGCGCCACGGGCCTTGCGCCGTCTTGTAGGCCCAGCCGACGTGCGAGAAGTGCTGTCCGTACCGGGTCAGGTCCTGCCCGGCGCGCGCCAGCAGCACCACGCGCGTGCCGTGCCGCTGGTGTTCGGCGTCCAGCGTGTCAGCGGTGCGCTGGGCCAGATCCAGCCCGCGCGCGATGGCCTGCGGCGTGGGCGGGGCGGCGTCGCAGCGTTGGCCGGCATTGGCGGCCCCAGCGCAAGCCAGAAGCGCGCCAGCAGCTATCAATAGTGTAGTGAATGTCAGTCTCGAGTGATTCATCGTGATTCTCTTTGGCGCAGCCCATCGGCCGCGGAGCAGGCCATTCCAGCGAACGCCGTGGAGCGGGCTTGGCCCGGCCACTGGCGTTGTCCCCCTTCAGGGGGAAGGCGCGAAGCGACTCAGGGGGTGTCACAAGATCCTTTCGTTGTGGAGCAGCGCGCGGCCCACGGCGTTGGGGACGAAGCACAGCACCTCGCCCGCCACCGACAGGATGACGCCGCTGGCGATCACCGTGGACACGACGCTCGCGCCCGCGCCAAGAGCGACGCCGCGCGCCGCCGCCGCGCCCAGTTCCACGCTGGCCACGGCGCCGTCGCTCACGCGCTCCAGCACGAAGACGGTGCCGCGCGCCGACACTTCGACCGCCTTCACCGTCAGCACCGCGCCGCTCACCAGCAGCGCCGCCGGCACGGCCACCACGCTGCTCGCCGTCGCCCCCGCCACCGACGCGGTGCCGACGACCGAGGCCACCGGCAGCATCGACAGGCCGATGGACGCTTCACTCTGCGCCCGCGCCCCGGTGGCGGCAAACAGCGCGCTGGCGCACAGCACGGCGGCGGTGGCGCGGCGGATGAAACATGTTGGCATGGTGGCTGCGCAGGACGGGTTGAACATGCAGCGCAGTGTGGCCAGCACCAGCCAGGCAAGCACAGAATTCGCGGCAGAGACGCGCAGATCGGCCCCTGCGGTATCAAACAGCGCTACTTTCCGCCGCAGGTGCGCGCCGCCGGCCGGGGTGGCGCGTCATACTGGCGGCCCTTCCTTTTCCACACATGGGCCACCATGCATTCCTTCGGAGCCACGGCCACCGGCGCACGCCTGGAGCGCATGCGCGCTTCCCCGCGCTGGGACGGCGCCGGTTTTCGCAACCTGTACCCGGTGCTGCCCGGCCTGCGCGACGCCAACGTGCCCATGCCGCGCATGACGCAGATGCTGCGCGCCGGCCCCGGCGAACAGCCCGCCGCGCCGCTGCCCGCGCACGACCCGCGCGGCGCCTGGGCGCGCCGGCCCGACACCGGCCTGCGCGCCACCTGGCTCGGCCATTCGACGGTGCTGATCGAGATCGACGGTGCGCGCGTGCTGACCGACCCGGTGTGGGGCACGCGCGCCTCGCCCTTCCGGCTGATGGGGCCGCGCCGCTTTCAACCCGTGCCGGTGCGCCTGCAGGACATGCCGCTGGTCGACGCGGTGCTGATCTCGCACGACCACTACGATCACCTGGACTACCCCACCATCCGGGCGCTGGCCAAGGGCAGCGCCGTGCCCTTCATCACGTCGCTGGGCGTGGGCGCGCACCTGCAGGCCTGGGGCGTGGCGCCCGAGCGCATCACCGAACTGGACTGGTGGGAATCGGCCGCCGTGCCGGGCACGGGCGTGCGCGTGACGGCCGCGCCGTCACAGCATTTTTCGGGCCGCAGCCTGAAGGTGCGCAACCCGACGCTGTGGTCGTCGCTGGTGATCGAAGGCGACCGCCACCGCGTGTTCTTCAGCGGCGACACCGGGTTGACCGGCGAATACGCCGACATCGCGGCGCGCCTGGGCCCGTTCGACCTGACGATGCTGGAAATCGGCGCCTTCTACCCGGCCTGGGGCGACATGCACCTGGGCCCGCGCAACGCGCTCAAGGCGCAGGCCCTGCTGGGCAGCGGCGCGCTGCTGCCGGTGCACTGGGGCACCTTCCGCCTGGCGCCACAGCCGTGGGACGAGCCGATCGAAACCCTGGTGCGCGAAGCCCGCCCCGCCGGCGTGCCGCTGGTGTTGCCGCCACTGGGTGAAGCGGTGGAGCCGACACAGCAGCGCCCCTGGTCGCCGTGGTGGCGCGGCACGGCGCGCGCGCCCGAGCCGTCCGACCGACCGATCCCCGACGAAGAATCAACCGCACCCGAGCGGCTGCGCGGCACGGCCTGGCCGCTGGATTGATCGCGCGCAGACTTCAAGTGATTCGGCCGCCAGCGCTTTGTGGATCGGCGCCAGCAGCTATTGAAACTGCAGCAGAAGAACTCCGTTCCCGCCCATCACGGCGCCGTACGCTGCCAGTCCCAGGTGTAGGTTTCGCCGCGCGCCATGCGCTGCGCGTGTTCGGCCACGACCTGCTCGAAGCGGGCCATGTCGGCGTCGGGCACGCCCTCCAGCCGCGCGGTGAGCTGTCCCGGGCCGGCCGTGAGCAGGCACAGGCCCATCGGCAATTCGATGCGGCCCTGCGTGTCGTCATGGCTCACCGGAAACTTGTGGCCCCAGTGCTTGCACAGCCGCAGGATGATGCGAGCCGGCTCGACGGTGGTGATGGTGGCGGTGGAAATCATGGCTGTAACTCCTGATTTGATAGCTACTGACGCTTGATGTACAAGCGCCAGCGGCCATTTTGATGACTAGTCGAAGCGGAACGCCGAAATGTCCACCGCCATCACGCGGTCGGTGAACACCTTGGCGCCGCGGCTGTCGCCCGCCGCGCCGGCCACCACGTGCAGCGGCAGCAGGTGTTCTTCGGCGCGCGGCGGGTGACTCAGGCGCCCGGCCGGGCCGCTGGCGGCGGCCCAGTCGGCCAGGCGCGCGTTGCGCTCGGCGGCGGGCAGCGCCACGGTGTCGGCCAGCCAGCGGTCGAATTCGGCCGACACGGGCGTCGAGCGCGGGTCGCCGTAGCCGCGCATGTTGTGGTAGCTCATGCCGCTGCCGACGATCAGCACGCCTTCGTCGCGCAGCGGCGCCAGCGCGCGGCCCAGCGCCACGTGGTCGGCGGCGTCCAGGCTTTGCAGCAGCGACAGTTGCACCACGGGCACGTCGGCGTCGGGGAAGGCGACTTTCAGCGGAATGAACACGCCGTGGTCCCAGCCGCGCGCCGCATCCTGCGCCACGGGCAGGCCGGCGGCGGTCAACAGCTGCTGCACCCGCGCCGCGACGTCGGGCGCGCCGGGCGCGGGGTAGGTCAGCTCATACGTGTGGGGCGGAAAGCCGCCGTAGTCGTAGATCAGCCCGGGCCGCTCGGTGGCGCCCACGGTGGCCTGCGGCGCCAGCCAATGGCCCGAGATGAGCAGGATGGCCTTTGGCGTGGCCGGCAGGCTGGCCGGGATGCTGCGCAGGTAGGCGGCGGTCTGGTCCCAGGCGTCGGCCGGGTTCCAGTCCATGAAGAAGCAGGGGCCGGCGCCGTGGGGGATGAAGAGCGTGGGTTGGCGGGGGGTGGTGTTCGTGGTCATGATGACTGTCAGTTTGCGCCATCGCCGCACGATCACAAGCACCCCGTATTCACGACGTCATTCAAAAATGTTGAACGAATGGCGGCGCAGTCAGCCTGGCGCCTGCAGCAATGCCCCCACGCGCTGGTGCAGCTGCTCCGGTGTCACCTGCGGCGCCGGCAGCGCGTGACCCACGTTCAGCCCGACCCGGTTGAACACGCCGCGCCGGAAGGGGCGCACCATGGCGCCGTCTTTTTCAATGCGGCTGAAGTACGAGCCCCACAGGTTGGTCAGCGCCATGGGCAGCACGGGCACCTGCAGGCCGTCGGCGTGCGCCTGCGCCAGGATCTTCATGATGCCGCCCTTGAACGGCTGCAGCTGGCCGTCGCGGGTGATGCCGCCTTCGGGGAAGATGCCCAGCAGGTCGCCCTCGCGCAGCACCTGGGCGGCTTCGTCAAAGGCGCGCTGGTAGGCCGCCGGGTCTTCTTGTTGCGGGGCGATGGGAATGGCCTTGGCCAGCCTGAACACCCAGCCCAGCAGCGGCACGCGGAAGATGCGGTGGTCCATGACGAAGCGGATCGGGCGCGGGCTGGCCGCCATCAGCAGCACGGCGTCGACAAAGCTGACGTGGTTGGCCACCAGCACGGCCGGCCCGGCGGTGGGGATGCGATCGTCGCCCGTGACCCGATAGCGGTACACCAGGCGCGACAGCACCCAGGCCACGAAGCGCAGCAGGTATTCGGGCACCAGCATGAAGATGTAGAACGCCACCACCGCGTTGGCCAGGCCGACGATGAGGAACATCTGCGGAATGCTGAAGCCGGCCTGCAGCAGCGCGGCGGCCACGCCGGCGCTGGCGATCATGAACAGCGCGTTGAGGATGTTGTTGGCGGCGATGATGCGCGCGCGGTGCGTGGGCGCGCAGCGCAGCTGGATCAGCGCGTACATGGGCACGCTGTACAGCCCGGCAAACAGCGCCAGCAGCGCCAGGTCGGCCATCACGCGCCAGTGCGCGGGCTGCGCCACAAAGCTGCCCACGGTGTGGCCGGCGTGCGGCGGCAGCCCGCGCGAGGCGAAGTACAGGTCGACCGCGAACACCGTCATGCCGATGGCGCCCAGCGGCACCAGGCCGATCTCGACGTGACGGCGCGACAGCTTTTCGCACAGCAGCGATCCAATACCGATGCCGACCGAAAACACCACCAGCAGCAGCGAAGCCACGTGCTCGTCGCCGTGCAGCACTTCCTTGGCAAAGGCCGGAAAGTTGCTGAGAAACACCGCGCCAAAAAACCACATCCACGAGATGCCCAACATGGAGCGGAACACCACGATGTTGCCGTGCGCCAGCCGCAGGTTGCGCCAGGTTTCGCTGACCGGGTTCCAGTTGATGGCCAGGTCCGGGTCGGTGGCAGGCGCGCGCGGCACAAACTGCACCACCACCCGCCCGAGCAGCGCCAGCGCTACACAAGCGATAGCTACCGACGCATGCCCCACCTGCGGAATCGCCACCAGCAGCCCACCCACCACGTTGCCCAGCAGGATGGCGACGAAGGTGCCCATCTCGACCATGCCGTTGCCGCCGGTCAGTTCGCGCTCATCCAGCACCTGCGGCAGGTAGGCAAACTTCACCGGCCCGAACAGCGTGGAATGCAGGCCCATCAGGAACACGCAGGCCAGCAGCACCGGCACGCTGGCGACCATGAAGGCCCAGGCCGCCAGCGCCATGATGCCGATCTCCAGGTTCTTGACCAGCCGCATCATGGCCGTCTTCTCGTACTTGTCGGTCAGCTGCCCGCTGGTGGCCGAAAACAGCAGGAAGGGCAGGATGAACAACGCCCCGATGACGATGCCCGCCATGGACGGCGGTAGCCAGCTCACGCTGAGCTGGTAGGTCACCATCACGGTGAAGGCGAACTTGAACAGGTTGTCGTTGGCCGCACCGGCAAACTGCGTCCAGAAGAACGGCGCGAAGCGGCGCTGCCGCAGCAGCGCAAACTGATCGGGCTCGCCGTGCGCGGGCGCGGCGCTGCCGGGCGTCAGCGCGTGGGGGGGGTCGGGCTCATGAAGGAAAACTCCTGATGCTGGCCTGCGGATTGTGCGAGCAGCGCGGCGGACGGGGGTGTTGGTGTGGCGGGCATGGCGTGCGGGGTGGTTCGGCTGTTACCCGGCAGTTTGCGCAGGGCCGGTGCCGATCCGGCGCATCAATGCATCCATGCCGCCTGGATTGCACTTCAAGTATCTTTTTTTGATACCAAAATGGCGCCGCGGCCCGGCCACTGTCGATTTCCGCACGATTTCTGGAACCCCAGACCGCAAACCCTCTCCCTTTAAGAGGAGGGCCGTGAGGCTCACCCCGCCCACGTGGCACCCCTTGCCGATGCGCGCCGGTATGACCGGCCATCCAGCACGGCGTCCCGTCACCGCCATCAGAAGCCCATAACAATGACCGCTGCCCCCATGCAGTGGGTGGCCGCCGCCTTGTTCGCGCTGGCCATCCTGCACACCTTCGCCACCAAGTTCTTCGACCACCTGTCGCACAAGCAGCCGCAGCACGCGGGCGTGTGGCACCTGCTGGGCGAGGTGGAAGTGGTGTTCGGCTTCTGGGCCATCGTGATGGTGGCGGCCATGTTCGCGCTGGTCGGCGGCACGCAGGCGCTCGAATACGTCGATTCGCGCAACTACACCGAGCCGCTGTTCGTCTTCGCCATCATGGTGGTGGCGGGCACGCGGCCCGTGCTGCAGACGGCCGGTGCCGCCATTCGCGCCTTGGCGCGGCTGATGCGCCTGCCGGGCGCGGTGGGCAACTACCTGCTGCTGGTGGGGCTGGTGCCGCTGCTCGGCTCCTTCATCACCGAGCCGGCCGCCATGACGCTGGCGGCGCTGATGCTGTCGGGCACCGTGTTCGCCCAGCCCGTGTCGGAGCGGCTGAAATACGCCACGCTGGGCGTGCTGTTCGTCAACATTTCCATCGGCGGCACGCTGACGCACTTTGCCGCGCCGCCGGTGCTGATGGTGGCCGCCACCTGGGGCTGGGACACGCCCTTCATGCTGGCCCACTTCGGCTGGAAGGCCGCGCTGGCGGTCATGTTCAACGCCATCGTGGTGACCGTGGCGTTTGCGCGCGAACTGGGTCGTTTGCCGGTGCCCGCCGCGCCGCCGGGCGAACAGCCCATGCCGTGGGCCATCGTGGCCGTGCACCTGGCGCTGCTGGCCGGCATCGTGGTGTTTGCGCACCACCCGGCCATGTTCCTCGGCCTGTTCCTGCTGTTCATGGGCCTGGCCACGGCCTACCCGCAGTACCAGGACCGCCTGATCCTGCGCGAAGGGCTGCTGGTCGCCTTCTTCCTGGCCGGCTTGGTGGTGCTGGGCGGCATGCAGGCGTGGTGGCTGCAGCCGCTCTTGATGAGCATGTCGGAGACGGCGGTGTTCTTCGGCGCCATGGGCCTGACGGCGATCACCGACAACGCGGCGCTGACTTACCTGGGCTCGCTGGTCGAAGGCTTGAGCGACGGCTTCAAGTACGCGCTGGTGGCCGGCGCCGTGGCGGGCGGGGGCCTGACCATCATCGCCAACGCGCCCAACCCGGCCGGCATCGCCATCCTGGGCAAGCATTTTCATGAGCAGTCGGTCAGCCCGCTGCACCTGCTGCTGGCGGCGCTGCCGCCCACCGCCGTGGCCGCGGCAGCGTTCTTTCTGCTGTAGCGTGCCGCGCCCGGCGCGGCGTTAGAGTGACGCCCCATGAGCACCACCGCCGATCTCGTCACCGCGCTGAAGAAAGAGCTGAAGGCCGCGCACATGACCTACGCCGACCTGGCGCGCGAACTGGGCATGGCCGAAAGCAGCGTCAAGCGCATGCTGGCGCGGGGCGACATGCCGCTGTCGCGCGTGGACGCCATCTGCCGCGCGCTGAAGATCGACTTTGCCGAACTGGCGCAGCGCGTGGCCGACGCGCAACCGCTGCTGAAGGAACTGACGCTGGAGCAGGAGCGCGCGGTCGTCGCCGACGAGAAGCTGCTGCTGGTGGCCACCAACGTGCTCAGCCAGTGGACGCTGGAGCAGATGACCGCCGCCTACCGGCTGACCGAGGCCGAGGTGGTGAAGTACCTGGCACAGCTGGACCGGATTGGCGTGATCGAGCTGAAGCCACTCAACCGCTATCGGCTGAAGCTGGCCAAGACCTTCCGCTGGCGCCCGCACGGCCCGGTGATGCAGTACGTGCGCGAGCACGCGGTGCTGGACTATTTTTCAGGCGGCTTCGACGGTCCGGCCGAAGGCCTGCTGCTGGTGCACGGCAGCGTCAGCCGCGCGCTGGCGCCCGCGTTTCTGGAGCGGCTGCAGCGCGTGGCACAGGACTTTGCGCAGCAGCACCAGATGGACCAGAAGCTGAAGGACGCCGACCGCGAGGGCTACACCCTGCTGCTGGGCATGCGCCGCTGGGAATTCGCGGCCTTCGCGCGCATGCGGCGGTGAGCGGTGAGCGGTGAGCGCTGGGCGCCGGGAAACCCGCACGGGCGCCAAGCCCCTCGTGGCTTGGCCTTTCAGACACTTCAAACCGTCATTCCCGCGAAGGCGGGAATCCAGGGCTTTCAGACTGCACCGATGCCTGCCACAGGCACTCTGGATTCCCGCCTTCGCGGGAATGACGGCGCAAATTGGGTCGCATGTTTGTAGGTTCGGCTCTTGTGCGCCTCGCGGAAACAACGATAGAACGGCTTCGAGTCGACGCGTTGCTGATCAACAAGACAGCGCGGGGAACGCGAACCATGCCGTCCGCATTCCCCGCGCTGCCTGAGCTATCGCGTGCGGTCACGTACCCGTGACCCGCTGGCTACCAAGCCTCTCAGCTGCGCTCACCCGTGCTCAGGCGCTCGCCATGGGCCAGCGCTTCGCGCGTCTGCTGGCGCACTTCGGCGCGGCTGGGGCGGTTGACGTCGTTG
Organism: Ottowia sp. SB7-C50; assembly: GCF_033110285.1. NCBI lineage: Bacteria > Pseudomonadati > Pseudomonadota > Betaproteobacteria > Burkholderiales > Comamonadaceae > Ottowia > Ottowia sp. SB7-C50. Next base: position 3,267,273 of record NZ_CP136995.1, read on the forward strand.
GCGGGCTGCGCCACCACGCCGGTCATCTCGCCCGAAGCCACCTGCTGGATCGACACCGGCTGGCGCGCCACGTCAGACGTTGCCGTGGTGTTGAAACGCACCTGGCTTTCGGCGAACGGGCCTTCGCCCGCGGCGGGCATCTGGGCCATGGCGTTGCCGGCCAGCAGCAGGGCGGCGGCGGTGGAAGCGAGGGTGGCGGTGAACTTGTTCATGGTTTTCTCCAATCAATGAATCGACTTTCAGACCGGCGATGCCGCCGGGGCTTGTGTCGGGTGGCTGATGGGTCAGCGCGTCCGATGGAAGGTAGTTTCGCGTCGGCATGGCGTTTAAAAAAGCACCGCTGCGTGAATGGATCATTTCCAATTCGGAAACAATCAAAAGCTGGCGTACGCTTGCGGTGGCGCGCCGGCGTTGCACCGGCCGCCTTCGCCCCACGCACCGCTCTCCGCCATGACACCGCCTACCCACGCCGCGCCGCCGCTCAGTCCGCGCACGCTGGTGCTGGGCCTGTCGGCGCTGCAGCTCATCAGCTGGGGCAGCGTGTTCTATGGCTTTGCGCTGTTCATGGGGCCGGTGGAGCAGGCGCTGGGGCTGACGCGCGCGCAGTCGTCGCTGGCCTTCAGCCTGGCGCTGCTGGTGGAGGGGCTGGCCGCCTTCGCCGTCGGCCGCTGGATCGACCGCGGCCACGAGCGCGCGGTAATGACCGGCGGCTCGCTGCTGCTGGCGGCGGGGCTGGCCGCGCAGGCGCTGGCGCACTCGCTGGCGGGCTTTTACGCGGCGTGGGCACTGCTGGGGCTGGGGCTGGCGGGGGCGCTGTATTCACCGGTGTTCGCGGTGGTCACGCGGCGTTATCCGCACGACTTTCGGCGCGCCATCATCACCATCACCTTTCTGGGCGGGTTGGCCAGCACGGTGTTCATCCCGCTGACGGACGTGCTGGTGCGTGCGCTGGGCTGGCGCGGCGCGTCGTGGGCGCTGGCGGCGCTGCATCTGGCGGTGTGCGTGCCGCTGCACGCGTGGCTGCTGCGCGGCGCGCCGCCGACGCGGCCATCCACACCGCCAGCCGGCGGCGATGCGCGCGCGGCCGAGCGGCGGCCGCTGGCGGCCTACCTGCGCAGCCCGGTGTTCCGCTGCCTGGGCGTGTTCACGGTGCTGATGATGGCCGTGGTCGCCGCCATTCCGCCGCACCTGGTCAGCCTGCTGCGCGAAAGCGGCCTGCCCCCGGCCTGGGCCATTGCCGTGCCGGCCAGCGTGGGCCTGCTGCAGGTGCTGGGCCGGGTGGTGCTTTACCTGGGCGAGCGCCGGCTGAACGTCGACACCACCAACCGCTGGGTGCCAGTGGGCGTGGTGGCCGGCCTTTGCGCGCTGCTGCTGGGCCACGGGCACATGGCGGGCGCGCTGCTGTTCGTGGCACTGTTCGGCATCGGCAACGGCATGCTGACCATCGTCAAGGGCACCGCCATGGCGCAATACGTCAGCCGCGACCACGTCGGTGCGCTCAACGGCGCGCTGGGCCTGCCGCTGGCCCTGACCCGCGCCGCCGCCCCGCTGGCCGTCGGCCTGCTGTGGTCGCCGCGCTGGGGCTACACCGGCGGACTGGCGCTGCTGCTGGCGACCAGCGTGCTGGGCACGGCGATGCTGTGGCGGGCGCAGCGGTTGGCCGGCGTGGGTGCCGGCGGCAAAACGCTATCGAATGGATAGCTGATTGCGCTTACTGGGTAAGCGCTGGGGCGAATTTACATCGGAATTTCTTGCGCAGCGGCGGCTGGTGCCGCGCTGCGGCGTCCGCGCCCCGCGACCGCCCGCGCCGCCTGATTTAGCGCGGCGCCCACCGCCCTTCGGCAGCTCTGATCATTACTTCAGATTTCATAGCTGCCCGCGCTTTTCTGACAAGCGTCAGCGGCCTGTTTGATCCAACAACTTCGCAGCACCCGCGCGACACCCTGCCCCGCCCGCCACGGCTACGATGCGCCGATGAACACCGCCACCCCCACCCCGCCCGAAGGCCGCATCGTCTGCGAGGCGCGCGGCCATCTGCTGCTGATGCAGATCGACCGCCCCGCCAAGCGCAACGGCTTCACGCCCGCCATGTACCGCCAGCTGGCCGACGCCTATACGCGGCTGGATGACGACCCCGCGCTGCGCGTGGGCGTGCTGCATGCGGCGGGCGAGCACTTCACCGCCGGGCTGGATTTGCCCAGCTTCGCGCCCTACATGCAGCGCGGCGAGCGCGTCATCCCTGACGGTGGCGTCGACCCGCTCAACCTGGGCCAGCCCGCTTACCGCCGCCGCACCAAGCCCGTGGTGGTGGCCGTGCAGGGCATCACCTACACCTTGGGCATTGAGCTGATGCTGGCCGCCGACATCGTCGTCGCCGCCAGCGATTGCCGGTTTTCGCAGCTCGAAGTCAAGCGCGGCATCATGGCCACCGGCGGCGCCACCCTGCGCATGGCCGAGCGATCCGGCCTGGGCAATGCGCTGCTGCACCTGCTCACGGGCGACGAATTTGACGCCGCCGAGGCGCTGCGCCTGAATTACGTGCAGAAAGTGGTCGAGCCCGCCCAGGTCTTGCGCGAGGCGCTGCGAATAGCAGAGCAAATCGCCGCCCAGGCCCCGCTCGCCGTCGTCGCCACGCGGCTGAATGCGCTGAAGTGCGTCGAAGAAGGCCCCCTGGCCGCCATGCGCGAATTCGAGGCAACGCAGCAGCGGCTGGCGACGTCGGAGGATGCGAAGGAGGGGGTGAGGTCGTTTGTGGAGAGGCGGGCGGCGCAGTTCACAGGCCGATGACTCATGAGCGTCCCGCGCCGCAGGCGCTGAACGAAACCTAGCATGCTGGCCGTCAAGGCGCGACAGAAAAATGGGTTTCGCTCCTCAACTCAGCCTATGAATTTGCAACCCCGCCGAGCCAACACGATATTCAAACAATGAAGCACGACCGGTCGTTATGGAACCGACTATGTACGCCAAGCACTTGATAGAAATTTTCCAAGAAATCAATAACTGACTTAATTGCCCAACCAGCACATTCCGCACTCAGACACTGATCTGGAAAAAATTTAGCGCCGCTAGACACGAAAGGAGGGAGATGGTTTTTCAAGAAACGCAGCTTGTTGCTCAGAGACTGGTTAGCGGCATCGTCCTCAGTCCAATGAGATTTATAGTGAGTGAGAGCATTTCGCACCTCCACTAGAGTTGCGACGTTTTGACACAATGGCTGACCTTTTTCTATCGAAGGCAATCTCAACAAGTGAAGAACCAAATCAAATCGTTCCAGCACCCTTTGCTTATCTATCAGTTTTGCGAGAGGATTTAAAAGCTCCCGGGCGGCGATATTTACACTGTTAGCACCCAGATAAGCTCCAGGCCCAAATACACATATTTCATGAATTTCAGCTTCAAGCGCCGCCGTACTCTGCATCAACACAGCGGTGACAAGGCCTCTATGCTGTATTGCGGTTGCAGTATCGATCTGTGCCGTTGCATTCCGTTCTATCTCACGCGCTTGCCGTGCAAATAAAATCGACGCTTGAAGAAATTGCCTGGTGAACGAATAGCGTGAATCTGCGTACGCGATTGTGTTGAACTGCATCATTGTCAAGAGTAATCAGTGGTCGCTGCTATCAGTGCTCGGCAAATCCACAAACACCGTCAACACCCCCGTATACCCATACAGGTGATGCCGTGCGATTTCGCCGCCGGCGAAGAAGCCGACCAGGGGCACGTCGCCCAGGGCGTGGCGCACGATCTGCAGTTCGGCGCTGGGGCCGCCGAAGTGGGCGCCGCCGCGGCCGGCGCAGCTGACGTAGAGGGCGCCGCGGATGCGCCGGGCCGGGTGGGGCGCTGACGCCTCGTCGGGCGGCGCGGCCAGTTCGGCGGCGGTGGTGGCGGTGACTTCCTCGGGCTCCAGCTCTTCGCGGATTTCGGCGCAGATGCGCATCAGGTCGGCGCGCGCGGCCTGGGCGTTGCGCTGACAGAAGGCGGCGCGCTGGCCGACCTGGGGGTAGTCGGCCATGGCCACGCCACGCCGGCCAGGATCGACGCCGATGATGTGGCGCACGAGGACGTCGGCGCCAAAGTTGCCGGTGCGGTGCACGCCCTGCTCGCCGGGGCTGGCCAGGCCGACCAGGGTGCGGCGCACGACGTCGAGGGCAGCGCGCGGCTCGTCCAGACTGATGCGCAGGTCGCGCAGCATCACGTCCAGCGCGGGTTCGCCGTTTAGCGCCAGCAGCACGTTGCCGTCGGCGGCGGTAACTTCGCGCTCCGGGCCCACGGGCTGCGCGCCCTGGGTGACGCGCGACACCAGCGCCACGCCCTCGGCCAGCGCCACCCCCGACAGGCCGCCGGTGAAGACGCCGCCCGCCGCGCCCTGCCCCGGCACGTTGCCGTGGCCGCTGGCGGCAAACTGCACCACCTGCGAACGGCTGGAGGCCAGTCCGCCGAACAGGTAGCCGGTGCGGGTGCGCTGGGCCATTTCGGCGATCAGGTCGGCCACGTCGGGCGTCTGCGCGTCGGCGTGGATGAGCGCGGTGTGCGGCGTGAAGCCGCCGCCGGACGGCAGCGGTGCAACGCCGGAAAACACGCGGTATTGGTCGACCGGCAAATCACACAGCATGACGGAGAGCGCCGGCTCGTCGATGTATTCGGCGCCGCTGGCGCACACGCCGACGCCGACGGTGCCGGCCCAATCGGGCACGTCGGGCAGTTCGGCCTGCAGGTGGTCGAGGATGGCGCGCGCGTCGCCCGCGTAGTGGTCGGTGATGTAGAGCAGGCCCAGCGCGGGCGCGCGGGCGTAGCCGGGCAAGGTCATCTGCGCGCGCAGTTGCGCCAGCACCAGCCCGCAGGCCATGCGCCATTGCGGGTGGGTGGCGTGGCCGGTGGGAAAGAGCGTCATGTCAGGGGGGCGCCGCGCGGCCGGGCGTGCGCGGTCAGCGCCCGAACTTGAAGGGCGGCGGCAGCGGCCAGCCGGTGGCGGCGGGTTTGGTCTTTTTGGCGGGGACCGGGTCAGCGGCGGCGGTCTTGCCGGCTGGCGACTTGCGTGCGGCCGGGGCGGCCTTCTTGGCCGCGGCCTTGCGGGCTGGCTTGGCGGGCGATTTCCTGGCGGGGCGCTTTGCGGCGGCGCCCTTGCGTGCGGTCTTTTTGGCCGTGGGCGCTTTGCTGGCGCCGCCTTCAGCTACTGAATCAGGAGCATCCGGCGCTGCACCAGTCGGCGCTGGGGCCGCATCGCGCAGGGCGTTGGCGGCGATGTGCTGGAACTGCTGGGTCAGCGCGCCCCACCACTGCATGGGGTCGGTCAGCCCCGGCGCGGCGGGGGCGGCCGCGGCCTTGGCAGCGGGCTTGCGTTTGCGTGCGGGGGCGGCCTTGGGGGCTGGCGCGGCGGGTTCGGGGTCGGGCTCTGCAGGTGGCTCAGGCACGGCTTGGGGCGCCGCGGCGGGCGCAGGTGCGGGATCGGCCTGGGGCGCGGCGGGCGTGGCGCTGAAGGGCCACTGGTCGGGCCGGCTGGGTGCGGGCTCGGCCGCGGCCGCGGCGGGGGCGGCCGTCACGTCGGGCGTGGGGATGGTGAAAGCCTTGGCGACCTCGGCCATGCTGACGTTCATGCCCTGCAGCGTGGCCAGGGTCATCTTCTGCACTTCCAGCGCCTGGATGGTGGCCTTGAGCGCGGTGCCGTTCTGCTCCAGCCAGAACAGCACGGCCTTCAGGTCCTTGATGCGCTTGTCGAGCTCTTCCACGCTGATGGTGGGCGCTACCCAGTGGTGCAGCGCCGACACCGGGCCGGCGGCGCCCTTGCCGCCGGCGGCCAGCTGTTGCAGGAAGTCGAAACCGGGGATGAACTTGCCGAAGTCGAACGCGTTGGCTTCATTCATGGCGCAGGCCTTTCGTTGGGCCACCGCGCGGGCGCGGGTGCGGTGTCTCCTTGAAGGCGGCGGCTGCCTGCAGCTTAACGCAATCGAGGGTCAGAGTGATCGACGAAGGCCCCGTCTCAAGGCGCCCTCGACGCACTGCGCAGCGCGGCCGCCACGTCGTCGATGCGAAACACGGCGCGCAGCGCAGCAAAGCGGCTGCGCCAACCACCCGCCGCTTCGGTTCCAACTTCCAGCCGCAGGGCGATGCCTTCGCGCGGCAGCCAGCCCAGCATCAGCGCCGCGCGGTTCGCGGGCCGATAAGCGTTCAGGCCCAGCTCGGCGGCGATCAGCGACACGCCCGCGCCCTGCAGGCGTTGGCGGCTTTGCAGCCGCTCCAGCCGCGCGCCCAACTCCCATTGCGGACGTATCGCCCATACACCCTCGACCCAGCCGCCGAGCGTGTCGCCGCCATAGTCGCCCAGGCCGTTGCGCGAGCGCAGTGGGCCGCGGTCGCGGTGCCACAGCGTGGCCGCGGAGGCCGACAGTGGCAGATCGTGGCTGAGCCAGCGCGCGCTGGCGCCCAGCACCTGCGAGCGGCCGGCGAAGCACACCATGTCCTTCAACGCCTCGTCGCACACCGGCGCGGCGTGCGAATGGCCGCCGCCCGCCAGCGCCGCGCGCGTACCGCGCCCGGTGGGCTCGAAATGCGCGGCAAAGGCATCGAAGGTGAAATCGCCCGCGGTCACGCCACCGTGCAGTGACAGCGCCACGGGCGTGCCTGCGCCACCGGGCCAGACGCGGCCGCGCCACAGGCCGGCGTCCAGCGTCAGGTCGGCACGCCCGATCGCGCGTCGCCACCCCAGTTGCACACCGTCGTCGATCCAGTCGTGCCCGAAACTGGCCTGCTTGGCCAGGGGCACCAGGGCAAAGCGGTCCAGATGACCGGCCGGCGCGACCACGGCCCCCAGCGCGGGCCTCTGCCGCCCCGCCGTCAGGCGCCAGTCGGCGCCGGGTTGCCATTGCAGCCAGGCCGCTTCGAAATGCGCCGGGTCGCCGCCGTGCTTGCCGAGCGCGGCGTAGGCCCCCCCACTGCCCGTGCAGTCGCCAGCCGGCGTCGAGCACCGCGTGCTCCGCTTGCGCGCCGCGCGCGTCCATGCCGGCATCGCCTTGCAACAAAAAGCCCGGCAGCCGCTGCGACGGCAGCTCGCGCGGCGCATCCAGCACGCGCAGCGCGCCTGCCACGCCCACGCGCACGCCGGGTTCGCCAGGCAGCGGGTCGGCTTCACTGCCGTGCGCGCGCACGCTGGTTTGCAAGCCAAAAAGGCCGCCAGCGCACGCCAGAAGCGCGCAAGCCGCTCTACTTTTTGAACGGATCGGCGAACTTGGGGTTGGTGACGAGGTCATGGTCGGTCAGGGTTTTGAGGAAGGCCACCAGGTCGGATTTCTCCTGGGCGTTGAGGTCGATGCGGCTCACCAGATCGCTCTTGAACGGGTTGCGGCGGCCATCGCCCGCGTGGGGTCCGCTTTCGATGTTTCGGCCGCCGGCGGCGTAGAAGTCGAGCACGGCTTCCAGCGTGGCGATGCTGCCGTCGTGCATGTAGGGCGCCGTCAGCTCGATGTTGCGCAGGCTTTGCGCCCGGAACATGCCCATGTCGGCCGGCTTGCCGGTCAGCTCGAACACACCGCGGTTAGGCTCGGGAAAGGCGCCCGTGCCGCCGATGTTGAACAGCCCGGTGTTGTGAAACGGCGTCTCCAGCACTCGCGTGGTGGCGTGGGCAAACTGGTCGTTGAAGTTGGGGCTGCCGTGGCAATGAAAGCATTCAGCCTTCTCGCCAAAAAACAGCTGCATGCCGCGCAATTCGTTGGCCGTCAGCGTGCCGGTGCCGGCGTTGAACCGGTCGTAGCGGCTGCCCGCCGAGATGATGCTGCGCTGGAAGCTGGCCACCGCCTTGATCACGTTGGCCCAGCTGATGGGCTCTGCCTGACCTGGAAACGCCGCCGCAAAGCGCGCCACGTAACCGCTGTCGGCGGCCTGCAGGCGCGCCAGCACCGCGGCCTTGTTGCCGTCGTTGACGCCCATCTCCACCGGCGCGTCGCCGAACAGCGGCACCTCCATCTGCTTTTCCAGCGTCAGCAGGCTGGGGTTGGCCCAGGTCAGCGTGGGACTGTAGACAACGTTGGCCAGTGGTTGCGCGTTGCGGGGGTGCGGCACGCCGGTCGAGCCGATCGACACCGCCAGCCCGTCGGTGAACGCCTTGCTTTGCTGATGGCAGCTGGCACAGGCCTGCGTGCCGTTACCGGACAGGCGCGCGTCGTAGAACAGAAAGCGTCCGAGTTCGACCTTGGCGGCGCTCATCGGGTTGTCGGCGGGCACCGCCGGCACCGGAAAACCGGCCGGCAACGACCACGTCCAGCCGCCGTCGCCGCCTGGGCCGGGGCCAGTGGCCGTGGTGTCGGTGACCGACACCCCACCGCCGCCGCACGCGGACAGCACGAGCGCGAGCGTGGCGCCGGCGAGCGCCAGACGCCCGGTCGCTCGTGCCCCCTGCGGATCATCGAGCCACCGGGTCGCCATCACTTGGCCCGCGCGCTGAACAGCTGCTGCGCCGCGCCGCCATTGATCGGCAGGCCGCTGGCGCCGGCACCGTAGGCAATCTGCAACTGGCTGAAGATCGCCGGGCATTCCGGATCGGTGGTGCCCGACATGCAGCCGATCGGGCCGCCGCCGTCCTGCGTGACATTGCTGCCGCTGAACAGCTTGCCGATGTCGAGCACGACGTTCTGCTTGCTGGCGTCAAAAGCGGGCAGCGTGAAGGCCATGCGGTTGGGCGCAGCGCAGGTGTAGACCGGATTGCCGGCCGGGTCTTTCACTGCGGCGCCGTTGGCATCGACCTTGGCCGCGCAGCCGGTGGAGCCGAGGTGCACATAGAAGGTGTTGGCCGAGCCGCCGTGCGGGTTGGTCGACGTGGGCGCGGTGGTGATGCCGCCCACCGGGTCAATCTCGATCTTGCTGAACTTGCGGCCCGACTGCCAGCTCCAGGCCATCGCGGCGATGTCCAGCGGCGCCTTGCCACCGGCGATGGCGCTGTGGTTCAGCGTCTCGGGCACGCCCATCTGCGCCGACAGGCCGACGTAGGTGCCGGCCGGCACCGTGCCGGTGACGACGGCGTTCATCTCCTTGGTGTTGTCGGCGTTGGCGCATTTGCCGCTGGCGTCTTCCAGGTCAATCAGCGTGACCGCCTCGTCGCCCTGCGTCAGCTGCCAGGCGTTGCTGTCCAGCGTCACGGGTACGGCAGTGCCCTTGTCGTTGATCAGCGCCAGTTGGCTGACGTAAAAGCGCAGGTCGTGCACGTCGGCGGCGACGCCGGCGGTGCCCACGCTGGGCAGGCGCGTGCCGCACGCCACCGGTTGCGTGCCGTTGACGGCGGCAAAGCGGATTTCGACGCGCTTGGGGGTGGTGTCTTCGCCACCGCCGCCACAGGCGGAAAGCAGGGCGGCGGCGGCGACGACGCAGAGGTGGCGGGGGGACAGATGAATCGAATGGTGTTTCATGATTAAGCTCCAACAGATAAAAAACAAAACTTCAATGGATATGCGGCGCTGGTCGCACCGCGGCGGGTGTGCCACGGGTGCGTGGCGTTTGCACCCAGGCTTTGACGGTGACTGCGCCGGCGCGCGCGAAGTGCAGCGTCAGATCGACCCGCTCGCCGTCGCGCAGCGCTTGTCGCAGGCCGATCAGCGCCAGTCGGTACAGGCCGTCGTGGCGCAGCGGCGTTTCGGCACCTGGCGCCAGTTCGATCGCCGTCACCGGGGCGCCGTCGCTCTGGCGCTGCAGCACCACGCGCTCGGCCACCGGCGTGCTGGCGCCGATGAGCTGGTCGGCCTGCGCGCCGGCGTTGCGCACGCCGCGCAGGTAGGCTGCGCCGTCCGCCGCGCCAGCATCGCTCGGCGTCGCGTAAGGATGGTCTATGCGCAACGCGCCGGCACGGAAGTCATGTGCCAGCGCTGACTGCGTCAGACCGACGGCCAACAGCAGCAAGGCGCCGTGCAGGCGGCGTCTCAAGCGACGCTCCCTGCCAACGCGCGCGCACGCGGCCGGCGGGCGCGCCGCACAGGTACGGACGGCAGCAGCCGGCGCAACTCGCGGCACACGGTCTCGGGGGCGCTGTCGACAATGGCCGCCAGGTCCTTGAGCTGCGGCAACGCGCGCCGCTCCAGCGGTTCGCCGCGCCCGCGCGCCAGCAGCCCGAGCAAGCGGGCCACGCGCTGGCGTGCCGGGCCGCTGCGCAAGCCCGCCATGTCCACCGCCTGCCGCTGCTGCTGATGCGCCAGCGCGGCCAATATGCGGGCCGGTTCGTCGTCGCCCCAGGGCTCGACCTCGGCCGCGGTGACGGCGGTGACGGTGCACGCGCTCGGCTCGGCCTGCCAGGCCTCGAAGCCCACGCCATCGCCCGGCCCCGCCAGTTGAATCAGCGTGAGTGCATCGTCGGTGACGCGCTCGACCCGCAGCGTGCCACGCCGGATGCGCCAGCAGCGGCCTGGCTCGCCAGCGCGCAGCAGCACCTCGTCGGGGCGCAGTTTCAGGCTGTCATGCGCCCGCGGCGCCGCAGCCGCTGCCCGGGTGGGCAGCAAGATCATGTCCATGATGAATTTCCCTTGAGACGAAACGAACCTGCACGGTCGCGCGCGAGATGCGCCGTGCGGGCAAACGCCGGCCCGCTGGCCGGCACCGGGGTCAGGCGCGCTCGGCGCCCGGTTCGCTCAAGGATTGCGGTGGCCCGCGCGGCAAGGGCAAGCGGCCCCGCCGCTCGACCCGCGCCGGGTCGTCAGCCGGGATCAGCGTCCCGGGGGCGGCGCCGGCCTGGGCCCAGACCCACGGCGGGCTGGACGGCGCCAGCCGGTCGCCCATCAGCACGCACAGCGGGCAGTGGTCCAGCGAAGGCGAGGCCGGCGTCTGCGAGTCGGCAACGCCGGACTCGCGTGCGTCGGCATCCGACAGCGCCACCCAGCGCACGCCCTCGGGCGTGCACACCTGCGCCCAACCACCACCGCCAGCCGCTGCCAGCGTGCGCGACACCGTGGGCGCCAGCGTAGCCAGCACCAGCACGAGCCAGACCAGCCAGCGCGAGCCAGGGCGGGCGTGACACGGTGCGCGACGCGGGTGCATGGTCTGGTTGCGAGGTGCGAGGTGTTAGGTGCGCCGCACGCCGCGCTCAGCGCGCGGCCGCCGGCGATGGCATCAGTGCTTGTGCTGGCCGGAATGAGGGCCGCTCGTGGCCCCGCCGAGCGCCTTCACCGGCGCCATCAGCTCGCGCGTGAAGGTCTTCTTGCTCACCGCATCCTCGAAGGTCAGCGTCACGGGCACCGTCTCGCCGCCTTTCAGTGTCTGCTTTAGGTCCATCAGCATGACGTGGTAGCCGCCAGGCTTGAGTTCAGCGGTGGCGCCCTTGGCGATCGGCAGGCCGCCTTTCAGCTCGCGCATCTTCATCACGTTGCCTTCCATCGCCATCTCGTGGATTTCGACCACGCCGGCGACGGGCGAAGCGCCGGCGATCAGCCGCACATCCTGCTCGGCGGCGATGTGCATGAAAGCGCCCGTTGCCTTTTGCTGCGGCACCGTGCCGCGCACCCAGGCGTCGGAGACGGTGACCTGTGCGTGGGCGCTGGCGCTGGCGCTGGCCAGGACAAGGGCGGCAAGGGTGAGGGTCATTCGTTGCATGGTGAGCTTCCTTTCGAAGGGTGACAAAAAAAACGGGTCAGGCGGGGCGCAACAGCAGCGCCAGGTCGTGCGCGTAGTCCTGCGCGGTCTGCTCGTGGCGCAGCGCCAGGCGCAGGCGGCCTTGCGTGTCGAACACGTAGGACAGCGCGGTGTGGTCCATGGTGTAGCTGCTGCCGGTGGGCACTTGCTTGTAGTACACCTTGAACTCGGTGGCGGTGGCCTTCAGGCGTTCGGCGTCGCCGCGCAGGGCGACGAAGCTGGGATCGAAGGCGGCCATGTACTGGCGCAGCATTTCGGGCGTGTCTCGGTCGGGATCGACGGTGACGAAGATCACCTGCAGCTTGTCGCCGTCAGGGCCGAGCATGCGCTTGACTTCAGCCGCGCGCGTCAGCGCCGTCGGGCACACGTCGGGGCACTGCACAAAGCCGAAGTACAGCAGCACCAGCTTGCCGCGAAAGTCGGCCAGCGTGCGCTCGCGGCCGTCCACGTCGGTCAGGCGGAACTCGCGCCCGTAGTCGGCGCCGGTGATATCGATGCCGCGAAAGCCCGCGCGCTGGCCGGTGGCCTCGGCGAGCTTGTCGCAAGCGAGCAGCGATGCGCCGCCAAGCGCAGCCAGTGCGATACCGCCAAGCCGCGTCAGTGCTGCCCGGCGCGGCGAATGATGAGCGATGACCGGGGGCATGCCGCCCTCCCAAATGCCGAATGAAAACAGGCACCAGCGCTTGACAGACAAGCGCGAGCAGCTACATAAACAATAGCAATCAGACGGGCAGCGGGGGCGCGCGGGCGCGCCACGGCAGCGCGGCGGCACGAGGCAATGGGCGCGCATCGGCCGACGCCCATGACTGCGCCGGCACCTGCGGTGGCTGCGGCGCGATGAAGGGCGCGGGCGGCGGGGCCGACGCCACCAGGCACAGCGCGCAGTCGAGATGGGCGGCGCCCAGTTCCACCGCGCCGTCGTCGGTGTGCACCACGGCCTTGATCTGGCCGCCGGCGCCGCAGACCAGCTCGATGGCCTGCGGATGGATCAGCGGCGCTGCCGCCGCCACGCCGAGCGCGAGCGCGAAGCACGCCAGCCAGAGGCGGGCGAAGGAGCGGGCACGGCGCAGGGATTCCATCAGGCCGTGATTATCGTCCACGCGCCGCGCCGTCCGTTGCGCGACATCAAGCGGGGGTCGCGACGGCTAAGCTGCGCAGGCAAACCATCTGTCGGAGACCACCATGCTCAAGCTCTGCGGCTTCGCCGCCAGCAACTACTACAACAAGGTCAAGCTCGCGCTGCTCGAAAAAGGCGTGCCGTTCGAGGAAGTGCTGGCCTGGGTCGGCGAGACCGACCCGGCCGCCAGCCCCATCGGCAAGGTGCCCTATGCCATCACCGACGACGGCCCGCTGTCCGAATCGACCGTCCTGCTGGAGTACATCGAAGCCAAGTACCCCCAGCACCCGCTGCTGCCCGCCGACCCCTACGCCGCCGCCCGCGTGCGCGAACTGGTGCGCTACATCGAGCTGCACCTGGAACTGGTGGCGCGCAACCTGTACCCCGAGGCCTTCTTCGGCGGCAAGGTCAGCGACGGCCTGAAGGACAAGCTGCGGCCGCAGCTTGAAAAGCACATCGCCGGCTTCGGCCAGCTGGCCAGGTTCTCGCCCTTCGTCGCCGGCGACAGCTTCACCCTGGCCGACTGCGCCGCCGCCGTCCACCTGCCGCTGGTCAGCAGCGCGACGAAGATCGTCTACGGCGAAGACCTGCTGGCCGGCCTGCCAGTGAAGGACTACCTCAAGCGCATCGGCGAGCGGCCGGCGGTGCAGAAGGTGAATGCGGATCGCAAGACGAATACCGAGCAGATGCTGGCGCGGTTGAAGGCCAAGGCCTGATCAACGCGGCAAGCCGCCGCCGCGGTACAGCGTTTCGATGGGTGTCCTGCGCGTCAGAATTTCTGTCAGCACGGGATTGACATAGTAGTTCTGCCGCCCGCTTTTTTGCTTGACCAGCAGGCCATCCTGCGCCAGCAGGTCAAGGTACTTCGTCGCCGTCAGGCGCGAGACGCCCAGGTCGCGCTGCAAGTGGTCGATCTTTGTGTACGGATGCATGAACAGGTTGTTGATCAAGTCCTGGCTGTAGAACTTGTAGCCGTCGCGTATGCGATGCTTGTAATCGAACAGGGCGGTCTTGATGTCGCCGATGGTGGCGATCGTCTGCCGCGCGGTCTGTTGCACGGCGGTCAGCATGTACAGCACCCAGTCTTCCCACGTGTCCGCCTCGCGCGTGGATTGCAGCAGACGGTAGTAGTCGGCCTTGGTGTTGACGATGAAATGGCTGAGATACAGCACGGGCGTGTCCAGCAGGCCCTGCTGCACAAGGTACAGCACGTTCAGGATGCGGCCGGTGCGGCCGTTGCCGTCATAAAAGGGGTGGATGCTCTCGAACTGGTGGTGAATGAGCGCCATCTTGATCAACGGATCGGCGGCCCACAACTCTGGCGTATTGATGAACCGCTCCAGGTCGCCCATCAGGCGCTGCACCTCTGCGGGGTCCTGCGGCGGCGTGTACACGGTGCGCCCGGCGCCATCGCGCAGCGCGGTCCCGGGCAGCTTGCGAAAGCCGGCATGGTTCTGCTCCAGCTCGGCCTGGATGGCGACGAGGTGATTGGCGGTCAGCAGCCCCGTGTCACGCACCAGCGCAAATCCCGTCTGCAGCGCCTGGCGATAGCGGAGCACTTCCTTGGCGGCCGGCCCGGCGGCCGGCTCGGGCTGAAGGGCACCCTTGAACAGTTCGTCGTGCGTGGTGACGATGTTCTCGATCTCGGAGCTGTCCTTGGCCTCCTGCAAGGCCAGCGTGTTGATGAGGATGTTCTGGTTGGGAATGGAGGCGACCAGCCCCTTCAACTCGGCCAGCGCGCGGCTGCTGCTGGCCAGCGCCTTCAGGATCGCCGGCGTGTCGAAGCGCGCGGGATCCATCGATTCAAGCGGGGCGATCACCGTCATTTGGTGCAAGAGCGATGAAAAGGCTCTGTCCTATACATGTCCGCTCTTAAATGCATAAAGATATCATATTTTTATGCATGTCTGCACGGACAATGGCAGAGCTTTCACTTTTCCATGCAAATCGGATGCGGCCTGCCTCACCAGTTCACGGAGTTGAATACTTCGGCGCCCGCCGTTCGCGCAGGCTCGCCACGCCTTCCTGCACGTCCGGTCCGGCGAAGCCCATGAATTCGAGCGCGAGGGAGGTGTCGAAGCTCGGCCCCGCCTGCCGGTACCAGTTGTTGAGCGAATACTTGGTCCAGCGGATCGCGGTGGTGCTGCCGGCGGCCAGCTTGTCGGCCACTTCGTAGGCCTTGTCCAGCAACTGGTCGTCCTCCACGGCCAGCGACACCAGGCCGATGCGCTCGGCTTCTTCGCCCGTCACGGCTTCGCACAGCATCAGGTAGTACTTGGCCTTGGCCATGCCGCACAGCAGCGGCCAGCAGATGGCGGCATGGTCACCCGCCGCCACGCCCAGGCGCGTATGGCCGTCCACGATCTTCGCGCTCTTGGCGGCAATCGAGATGTCGGCCAGCAGCCCCGCCACCAGCCCCGCGCCCACCGCCGGGCCGTGCATGGCGCTGACGATGGGCTTGTCGCAGTTGATGACGTTGTAGACCAGGTCGCGCGCCTCTTTCCACACGCGCGTGCGCACGGCAAAGTCGCTGGCCATGTCCTGCACCAGCGCCAGGTCGCCGCCGCCCGAAAAGCCCATGCCTTCGCCGCGCAGCACCACGGCGCGCACGCTGTCGTCCTGGTCGATGTCGCGCCAGATCTCGCACAGCTCCCAGTGGCCGTCGTGCGCGGCGGTGGGCAGCTTGCCGTTCTTGGCCCTCATCTGCAGGTCCAGCACGGCGTTGTTGGCGCCGCGGCGCGTGATGTTGAAGGTGGTGTAGCGGCTGTAATCGACGGTGCGGCTCATGGGTGTCTCCTCGGAAATGATGCGAACGATGATAGCGAGGCGCCGCAAGCGCCCGATGCCGCTATGCTGCCCGCATGAAAGCCCTGTTCCACCTGGCCTACCACGTGACGGACCTTGACGCGGCGCGCCGCTTCTACGGCGGCGTGCTGGGCTGCCGCGAAGGCCGCAGCACCGACACGTGGGTCGATTTCGACTTCTTCGGCCACCAGATCTCGCTGCACCTGGGCGAGCCGTTCAAGACCACCGACACCGGCCGCGTGGGCGACCACTGGGTTCCAATGCCGCACCTGGGCCTAATCCTGCAGCGCGCCGACTGGCAGGCCATGGCCGACCGGCTGACCGCTGCCGGCACCGCGTTCGTCATCGCGCCGCACCTGCGCTTTGCCGGCCAGCCGGGCGAGCAATGGACCATGTTCTTCCGCGATCCGTTCGGCAATCCGATCGAGGTCAAGGGCTTCGAGGACCTGGCGTCGGTGTACGCTGCCTGACGCCTCAGGCCGCCGGCCGCGCGCGAAACACCAGCACCAGCCCGGCGACAACCAGCCCCAAACCCATCATCGCCAGCGGCGCCATGCGGTTGCCCAGCAGCCACCAGTCCAGCAGCGCCGTGCCGCCCGGCACCAGATAGAACAGGCTGGTCACGTTGACCAGGTTGCCCGCGCGAAGCAGGCGGTACAGCAGCACCGTGGCGCCCACCGAGATCACCGCGCCCAGCCACAGCACCGACACCGCCAGCATCGGATGCGCATCCAGCCGCAGCGGCTGCGTAGGCAGCAGCGCCAGGCACAACACCAGCGCCACCGCGCACTGCAGCGGCAGCACGCGCGTGGGCGGCTGCGCGATGCGCTTTTGCGCCATGGTGCCCAGCGTGATGCAGCCCAGCGCCGCCAGCGCCCAGCCCACGCCGGCCACCGACACGCGCGCGTGCAACAGGCTGTCAAGCACCACCAGCACCAGCCCGGCCAGTGCCAACGCCAGCCCCAGCCAGCGCAGGGCGGGCGCCTTGCGCTCTTGAAACAGCAGCGTCACGATGGGCTGCACACCCAGGATGGTGGCCAGCGCGCCGGGCGTCAGGCCGTGGTCCAGCGCCAGAAAGTACGCGCACGAATAGCCGCCCACCAGCAGCAGGCCGGTGGCCGCCACCTGCCATCGCGTGCCCGGTTCCGGCAGCCCATGCCGGCTGCGCCAGCCCAGCAGGCACAGCACCGCCAGCGCCACGCCGAAGCGCAGCGTCAGCAAGACAAACGGAGAGGCATGGTCCAGCCCCCAACGTGAAAAGATGGCGCCGCTGCTCCACAGCAGCACGAACAGCGCCGTCGGCCATGCGTTCAACATGATGAGTCACCCGAGAGAAAAAGTCCTTCCACCACGCAGCACGCACAAGCGCGCCACGGGCGCCGAGGCCGGCGCCAGGTCGGCCGGTGCGTCAGGCGAAGGGGTTCAGCCCATCGCCCGCGCGCCCGCGGGAGGGGCGGCGACGGCGGGAGGACTCAGGTGACGAGGGGACATGGACGGATGATAGCGGGGCTGGACGCCGGCTCACTCATGCTATCTTTATTATAGCTTCAAGCGCTTTACCAGAAAGCGCTAGGCGCCAAATTGACTTACTTTCTGGTCGATGGCGCCAAACACCGACATGCCATCCCTGCCCTTCATCTCGATGCGCACGGTGTCGCCGAATTTCATGTAGTCGGTTTGCGGTGCGCCATCCTGCAGGGTTTCCATGGCGCGCTTTTCAGCGATGCAGCCATAACCCTTGGGCCAGTCGCGGCGGCCGTCCTTTTCGACGCCGGGGTTGCTGACGGTGCCGCTGCCGACGATGCTGCCGGCGCGCAGGCGCCGCGTGCGCGCGGCGTGGGCGATGAGCTGGCCAAAGTGAAAGCGCATGTCGGGGCCGGCGTCGCACATCGCCACCTTGCGGCCGTTCCAGCTGACCTGCATCGTCAGGTGCAAGCGGCCTTCCTGCCAGGCGTCGCCCAGTTCGTCGGGCGTGACGGCGACGGGGCCGAAGGCGGTTGAGGGCTTGCCGTGGAAGAAGCCGAAACCCTTGGCCAGTTCGTCGGGGATCAGGTGGCGCAGGCTGACGTCGTTGACCAGCATCAGCAGGCGGATCGCGTCCAGGCCCTGCTCGGGCGTGGCGGCCATGGGCACGTCGCCGGTGATGACGGCCAATTCGGCCTCGAAATCGATGCCGAAGGATTCGCTGGCGACGCGGATGTCGTCCTGCGCGCCCAGAAGATCGTCGCTGCCGCCCTGGTACATCAGCGGCTCGGTGAAGTAACTCTCGGGCACTTCGCTGCCGCGCGCGGCGCGCACCAGCTCGACGTGGTTCAGGTAGGCCGAGCCGTCGGCCCACTGGTAGGCGCGCGGCAGCGGCGCCATGCACAGCGCCGGATCGAACGGGAACGCGTGCCGCGCCTTGCCGTGGTTGAGCGTGTCGCTCAGGTCCTGCAACTGCGGCGAAATGAAGTTCCAGTCGTCCAGCGCCTGCTGCAGGCGGCTGGCGATGCCGGTCGCATAATGGGCCGTGGTCAGGTCGCGCGAGACGACCACCAGTTGCCCGTCGCGCGAGCCGTCTTTGTAGGTTGCCAGTTTCATGAATGCTTGGGACTCGATGCACCCGCGCCCACCGAGGGCGGCGCGTCCAAAGGGCACCAGCCCGGCGGCTGGCGGCATGGCGCTGAATGGCCGAAGCGGATTCTAGGCGCTGGCCTGCGCCCTGGCGGCGCCCGCCGCTGCCACTGCTGGCCGCCGTGATGGCGGCGCATGCGCTGCTGCTGGGGCTGCGCCCACCGCCCGCCACGCCGTCGGTGCGGCCGGCGGCACCGGTGGTACAGGTGCGCGTGGTCGATGCGCCTGCCCCAGGCGCGCATCAGCATGCGGACCGACCGGCAGAGCCGCGCCTGGCCACGCCGCAGGCACCGCAGCGCGTGGTCATGGCCTCGCCCGTGTCGCGGCCGGCGGCGCGTGCGGCGCCGGATCGCGCGGTGGCCAGAAATGCAGCGGCGCGCACCGCGACGGCTAGGCCGGCGACGATGGCGGCCGTCGCTGTGGCCGAGCCGCCAGCCGATCGCACGCCCGAAGCCGCGCCCACGCCGTCCGCAGCGCCCGCGGCCCACGACAGCCCGCCCGCCCCGGTGCGACTGCCGACGTCGGCACGGCTGCGCTACCAGGTACATGGCACGGCGCGCGGCCAGCCGTTCGATACCGAGGCGCAGCTGACATGGCAGCGCGACGGCGACCGCTACGAAGCCGAATGGACGGTGCAACTGCCCGCACAGGGCCAGCGCACGCAGCGCAGCGAAGGGGCGGTGACCGTGGCGGGCCTGGCGCCCGCGCGCTACGCCGAACAGGCGCGCGGCGAACGCGCGGCCCACTTTGACCCGGCGGGCGGCCGCATCCGCTTTTCGGCCAACACGCCCGATGCCGCGCTGCGCCCGGGCGCGCAGGACCGCTTGAGCGCGCCCCTGCAACTGGGCGGCCTGATCGCCGCCGCGCCGCACCGCTACCTGCCCGGCGACGTCATCGTGCTGCCCACCGCCGGCGTGCGCGACGCCGAGCCCTGGCAGTGGGAGGTGCTGCCCGACGAAGTGCTGCAGATTGACGACCGCCCCCTGCCCTGCACGAAGCTGGTGCGCCACCCGCGGCGCGACTACGACGCGCGGGTCGAGCTGTGGCTGGCGCGCGACCACGCCTATCTGCCGGCGCGCCTGCGCACCACGGCGTTCAACGGCGATGTGGTCGACCAGCAGCTGGCCGCCCTGCCGCCCCGTTGAGCGGCGCGCCCCGGGCCTATCCTGCCGCGCGCCCTTGGCTGACACGCGCTGGGCGGGGCTGCGTACACCTTGAAAGCGGCTGATGCGTTGTTATATGCAGGTACTGAAACCACTTCAGTCCATTCTGAAAGGCTCTACCCACTGATGAACACGCTTTACGATTCCGACAGCTTCGCGGTCGTTCACCTGCTGCCCGACGCGCCGACCGGCACGCCCGTGCAAGAAGGCAAGCCCGTGCTCGCGCGCCACGGATTCGAGATCGTGGACAAGCGGTCCGGCAAGGAGGTCTATCTGGACGGTCTGTGGGCCGAGCTGTTCCAGCAGCGCATTGCCGCCTGGCAGATGAACACGCCCACGCAGGAAGAGGTCGAAGACACGCTCGAAGGCTACGCCGAACTGGCGCAGAACCCGGTGGTGGTTCACTGACGACCAACCCGAAGCGCTGACGCGACTCCCCTCAAGGGGCGCACCTGGCAGCCGGTACAAGCCCGGCGGCGGGTGCCACGAACAGGCCCGCGCTGAAGAGCTGGGCCTTTTCATTTTCTGGCACCGCTACGCGCCGACCACCAGCGGAACATCGGCTCGGCCAGCAGCAGCACGGCCACCAGGCGGCAGACCTGAAACGCCGTCACCACCGGCACCCCCAGTTGCAGCACCTTGGCGGTGATCGCCATTTCGGTGATGCCGCCGGGCGACGTGGCCAGCATCAGCGTCACCGGATGAATGCCGGTGGCCCACGACAACACCCAGGCAAACGCGCCGCACAGTGCGATCATGCCCAGCGTGCCCAGCACGGCGGCCAGCAGCCAGCGCGGCGCGGCGTGCAGAAACTGGCGCGTGAAGCGCACGCCCAGGCTGATGCCGATCACCAGTTGCGCCGCGTTGGTCAATGCCGTCGGCACGGCCGACAGATGCACGCCCGCCATGGTCGGCACCATGGCCGCCAGCAGCGCGCCGATGAACCAGGGGTTGGCGCGGCCCGTCAGCCGCATCAGCCACGCACCGGCACCGGTGGCCAGCGCCAGCCACAGCAGGCCGGGCCATTCGGCCACGCGCGGGCCGGGCGGCGTCATGTCCAGCGCCTGCAGGTGCCAGTGCTGCTTGGCCCATTGCATCGCAAACGGAATGCTGAGCACCACCACGGCCATGCGCACGCTGTGCGCCGCCGCCACCAGGTCGGTGCGGGCGCCGCAGCGTTCGGCCAGCAACGTCATTTCCGAAGCCCCGCCGATGGCGCCCGAGAAATACGTCGTCGCGCGCCGCTCCGTCGGCGTCAGCCCCTGCAGCCCGTCGGCCAGCGCCCTTTGCAGCCAGGCGCCAAAACCCAGGCCCAGCGCCGTGGCCCACAGTATCGCCAGCGCCACCGCCCACCACAGGCTCAACACCAGCGCGGTGACTTCGGGCGTGAAGTACAGCCCCAGCGCCGCGCCGATGGCCCATTGGCCGCCGTTGCGCAAGGCGTTGCTGCTGTAGGTCGGCGCGCCCGCCATGGTCGCAAAGGCCGTCGCCAGCAGCGGGCCGATCATCCACGGAATGGGCGTGTGCCACGCGACGCACAGCTGCGCCGCCAGGCCGGCCAGCAGCAGGGTGATCAGCGCGCGCAGCCAGCGCGACGGATGAAAGCGGGGTGGAATCAACAAGGTGTTTAGTATGGCGCGATGGCCCGACCCGCCCTGCTTGCCGCCGCGCTGTGCATTGCCCTGCTGACCAGTGCCGGCTGCACCACGTCGCCGCCCCTGACCGCCGATGAACAGGCGCGCCTGTCAGCCCTGCTGCCGGCCGCCGTGCTGTTGCTGGGCGAACAGCACGATGCGCCCGACCACCAGCAACTGCAGCGCCAGACCGTGCAGTGGCTGGCAGACCAGGGCCGTCTGGCGGCGGTGGCGATGGAAATGGCCGAGCAAGGGCACAGCACGGCAGGCCTGGCTTCCAGCGCCAGCGAATCCACTGTGCGCGCAGCCCTGGCGTGGGACAACGCGGGCTGGCCGTGGAAGACGTACGGCCCCGTCGTAATGACCGCCGTGCGCGCCGGCGTGCCCGTGCTGGGCGCCAACCTGCCGATGCGACATCTGCGCGAAGCCATGGCCGACGCCACGCTGGACGCGCGCCTGCCACCCCTGGCGCTGCAGACGCAGCAGCAACGCATTCGGGAAGGCCACTGCGACGCCTTGCCCGAGACGCAGATCGGGCCGATGACGCGGGTTCAGATCGCACGCGACCGCGCGATGGCGGACACCGTGGTCAGCGCACTGCAGCCTGGCAAGACCGTGGTGCTGATCGCCGGCAACGGCCACGTGGAGCGCAGCCTGGGCGTGCCGCTGCATCTTCCTGGCAAGGTGGTGGCGAAGGTGGTGACGGCGCGTGCTGCCGCCGCGAATCGCTCTGCATCACCCAGCGAAGCGGGCGCGGCCGACCTCACCTGGGCCACGCCGCCACGCCCGCTGCGGGACTACTGCGCCGAGTTCCGCGCCAGGCCAGCGTCGGGCCGCCGTGGCGCTGAAGTCAAATGACAGCGACCCCGCCTGGCGCAGCCTGAGCCGGCATCACACCAGCCGGTGGCGCTATCGTTTTAATACCGGCGCGGGTTGTTGGGAAAGCGGTCGCGGTGGTTGGGCACGCCATCACCGTCGCGATCACGGTCGTAACGGTTGGGCACGCCATCGCGGTCACGGTCCCAGCCGGGGCGGCTGTACACCCACCGGTTGTTCTGCTGGCGCCACTGCGGTGCGCGGTAGGCGTAACCGGGGCGCGCCTTCACCCAGTAACCGCGGCGCCACACGTACTGGCCATTGACCCATTGGTAGTGGCCGGGCGACCACACGTAGCCGCGGCGCGGGGCCGGCATGCGTTCGGCACGCACCGGTGGTGGTGGCACCTGCACCGTGATCACCGGTTGCGCGCTGGCCGCCGTGGGCAAGGCCAGCGACCCGAAGGCCGAGAAGGCGACCGCGGAGGCGGCAAGAAAGCCCTTGGTCAAGGTGAATTTCGACATGTCAGACTCCTTTGTGTCGAGGTTCGGGACGGTTCATGCTCGGGCTGGGGTGTAAACCCCGTGCGAAGCCTGGGCAAAGTTGTCCCGCGCCCCGTATCTGACGCCTGCGCCAGCGGCCAGGCCGCCGGCACTCACCAGGTGTCGATGTAGGACGAATGACCGCCGCGCTCGGGCGCCGCCGCCGACAGCCCGCGCGCCAGCCAGGCGCGCGTCTCGGCCGGGTCGATCACGGCGTCGATCTCCAGCGTGGTCGCCATGTTCATGGCTTCGCCGTGGTGGTATTGCTGTGCCACCAGTTTGTTGAACAGCGCGTCGCGCTCGGGGCCTTCGGCCACCGCCTCCAGCTCCTTTCGAAAGCCCAGGCGCACCGCGCCTTCCAGCCCCATGCCGCCGAATTCGCCGGTGGGCCACGAAATGGTGAAGAAGGGTGCATGAAAGCCCCCCGCCGCCATGCCCATCGCCCCTAGGCCGTAGCCCTTGCGCAGCACCACGCTGAAGAAGGGCACGCGCAGCGCGGCGGCGGTGACGAACAGGCGGCTGACGTGGCGCACCTGCGCGGTCTTTTCGATGTCGGGCCCGACCATGAAGCCGGGCGTGTCGATCAGGCTCACGATGGGCAGCCCATGCGCGTTGCACAGCTGCATGAAGCGCGCGCCCTTGTCGGCCGCCGGCGCGTCGATGGCACCGCCCAGGTGCAGCGGGTTGCTGGCCATCAGGCCCACCGGCCGCCCTTCGATGCGCGCCAGCGCGGTGTGGATGCCCACACCAAAGCCGGTGCGCAGCGGCAGCAGGCTGCCTTCATCCACCAGCCCCACCATCGCGGCGCGCGTGTCGTACACGCGCAGGCGGTTCTCGGGCACCACGGCGCGAAGCAGGCGCGAGTCGGGCGTGATCCACTCCTTCGTGCGGCCCTGAAAGAAGCCCAGGTACTGGCGCGCGGCGTGCACGGCGGCCGCTTCATCGTCCACCAGCACGTCGATCACGCCGTTGGCGTGCTGCACGTCGCTGGGGCCGACCTGCTCGGGCGTGAACACGCCCAGCCCGCCGCCCTCGATCATGGCCGGGCCGCCCATGCCGATGTTGCTGTCTTTCGTCGCAATGATCACGTCGCTGCAGCCCAGCAGCGCGGCATTGCCGGCAAAGCAGCGCCCCGCCACCACCCCGACCACCGGCACCTGGCCCGACAGCGCGCCGTAGGCGGCAAAGGTGTGCACGTGCAAGCCAGCCAGCACATTGGCGTCCACATCGCCCGGCCGGCCGCCGCCGCCTTCGGCGAACAGCACCACGGGCAGCTTTTCCTGCAGCGCGATGCCCAGGATGCGATCCGTCTTGGCGTGGTTGCGCATCCCCTGCGTGCCGGCCAGCACCGTGGCGTCGTAGGCCATCACGGCGGTGCGGGCGCACTCGGCGCCGAAGATGAGGCCGTTGACGCCGCCCACGCCCGTCACCATGCCGTCGGCGGGCGTGTTGGCGATCAGGTCTTCCACGCTGCGGCGGCGCGTCTGCGCGGCAATGGCGAGCGCGCCGTATTCGATGAAGCTGCCTTCGTCGCACAGGTCGGCAATGTTCTCGCGCGCCGTGCGCAGGCCGCGCGCGTGGCGCTTGGCGATGGCGTCGGGGCGCGCGGCGTCCAGCGTGAAGGCGTGGCGGTCGATCACGCGCTGCAGGTCGGCGCGGATGTGGTGGGGGTCGTGCGCCGCCGCGTCCTCGGCGGCGTGCGCTGCCGCGTGCTCGGCTTCTTCCAGGACCAGGATCACGTCGCCTTGGGCGAGATACGCACCGTCATGAGCAAAACGCTGGCGCACGATGCCGGCGTGCGGCGCCGCGAGCACGTGCTGCATCTTCATGGCTTCCAGCACGGCGAGTTCAGCGCCCCTCGGCACCGTGTCGCCCACGGCCACCGACAACTGCACCAGCCGCGCCGGCATGGGGGCCAGCACGGCGCCTTCGGGGGCTTCGATAGCGGGATCACGGGCTTTTATGTCTTTGGGGCCTCCAGCGCTTTCCTGACAAGCGCGGGCAGCTATCTTTTCAGAAGCACTCACCAACTCCGGCAGCACCGATTCGAGCCAACGCGTGTGTACCGATTGCGCCGCCATTTCAGGCCGCTCGGCCAGCGCGCGCAGCAGGTTCAGGTTATTGGCGACGCCGTCAATGCGCGTCTCGGATAGCGCGCGGCGCGAGCGGCGCAGCGCGTCGGCAAAGTCGCGGCCGGCCGAGTGCACGATGAGCTTGGCCAGCAGCGCGTCGTAGTGCGGCGAGGGCGCGGCGCCGGCCACGCCGTGCGTGTCGACGCGCACGCCGGGGCCTTGCGGCAGGTCAAAGCGCGTGAGCGTGCCGTGGCCCGGCGTGGCGCTGCCATCGGCCGCCAGCGTTTCGGCGTTGATGCGCCACTGGATGGCGTAGCCGCGCGGCGCGGGCGGCGCTGTAGGGTCGAGTCCCAGATCCGCCAAGCGCTGCCCCGCAGCCAACGCAATCTGCGCCTGCACCAGATCGACACCCGTCACGGCCTCGGTGATGGTGTGCTCCACCTGCAGGCGCGCGTTGGCTTCGATGAAGACGAACGGCAAATCAGCCGAATCCAGATCGACCAGAAATTCGAAGGTGCCCAACCCTTCATAGCGCACCGCGCGCGCCATGGTGAGCGCGGCCTCCACGATGCGCGCCCGCAGCGCATCGGGCAGGCTGGGGCTGGGCGCAATTTCCACCAGCTTCTGAAAGCGCCGTTGCAGCGTGCATTCGCGCTCGCCCAGCGCCATCACCTGCTGGCCGTCGCCCAGCACCTGCACCTCGATGTGGCGCGCGCCGCGCATCAGGCGCTCGACATACACGTCGGCCATGCCGAAAGCGGCCAGCGCCTCGCCGCGGCAGCGCTCGTAGGCGGCGGCCAGGTCAGCTTCATTTTGAATAGCGCGCATGCCGCGCCCGCCGCCGCCGCCCACGGCCTTGATGACAATGCCGTTGGCGGCATGCTGGGCGAAGAAGGCGCGCGCCTCGTCCAGCGTCACCGCGTGCGACACGCCCGGCATCAGCGGCACGCCGCAGCGCGCAGCCAGCTCGCGCGCGGCGGCCTTGTCGCCGAACAGCGCCAGTTGCTCGG
Source organism: Ottowia sp. SB7-C50 (assembly GCF_033110285.1). Taxonomy (NCBI): domain Bacteria; kingdom Pseudomonadati; phylum Pseudomonadota; class Betaproteobacteria; order Burkholderiales; family Comamonadaceae; genus Ottowia; species Ottowia sp. SB7-C50. The sequence goes on from NZ_CP136995.1 coordinate 3,292,643, forward strand.
GCGTGGGGCCGATGAAGCGAATGCCCGCCGCCGCAGAGGCGCGCGCGAAGTCGGCGCGCTCGCTCAAAAAGCCGTAGCCGGGATGCAGCGCGTCGCAGCCGCGATCGCGCGCGATGGCGATGAGCCGCGCGCCCTCCAGATACGCCGCCGGCCCGCTGGCGCCGAGCGCCACCGCCTCATCGGCAGCCGTCACGTGCGGCGCGGCGGCATCGTCGTCGGCAAACACCGCCACGCTGGCCACGCCCATGTCGCGCAGTGCGCGGACGATGCGCAGGGCGACTTCGCCGCGATTGGCGATGAGGATTTTCTTGAACATCGGTCTTCTTTATGCGTTGCAAGAACAGCCGGACGCGAAGAACGCAAAAGTTACGCGAAGGACGCGAAAGAAATAAAAATTTTTGTTTTTCTTTTTGCGTCCTTCGCGAATCCTTCGCGCCCTTCGCGTCCGGTATTCGGTATTCGGTATTCAGGGCCCCGACCTCAACAAGCGCCGCAACACCTTGCCCGCCCCCGTGGTCGGCAGCGCGTCGATGAACTCGACGTACTTCGGCACCTTGTACGTCGCCATGTTGTCGCGGCTCCAGGCGATCAGTTCGTCGGCCGCCAGCGCGGCGCCGGGCTTCTTGACGATGAAGGCCTTGACCACCTCGCCCTTGTCGGCATCGGGTTCGGCCAGCACCGCCGCCTGCGCCACGGCGGGGTGCTTGATGAGGATGGTTTCGACTTCCTCCGGGAACACGCTGTAGCCCGAGACCTTGATCATTTCCTTGTTGCGGCCGATGAAGGTGAGGTAGCCCTCGGCGTCCAGCTTGCCCATGTCGCCGGTCCAGACCCAGCCATCTTTCAGCGTCTTGGCGGTGGCGTCAGGCTTGTTCCAGTAGCCCTTGAAGTTGCCGGGCGACCTGAGCGTGATCTCGCCCACCTCGCCGGGCGCTTTCTCGGCACCCGTGTCGGGATCGACGATGCGGATGGTGACGCCCGGCATCGGCTTGCCGTGCGTGCCCCAGCGGATGGCGTCGGGCGGCATGCCGGTGTCCATGGTGTGCGTTTCGCTCAGGCCATAGGCGGCTTCGTACGACACACAATCGCCGCCCGCAAAGGCCTGCCATTGCTGGGCCAGCGGCTCGGTGAACGTGATGCCGAAGCTGGTGACCGGGTTGCGGCGCAAAGATTTGAGGTTGAAGCGCGCCGCATCCGGCACCTGCATGCAGGCCACGTTCATGGGCGCGATGGAGTACCAGTGCGTGACGCCGTGCTGCGCAATGGCCTGCAGCACCGCCACCGGGTCAAAGCGGAACAGCAGCACCTGCGTGGCGCCCACCAGAATCGGCGTGTTCACGCCCATCAGCATGCCGGCGATGTGGTACAGGGGCGCGACCGACAGCGACACGTCGCCCGCCTGCAGGCCCGAGGCCTGCGCCGTGACCGCGGTCTTGAACAGCGCGTTGCCAAAGCTCAGCATGGCGCCCTTGGGCAGCCCGGTGGTGCCGCTGGTGTAGGTCATCAGCGCCACGTCGTCCATGTCGATGTTTTCAGGCGCAGGTAGACGGCCTGCCTGCGCACCGTGCTGCGCAATTTGTAGCGCGTCACTCACGCCGTGGGGCAGCGGCTGTGCGGGCGTTTGCAGCTCGGGCGGCACGGCCAGCGTCGGTTCGGCGGGCAGCAGATCGGTGTAGCGCACCGCGAGCACGTGCTGCAGCGCGGTCTGCGCGCGCACCTGCTCCACGATGGGCAGCAGGTTGTCGGCGGCAATGATGACGCGCGCCTTCAGGTCATCCAGCTGGTATTGCAGCTCATGCGCCTTGTTGAGCGGTCCGCAGGGGCACACGATGGCGCCGATCTTCTGGATGGCGTAGTGCGCCACCACGTACTGCGGGCAGTTGTTCATGAACAGCGCCACCGGCTCGCCCTTGGCGACACCGAGCGATTGCAGGTGCGCGCCCAGGGCATCGCTCCAGTCGTCAAGCTCGCGCCACGTGATGGCGCGGCCGTACCAGTGGATGGCCGGCGCGTCGGGCTTTTCGCGCGCGTGGCGGCGCAGGTGCTGGTGCAGGGGCTGGTCCGGGGCGGCTGCGGGCATGGTGCGGGCTCCTTGTGTCTCGCGCGCGACGGGCTGCGGGTTTGCACGGGTCGCGGCGGCTTGGCGTCGTTTCAATATAGCGATTTGACGGGGTGCCCGGCGCCGCGTCCATCGCCCAGGCGACACAACACCACCACCCGAGGAGACCCCGCATGACCCGCCTTTCCGTCCCACTGAAGCACACCGTGCTGGCCGCCGCCGCCCTGCTGGCCGGCGCCGCGCAGGCGCAGCCGGCGCCCTACAAGATCGCCTACATCGACCCGCTGTCCGGCCCCTTCGCCGCCGTGGGCGAGCTGATGCTGGCGCACACCAAGTTCGCGGTGGACGACCTGAACACCAGGAACGCGCTGCCCGGCGGGCGCCGCTTCGAGGTGATCGCGCTGGACGGCAAGCTGTCGGCGCAGGAAAGCCAGAGCGCGCTGCAATCGGCCATCGACCAGGGCGCGCGCGCGGTGGTGACGGGCGGCTCGGGCTCGTCGGTGGTGGCGGCCATCGTGCAGGCGGCGGCGCGCTGGAACCAGCGCAACCCCGGCAAGGAGATCATCGTCTTCAACCACTCGTCGATCGACCCCGACATGACGGGCAAGGCGTGCAACTTCTGGCACTTCCAGACCGAAGCCAACACGGCGATGAAGATGAAGGCCATCGCCAATTTCATCAAGAAGCAGCCCGACATCAAGAAGGCCTACCTGCTGAACCAGGACTACGCCCACGGCAAGCAGTGGGCCAGCTACGGCCGGCAGCTGGTGGGCCTGGCGCGGCCCGACATCCAGTTCGTCGGCGAGCAGTTCCACGCCATCGGCCGCGTGAAGGACTTCGCGCCCTACATGGCGCAGATCAAGCAGAGCGGCGCCGACAGCGTGATCACCGGCAACTGGGGCCCCGACATGGCGCTGCTGCTGAAGGCGGGCGCCGACGCCGGCATGAACCTGCGCTATTTCAACCACAGCGCGGGCTCGTTCCCCGGCACCGTGGTGGCGTTTTCGCAGGCGCGCGCCGGCCAGCTGACGTGGGTGGCCGAATGGCACCCGGGCCAGGACGGCATGCCGCGCGTGGACGCGCTGGCCAAGGCGTACAAGGCCAAGACGGGCAAGGAGTTCCTCGCGCCGCGCATCGACCTGACGCCGCGCCTGCTGGCCGCCGCCATCACCAAGGCCGGCAGCGACGAGCCCGTGAAGGTGGCGCGCGCGCTCGAAGACCTGAGCTTCGACTCCAGCGTCGGCCCGGTGCGCATGCGGGCCGAAGACCACCAGCTGCTGCTGCCGCAGGTGGTCAACACCGTGGCGCCCGTGGACGGCAAGGCCGTCAAGGTGGGCTGGGAAGGCACGAGCTACGGCTTCCGCACCGACGCCAGCTACAGCGGCAACGAGCTGGCCCAGGGCACCGAGTGCAAGATGGTGCGGCCCTGAAACTATTGATTTGATAGCGACTGACGCAGATCGGACAAGCGCACAGCGCGAATTCTGATCGACGGCTGATCGCTTGGTGATTACCCACCCAGCAGCCGGACGCAGAGACTTCGCAGAGGACGCAGAAAAAGCCGAAGAATTCTTTGGCTGTTTCTTTTGCGTCCTCTGCGAATCCTTTGCGTCCTCTGCGTCCGGTATTCGGTATTCACGCCCCAGGCCTGCGACAATCGCGCGCCATGTCTGCCGCTTCGTCCACCGCCTACATCCTCACCCTGTCCTGCCCCGACCGCCCGGGCATCGTGCACGCCGTCTCGGGCCTGCTGCTTGAGCGCGGCTGCAACATCGAAGAAGCGCAGCAGTTCAACGACCACGGCACGGGCCTGTTCTTCATGCGCGTGCAGTTCGTCTGCCCCGATGCCGGCGCGGTCATCGACGGCGCCGATCTGGCGGGCGCCATTGGCCGGGTGGCGCAGCCGCTGTCGATGACGTGGGAGCTGAACCCGGCCGGCGAACCGATGCGCACCGTGATCTTCGTCAGCAAGGAAGGCCACTGCCTGAACGACCTGCTGTTCCGCGTGAAAAGCGGGCTGCTCAACCTGGACGTGCGCGCCATCGTCAGCAACCACCGCGACTTCTACCAGCTGGCGGCCAGCTACAACATTCCTTTTCACCACATCGCGGTGACGCAGGCCACCAAGGCGCAGGCCGAGCAGCGGCAGCTGGAGATCATCGATGCCGAGCGGCCCGAACTGGTGGTGCTGGCGCGCTACATGCAGATCCTGTCGGACCCGATGTGCCGCCAGCTGTCCGGCCGCGCCATCAACATCCACCACAGCTTCCTGCCCAGCTTCAAGGGCGCCAAGCCGTATTACCAGGCGCACGACCGCGGCGTGAAGCTGATCGGCGCCACCGCGCACTACGTGACGGCCGACCTGGACGAAGGCCCGATCATCGAGCAGGACGTGGCCCGCGTGGACCACGCCGACACGGTGGACGACCTGACCGCCGTCGGCCGCGACACCGAAAGCCAGGTGCTGGCGCGCGCCGTCAAATGGCACAGCGAGCACCGGGTGCTGCTGAACGGGCACCGCACTGTGGTGTTTAACTAGGGCCTGTTCACGCTATTTTTAGCCATGCGTTGCGAGTCAAAAAGGCCACTCGCCAAGGCGCCAGCCGCCGCCAAGGTAGGTACCTTGGCAAGGATGGCAACGCTGGCGATGGCCTTTTTGATCGCAACCCGGAGGGAACATGCTTGAAAGAGCGCCACTCGTCGTTGCGCTCCTAGCGCAGACACCCGGTCTGGGCGTCGTCGCGCGCCTAGATTGGCGCTCTTTCAAGCATGTTCGCATGGCTAAAAATAGCGTGAACAGGCCCTAGCCCCCCTGTGCCGCTTCGCGGCTTCCCCCCAGGGGGACAACGCTGGCGCTCGGGGGAACCCCGAGCGCGGCGTTCTCGCATGGCCTGCGCCGCGGCCTTTGGTTGGGGCTTGCTGCGCAGCCCCTTGATGATTCATTTCGGCGCCCGGCTGCCGAAGATCGCCGTGCCGATGCGCACCATGGTGCTGCCGGCGGCAATGGCCGCTTCCAGGTCGTCGCTCATGCCCATCGACAGCGTGTCCAGGCCCAGCCCTTCGGCATTCAAGTGGTCAAACAAGGCTCTGGCGCTGGCATGGACTGCGCGGGCAGCTTCAAAATCAGGAGCAGGCTCGGGGATCGTCATCAGCCCGCGCAGCTTCAGGCGCGGCAGCGCGGCCACGGCGCGCGCCAGCGCCAGCGCATCGGCCGGCGCCACGCCCGACTTGGCCGGCCCGCCGTCGATGTTGACCTGGATACACACCTGCAGGGGCGCCAGCGCCTCGGGCCGCTGGGCCGACAGGCGCTCGGCGATCTTCAACCGGTCGACCGTGTGCACCCAGTCGAAATGCTCGGCCACGGCGCGCGTCTTGTTGCTTTGAATCGGCCCGATGTCGTGCCACTCCAGCCCCAGGCCGCGCAGGCTGGCGATCTTGTCCAGTCCCTCCTGCACGTAGTTTTCGCCAAAGGCGCGTTGGCCGGCGGCGGCCGCGGCGCGCACCGCGTCCGGGCCAAAGGTCTTGGACACCGCGAGCAGCGTGACATCGTCCACGTTGCGGCCGGCGCGGCGGCAGGCTGTGGCAATCCGTGCACGCACGTCTTGGAGGTTGCCGGCGATCATCGTCATAATCCTCGCAGCGTATCAAACTGCAACTCAGGTTTCACCACATTTCCTTTCTCTCGAGGCGCGCGACGTGGACATCACCCAACTGCTGGCATTCAGCGTCAAGAACAAGGCTTCCGACCTGCACCTGTCGGCCGGCTTGCCGCCGATGATCCGCGTGCATGGCGATGTGCGTCGGCTTAATGTCGACCCGCTGGACCACAAGCAGGTGTTCGCGATGCTCTACGACATCATGAACGACACCCAGCGCAAGGTGTACGAAGAAAACCTGGAGGTCGACTTCTCGTTCGAGATCGAAGGGCTGGCGCGCTTTCGCGTCAACGCCTTCAACCAGAACCGCGGCGCGGCGGGTGTGCTGCGCACCATCCCGAGCAAGATCCTGACGCTGGAGCAACTGAACGCGCCCCGGATTTTCGGCGATCTGGCGCTCAAGCCGCGCGGCCTGGTGCTGGTGACCGGACCCACCGGCTCGGGCAAGTCGACCACGCTGGCGGCCATGGTCAACCACCTGAACGAATCGCAATACGCGCACGTGCTGACGGTGGAAGACCCGATCGAATTCGTGCACGAGTCGAAGAAGTGCCTGATCAACCAGCGCGAAGTGGGGCCCATGACCCACAGCTTCGCCAACGCGCTGCGCTCGGCGCTGCGCGAAGACCCGGACGCCATCCTGGTGGGCGAGATGCGCGACCTCGAAACCATTCGCCTGGCCATGACGGCGGCCGAGACGGGCCACCTGGTGTTCGCCACGCTGCACACCTCGTCGGCGGCCAAGACGATCGACCGCGTGATCGACGTCTTCCCCGCCGAAGAAAAGGAAATGGTGCGCGCGATGCTGTCCGAATCACTGGTGGCCGTCATTTCGCAGACGCTGTGCCGGCTGAAGGACGGCTCGGGCCGAGTGGCGGCGCACGAGATCATGCTGGGCACGCCCGCCATCCGCAACCTGATCCGCGAGGCCAAGGTGGCGCAGATGTATTCCAGCATCCAGACCGGCAACAGCCTGGGCATGCAGACGCTGGACCAGAACCTGACCGAGCTGGTGCGCCGCAACGTGATCAGCACGGCGGAGGCGCGCAGCAAGGCGAAGATTCCGGAAAACTTCCCCGGCTAGACGGCTCGCCCCCAGGCTCCACATGCTGCGCATTGTTTCGCCACCCCCCCGTCCGGGGGCGCGCCCAACGGGCGGGCCAAGCCCTTCCGCGGGCGCCCTGGCATGGCCTGCTCCGCGGCCCTTCGAGCGGGCTGCCGGACCGATGATTGAAATCACGCCGACGCGGCGTCAATGAAGGAACCACCATGGAACGCGATCAGGCCAGCAAGTTCATCAGCGATCTGCTGCGGCTGCTGCTCACGCGCAAGGGCAGCGACCTGTTCATCACGGCCGACTTTCCACCGGCGATCAAGGTGGACGGCCGCGTGATCAAGGTGTCGTCGCAGAACCTGACGCCGGCGCACACGGTGGCGCTGGTGCGGTCGGTGATGAACGACAAGCAGGCGGCGGAGTTCGAGCGCACCAAGGAATGCAACTTCGCCATCAGCCCCGCCGGCATCGGGCGCTTTCGCTGCAACGCCTTCGTGCAGCAGGGGCACGTGGGCGTGGTGATGCGCGTCATCCCGCAGGAGCTGCCGACCATCGACGCGCTGGGCATGCCGCAGATCCTGAAGGACGTGGCGATGTCCAAGCGCGGGCTGACCATCCTGGTCGGCGCCACGGGCTCGGGCAAGTCAACCACGCTGGCGGCCATGGTGGACTGGCGCAACATCCACAGCCAGGGGCACATCATCACGGTCGAAGACCCGATCGAATTCGTGCACCCGCACAAGAACTGCATCCTGACGCAGCGCGAAGTGGGCATCGACACCGAGGACTGGACCGCCGCCCTGAAGAACACGCTGCGCCAGGCACCCGACGTGATCCTGATGGGCGAGATCCGCGACCGCGAGACCATGGAGCACGCCGTCGCCTTTGCCGAAACCGGCCACCTGTGCCTGGCCACGCTGCACGCCAACTCGGCCAACCAGGCGCTCGACCGCATCATCAACTTCTTCCCGGAAGAGCGGCGACAGCAGCTGCTGATGGACCTGTCGCTGAACCTGCGCGCGCTGATCTCGCAGCGCCTGATCGCCAAGCAGAGCGGCCAGGGCCGCACCGCGGTGGTCGAGATCATGCTGAATTCGCCGCTCATCAGCGACCTGATCTTCAAGGGCGAGGTGGGCGAGATCAAGGAGATCATGAAGAAGAGCCGCGAACTGGGCATGCAGACCTTCGACCAGGCGCTGTTCGACGCTTTCGAGGCCAACCTGATCACCTACGAAGATGCGCTGCGCAACGCCGATTCGGCCAACGACCTGCGCCTGCAGATCAAGCTGACCAGCCAGCGCGCCCGCTCGCTCGACCTGGCCGCCGGGACAGAACACCTGCATATCGTCTGAGTGCTTTGCGCGGCCTAGAATGGGCCGCATGAGCACCACCATCCACACCAAGACGTACGACCCCGCCACGCCGCGCCAGGTAGCCTTCCTGGGCCTGGGCGTGATGGGCTATCCCATGGCTGGCCACCTGGCGCTGGCTGGCCACACGGTCACGGTCTACAACCGCAACGCTACAAAATCCGTAGCATTCTGCGAGCAACTGGCCGCGACCGGCCGCGTGAAGCGCGCTGACACCCCCCAACTGGCGGCGCAGGGCGCCGACATCGTGTTCTGCTGCGTCGGCAATGACGACGATCTGCGGTCGGTGGTGCTGGGCGACGACGGCGCGCTGGCCGGCATGAAGGCGGGGGCCATCTTCGTCGACCACACCACGGCATCGGCCAATGTGGCGCGCGAGCTGTCGCACGAAGCCAGCGCGCGCGGCCTGCAGTTCATCGACGCGCCGGTGTCGGGCGGCCAGGCGGGCGCGCAGAACGGCCTGCTGACGGTGATGTGCGGCGGCGACGCCGCCGCTTTCGACACCGTCAAGCCCGTGGCCATGGCGTTCTCGCGCGCGTTTACGCTGATGGGCGCGAGCGGCGCCGGCCAGCTGACCAAGATGGTCAACCAGATCTGCATCGCCGGCCTGGTGCAAGGCCTGTCAGAAGCCATTGCCTTCGGCCAGCGCGCCGGACTGGACATGGCCCAGGTACTCGACGTCATCGGCAAGGGCGCGGCGCAAAGCTGGCAGCTGGACAACCGCGGTCCCACCATGGTGCAGGACAAGTTCGACTTCGGCTTCGCCGTCGACTGGATGCGCAAGGACCTCGGCCTGGTGTTCGACGAAGCCAAGCGCAACGGCGCCCGCGTCCCGGTCACCGCCCTGGTCGACCAGTTCTACGCCGACGTCCAGCAAATGGGCGGCGGCCGCTGGGATACGTCCAGCCTGATCAAGCGGTTGAAGTGATCGCGCGCGCCTTTTCGCCCCCGCCGACGCGCCAGCGCATGGCGCGACGCCGCGCCGTGCTGGCCGGCGCGCTTTGCCTCGGTCTGGGGGGGTCTGCCTGCCTGCGCCGATCCGTCGTCGAACTGGCCTTCCGAAGGGATTTATGACGGCTACTACTTCGGTGGCTTCGAGCAAAGCGAATTCCGGCCCGTCGGCAGCCGGGGCGTGCGCTGGTGGCTGAACGGCGATCTGAGCGCGGTCAACGAGCGCTTTCACATCCACCTGGACGGCCGCTTCGAGCGCGAGCATCCGCCGGTGTCGCCGGTCCGCATCCGCGTGCAGGGGCAGCTGTCCCGGTCCGGCCAATACGGCCACATGAGCGCCTATTCCCGCGAGCTGACCGTGACGCGCGTGCTGCAGGCCGAAGCGCCCGCGCCGAACGAGCCGATTCCGCCCGCGCGCCCCTGAGACGTCCGGAATTCATGACGCGCCGCCAGAGCACACAACCCAAGCTCTCCCAGAGGGACAGGGCGTTTTCTTTGCCAGGGTCCACGCCGTGATGAAATAGGAAGACATTCATGGATTGGACAACCCAACTGAGACGGCCGAGCGCATGAAAAACGCATGGTGGTGGGGTGCGGCACTGGCGGTCGTGGCCATTGGCGCGTATTACGGTTTCCAGGAGGAGCCTGCGGCACCGCCTGACGGGACGGCCGGCGGATCTGGCGAGACCGCGCCGGTGCCGCCGGCCGTCGCACCGGCGCCCGCCAGGAACGCCGTCGGCCAGGCGGCGATAAAGCAGCTGCTGGAGCGTGGCGAAGCCAAGGCGTATGAGCGCCTGGTATTGACCGACCCCAAGTCGGGCATCGAGGTGGCGCGTACGCTGATGCCAGCCGGCTGGAAAGGCACGGGTCAGGTGAGCTGGACGATGCAGAGCGCCTCCAACCCGGCTGAATACTTCATGCAGGCCATGTCGCCCGGCGAGCAGGCGGCCGTGCTGCGCATGTCGAACGTGAGCTACGTGGATCCGCTGTCGATGACGATGATGGGGCGATCGGTGCCGCGCGAGCAGCTCTACCAGGAAGGCGCCTACGACGAAGAAACCGGCACATCCATGCTGCGCTTGATGTCGCCGCCGGATTACGTGCAGCGCCTGATCCGCCGTGCAGACCCATCCATCCAGGACATCCAGGTCACGCAGGTCGAGGACGCCGGTTCGTCAAAGGACTTGGCCGATCTCGAGCGCGACGTCGCCGCCGCGTTTGACGCCGCCATGGCACAGGTCAACCGGCAGCTGGCCGCGCAGGGCGTGCCCGGTCAGACCGCGCCCACCCGCGTCAAGGCGGCGATCACTCACATGAAGTTTTCGCAGAAAGGCAAGGTCTTGCGGGCCTCAGCGTTTGCCACCGTGGTGTCGAGCCAGCTGAACTATCGGTCGCCGTCTTACACCAAGCAAACGCTCCGGTGGAGCGTGCCGTTCGTGCTGATGTACTCCGCCGTACCCGACGCCTATGAGCGCGAACGGGGCTCGCTGCAGCTGTTCGCGGAGAACTTCAGCGAAAACCAGCAGTGGCAGGCAGCCGTGAGCCGGGCCGTGTCGCAACTCAACGCCCAGCGCCTGCAGGCCGCCCAGAAGCGCACGGAGGCATCGCGCCGCTTCCTGCAGGAGCAGACACGCGCGGCATCGCAATCCATCCAGTCCAACTTCGACAGCATCCAGCAGCGCTCGCAGGCGCAGTCCAGCGTGCTGGCGGGTTGGGGCAACGTCACCACGCTGCGCGACAACTACCGCGCGCCCGATGGCGGCGTGATGAAAGTGGATTCGAACTACAGCAACGTCTATACCGACAGCGGCAATTCGACCATCTATGCGACGCGCAAGGGTGTGGAACTCGACCCCAACCGCTTCCGCCAGCTGGAGCGGCTGCCCAACGTGCTGCCCGCGAACTGATCGGCCCGGCACACGCGGCTCACGGGCTCTCGTCTTTACTTCACCGGTGGTAGCGTCTGCACCTGAATCGGCTGCGGTGCATTGACGATGGTCGGCTGCGTCACCGGGTGCGTCTCGACGCCGGGCACCGACTCGCCGCTCACCGGCGTCAATGGCGCAGCGCCCGTCGTCTGCTGCACGGCGCTGGGCTGCTGGCCGGTGCCGCTTGCCAGGCCGCCGGCACCGGTTGGGTCTGCAATCAGGTCGACCACGCGCACCACGCGCTGCACGCCATCGGTCTGGCGCGCGACGTCGGTGGCGGCGGCCAGTTCCTGCGCGGTCAGCCGGCCCATCAGGTAGGTGGTGCCGCGCTCGGTCACAACCTTGATGCTGCCCGACGGCACACCGTTGGTGCCCACCATGCGCGAACGCACCTTGCTGGACACGTAGGCGTCGCTGGAGCGCTGCATGGCGCCCGATTCGGGCATCACGGCGAGTTCGTTGACCACCGACTGCACGCCGGGTGCGGCGCGCACCGCGGCTTCGACGGTCTGCTTGTCCTGCGCGGTCGGCACTTCGCCGGTGATCAGCACCTTGCGGAAGTAGCTGGCCACGTTGACGTGGCCGCGCCCGCCCAGGGCTTGCGTCACGGCCTCGCGCGCGGCGCTTTCGATGGCGCCGTCGGCCTGCTGCGTCTCGCCGCTGCGGCGGTCGGCCTGGGTCAGCAGCGCGCCGGCGCCGACCGCGCCGCCAACCAGCGCCACCGGCACGCAGGCCGTCAGGGCGCCGCCGGCCAGGCAAGCGGCCAGCAGGGTGGCGGCGATGCCGCGGGTGGGTTTCAGCTTCATGATGGGGTTTCCTCGTCGCCGAGCAGTTGCAGGTCGAGGCCGTCGCACAGGCAGTGCAGCACCAGCTGATGCGCCTCGTGGATGCGTGGCGTGCGCTCGTGCGGCACGCACACGTGGACGTCGGTGTCGCGCAGCATGTGGCCCAGTTCGCCACCGCCGCGCCCGGTGAGCGCGATCACGCTCATCTCGCGCTCGTGCGCGGCCTGTGCGGCGCGCACCAGGTTGACCGAATTGCCGTTGGACGTGAGCACCAGCAGCACGTCGCCCGCGTTGCCCAGCGCGCGCACTTGCGCGGCAAACGCGTCGGCGTATTCGCCGCGACGCGCCACGGCAGTCAGCGTGGCGGCGTCGGTGCCCAGCGCCAGCGCGGGCAGCTCGGGCCGCGGGCGTTCGAGCCCGCCGACCATCAAGGCCGCCATGTACTGCGCCAGCGCGCCCGACGCGCCATTGCCGCACAGCAGCACCTTGCCGCCGCCGGTGACACAGGCCAGCAGCGCCTGCGCAGCCTCGGCCACCGGACGGGCCAGGCTCTGCGCCCACTGGTACTTCAGGTCGGCGCTGTCGATGAACTGCTGTTGAATGCGTTGTTCAAGCATCGCCGCCGATCATAACGCCGGATGGGGTGGCCGGTGCAAATTTAGGAGCAGAATGAGCTCCCCCTGTGCGCCTGCGGCGCTTCCCCCGGAAGGGGACAACACCACTGGCCGGTGCAAGCCCGGCCAGGGTGTTCTGGCGTCGCCTGCTCCGCGGCGGTCTGATTCAGTTCACTGCGCGTCGAAGGCGGCTTTGAGCCACTCGATGTGGTTGCCGTCGATGGCGACGACGTCGAAGCGGCAGGGCGGCGGGCTGGGGTGGCGCATCAGGTAGTGGCGCGCGGCCAGCACGATGCGGCGCTGCTTGACGGCACCGACGGTGGCGGCCGCGCCGCCGTGGGAGGTGTCGGCGCGGGCCCGCACTTCGACAAACACCAGCGTGCCGCCGCGCTCGCGCATCACCAGGTCGATTTCGCCGCCGCCGCGCCCGGGCGTCCGATAATTGCGCTCGACCAGCGTCAGCCCCGCCGCCTGCAGATGGGTCAGCGCAGCTTCTTCGGCGGCGTTGCCTCGCACCCGCGTGGTGGCGCCTGATAGCTTCAAATTCAATAGCGCCATGCGCTTGCCCCTCCTGCGCCAGCAGCCGAAACCATGACCACACCCGCCCCCACGATTGGCGCGCCCAGCTTCCACCTGGCGCTGGACGCCGCGCGCGCGGCGGCGGGTGCGCAGCATTATCCGGTGGGGGCGCTGTACGTCGTCGCCACGCCCATCGGCAACCTGGCCGACATCACGCTGCGCGCGCTGCACGTGCTGCAGCTGGCCGACGCCATCGCCTGCGAGGACACGCGGCACACGCAGCAGTTGCTGCGCAGCTATCGGCTGGACGGCAAGCCGCTGATCGCGCTGCACGAGCACAACGAAGCCGAAGCCGCGCAGGGCGTGGTCGCACGCCTGCAGTCCGGCCAGCGCATCGCCTACGTCAGCGACGCCGGCACGCCCGCCGTCAGCGACCCCGGCGCGCGCCTGGTGGCCGCGTGCGCGGCGGCGGGCTTGCGTGTGCTGCCGCTGCCCGGCGCCAGCAGCGTGACCACCGCCCTCAGCGCATCGGGGCTGGCCGGCGACGGGCACTTTGTGTTTGCAGGCTTTCTGCCCAACAAGACCGGCGAGCGCCAGTCCGCCGTCGATGCGCTGGCGCAGGAGCCGCGCGCGGTGGTGCTGCTTGAAGCGCCGCACCGCATCGCCGCGTTGGCCGACGCGCTGGCGCGGTTGGGCGACCGCCCCGTCACCGTGGGCCGCGAACTGACCAAGCAGTTCGAGCAGATCACCACCCTGCCCTGTGCCGACCTGCCCGCCTGGCTGGCCGCCGACGCGCAGCGCCAGCGCGGCGAATTCGCGCTGGTGCTGCATCCCGCGCCCGCCTTCGACGACGCGGACGACAGTGAACGCGTGCTGGGCCTGCTGCTGGCGGAACTTCCCCTGAAACCAGCCGTGAAACTGGCGGCCGAGATCACCGGCAGCCCGCGCAACGCGCTGTACGACGCCGCGTTGCGGTCGAAGGCACAGAACGCGGGCAGCTCGGACTGACACGGCCGCCCTCTTTCTGCGTCGTCGCGGTCGATACTTTGTAGGTCAGCCGCGCGCGCTGCTTACTGCGGCCGTGCCCGGGCCGGCACGCGTGTCTCCAGCGCCTGCGGGTAGTAGTCCGTGGCAAACGCGCAGCCGGCACCAAACTGGGCCTCTTGCCCAGCGCAAGCGCTGGCGATGCTGGCGGCTGTCGGCTTGCGCCCTTGTTCGATCCATTGCAGCAACGCGTTCATCAGCGTCGGGTACGTCGGGTCCGAGATGTAGCTGTGCGTGCCGGTGGTGGTAAAGGTCTGCACCAGCCGATCGGCACTGCCGCCGCGCGTCATGACCTGGAGGAAATAGGCGTCCAGTTCGACGAAGGCGGTCGGGTCGCTGATCCACTTGGTGCTGACCACCGGTACCGGGATCTTTCCCGTCGGATCGGTGTCTTGTGCAAACTTTGCGTAGGCCGCCGGATCGGCGCTGTACCGCAGCACGCCCGCGTTGAGCGCCGCGTCGTCGGTCGAGCCAGTGTAGACGGCGCCCACGTTACCGAACGGGCTGGCGCCACCTGTGCGGTTGGCGCTGATGTCCTGAAAATGGCGCGTGCCCCAGTTGATGTGCGACTGAATCGCGCTTTCAGGAATTTTGATCACCTTCACCAGCGTATCGATCTTGAGCTTCTGTTCGGCGGAGCGCTGGGCCGCCGGCTTGTCCAGCGCCAGGCATTCGTTGACGCGCGCGGCGATGGCCGCATTGCTCATGGTTACACCCGCCGGCAACCCAAGGTTCAGGGCGTATTGCGGCTCGTTGGGCCGGGGGTGGTTCTGGCACAGATACTGGTAGACCACACGGATGTCGGTGCGGAAATCGTAGGAACGCGTGCCGCCGGCCAGCACGCCGCTCGTCAGCAGCACGCCGTCGTAGGGCCGTTCGCCCACCGTCTCGCGCGTGAACATTTCGGCCCCTTTGGCGGCCACGCCAGCGCCCCACGACTGCCCATGCAGGATGGTGCGCGTGGGTTTGCCCACGTGTTCACGAAAAATGCCACGCAACCGCTCGGTGTCCTCCGCCGCCGCGCGCACTTCGACGCCGCCCTGGCGGTAGGTCGACCCCGCCCAGGCATAGCCCGCGCGCGGCATGATTGACCAGCGCGTGAGGTCTTCCTGAGCGCGCTCCATGCTGGGAGCACCCAGATCCGGCCCGCCATGCGCATGCATCACCAGGATTCCGCTCCAGTTGGCGGGCTTGGCGATCATGTAATAGGCGCCTTGCGAATCCTGTCCGCCGTAGCAGGTGACGGTGGCGGGCACGCCTGCCGGACACGCCGTGATGTGCGGCGGCGTTTCGTCCTTGGCAGAGGCCGCAGGCCCGCGTACGTCGTCAGAACCGCCGCAGGCGGTCAGGCAGGTCATGGCCGCCAAGGCGAGAGCGCCTCGATGCATGCGTGTGCGCATGGTCTTGTCTCCTTGGTTATACGAACAGATCGGTGCATGGCATAGACCCGCACCCAGTTAGAGCTTGCCACAGAAATCTGGCAAGTGCACCGCGCTACCGCTGCAGCGGAAGCCGCCCGCGCCCGCGAAGCACCGTTGCCTCGGGCAAGAGCCGGCGGCAATACGACATGGTGAGCCTAGCGAAAGAACGCGTAGGCCACCCCAATCGCCGCCACCAGCCCCACCGCATCGGCGAACAACGCGCAAGGCAGCGCATGGCGCGTGTGCTTGACGCCGACGCTGCCGAAGTACACCGCCAGCACGTAGAAGGTGGTTTCGGTCGAGCCCTGGATGATGGCGGCCAGCTTGGCAGGAAATGAATCGACGCCGTGGGTCTGCATCACGTCCACCATCAAGCCGCGCGCGCCCGAGCCGCTCAGCACCTTCATCAGGCCCACGGGCACGGCGGGCAGAAAGTCGGTCGGCAGGCCCAGCGCCGACACGGCGGCGGCGATCCAGCCCATCAGCACATCCATCAACCCGGCGGCGCGGAACACCGCAATGGCGACCAGCATCGCCACCAGGTACGGAATGATCTGCACTGCCACGCCAAAACCGTCCTTGGCGCCATCGACGAAGGCGTCGTACACGTTGACGCCGCGCAGCGCGCCGGCCACCAGAAAGGCGGCGACCACGGCCAGGATGACACCGGCGCCGATCACGCCCATCCACTGCGCGGCCTGCTCCGGCGGAAAGCGCGACAGCCACCACACCAGCGCGCCGACCACGGCGCCAAAGCCCGCCAGCGGCAGCAGCAGGCCGGCGCGCCAGAGCGGAATGCGCTGCACCGCCGCCACCGCGACCAGCGCCGACAGCAGCGAGCAGGCCGTGGCCACCAGCGTGGGCAAGAAGATGTCGGCCGCGTTAAAGCCGACCAGCCCCTGCTTGACGGCCAGCGTCTGGCGGATGGCGATGACCGAGGTGGGGATCAGCGTCAGCCCCGCCGTGTTCAGCACCAGGAACATGATTTGCGCGTGGGTGGCGGTGTCGGGCCGGTCGTTGAGCGTCTGCAGCTCCTGCATCGCCTTCAGCCCCAGCGGCGTGGCGGCGTTGTCCAGGCCGAGCAGGTTGGCGCTGATGTTCAGCGTCATCGCGCCCTGCGCCGGGTGGCCGCGCGGCACGCCGGGAAACAGGTGGCGCAGCACCGGGTTGGCAGCGCGCGCAAACGCGTCGACCATGCCGGCGCGCTCGCCGATCTTCATCAAGCCCAGCCACAGCGCCATGATGCCGACCAGGCCGATGGAGATGTCGAAACCCGTCCGCGCGGCATCGAACATGGCCGTGAGCAGCTTCGGAAAGACCGTCACATCGCCCTGCAGCAGTTGCACGGCGGCGGCCACGAAGGCGCTCAGAAAGAAGCCGAGCCAGACGAAATTCAGAACCAAAGAGGGCTCCAGCGCTTGCTCATCAAGCGCACACAGCTATGTTTAGTGTAGCAACCAGCACGCGACTACTCCCTCGCCACTTTGGAAAAATGGCAGATGGGGACTGCGCAGCAAGTCCCGGAAAGGGCCGCGGAGCAGGCCATCCGCGAACGCCGCGCGCGGGGTTTCCCCGCGCGCCAGCGTTGTCCCCCCGGGGGGGAAGGCGCCGAAGGCGACACAGGGGGGAGCCTACCCACCACAACATTTCTTGTATTTTTTCCCGCTGCCGCAGGGGCATGGGTCGTTGCGACCGATCTTGTCGCTCACCACCGGCGCCACGCGCGGCCCCAGACTTCTGGCGATGTCGTGCAGGTCGTACACCGCCCACAGCGCCTCGCCAAACGCATCGAAGCGGGCCTGGCTGACGCTGGGTGGGCCATTGGGGTCGTACAGGTTGAGCACGGGCGCGCCGGTGTCGTCGGCGGTCAGGTCCTCGATGCAGGACAGCGCGTCGTCCAGCATCTCGGCGATTTCCTTGTCGCGCGGGGGGCGCCCAGTCGTCGGCCCAGTGGTCCACCACGGCCAGGAAGCCGCTGGCCCACACCTGCGCCAGCGCAGGCGGCAGGCCGTCCTGGCCCTCGGTGGCTTCGGCGCGGTCGGACTCGGGCAGGCTGGCCAGCAGGCCGCGCCAGTCCATCACCGCGGGGCTCAGGGCGCGTTCGTCGTCCAGCGATTCGACGTCGGCGTTGAGCGCGGCGCGCAACTGCGATTCGCGCTCCAGCCAGCCCATGCTGAATTGCGTGCGCTCGGCCGGTGTGGCGAACACCTCGCTGGCCGCGCGGCCGAACACCAGCGGCAGCCACTCGTCCTCGCCGATGGTGCGGCGCGTGCACAGCAGCGCGGTCAGCACGCCTTCGCAGAATTCCCATTGCGGCGTGCCGGGGTGGCGCGCCCGCACGGCGTCAAGAACGTCTTCCAGCGTGTCAAGCGTGGCGCTGGTGGCGTCGTCGAAGTCGGCATCGTGGTCGGCGGCGTCGTTCGCGGGGGGTGGGGTCGGTCATGGCGTGCAGTTCAGAGGCAATGCCCGCATGGTAGCGGTGTGGCCTGTTCAACGACAGGCGGGCGCGCAGCAGGCCACACCAGAGGCCGCCAGAGCCGGGGGCTCCCCGTCGACCGGCGGCGCCCCCCCTTACCGAAGCAAGAAGGGGGAAGGCGCGTAAGCGCCTCAGGGGGATGTCACTTTTTCCTCGTGCCCAACCACATCACCGCGCCCACCACCACCAGCGCGCCGACCACCTGCACCGGCGCAATGCGCTGCCCGAGGATGAGCCACGCCAGCACCAGCGCGAACACCGGCTCGACGTTCATCACGGCCGAATTGCCGACCACGCCCAGGCGCGGCAACACGGTGAACAGGAGGGTGATGCCGGTGCCGTACAGCAGCGTGAGCAGCCCCAGCCCCCACCAGCCGGGGGGGCGCCGTCGGCAAGGCAAAGCCGCCGCGCCACGCCACCGCCGCACCCGCCAGCAGGCCGACCATGGCCATGGTGGCGAAGGTGCGCAGGCGGCCGTCCAGTCCGCCCGCTTCGTGCTGCGTCAGCACCAGCGCCAGGCCGAAGGTGGTCGACGCGCCCAGCGCAAAGGCCACGCCGGCGCCGATCTCGCGCCACTGCCCCGCCGCGCCCAGGCCCGAGGCGGCGCCCAGCACGTCCAGCGCCAGCACCAGGCCGAACAGGATCACCGGCATGGCGACGAGCAACGCGCGCTCGGGCCGGTGCTGGTACAGCAGGCGCGCCCACAGCGCGGTCATCAGCGGAAAGCTGTTGAACACCAGAAGCGCCAGCGCCACCGGCAGCCGCGCCACGGCGGAATACAGGCACAGGCTCTGGATGGCGATCAGCACGCCGATCAGCGGCAGCGCCTTGCGCTGGCGCGCCGTCAACGCCAGCGGCACGCGCTGCAAAAGCAGCAGCGCGCCGACCACGCCCGCCGTGACCACGCTGCGAAAGGTGACCGCGGTCGGCACATCGACACCGTGGTTGAACGCCAGGCGCGCCGCCACGTGGTTGGCGCCCATCAGGGCCGCGATGAGCAGCAGCGTGGCGAAGGCGGCGGTGCTGAGGGCGCGGGTGGTCGGGTTCATGCGTCGGGATACAGCCCGCGCACCCGCGCATGCAACCGCGACAACCCCAGCAGCGCGTCGGTGAACGGCGTCGGCACCTGCGTCAGTTGCCCCAGTTCGCGCACCGCCGCCACCAGCGCATCGATCTCGACCGGCTTGCCGGCCTCCACGTCCTGCAGCATCGACGGGCGCATGGCGCCCAGCTTGCGCGTTACCTGGTGGCGGTCTTCGGGCTGCTCGGCGATGGGGATGCCGATGCGCGCACCGATCTCGCGCGCTTCCAGCATCACGGCGCTGATGAAGCCGCGCACCAGCTCGTCGTCCAGCACACGGTCGGACGTGGCGCCCGTCATGGCGCACACCGGGTTCACCGTCATGTTGCCCCACAGCTTGTACCAGACGTCGCGCTGGATCTGCGGTGACAGCGTGACGCCAAAGCCGGCCTGGGTCAGCAGCGCGGCCACCGCCTGCGCGCGCGGTGTGTCGCCGCCCGCCGGCTCGCCCACGATCAGGCCGTTGCCCGCGCGGTGGCGGATCACGCCCGGCGCGTCGACCGAGCAACTGGCGTGCACTACGGAGCCGATGACCTGCGCGGCGGGAATGGCGCGCGCGATGGCGCCGCCGGGGTCGACAGATTCCAGCGTGCGCCCCGCCACCGGGCCGCCAAAGCCTTGCAGGAACCACCACGGCACGCCGTTCATGGCTGTCAGCACCAGCGTGTTGGGGCCGATCAGCGGGCCGATCCGGCGCGCCACTTCGGCCATGCCGGGCGCCTTGACCGACACGATGACGACGTCCTGCACGCCCAGCGCGGCCGGGTCGTCGCTGGCCTGCACGGCGTGGGCCGATTCGGCGTCACTGTCGCGCAGCCGCAGCCCGTGCGTGCGCAGCGCGTCGAGCGTGGCACCGCGCGCCACCACGCTGACCTGGCCACCCACGCCGGCCAGCCGGGCGCCCATCCAGCCGCCGATGGCGCCCGCGCCGTAGATGGCGATTTTTTGCATCATTCAGGCCTCCAGCGCTTGCGCCATCAGCGCGAGCAGCTTCAATTTTTATAGCTATCGTCGAGTCGGTCCACCTGCCGCACCAGCGCGTTGAACACGTCCTGGCCCGCGCCGTGCCGGGGGTCGAACTGCAGCGCGTCGCGCGTGCACTTGGCGGCAATGGCTTCGGGCACCGGCAGCGGCGCGCCCATGCTTTGCGTGGCCAGCTGGATCTCGCACGCGCGCTGCAGCGTCCACAGCACAGCAAAGGCCTGCGGCAGCGTCTGGCCCCACGACAGCAGGCCGTGGTTGCGCAAAATCACCGCCTGCCTGCGGCCAATGCTGGCCAGCACGCGCGGCCCTTCTTCGGCGTGGATGGTGATGCCCTCGAAGTCGTGGTAGGCCACCATGTCGTGCAGTTGCGCGCTGTAGAAATTGCTTTGCGACAGGCCCGAAGCCAGCGCCGCCACCGCCACGCCAGCCGTGGTGTGCGTGTGCATCACGCAGTGCGCGCCGTCGATGCCCCCGTGGATCGTGCTGTGCAGCACGTAGCCGGCAGGGTTGATGGGGTGCCTGGAGCCGTCCAGCACCGTGCCGTCCAGATCGACCTTGACCAGGTTGCTGGCCGTGACCTCGGTGTAGTGCAGGCCGAAGGGGTTGATGAGGAACTGCTTGGCGCCGCCGGTCACGCTGTCGGGCAGGCGCAGCGTGATGTGGTTGTAGATCATTTCCGTCCAGCCCAGCAGCGCGAAGATGCGGTAGCAGGCGGCCAGTTGCAGGCGCGCGGCGCGTTCGTCGGGGTGCATGGCGGGGGTTCCCATCGTCGTCAATAAACGCTGCCCGGCGTCGGCGCGGCCGGTGCGGGCGTGCCCTTGAAGCGCGCGGCCAGCGCCGCCGTCTGGCGCACGAGGATCTGCGTGTCCAGCCCCACGGCGACAAACAGCGCGCCCAGCGACAGGTAATGCCGCGCCTGCGCCTCGTCCGACGTGAGGATGCCGGGCGCCTTGCCGGCCTTCAGGATGCGGGCGATGCCGTCTTCGATGACGCGCTGCACCTCCGGGTGGTTGGGGTCGCCCACATGGCCGAGCGATGCCGACAGGTCGGCCGGCCCGATGAAGACGCCGTGCACGCCCGGCGTGGCGGCGATGGCGTCCAGGTTCTCGATGCCGGCGCGCGTCTCGGCCTGCACCAGCAGGCAGACCTGCTCGTTGGCCTCCTTGGCGTACTGCGGGTAGCGGCCCCAGCGCGATGCACGCGTGCCGGCCATGCCGCGCACGCCGCCCTGGCCGTCGTTCTGCGGGTAGCGCGTGGCGCGCACCAGCGCGGCGGCCTGCTCGGCCGTGTCGACCATCGGCACCAGCAGCGTCTGCACGCCCAGGTCGAGGTACTGCTTGATCAGCGCCGTGCCCGCCTCGCCGTGGCCGAAGGGAATGCGCGCGATGGCGTTCACGCCTGGGTAGGCCTGGATGACCTGCAGCTGCGCCAGCACATCGGGCAGCGCGTTGGGCGCGTGCTCGCCGTCGATCAGCAGCCAGTCGAAACCGGCGCCGGCACAGATCTCGGCCGAGTAGGCATTGGCCATCCCCAACCACAGGCCGATCTGCGGCTGTTGCTGGGTGATGGCGCGCTTGAAGGAATTGACAGGGGTTTGCATGGAATGGCTTCAGACGAAACGGAAATGGAGAACACCGAGCGCGCCATAGTCGGCCACGAACTCGTCGCCGGCCTTGGCCGCCACCGGCCGCGTGAACGAACCGGCCAGCACGATCTGCCCGGCCTTCAGCGATTCGCCCCACGGCGCCAGCTTGTTGGCCAGCCAGGCAATGCCGATGGCCGGGTCGCCCTGCACGCCGGCGGCCAGGCCGGTTTCCTCGACCACGCCATTGCAGCGCAGGATGGCACCGACCCACGGGCGGTCGATGGCGCGCGCATCGGCACGGCCCGCGCCGACCACGATGCCCGCGTTGGCGGCGTTGTCGCTGATGGTGTCGAACACCTTGCGCATCACCTTGGTGTGGCGGTCGAACTGCTCGATGCGCGCGTCGATGATTTCGATGGCGGGCGTGACGTAGTCGGTGGCGGCCAGCACCTGTTCGACATCGACGTGCGGGCCTTGCAGGTCGGACTTCAGCACGAAGGCCAGTTCCACCTCGACGCGCGGCGCGATGAAGCGGTTGGCGGGAATTTCCAGCACCTGGCCCGGCGTGGCGGTGAACAGCATGCTGTCGAGCAGCGTGCCGTAGTCGGGCTCGTCGATCTGGCTGCTGAGCTGCATGGCGCGCGAAGTCAGGCCGATCTTGTGGCCGATGACGTGGCGGCCCCCGGCCAGCTGGCGCGCCACCCAGGCGCGGCTGACGCGGTAGCCGTCCTCGATCGTCATGCCGGGAAAGCGCTTGGAGAAATGCTCCACCGGCACGCGCGTCTGCTCGCTGTGCTGCAGCTCGGCGGCCAGTTGTTCGATCTGTTCGGGGGTCAGCATGGTGCGTCAATTCTTCCTGAAAAGCGGGTGCAGGGTGCTGTGCTTGGCGTCGAACACCTCGGGCCCTTCGTCGACCTGCAGCGTGACGCCGATGTGGCGCGTTGCCATTACCGCATCCAATCGGGCGCGTGCGCTTTGCAGAAGCGCGTCTCCTGCTCTCTTTTGCGTAGCATTGCTGCGACCGCGACCCATGCGCAGGTTCAGGTACATGAAGCCGTAGTCGCCCGGGTCGCCAGTGGCGACGCCGGTCTTGCCCGCGCCCGCCGCGCGCCCGGCCGCGCCGCCGTCGGCCACGGCGAAGTGCGGCGCCGGGTAGGCCAGCACGCGCGTGCCACCGGTCGGAAAGACCTGAGCGCCGTCGTCGTCGCGCACGGCCAGCATGGTGTCGGCCAGCTCGCGGCACAGCGCAGGCATGTCGACCACGGCGTCGAGGTTGCCGGTGTAGAGGATGACCAGGTGCGGCATGTCAAAGACGCGGGAAGGCCTTGTACGAAGTCGCGCGCGAGGCTTCGGGCGGCGGCACGGCGTGGCCGTCCTGCGGCGTGACCGGGAACACGGCGTTGATCTGCCCCGTGCCCGAGGCCGCGAAATACGGCGTGACCACGTCCACCTTGCCGTCGTACGCCGACCAGCCGAGCGCGCCCAGCAGCATGGCCGTGTCGTGCATGAAGCCTTCGCCGTGGCCCTTGGACGCGTATTCGGGCAGCATGGCGCAGAAGTCGCCCCATTCGCCGTTCTTCCACATGGCCACCACCTCGGCGTCCAGCTTTTCTAAGAAGGGGCTCCAGATCCTGAAGGCGAATTCGGGCGCCAGGCCGTTCTGCGCGAAGCGGTGCGACAGCGACCCGCTGGCCAGGAAGGCGACCTTGCCGTCGTAGTGCTTTTCGACCGCCTCGCGCATGGCCCATCCCAGCCGGGCGCTATCGTTCAGATAGTGGCTGGTGCACATCGCCGACACCGACACCACCTTGAAGTGCTGGTCGGCGTTCATGTAGCGCATGGGCACCAGCGTGCCGTATTCGGGCGCCAGTGTGGTGGCGTCGTGCGCCAGCGTTTCCACGCCCTGCTCGCAGCACGCCTTGGTCAGGATGCGGCCCAGCTCGGGGTTGCCCGAAAAGCCGAAGCGCATGTTGCTGATGAAGTGCGGCAGTTCGTTGCTGGTGTAGGTGCCTTCCCAGTGCGGCGCGCAGTTGAGGTGGTAATTGGCGTTGACCAGCCAGTGCGTGTCGAACACGACGAGGGTGTCTACGCCCAGCTCGCGGCAGCGGCGGCCGATCTCAACGTGGCCGTCGATGGCGTCCTGCCGCGTGCCGTGGCGGTCGCCCGGCAGTTCGCTCAGGTACATGCTGGGCACGTGGGTGATCTTGGCGGCAAGGGCGAGTTGTCCCATGGTGTGTGGCTCTCCGGTCAGGGTCTTCGGGGCGCAGCGGCGGGCTTGCGCAGGATGCGACGCAGATCGGCCGCTTCGGCGGCCATGGTGTCGCGCATGTCGGCCGGCGTGCCCGCGCGCGGCGCGGCGCCCAGCGCCAGCAGAATCGATTGCAGATAGCCCGAGTCGACCGCTTCGCGCAGCGCCCGGTTGAAGGCCAGCACCACGGCATCGGGCGTGGACGCGGGCACCACCAGGCCGTACCACGGCGAAAAGGTGATTGGGTAGCCCAGTTCGGTGAACGTGGGCACGTGCGCCAGCTGGGGCGAACGGCGTCTGCCCGCGGTGGCCAGCACCACCACGCGCTTCTGGCGCACCAGCGGCAGCAGCTCGGGCATGTTGATGAAGCTCAGGTCCTGGTCGCCGGCCAGCAGCGCGGCGACGGCGGGCGACTGCCCGCGGTAATGGGTCACTTCGAGCGGGATGCGTGCCAGCTGCTGCAGCTGCTCGGCCGCCGAATGCGCGGTGCTGTCCTGACCGAAGCTGGCCACGCGCAGCGGCGTGGCGCGGCCGCGCGCCAGCTCGATCATGCGGCTGAGCGAATGGAAAGGCGCCCTCGCATTGGCGACCAGCGCGAATTCGGTGCTGGCGATCAGGCCCACCGGCTTGAAGTCGGCCAGCGGGTCGTAGCCAGCGTCGGCGTTCACGATGGCGCTGCGGATGAACACGTTGGACACCAGCAGCGCGGTGCGGCCGTCCGGCGCCGATTCGGCCACCAGGCGCGCCAGTGCGGCGGGCGACTTGTCGGGCAGCGACTGCAGCACCACGTCGGTCCGCAGCTGGATCGACATCTGTGCGGCGGTCACGCTGCCCAGGTTGTGCGAGGTGCCGCCCGACAGGTACGCCGTGTGGATCGTGATCGGCCCGCTCGGCCAGGGCGGCGCGCCGGCCGGCTGTGCGCGCGCGGGCAACGCGGCGCAGGCAGCGCCCAGGCCGACGAGGGCGCGGCGGCGGGAAACCGAACGGGAACGCGGGTCGAGGTTCATGCGTGGATCCTGGCGGCACACCGTGCGCCGCAGCAGGTTCAATTGTCCGCCGTGATGCCCGCGCGGCGTATCACTTCGGCGTACCGGGCGATCTCGCTGCGGATGAAGTCGCCAAACTGCTCGGGCGTTCCGGACCTGGCGGCGATGCCGCCCTTCTGGAAGGCGTCGACCACGGCGGGCGACTGCATGGCCTGGTTCACCGCCGCGTTCATGCGCTGCACCACGGCATCGGGCGTGCCCGCGGGCGCGAGCAGGCCGTTCCATGAGTTGGACTCGACCTTCAGCCCCTGCTCGGCCAGCGTCGGAATGGCCGGGGCGTAGGCCGAGCGTCGCGCCGTGGCCATGCCGATGGCGACCAGCTTGCCGGCCTGCACGTGGTTGCGAAACTCGGGCCAGTTGCCGAACATCATCGACACCTGCCCGCCCAGCAAGTCGGCCAGCGCGGGCGCCTGGCCCTTGTACGGCACGTGCACGATGTCGACGCCCAGCTGGCTCTTGAGCATCTCGCCCGCCAGGTGCGCCGAGGTGCCCGGCCCGAACGAGGCGTAGCTGAGCTTCTGCCCGACCTTGGCCTGCGCCGCGATGTCGGCCACCGACTTCAGCCCGCTCCCGGGGTGCGTGGCCAGCACGTGTTCCGACAGGCCCATCAGCGCCACCGGGCGCAGGTCCTTCACGCTGTCGTAGGGCAGCTTCTTCACCAGCGTCTGGTTGACGGTGAAGCTGTTGGCGACGGTGACGAAGCTGGTGCCATCGGGCGTCGACTTGGCGACCGAGTCGACGCCGATCACGGTGCCGGCGCCGGGCTTGTTTTCAACCACAACGGGCTGGCCGAGCGATTTGGCGACTTCGGTGGCAACCAGCCGCGTGACGAAGTCGGTCGTGCCGCCGGGCGTGAACGGCACGACGATGCGGATGGGCTTGGTGGGCCACGCACTCTGCGCACGTGCCAGCAGCGGCACCCACACGCTGGCGGCCGCTGCCTGGATGAGCTGGCGACGCTGCATGGTCACACCCCCCAATGCGGAATGTGGTGCGAACCCATCGACACCGCGACGTTCTTCGGCTCCAGAAACACCTCGTAGCTCCAGGTGCCGCCCTCGCGCCCCGTGCCCGATGCCTTGGTGCCGCCAAAGGGCTGGCGCAAATCGCGCACGTTCTGGCTGTTGACGAAGCACATGCCGGCTTCGATGGCGGCGGCCACGCGGTGGGCGCGGCCGATGTTCTCGCTCCACACGTAGCTCGACAGGCCGTAGTCGATGTCGTTGGCTTTCTCGATGGCGTCGGCCTCGTCCTTGAAGGGAATCAGGCAGGCCACCGGTCCGAAGATTTCTTCCTGCGCGATCTTCATGCGGTTGTCGACGTCGGCGAACACCGTGGGCCAGACGTAGTTGCCTTGGGCGACGTGCGCCGGCAGTTCCGCCGCGT
Source organism: Ottowia sp. SB7-C50 (assembly GCF_033110285.1). Lineage (NCBI taxonomy): Bacteria > Pseudomonadati > Pseudomonadota > Betaproteobacteria > Burkholderiales > Comamonadaceae > Ottowia > Ottowia sp. SB7-C50. The sequence continues at coordinate 3,318,850 of NZ_CP136995.1, forward strand.
ACGACGGGCGGTCCAGCCCGCCGCACAGCAGCGTGGCGCCTTCCTTCGGCCCCAGCTCGATGTAGCTGCGCACCTTGGCCAGATGGCCTTGCGAAATCATCGGGCCGATGATGGTTTTCTCGTCCTGCGGGTCGCCCACCGTGATCTTCTTGGCGCGCTCGGCAAACTTTTGCGCAAAGTCGGCGTAGATGCTCTGCTGCACCAGGATGCGGCTGCCGGCCGTGCAGCGCTCGCCGTTGTTGCTGAAGATCATGAACAGGGCCGCATCCAGCGCGCGGTCGAGGTCGGCGTCGTCGAAGACCACGAAGGGGCTTTTGCCGCCCAGCTCCATGCTGAATTTCTTCAGGCCCGCGGTCTTGACGATTCGGTTGCCGGTGGCCGTGCTGCCGGTGAACGAGATCGCGCGCACGTCGGGGTGCGCGCACAGCGGCTCGCCGGTTTCCTTGCCAAAGCCGTGCACCACGTTCAGCACGCCGGCGGGGATGCCGGCTTCCAGCGCCAGTTCGCCCAGGCGCGCGGCGGTCAGCGGCGAGAGTTCGCTCATCTTCAGCACCGCCGTGTTGCCGAAGGCCAGGCACGGCGCCACCTTCCAAGTCGCGGTCATGAAGGGCACGTTCCACGGGCTGATCAGCGCGCACACGCCGACGGGGTGGAACAGCGTGTAGTTCAGGTGCGTGGGCGTCGGGTAGGTGTGGCCGTCGACGCGCGTGCACATCTCGGCGAAATACGTGAAGTTGTCGGCTGCGCGCGGCACCAGTTGCTTGCCGGTCTGGCTGATGGTCTGGCCGGTGTCGTCGGTCTCGGTCTTGGCGATCTCCGGCACATGCTTGGCGATCAACTCGCCCAGCGCGCGGATTTTCTTGGCGCGCTCGGTGGCGGGCAGGCCGGCCCAGGCGGGGAAGGCGGCCTTGGCGGCAGCGACGGCGGCGTGGACTTCGGCCTCCCCGCCGGCGGCGACTTCGGCCAGCACCTGCTGCGTGGCGGGGTTGGTGGTCTCGAAATAGGTGTCGCTGGCAACGGGCTTGCCGTTGATGAGGTGATCAATTTTCATGGTGGCGTTTGTTCAAGTTCAAAAAACCAATCCCGGACGCGAAGGACGCAAAGGTTCCGCGAAGAACGCGAAAAAAACCTTTCTTGGCTGTTCCTTTTGCGTCCTTCGCGTGATCTTCGCGTCCTTCGCGTCCGGCTGTTCCGTCTTCATTGGGTCGCAGCAACGATGGTGTTCTCCAGCGCGCCAATGCCTTCGATGGCGCACACCACGTGGCTGCCCACCGGGCAATCGACCACGCCATCGGGCGTGCCGGTCAGGATCAGGTCGCCGGGGTACAGCGTCATGAAACTGCTGAAGTATTCGATCAGCGTCGGCACGTCGAACACCATGTCGCGGGTGTTGCCCTGCTGCGTGACCTGCCCGTTGACGGTGGTGTGCAGTGCCAGGTTCATCGGGTCGGGCACGTCGGCCGCATCGACCAGCCAGGGGCCGATGGGGGGTGCAGGTGTCGCGGTTCTTCACGCGCAGGTTGGGGCGGTACCAGTTTTCGAGGTAGTCGCGGATGGCGTAGTCGTTGGCGACGGTGTAGCCGCGCACGAAGTCATAGGCATCGTGCGCGTGCACGTGCTTCGCCTCGCGGCCAATGACCACGGCCAGCTCGCATTCGTAGTGCATGTTCTGCACGCCATCAGGGCGCACGGTGAAGGCGCGGTGGCCAAGCAGCGAAGCGGCGCCCTTGGCAAAGGCCAGCGGCTCCTCGGGCGGTTTGAAGGCCAGCTCCTTCGCATGGTCGGCGTAGTTGATGGCCAGCGCCAGCACGGTGCGCGGACGGTGCGGCGGTATGTCGGCCAGTGGCGGCAGCCAGATGACCTCGTCGAAGCTCAGGCGCTGGCCTTTGAAGGCGGGCGTTTGCAACTCCACTTGGCCGTCGCGCTCAATGGCGTGGTGCACGGCGCCGGCCCAGGCGATGCGGGCGTGCCTGCTCATGCGGCCTCCTCGACCAAGGTGTTGACCAGCGGCGCAAAGCCCGGCGCGCTGACCTCGATGCGGTCACCCGCCTTGGCGCGCGGGCGCGTGCCGTCGTCCAGACAATCCGTGCCCAGCATCAGCACGTCGCCGGGTTGCAGCGTCATGAACGCCTCGACGTCGGCCAGCAGCGTGGCGGCGTCGCGCACCAGCGTGGACAGATCGACGGTCTGACGCAATTCGCCGTTGATGCGCACGGTGATCTTCAACGCGCCGACATCGCCCACCGCCGCCAGCGGCACGCACGCCGGGCCGCAGCCCAGAAAGCCGTCGCGGTTGCGGAACTTGATCGGTGGGCGGTAATAGCTGGCGTGCGGCAGACTCAGGTCGGCCAGCAGCACGACGCCAGCGATGACCTGCAAACCGGATGCTTCATTTTCGATAGCTGCCTGCGCTTGCCCTGACAGCGCAGGCGGCACAAAACGATCCGAATTCGCCTTCACCAGGCCCAGCGTCGCGCCCACCGCCACCTCGCCCGGCACGGCGATGGCCGCGCCATGGGCGGCAAAGGTGTTGGCCGTTTTCACGTACAGCACGGGCGCCTGGGGCGGCGCCTTGTAGGGCGGCTCGGCCATCCGGGGCGCCCACAGCGCGTACTCGCGCTGGAAGTTGAGCAGGCTACCGTACACGGTGCCTTGCGGCAGCCAAGGAGGCGTAGCGTTCATGTGGCGGTCTCCAAGGATTCGTCGGCGCAGACCTGTTCCTGCAGCGCAATCAACTCGTCCAGCAGGCGGTACAGCTGCGCCAGCTTGGTCTTGCCCAGGTGCGCTTCCAGGTCCAGGTAATCGGCCTCGATCGCCTGCGACAGCGCATCGGCCAGCGCCAGCCCGGCGGCGGTGGCGCTGACGACGCTGCGGCGCGCGTCTTCGCCGCTGCGCTGGCGCGTGATGAGGCCGTCGCGCTCCATGCGCGCCAGCATCCCGGTTAGGCTGGGGCCCAGGATGAAGGCCTGCTGCGCCACGCGGCCCGTCTCCAGCCCGCCCTCGGCGGCGTGCTCGGCCAGCACGCGCAGCACGCGCCATTGCTGGTCCGACAGACTGTGCTCACGCAAGGTCGGGCGCCGGTGCTGCATCACGGCCTCGCGCGCCTGCAGCAACAGCAGCGGCAGGTTGCGGTGGGTGAAGGGGCTGCGTCGTGGCATTTATTTAATGTATTAAATAAATCGGCGGAGCGCAAGTGTTTTCGACAAAAACCGCGTGGCGCGCAGGTCAAGCGCGGCCTGCCAGAATCGGCGCATGACCTCCTTGTCCACCGTGCTCGGCACCGCGTTGCCACTCATCCAGGCGCCCATGGCGGGCGTGCAGGGCAGCGCGCTGGCGCTGGCCGTCGGGCGGGCCGGGGCGCTCGGCTCGCTGCCCTGCGCCATGCTGTCCGCGCAGCAGCTGCGCGACGAACTGGCGCTGCTGGCCGCCAGCGGCCTGCCCTACAACGTCAACTTCTTCTGCCACACGTCGCCCGCGCCCGATGCGGCGCGCGAGGCCGCCTGGCGCGCCGCGCTGGCGCCCTACTACGCCGAACTGGGCCTGGACATCGACAGCGTGCCCGCCGGGCCAGGGCGCGTGCCCTTCAGCGCCGAAGCGGCCGATCTGCTGGCCGAATTCAAGCCGCCGGTGCTGAGTTTTCACTTCGGCCTGCCGGCGCCCGAGTTGCTGGCGCGCGCCAAGGCTTGGGGCGCTTTCGTGCTGTCGTCGGCCACCACCGTGCGCGAGGCGCTATGGCTTGAGGAGCACGGCGCCGACGCCATCATCGCCCAGGGGCTGGAAGCCGGCGGCCACCGCGGCCACTTTTTGAGCGACGACCTGAGCGAGCAGCTGGGCACCTTCGCGCTGCTGCCGCAAGTGGTGGCCGCCGTGCGCGTACCGGTGATCGCCGCCGGCGGCATCGCGGACGCGGCGGGCGTGCGCGCGGCCATGGCGCTGGGCGCAGCCGGCGTGCAGGTGGGCACCGCCTACCTGTGCGCCGACGAGGCGACGACCACGCCGCTGCACCGCGCCGCGCTGCAAAGCGAGGCGGCGCGCCACACGGCTGTCACCAACTGCTTCACCGGCCGCCCGGCGCGCGGCATCGTCAACCGGGTGGTGCGCGAGCAGGGGCCGATCAGCGCCGCCGCGCCGGCGTTTCCGCTGGCCACCGCCGCCATGGCGCCCCTGCGCGCTGCCGCCGAAAAAGCGGGGCGCACCGACTTCACGCCCTTGTGGAGCGGCCAGAACGCCAGCGGCTGCCGCCCCTTGCCGGCGGCGGAGATCACGCGCGCGCTGGCGCGGGGCTTCACCCCATCAGCCTGACGTGCCGGCACGCGCCGTGTAGGCCGCCACCGCCTCGGCGGTCTGGCGGCGCGTTTCATCGACCAGCCAATCCAGAAACACCCGCGTGCGCTGCGGGATGAACTTGCGCGTGGGCACCGCCGCGTACATGGAGAGGCGCCCGGTGATCCAGGGCGCCAGCACGCGCACCAGTTCGCCGCGCACCAGGTAGGGCGCCATCAGGTCAAGCGAGGCCGAGGTGATGCCCGCGCTGTCGAGCGTGGCGCGCACCAGCGTGTCGCTGTGGTTGGCCACCAGCAGCGGGGTGATGGCCACGTCCAGCGGTTCGTCGGGCCCTTCAGGGCACCACATGCGCCACACGGCCGGGTCGCTGTCGGGCTGGGCCAGGCGCAGGCAGGCGTGCTGGGCCAGGTCGGCCGGCTGCGTCAACGGTGGGGCGTGCTTCAGGTAGCGCGGCGTGGCGACCAGCACCGCCTCGGCGTCGACCACCTTGCGCGCCACCACGTCGGGGCCGGGGCGCGCGGTGCCGCTGAACAGGGTGATGTCGTGGTCCTCGACCGGCGGCTCGTGGCGCGATTCCACCGTCAGGTCGATGGCGATGCCGGGATAGCGCGCGTGAAAGCCGGCGATGCGCGGCGCAATCACGTGGCTGGCCAGCACCGGCGGCGCGTGCAGGCGCAGCGTGCCGGCCAACTCGGCCGTGTGGGCGCTGGCCAGTTGCTCGGCCTCGTCGATGTCGCGCAGGATGGTGCGCACGCGCAGCAAATAGGCCTCGCCGGCCTCGGTCAGCGCCTGGCGGCGCGTGGTGCGCTGCAGCAGGCGCGTGCCCAGGTGCGCCTCCAGCCCGGCCATCAGCCGCGTCACCACCGGCGGCGACAAATCCAGCGCCCGCGCCGCGCCGGCCAGGCTGCCTTCATCCACCACACGCTCGAACACCCGCATGGAAAGCAAACGGTCCATTGCATCCTCCTGATGGTTTTCAGATCGACGGGGGCGGCAAAGATTATTCCAGTTTCAGCAATAGATAATTGTTTTTCAGCCCCTTTTACCGCGTTTTATGGAAGGGTAAAGTGCCCACACCGGCGCCAACGCCGACCGTTCAACCCCCTTCATTTCAGGAGCTTCTTCATGTCCAAAGTCCTCGTCCTCTACTACTCCAGCTACGGCCACCTGGAGACCATGGCCAACGCCGTGGCCGAAGGCGCCCGCTCTGCCGGCGCCACGGTGGACGTCAAGCGCGTGCCCGAAACCGTGCCGCAGGACATCGCCAAGGGCGCGCACTTCAAGCTCGACCAGGCCGCGCCCATCGCCACCGTGGCCGAGCTGGAGCACTACGACGCCATCATCGTCGGCGCGCCCACGCGCTTTGGCCGCATGCCGGCGCAGATGGCGTCCTTTCTCGACGCGGCCGGCGGCCTGTGGGCGCGTGGCGCGCTCAACGGCAAGGTGGGCGGCGCCTTCACCTCCACCGCCACGCAGCACGGCGGCCAGGAAGTGACGCTGTTTTCCATCATCACCAACCTGCTGCACTTCGGCATGACCATCGTCGGCCTGCCCTACAGCTACCAGGCGCAGATGACGCTGGACGAGATCGCCGGCGGCAGCCCCTACGGCGCCACCACCATCGCCGGCGGCCAGGGCCAGCGCCAGCCGAGCGTGATCGAGCTGGACGGCGCGCGCTTTCAGGGCAAGCTGATCGCCGAGACGGCGAACAAGCTGTTCGGCTGACGCCCGGCGCGCCGACGGGCAATGGCCGACTTCAGCCTGCGGTGCAGCGGTCGGGGGGCCAGCCCCGCCCGCGTGCGCTGGCGCAGGGCTTTGACGCGCGGTCGGCTTGGACGCCTCGCGCGGCGCTCAATACCGCGTCGGCACGAAATCCTGCGGCGAGCCGGCGTCTTCCCACGCGATGAAGTTGCGCAGCACACGGCAGGCCGATTGCTGCGCCGGGGTCAGCCGGGCCAGCTGGCCGTCGCCCGGCACCTCCATGCGCTGACCGCGCCAGTCGCTGGCGGTGCCGAGCGACCAGGACGGGAACGCGGCCTGGGGCACGTCTTCTTCATACAGCGTCAGCAGATGGACGTGCAACGGGCAGCCCCGCACGCGCGCCATCACCTCCGCCATGCCCGCGGCCGGCCCTTCGATCAGCTGGCAGAAGCGCCCGCCGCTGTACAGCAGCACGCCGCTGATGCCGTGCGTCAGGTTGAATTCGCGCGACGATTGGTACAGCTCGTCCAGCCGTTGCAGGTCGAAGGCGGGGGTGGCCGTGCTGACATAGCACCATGAGAGATTCATGCATCGCCTCCGCTCAGCAAGGGCAGCGCCGGGTTCCTGTGGCGCAGTTTCATACCGCCTGCCCTTTCGTCTCGCGCCCCAGCAGCGCCACGGCCAGCGCCCCGACGGCGATGGTGACCGCAAACAGCGCAAAGATCGCGCCGGTGGCCCAGCCCTGCGCGCCCAGGAACGGGATCGCCAGCGGGCCCAGGATGCCGCCAATGCGGCCCACGCCCGCGGCCGTGCCCACGCCGCTGGCGCGGATCGGGGCCGGGTAGTTCTCGGGCGAATAGGCGTACAGCGCGCCCCACGCGCCCAGGTTGAAGAACGACAGCAGCGCGCCGAACAGCAGCAGCGAGCCTTCGGTCGTCGCATTGCCAAAGGCCCAGGCGCTGGCCGCCGTGCCCAGCAGGTACACCACCAGCACGAACTTGCGGCCCGCGCGCTCGATCAGCCAGGCGGCGGTGAAGTAGCCCGGCAACTGCGCCAGCGTCATCATCAGCACGTATTCAAAGCTCTTGATCAGCGCAAAGCCCTTGCCGACCATCACGCTGGGCAGCCACAGGAACATGCCGTAGTACGAGAACACCACGGTGAACCACAGGATCCACAGCATCAGCGTGTTGCGGCTGTGCTCGGCGGCCCACAGTCGCGCCAGGCGCGCCGACCACGGCAGGCCGGCCGACGGCGGCGCGGTGGGCTTGTCGTCGGGCAGCTTGCGGCGCAGGTACAGCGCATAGAAGGCCGGCAGCGCACCCAGGATCAGCGCCACGCGCCAGCCCATGTCCTTGTCGAACAGCGGCATGACGAAGTAGGCGATCAGCGCCGCCAGGATCCAGCCCAGCGCCCAGAAGCTTTCCAGCAGCACCACGATGCGCCCGCGCTCGTGCGCCGGCACGCGCTCGGACACGTAGGTGCTGGCCACCGGCAGTTCGCCGCCCAGGCCCATGCCGATGAAAAAGCGCAGCACCATCAGCACCGCCAGCGTGGTGGCAAAGGCCGACAGCCCGCTGGCGATGGCGAACAGCAGCAGCGTGATGACGAACACGTGCTTGCGGCCGATTCGGTCGGCCATCATGCCGAACATGATGGCGCCGACCGCCATGCCGATGGAGTTGATGGCACCGATCCAGCCCATCTGCCCCGGCGTCAGGCCCCAGTCGGCCTTGAGCGCCGCGAGGATGAAGGACAGCAGGCCGACGTCCATGGCGTCGAACATCCAGCCCAGCCCGGATGTGACGAGCAGGCGGTTGCGCGAAACGGGCGGCTGACCGGAAACGGCGGTGGCGGGCACGCTGGACATGGGCTCGATCCTCGGGTCAATAAACACAAAAGGTGGCGCATGGTAGCGGTTTGGCGCTGCCACGGCACCCTCAACCGTTGACGCGGCCGGTCGGTTGACGCGCGCCGCCAGATAGGATCGGGCTATGGCGAGCCCCAAGACCACCTACACCTGCAACGCATGCGGCGCCACCAGCCCGCGCTGGCTGGGCAAGTGCCCAGGGTGCGGCGCGTGGAACACCCTGGTGGAAAGCGTGGTCGAAGCGCCCGCGGCGGGCGGCAAGAACCGCCTCGGCGCCACGTTCTCGGCGCTGGCGCCGTCGAGCGAAGTGCGCCCGCTGGCCGCCATCGAGGCGGTGGACGTGGCCCGCACCCCCCACCGGCCAGGGCGAACTGGACCGCGTGCTGGGCGGCGGCATCGTCGAAGGCGGCGTGGTGCTGATCGGCGGCGATCCGGGCATCGGCAAATCGACGCTGCTGCTCCAGGCCGTGGATGCGCTGCAGCGCGCCGGCTTGCCGACGCTGTACGTCACCGGCGAGGAAAGCGGCGCGCAGGTGGCATTGCGGGCGCGCCGGCTGGGCATCACCGGCTCGCAGGTGGCGGTGCTGGCCGAGATACAGCTTGAAAAAATCATAGCAACACTCGCAGACCAGAAGCCGGCTGTGGCCGTGATTGACTCGATCCAGACCGTTTACTCAGACCAGCTGACCAGCGCGCCCGGCAGCGTGGCGCAGGTGCGCGAATGCGCGGCGCACCTGACGCGCTGGGCCAAGTCGAGTGGCTGCGCCATCGTGCTGGTCGGCCACGTCACCAAGGACGGCCAGCTGGCCGGCCCGCGCGTGCTAGAGCACATGGTGGACACGGTGCTGTACTTCGAGGGCGACACGCACAGCAGTTTCCGCCTGATCCGCGCCATCAAGAATCGCTTTGGCGCCGTCAACGAGATCGGCGTGTTCGCCATGACCGAGCGCGGGCTGAAAGGCGTCAGCAACCCCAGCGCGATCTTTTTGAGCCAGCACGCGCAGCCCGTGCCCGGCAGTTGCGTGCTGGTGACGCTGGAAGGCACGCGGCCGATGCTGGTCGAAATCCAGGCGCTGGTGGACACGGGCGGCGTGAGTCCGCGCCGCCTCTCCGTGGGGCTGGAGCGCGACCGACTGGCCATGCTGCTGGCCGTGCTGCACCAGCACGCGGGCGTGGCCACGGGCGACCAGGACGTGTTCGTCAACGCCGTGGGCGGCGTGCGCATCAGCGAGCCGGCGGCCGACCTGGCGGTGATGCTGGCCATCACCAGCAGCCTGCGGGGCAAGGCTTTACCGAAGGGCTTCATCGCCTTTGGTGAAGTCGGCCTGGCCGGCGAAGTGCGCCCCGCGCCGCGCGGGCAGGAGCGGCTGAAGGAGGCCGCCAAGCTCGGCTTTTCCGTCGCCGTGGTGCCCAAGGCCAATGCCCCGAAGAAGGCGGACAAGGCGTTCGAGGGCTTGACGATCCACGCCGTCGAGCGCGTGGATGAGGCGATGGCGCTGGTGCGCGGGCTGGACTGACGCCGCCACACGCGACAATCGCCCCATGACCTGGCAACGCATTCTCACTCTCTTGGCGGCCATTGCACTGGGCGCGGGCGCCTGGCGCGCCGGCGGCTGGTCGGGGCTGGCCCTGCTCGGCAGCGCACTGGTCCTGTGGTTCATGCTGTACTACACGCGCCTCATCAACGTGATGAAGCGCGCGGCCGACCAGCCGATCGGCTATGTCGGCAGCGCGGTCATGCTCAACGCCAAGCTGAAGAAAGGCCAGGCGTTGCTGCACGTGGTGGCGCTCACCCGGTCGCTGGGCGAACGCCTGTCGCCCGAAGGTACGCAGCCCGAGCGCTACCGCTGGACCGACCCGGGCGCATCGTCCGTGACGGCCGAATTCGACGGTGGCAAGCTGACGGGCTGGCAGCTGGATCGGCCCGCCGCGCCAGCGCCAGCGCCCGGCGGCGAGGCATAAAATCCATGCCTTGCGCCCGCGCCGGGCGGGCTGCGGCCTGACCCGGGCACCCTTCCTGTCCACCGCTGACTTCCAGGAACCTTCATGAGCACTGCCCCCCCTTTCCATGGCCGACCGCGACGGCAAGATCTGGCTCGACGGCCAGCTGGTCGACTGGCGCGACGCGAAGATCCACGTGCTGACGCACACGCTGCACTACGGCTGCGGCGCGTTCGAGGGCGTGCGTGCCTACAACACCGTCAACGGCACCGCCATCTTCCGCCTGCAGGAACACACGCAGCGCCTGTTCAACAGCGCCAAGATCCTGCGCATGAAGATGCCCTTCACGCAGGACGAAGTGAATGAGGCGCAGAAGGAAGTGGTGCGCGCCAACCAGCTGGAAAGCTGCTACATCCGCCCGCTGGTGTGGATCGGCTCCGAAAAGCTGGGCGTCAGCCCCAAGGGCAACACCATCCACGTGATGGCGGCCGCCTGGGCCTGGGGCGCGTACCTGGGCGAAGAAGGGCTGAAGCGCGGCATTCGCGTCAAGACCAGCAGCTACACGCGCCACCACGTCAACATCACCATGACGCAGGCCAAGGCGGTCAGCAACTACAGCAACTCGATCCTGGCCAACATGGAAGCGCTGGACGACGGCTACGACGAGGCGCTGCTGCTCGACTCGGCCGGCTTCGTCAGCGAAGGCGCGGGCGAAAACGTGTTCCTCATCAAGGACGGCGTGGTCTACACGCCCGACCTGTCGGCCGGCGCGCTGAACGGCATCACCCGCAACACGGTGCTGCACATCTGCAAGGACCTGGGGATCGAGCTGGTGCAAAAGCGCATCACGCGCGACGAGTGCTACATCGCCGACGAGATGTTCTTCACCGGCACCGCGGCCGAGGTGACGCCGATCCGCGAACTGGACCGCGTGCAGATCGGCGAAGGCCAGCGCGGCCCGGTCACCGAAAAGATCCAGAGCGCCTTCTTCGACATCGTGAACGGCCGCAACCCCAAATACGCTTCGTGGCTCACCAAGGTCTGAGCGGCACAGGAGAACATGGCATGACTACGCAAGCACAAGCGGTCGAACTGCTGGCCAAGGACTTGACGCCCAACGGTGAAACCTACTGCCCCAACCCCAAGGCGGGCATGAAGATCTGGAACACGCACCCGCGCGTGTTTCTCGACCTGTCGCACGGCCAAGCCAAGTGCCCGTACTGCGGCACCGTGTACCAGTTGAAAGCGGGCGAGGCGCTGGGCCACGCCCACTGACCTGACTGAAACGCGCGGGCCGCGTCAGGCCCGCACGTCGGGCAGCACGTCCGGCCACACCGGCTCGGCCTCGGTCGACAGCCGCTGGTACACCAGCACGATGAACCACAGCGTGAGGCCGATGGCGGCGTCGCGCAATGCCGAGTTGGTCGCCATCGCCATCAGCATGGCCAGCAGCGCCACCACGGCCATGCGCCCGCGCTTGTCGTGGCGCCGCCAGGCCGCAGGCAGGCCGGCCGCCACCATCAAAAACAGCGCGATCGCGCCCGGCACCCCCGTCTGCGCGCCCATCCACAGAAAGTCGTTGTGCGGCATGTTGACGCTGGCCAGCGGCCCCTGCACGCGGCGCTTCCATTCGGTGCTCCAGCCGCCGATGCCCCAGCCGGTAAGTGGGCGCTGGCCGATCATGTCCAGCGTCTCGCTGTACATCCGGAAGCGGATGCCCCAGCTGCTGGTCATGTTGACGGCCTGGCCCTCGTAGGCGTTGACCACTTCATGCGCGCCCAGCACCAGCCGGTCCTTGACCGCCGGCACGAACATGCCGGCTGCCAGCGCCAGCGCCGCCGCGCCCACCAGCGCCAGCAACTGGTGCTGCCGGCGCCTGCGCAACTGGTGCGCCAGCCCCACCACCAGGCACACCAGCACGATGAGCCAGGCGGTGCGCGAATACAGCACCCACAGCAGCGCCGCCACGCTGCCCAGGGTCAGCAGCGTCATCACGCCGCGCTGGCGGGCCGACAGCACCGGCATCAGCAGCAGCCCGCTGACGGCCGCCAGCGCCATCAGCAGCGCGTTGGCCAGCGACTTGTTGCCGCCGTAGGTGACCGTGCTTTCCCACAGCTTGCTCGGCGGCAGGCCGATGGTCTTGTGCAGCGCGATCAGCACCAGGCTGGCGGTCAGCCCCATCACGAAGCCGCGCATGGCCCACAACGCCTCGTCGCGCGACAGTGCCAGCACCAGCGCCAGCGTCAGCACGATGCGCAGGGCGTGAAAGGCGTTGGACGCTGTTTCAGGGTAGTGCGGCCCCAGCGCCAGCACCAGCGCGGTCCAGCCCAGGAAGAACCAGGCCGGCCACCAGTTGGGTGACTGGCGCAGGCGCGCCAGCCGCTGCCGCCAGCCGCCCTGCACCAGCAGGGCCACGGCCAGCAGCACGAAAGCGGTGTAGTTCAGCCCGATCGGAAAGAACGTCGCGAATCCCCAGAACAGGGCGACCCAGCGGACCACGGGGAACGACAGCATGGCGGGCGATTGTAGGGGGCCGGGGTGTTGCCAACTGTATCGGCGCGGCCGCCGCCCGCCGCCGGGCCGGCCAAAAAACAAGGCCGCCCACGGGGGCGGCCTTGCATCTGCCACCAGCGGGACGCGCCACTTGAGGGTGTGGCCACATGTCCGCGGGCGCGATGTGCGTGTGACAGCAATAGTGGGTGGACTATACAAAGCCCCCCCGGCTTCCCGCATCCCCCGATTCGCGGGTATTGCCCTTGCCCCGCGTCAGCTGCGGCGGGTGGGCAGCCGCAGGGTGAAGCAGGCGCCGCCGCCTTCGCGGTTGTCGCAGGTCGCGCTGCCGCCATGCCGCTCGGCGATGGAGCGCACCAGCGCCAGGCCCAGGCCGACGCCGCCCTCGCGCTCGCTGGCGCCGGGCAGGCGGTAGAAGGGCTCGAAGATGCGTTCGCGCTGGCCCGGCGGCACGCCGGGGCCGCGGTCGAGCACCTGCAGCACGGCCTGATCGCCCTGCAGCGCCAACCGCGCCTCGACCTCGCCCGTGCGCCCGGTGCGCTGGCCGTGGCGGCTGGCGTTTTCGAGCAGGTTGCGCACGGCGCGCCGCAGCAGCTTGACCACGCCCGGCACCACCACCTCGGCCGTGCCCTCGGGCACGTCCAGCGTGGCGCCGACGCGCGCGCTTTCCTCGGCCACCAGGCCGATCAGGTCGACCGGCTCGACGGTGCCCATGTCGGCCTCGCGTGCGTCCAGCCGGCTGGCCAGCAGGATTTCGTCCACCAGCTGGTCCAGCTCGGCAATGTTGCGCTGGATTTCGGCGCGCGCGGTCGGCGAGCCCTGTGCGCCGGCCAGTTCCACCGCCATGCGGATGCGCGCCAGCGGCGAGCGCAATTCGTGCGAGGCGTTGGCCAGCAGCGATTTTTGCGACTGCAGCAGCGCGGCCTGTGAGTCCATCAGGTGCTGCACGCGCTCGGCGGCGGCGTTGAAGCGGCGCGACAGGTCGGCCACCTCGTCCTGACCGCCTTCAGGCAGCCGCACCGACAGGTCGCCCTCGCCCCAGCGCTGCACGCCGCGCTGCAGGCCTTCCAGCCGCTGCGTCAGCCGCCGCGCGACCGGGAACACGCCGATCATCACCACCAGCCCGGCCAGCCCCAGCACCCACCAAAAGCCGTAGGGCGGCCGCAGCCAGCCCCACGGCGGTTCGCGGCGCGGACCGCGCCGACCACCGGCGCGCGGCGCCATCTGCAGCGTGATCTGCTGGCCGTCGCGCAGGCTCAGGTTGATTTCGGGCGGCTGGCCCGGCTCGCGCCGCCATTGCGCCATGGCGCCGTCGATCTCCTCGCCCGCGGCGTTGCGCACCACCAGCGCACGCGGGCCACCCCCGGCAGGCTGGTTGCGTTCGCGCTCCTGTTCGGTCAGGTGCCAGGCCCAGCCGACCAGCACGCTCAGCACCAGCACACTGCCGGCCACGGCCAGCCAGATGCGCAGGTAGAGCTTGCGGGCCAGGGGTGTGCTCATCAATCGATCGCTATCATTAAAATAGCTGTCAGCGCTTTCAGGACAAGCGCTGCAGCCTCATTTCATTAAAAATCACGCGGGACGGCCGCAGAGCAGGCCGTTCGGGAACGCCGCGCTCGGGTGCCCGCGAGCGCCAGCGTTGTCCCCCTCTGGCGGAAGGCGCGCCAGCGCCACACGGGGAGCCTACTCCTGGTGCTTGGCAAACACATAACCGACGCCACGCACCGTCAGGATGCGCTTGGGGTTCTTCACGTCGGCCTCGATGGCGGCGCGGATGCGGCCCATGTGCACGTCGATGGAGCGGTCGAACGCCTCCAGTTCGCGCCCGCGCACGGCTTCCATGATCTGGTCGCGCGTCAGCACGCGACCGGCGCGCTCGGCCAGCGTCACCAGCAGGTCGAACTGGTAGCTGGTCAGCTCGGCCGGCTCGCCGTTCACGGTGACGGTGCGCGCGTCGCGGTCGATTTCCAGCGCGCCGAAGCGCATCAGCTTGTGCTCGGGCACCGCGCCGCCCTGGTGGCGGCGCAGCACGGCGCGGATGCGCGCCAGCAGCTCGCGCGGCTCGAAGGGCTTGGGCAGGTAGTCGTCGGCGCCAATTTCCAGGCCCACGATGCGGTCCATCGGGTCGCCCTTGGCGGTCAGCATCAGCACCGGCACACGCGCGGCGTCGCCCGGCAGCGCGCGGATGCGGCGGCACACTTCCAGCCCATCGACGTCGGGCAGCATCAGGTCAAGCACGACCAGGTCGACCGGCCGGTCCTGCAGCGCGGCCAGGCCCGAGGCGCCGTCGGGCATGTGCGTGACGGCGAAGCCGGACTGCGTCAGGTATTCGCCCACCATGGCCGCCAGGCGGGCGTCGTCTTCGATCATCAGCAGCTGGTGTGTGCTCATGGGCTCCTTTCAGCGGGCCGGGGCGCACAGGCCCCGCACGACCCGACATGATGGTGCACGCACGCAGGCCTGGCTTGAACGGGGGGTAAAGATAGGTAAACCCGCCGTGCGCCGCACGCTGTTTACTACGTTAATCATAGCTGCCTGCGCTTTCTGGGCAAGCGCTGCAGCCATTTTTAACCTGAACCCTTGCGCTGCGCGCGCGCCGCCAGCGCCACCAGCAGCAGCACCGGCAGGCCCAGCAGCGCCGTGCTGGTAAAGAAGTTGGCGTAGCCGAAGGCGTTGACGTAGTCGCCCGAAAAACCGGCGATGAACTTCGGCAGCATCAGCATCAGCGACGAGAACAGCGCGTATTGCGTGGCCGAATAACTGATGTTGGTCAGGCTGCTGAGATACCCCACGAACGCCGCCGACGCGATGCCGCTGGCCAGGTTGTCGGCCGACACCACGGCGATCAGCGCCGGCAGGCTGTGCCCGTAGCCGGCCAGCCAGGCAAACAGCAGGTTGCTGGCGGCGCTCAGCACCGCGCCCAGCATCAGGATGCGCATGACGCCAAAGCGCAGCGCCAGGCTGCCGCCCACGAAGGCGCCCACCAGCGTCATGATGACGCCGTAGATTTTGGTCACCGCGGCCACCTCGTCCTTGGTGTAGCCCATGTCCACATAGAACGGGTTGGCCATGATGCCCATCACCACGTCGCTGATGCGGTAGATGGCGATCAGCGCCAGGATCAGCGCCGCCTGCCACTGGTAGCGCCGGAAGAAGTCGGCAAACGGCTCGATAAGCGCCGAGTGCACCCATTCGCCCGCGCTGCGCGCGCGCGCCAGCGGGCGCTGCGCGGGCTCGGGCGACAGCAGCACCGTCAGCACGCCCACCGCCATCGACGCCGCCATCACCCCATAGGCCAGCTGCCACGCCGCGTGGTCGTAACCCGCCGCTTGCCCTTGAGCGCGCGCCGCCAGCCACAGCACGCCCGCGCCGGCCCAGATCATGGCCAGGCGGTAACCCGTCTGGTAGGTGGCCGCCAGCGCCGGCTGCTGCTGCGTAGGCGCCGATTCAATGCGGTAGGCGTCCAGCGCGATGTCCTGCGTGGCCGACGCGAAGGCCACCGCCAGCGCGCACCACACCACCGCCGTCAGCGACACGCGCGGATCGGCCAGCGCCATGCCCACCAGCCCCGCCGCCACGCCC
The DNA here is from genome assembly GCF_033110285.1 of Ottowia sp. SB7-C50. NCBI lineage: Bacteria > Pseudomonadati > Pseudomonadota > Betaproteobacteria > Burkholderiales > Comamonadaceae > Ottowia > Ottowia sp. SB7-C50. The sequence continues at coordinate 3,334,739 of NZ_CP136995.1, forward strand.
AGCTGGGCCAGCAGCAGCCAGCTGCGCCGCCGGCCCAGCCAGCGCGTCAGGCCCGGCAGCGGCAGGCGGTCCACCAGCGGCGCCCACACCCACTTGAAGCCGTAGGCCAGGCCGACCCAGCTCAGGTGGCCGATGGTGCCGCGGTCAACGCCCGCTTCGCGCAATCGAAACGATAGCGTCCCCAGCACCAGCAGCAAGGGCAGGCCGGCCGAAAAGCCCAGCGCCAGCATGCGCAGGCTGGCCGGCTGCAGATAGATGCGCAGGCTGTCGAGCCAGCCGTGCGGGCGCGCCGCCGCGTCAGCCACGCTGCGGCTCCGCCCGCGCCCTTGCGGCGGCGCATCGCGCGTGCGCCAGGCGCACCGTGTGGTCGAACGTCATTGGCTGCATTATTGACGCGCCGCCGCCCTGCGCCGGCGCCCGAAGCACATGCCGCGCCGTTCCGCGCCGGTCCGTGGGCGGTGCGTCACAAAAAAATGGGTCGCATTTGGTTGGCGCCGACACGCAGCCGACGCACAATGCGGCATCGACCTTTTCACCTGCCCAGGGTATGACGCCGTCCGCAGACCCCGCCGACACTGGCCCTCCGGGCGCTTTGACCGACGAAGCGCTGTTCGCGGACTTGCCGCGCCGACAGAAGGTGGTGTTGGTGATGGACCTGGTGGAATCCGTGCGCCTGATGGCCGCCAACGAGGCGGCGGTGGTGCAGCGCTGGCACGCTTTTGTTCAGCACGCGCGCGGCCACGTGCTGCCCCGCCACCACGGCCGCCACGTCAAGAGCCTGGGTGATGGGCTGCTGGCGGAATTTGATTCGGCGCCGGAGGCGGTGCGGGCGGCGCATGAGCTGCACCACTTCTTCGACGACACCAACGCCGCCTTGCCGCCCGAGCAGCGCTTTCACTTGCGCGCTGGCCTGAACGCGGCGCAGATCTACATCGACAGCGTGGACGTGTACGGCGCTGGCGTCAACCTGGCCGCGCGCGTGGCCAGCCTGGCCGGCCCGGGCGAAACCATCGTCACCACCGAAGTGCGCGACGACCTGACCGACGGGTTGGACGGCGAGCTGCGCGACATGGGCGAGTGCTACCTCAAGCACGTGCCCGAGCCGATTCGCGTGTGGCGCGTGGGCGATGCCGGCGCGCAGCCGCTGCTCACGCCGGCATCCGAGCAGCCCGGTACGCTGCTGCCCGGCATTGCCGTGATTCCCTTTGCCGCGCGCAGCAACACGCCCGAACACTTTGCCGTGGGTGAACTGGTGGCCGACGCCGTCATCAGCCTGCTGGGCCGCTCGCCACACCTGCGCGTCATCTCGCGCCTGTCGTGCTCGGCCTTTCGCCAGCGCGACGCGGCGCTGGGCGAGGTCAGCCAGCGGTTGGGCGCGCAGTTCGTGCTGTCGGGCAGCTACGTGGTGTTTGGCAGCGCGGGTGGCGGCAAGCTGCTCATCACGGCCGAGCTGTGCGACGCGCGCTCGGGCCGACTGGTGTGGACAGAGCGCTTCAACGCCGAAGTGGGCGATCTGCTGCAGGCCGAATCGGAATGCGCGCACCGCATTGCGCTGGCTGCGTCCAGCGCCATCCTGAATGCCGAGACCGACAAGGCGCGGGTACAGCCGGTGGCCACGCTCTCAGCCTATTCACTGCAGCTGAGCGCCATCAACCTCATGCACCGTTCGCCGGTGGCCGATTTCGAGAAGGGCCGCGAGTTGCTGCTGGCGTTGGGCGAGCGCCAGCCCCGCGCATCCGAAGTGCGCGCCTGGCTGGCCAAATGGCACGTGCTGCGCGTGATCCGCGGCATCAGCGCCAACCCGGCCGACGACGCGCGACATGCGATGGACGCCTGCCGCCAGGCGCTCGACCTGGCGCCCGAGAACCCGCTGGCGCTGGCGGTGCGGGGGTATGCGCTGAGCCAGGTGATGGGGGATCAGGAGGGGGCGCGTCGGGATATTGACCATGCGCTCGCACTGGCCCCCAACGAGCTTCATGGATGGCTTTACCGGAGCGTCTGGTCCTCGCATATCGGAAACGCGGCAGACGCGGTAAAGGATGCGTTGAAGGCCAAGACGCTTTCGCCACTCGATCCGCACGCCTACTTTATTGAGACAGTGCTGGCGAGCTGTTATGCGGCTAACCGCGAGCACGACATGGCAATCCGACATGCCACTGACTCGCTGCGGCTGGACGCTGCGCATGTTCCGACGCTGCGGTCGCTGCTCTATGCCCAATGGGAACGCGGTCGCACCGCGGAGGCGCGAGCCACCCTGAGTCAGTTGCAGCTGCTAATGCCCGGTCTCACGATTGCCGGGTATCAATCCATGGGGAGCGCGCTCAGTCCCATCAGACAACGCGTTGTTGCAGCGTTGCGCGGGCTCGGCGTGCCAGAAACAAGCCACTAGGTGTCTAAGGAGAAGTGCGATGATTTTCAAGATGGAGAGTCTGGCCGGAGGTTCGGCAGGAGGTTCAGCCGGCGGGTCCGCTGGTGGATCAGCAGGCGGGTCTGCGGGAGGTTCGGCCGGCGCCTCTTTTGACTCAATCGGCTCTCACGAAGCCCTCATCCGCAACCGCGCCGCCCTCGCCAACCCCGCCGACACCACGGCCTACACCACGCCGCTGTGGACCGACTTCATCGCGCCCGGCACCCCGCCCACCGAAAGCTGCGCCCAGCGGCTGGCGCGCTGGGACGGCTGGGTCATCCCCTACATCGTGCTGCCGGGCGTGCTGGCCGGCCTGCGCGTGCAGGCGGCGCCGGATCGATCTAGCTGCGCGCTGCTCGTCGGCACGCAGGCCACGCGCACGCTGCGCATCGACCGGCCCAGCGCCGACCTGTTCAAGGCGCAACTGGCCGACGTGATTGCCGATGTGGAACTGCGCGAAGACCGCGCGCCCGAAATCCTGATGCAGACGCAGAACACGCTGGCCTTTTTCGCCACCGTGCTGCCCGTCACCGACGCGCGCACACCGGCCACGCTGCGGCTGCTGCACATCGCCAATCAGCTAGCGCTGTTTACCGAGATGCAGATGAAGCACATCTTCGCCTGCGCGCGGCCGGTGGAGTATTCGCCGCAAGTGCAGCCCATGATCACCACGCCCGGCCACGGCACCTATCCCATGGGCCACGGCTGCGAGGCGCGGGTGACGGCGCGCCTGCTGGCTGCGCTGACCCTGCCGGTGGGCGGCGCCAACCCGACGTGGGACAGCCTCAACCATCAGTTGGACCGGCTGGCCGAGCGCATTGCCGAAAACCGCATCGTGGCGGGCGTTCATTTCCGCGTGGACCAGGGCGCGGGCGACGCACTGGGCAAGGCGCTGGCCGACTACCTGGAGGCTTTTGCGCAGGGCGCCACCAATGCCAACGTGCCGCAGCGCGTGTTCGACCCTGAGCCGCCCGCTGCCTCGATGGATGCCGAAGCGGCGTTACCCAAGGTCGCCATCACCCTGCCCCCGGCCGCTGAACGTTGCGAACTGCTGCGCATCTGGGCGCAGGCGCGGCAGGAATGGCGGTGGCTCAACAACGAGCCGCTGCCCCAGCCATGAACCCGCCCGCCGCCCCGGCGCTGCCCCCGGCGGTGCAGGCCAAGATGGACCCCTACCTGCTGGGCGCGCTGCTCAGCCAGTTCGCCCATTACGACGACCACGCCGACGGCGGCAGCACGCCGCTGGTGTCGGTGGGTTTCACGGTCGCGCTGCCCGCCGGCGATGCGGAGGCCAGCAGCGTGCAGGCCACGCTGACCGGCTGGTTGGCCGAGCATCCCGGCACCCGCATCACCGAGGCCCACCTGCGCCCGCTGGCGCACGGCGCGCGCACCGCCTATGTAACCGCCGATGTGACACCGGCGCTGCTGGTCCTGCTGGGCAGCGCGCCATGGGTGACCGAAGTGCAACTGTGCGCCGACCCACTGCCGCGCCGGCCGCTGGCGCCGCGCGCCGCCACACCGCCATCGGCGCCCGCCGCGCCACTGCGCACGGCCAACCCCAAAATTCTGGCCACCATCGACCACGGCTGTGCTTTTGCGCACCACTTGCTGCAAAACGCCGGCGGCACGCGCGTGTGGGCGCTGTGGGACCAGGACCCGCGGCCCGACTTCGACCCCGCGCAGGGCACCACACCCATCGGCTACGGCTATGGCCGCCAGGTGGGGCGCGACGTGCTGAACGCCTGCATCGCGCCGCAGCCGCCGGTGCCGGGCTGGAACGAAGACCGCTGCTACGCGCGTGCGCGCTACGGCGCGGTGCAAAGCCGCATGACGCACGGCACGTGGGTCACGGGCCTGCTGGCCAGTGCCCTGCAGACGCCCAGCCTGACGTCCAGCGGACACGCCGAGCCGTACGCGGCCGCCGCCGATGCCGACCTGATCTTCGTGCAGTTGCCGCGCGCCATTCCGCTGGCGCCGGGGCTGGGCAGCATCGACCGAACGGTGCTCGACGGGCTGCGCTACATCGCTGACTGCGCGCCCGATGATGCCGAAATCGCGGTGGTGATCGATTACGGCACTGACATGGGTCCGCATGATGGGAGTTCGTGGTTCGAACGCGCGCTGGACGCGCTGACCGAAGACCTGCGCGCGCGCCGCAACGTGCAGTTGAACGTGTTCTACGCCGCTGGCAACGCCCACGACGCGCGGCGCCACGCGGTGATCTGGGGCGAACCCGCGCCATCGGCCACAGCACCCATTCAGCCCACCGCCACCGGGCAACCCGCCGCCACTCTGCCCTGGTGGCTGCCCATGGGCAACGCCGCCCCGGTGGCGATGGAGCTGTGGTTTGCTGAAAGCGCGCCGCCCTGCCGCCTGAGCCTGCAGCCGCCGGGCGGCGGCGCGCCGCTAGAGATCGACCTGTCGCAAGACTGGCTGGGCGCGCCGCCGAGGTTGCTGCCGGCGCAGTGCGTGGTGGTCAGCCAGCGCCGGCGCGGGGCCGTAGCGGGCACGTGGCAACGACAAGTGCTGATCGAAGTGGGTCCCACGCAGGGGCCCGACGCCGCCGGCAGCGCGCCCGCCGCGCCAGCGGGCGTGTGGCGCATCACCCTCATGCCCCAAGCGGGCCAGCGCGTGCAGCCGGTGCACGCCTACACCTGCTGGGGCGGCCAGAACCCCGGCGTTCCGCAGCGCGCGCAGGCCACGCGCTTCGTCGCGCCGCCCGATGGTGTGAAGCAGACCGGGCCGGTGGAGGTGACGGGCAGCGGCAGCGTTCTCGGTTCGGGCTGCGGCAGTTCCAACCTGGTGTGGATGGCCGGCGGTTATGAGCGTTGGGGCAAGCACTTGCGCTCACGCTATTCGAGCGGGGGCGGCGTGCGCGGCGGCAAGCGCGCTGTGCCGCTGGGCGTGCCGCCGCACCTGGGCGCGGACTGGCTGGCGCCCACCGAGCAGTCCAGTGCGCTGCCGGGCCTGCTGTTGCTGGGTACGCGCAGCGCCAGCCGTTCACGCGGACGCGGCACCAGCTTTGCCGCGCCCCAGGCCGCGCGCCAATGGCTGGCCGGTACGCTGACCACCCAGCCACCGCCCGCGCAACCGCAGCCCGGCCCTTACTCCGTGCAGCGGCTGCGCGACGAATACGACGAGCCGCGCATCGTCTGATCGTGGCGATTCATGAGTCAAAACAGCTTCCAGCGCTGACCCATCAAGCGCGAACAGCTATCGTAAACGTAGCAATCACCACCGCGCCGGCAACGGCTTCAGCAGCACGAGCCGGCGTTCTTGCGTGGCAAGGTAGCCGCCGGTTTCCAGGTCTTTCAGCAGGCGGCTGACCATCTCGCGCGAGCAGGCCAGATGGCTGGCGATCTGCTGGTGGGTCAGGCGTTCGGTGACGGTGCGCTGGCCTTGCGCGTCCGGTGCCGTGGCCAGCTGGTCAAGCAGGCGCGTCAGCCGGCCGTAGACGTCGATCAGGGCCACGCTGCGCGCGTTGTCGGTGGCCAGGCGCGCGCGGCGGATCAGGCGCGCCATCAGCTCCAGCGCAAAGCCGGGCTGCTCGGCGATGTAGGTCAGCAACACGTCGCGCGCCACCACGGCGCACACCGTGGGTTCGCACGTTTCCACGCTGGCCGAGCGCGGGCCGCCGTCGAGTGACATTTCGCCCACGTATTCGCCCGGGCCGTACAGGCCGAGTGTCAACTCCTTGCCGCTGGCATCGGCCACGAAGGCGCGCAGGCGCCCCGATCGGACGATGTACAGCGTGTCGCCGCGCTCGCCCTCTTGAATGATCAGCGTGCCGCGCCGGTAATGGCGCTGCATCCCGCGCTCTGCCAGCGCCTCGACGTGCGCGGACGGGGCGTCCAGCGCGGGCAGGCCGGTGGAGTGTGGAGTGTGCGGGCCATCAGGCGCGGGCGGCATGTCCCATCATACAAACTGGAATTGCGACGACACCGGCCGGCGCGGAAAACAGGCTTCGCCCCGCAGCGCGGGCACCACGGGCGGCAGTGCCAGCACGCGCTGCACCAGTTGCCGGATGCCATGCGCGCCGGTCTTGTCGCGCAGCGAGCGCACCTGCGTGCGCACGGTCGATTCGGCCACGCCATGCCGCCTGGCGATTTCGTCGACGTCGCTGCCATCGCACAGGGCACGCAGCACCGACTCCTCGGTCGGCGTCAGCCCGTGCTCGCGGGCGAACATCTGCACCGCCAGGTTGTCCCCCACGCGCTGGCGCGCCATGGCCAGCAGCACGCTGGCGCAGGGGCCTTCCAGCGCGTGCCCCAGCGGAATCACGGCCACGGGCAGCGTGTGCCCGCCATGGCTGAGATACAGCAGTTTCCGGCGGCCTTGCGCGGCACCCTGGATGGCGTCCATCAGCTGCTGGCCCAGCGCCGCCGTGCAGGCGCCGATGGCTTCGCCGACACTGCCGCTGAGCAAATGGCCGCAGGCCAATTCATAGCGCGCCAGGTGGTTGGCGTGCTGCACGCGCCCGCGCATGTCGACCAGCACCAGCCCGTAGTCGATCTCGTCCAGCAGGCGCAGCAGGAACCCGGTCTGCAACCCGTCCCGCTCAACATCCGCCAGCGGCATCCGCAGCGTTTCCCTGTGTGTCATGACTGCTTCCATTTCGTCCTCCTTGCGCATCGCAAAGCATGGAAGCCAGTCTAGGCACGCGCCGGCGGCGCATCAGTGACCGGTTGACAGCGGTTTTTGTGATCCATTCACATCCCGACGGCCGGCCGGACCCGGCGCGCGCAACGCGCCGTCAGCCGCGCACGAACGGGTTGTGGCGGCGCTCTTCGCCGAAGGTGCTTTCGGGCCCGTGGCCGGGGATGAACACCGTGTCGTCGCCCATCGGCCACAGGCGCTCGCGGATGCTGGCGATCAGTTGGCCATGGTTGCCGCCGGGAAAGTCGGTGCGGCCGATGCTGCCGGCAAACAGCACGTCGCCGACAAAGGCGCGCTTCGCCTCGGGTGAATGAAACACCACATGCCCCGGCGTATGGCCCGGGCAGTGGCGCACGTGCAACACGCAGTCGCCCACCTGCACCGTGTCGCCGTCCTGCAGCCAGCGCGTGGGCGTGAATTTCTCGGCCTGCGGAAAGCCGAACATGCGCCCCTGCTCGGCAATGCCGTCGATCCAGAACTGGTCGCCCGGGTGCGGGCCGATGATGGGCAGCCCGTGGCGCGCGCTCAGCTCGGCCGTGCCACCCGCGTGGTCAATGTGCGCATGGGTCAGCCAGATCTGCTCCAGCGTGACGCCCTGCCGCGCCACCGCCGCCTCGATGCGCGGCAGGTCGCCGCCGGGGTCGATGACAGCCGCCTTCATGGTGGCGGGGCACCAGACGAGCGAGCAGTTCTGCTGGAACGGGGTGACGGGGATGGTCTGGTAGCGCGGCGTGGCAGGCGAGGTGGCAGGCATCGAAGTTGTGAATCAAATCAACCTTCAGCGCTTGGCAGACAAGCGCTTTCAGCTATCAATTAAGAAGCGACATCAGACCAGCTTCAGATCGTAGTCGATGGTGATCGGCGCGTGGTCGCTGAACTTCTGGTCCTTGTAGATGGCGCTGGTGCGCGCGGCCTGCGCGACGGCGGGCGTGGCCAGGTGGTAGTCCAGCCGCCAGCCCACGTTCTTGGCGTAGGCCTGGCCGCGGTTGCTCCACCAGGTGTAGGCCTCGCCGGTGGTGTCGGGGTGCAGGCGGCGGTAGACGTCGACCAGTTGCAGCTCATCAATGATGCGCGTGACCCAGGCGCGCTCGTCGGGCAGGAAGCCGCTGTTCTTCTGGTTGCTCTTGTAGTTCTTCAGGTCGATTTCCTGGTGCGCGATGTTGACGTCGCCGCACAGCACGAAATCACGCTCGGCGCGCAGGCGTTGCAGCACGGGGTAGAACTCGGCCAGGAAGCGGTATTTGGCGTCCTGCCGCTCCGGCCCGGACGAACCGCTGGGAAAGTAGCAGCTGATGACCGAGAAGCGGCGCGCGGGCGTGTCAAAGCGCGCTTCCAGGTAGCGGCCTTCTTCGTCGAATTCGGGCGAGCCGTAGCCGGCGATCACGTCGCTGGGCTCATGGCGCGTATAGATGCCGACGCCCGAATAGCCCTTCTTGGCCGTGGCCAGGTGAAAGTGCCCGCGCATGCCGGCCAGGATGTCGAAACGGCCCTCGATGTCGGCGTGCTGGGCCTTCATCTCCTGCACGCAAATACAATCCGGCGCGTGCGCCTCCAGCCAGGCTTCGACGCCCTTGGTGGCCGCGGAGCGGATGCCATTCAGGTTCAGGCTGGTGAGTTTGAACAACGGGAGATTCCTTCATGAACACATCCGCCCCCCCAGGCAGACCGTGACGCGCTGGCGCGCGATTTCGTGCAGTTCGCCATCGACGCCGGCGTGCTGCGCTTTGGCGAATTCAAGACCAAGGCGGGGCGCCTGTCGCCCTATTTCTTCAACGCCGGGCTGTTCGACGACGGCGCCAAGCTGGCGCGGCTGGCGCAATTCTATGCACGGGCGCTGATCGACTCGGGCGTCGAGTTCGATGTCATTTTTGGTCCCGCATACAAAGGTATTCCATTGGGCGCCGCGGTGGCCATCGAGCTGGCGCGGCTGGGCGTGGTCAAACCTTTTGCGTACAACCGCAAGGAAGCCAAGGACCACGGCGAAGGCGGCACGCTGGTGGGCGCGCCGCTGAAGGGGCGCGTGCTGATCGTGGACGACGTCATCTCCGCCGGCACCGCGGTGCGCGAGTCGATTGCGCTGATCGAAGCCGCCGGCGCCACGCCGCACGCCGTGGCCATTGCGCTGGACCGGCAGGAAAAGGCGACCGAGGGCGGGCGCGACGTGGACTGGTCGGCCGTGCAGTACGTGCGCGACCGTCTGGGACTGCAAGTCATCGCCATCGCCAACCTGGCGCAGTTATTGCAACACCTGGGAAAGAGTGACAACTTTTCGCCCTACTTCCAGTCCGTATCTGCCTATCGCACCCGTTACGGCGTCGATTGAAAGGCCATGACCACCACCGCCCTCCCGCACCACCTGCCTGACCTGCACGCCGGACAAGGCACGTCCCGCGGCGCCCAGCGCGCCGCTGCGGGGTGGGGGTTGCGGCGCCTGGCCGGGGTCGCGGTGGCGGCGTCCTGGTGGACACTTTGTGGCACGCCGGCCGTCGCGCAGCCCAGCGCGGCCGCGCCGACGGGCAGCATCTACAGCTGCGTGGACGCCCATGGCCGGCGGCTGACGTCGGACCGGCCGATCCTCTCGTGCATCGACCGCGAGCAGCGCGAACTCAACCGCAGCGGCGGCACGCGGCGCGTCATCCCGCCCACCCTGAGTGCCACCGAGCGCGAAGCACGCGCCCGGCAGGACCGCGAAGCCGAACTCGCGCAGCAGCGCGCGCGCGACGCCATCAGCCGCGACCAGGCGCTGGTCACGCGCTACCCCGACAAGGCCGCGCACGATGCCAGCCGCGCCCAGGCACTGGCGCAGACCCAGGCGGTCGACCAGGCCGCCGAGCAGCGGCTGGCCGAACTGGCGGCCGAGCGCAAGGCGCTGGATGACGAGATGGAGTTCTACCGCAAGGACCCCTCCCGGGCCCCGGCCACGGTGCGGCGCGGCATCGAATACAACGCCCGGAGCGTGGCCGAGCAGCGGCGCGCCATCGCCGCGCAGCAGGCCGAGCGTGATCGCATCAACGCGCAGTTCGATGAAGAAGCGAGGCGCCTTCAGGCGCTCTGGCAAGGCCGGCAGCCCGCCCCGCAGACGGCTTCGGGCAAGCGCTGATTTGTGAGCGTAATACGGTCGCTGCCCACGCGGGATCAGCGCAAATAGCTATATTTTTTGCAGCATCTGCACCAAGGCAGCCGCGCCACAGCGCGACGGACGCCCGGCCTCAAGCCCCCAGCCGCGCACGCAGCAGCTCGTTGACCTGCGCCGGGTTGGCCTTGCCCTTGCTGGCCTTCATCACCTGGCCGACCAGCGCGTTGAAGGCCTTGTCCTTGCCGGCGCGGTACTGCTCGACGTTGCCTGGGTTGGCAGCGATGACTTCGTCGACGATCTTTTCCAGCGCGCCGGTGTCGTTCATCTGCCGAAGGCCCTTGGCTTCGACGATGGCATCGACGTCCGCACCCTCGCCCGACCACAGCGCGTCAAACACCTGCCGCGCCGCCGCGTTGCTGATGGTGCCGTCTTGGATGCGGCCGATCAGCGCGGCCAGTTGCGCAGCCGACACCTTGGCCGACTCGATGCCGATCTCCTCGGCGTTCAGGCGCTTGGAGATTTCGCCCATCACCCAGTTGCTGGCCAGCTTGGGCTGGCCGCTGGCTTTCGCGGCTTGCTCGAAGTACGCGCCCATGGCGGGAGACTGGGTCAGCGTGGTGGCGTCGTATTCAGGCAGCGCATAGTCGGCCACGAAACGCTCCGCCATCTTGCGGGGCAATTCGGGCATTTGCGCGCGCGTGTCCTCGATCCATTGCTCTGAAATACAGAGCGGCGGCAGGTCAGGGTCGGGAAAGTAGCGGTAGTCGGCCGAGTCTTCCTTGGTGCGCATGGCGCGCGTCTCGCCGGTGTCGGGGTCGAACAGCACAGTGGCCTGCTGGATGGCGTGGCCGTCTTCCAGCTGCTCGATCTGCCAGCGGATCTCGAAGTCGATCGCCTGCTGCATGAACTTGAAGCTGTTCAGGTTCTTGATCTCGCGCCGCGTGCCAAGCTTTTCACCGGGCTTGCGCACACTGACGTTGGCGTCGCAACGGAAGCTGCCTTCCTGCATGTTGCCGTCGCAGATGCCGATCCAGGTGACGATCTTGTGCAACTCTTTGGCATAGGCCACGGCCTCGGCGCTGCTGCGCATGTCGGGCTCGGTCACGATCTCGAGCAGCGGCGTGCCGGCGCGGTTCAGATCGATGCCGCTCATGCCGTGGTAGTCCTCGTGCAGCGACTTGCCGGCGTCTTCTTCAAGGTGGGCGCGCACCAGGCGCACGGTTTTCTTTTCGTCGCCCAGGAAGAACGACACCTCGCCGCCCTGCACCACCGGAATCTCGAACTGGCTGATCTGGTAGCCCTTGGGCAGGTCGGGGTAGAAGTAGTTCTTGCGGGCAAAGATGCTGCGCGGCGCAATGTGCGAGCCGAGAGCCAGTCCTAATTTGATAGCACACTGCACCGCCTCGCGGTTCATCACCGGCAGCGTGCCGGGCAGCGCCAGGTCGACCGCGCAGGCCTGGGTGTTGGGCGCGGCGCCAAATGCGGTGCTGGCGCGGCTGAAGATCTTGCTGGCGGTCTGCAGCTGGGCGTGTGTTTCGAAGCCGATGACGACTTCGTAGCCGTGGATCAATGGGGCGGGCATGTCAGAAGCCCTCCGGTGCGCGGAGGTGGAAGTCGGTCGCCTGCTGCAGGCGGTGCGCCACGTTCAGCAGCCGGCCTTCCTGCAGGTAGTTGCCGATCAGCTGCAGCCCGACGGGCAGGCCACCTTCACCAAAGCCGGCCGGCACGCTCATGCCGGGCAGGCCGGCCAGGCTGGCGGGCAGGGTGTAGATGTCGGCCAGGTAGTCGGCCAGCGGGTCCTTGTCGTGGTCGCCCAGGTGCCAGGCGACGCTGGGCGCGACCGGGCCGGCGATGACGTCGCATTCGGTGAAGGCGCGCTGGAAGTCGTCGGCGATCATGCGGCGCACCTTCTGCGCCTGCAGGTAGTAGGCGTCGTAATAGCCGTGCGACAGCACGTAGGTGCCGGTCATGATGCGGCGCTTGACCTCGTCGCCAAAGCCTTCGGCGCGCGTCTTCTTGTACATGTCCTCCAGGTCGGTGTAGCCCTGGGCGCGGTGGCCGAACTTGACGCCGTCGAAGCGGCTCAGGTTGCTGCTGGCCTCGGCCGGCGCGATGATGTAGTAGACCGGGATGGCCAGCTCGGTGCGCGGCAGGCTGATGTCGACCAGGGTCGCGCCCAGCTTGCGCAGCTCGGCCAGGGCGCTGTCGATGGCGGCGCGTACGTCGTCCGACAGGCCGGCGCCGAAGAATTCCTTGGGCACGCCGATGCGCAGCCCGTCGATGCCGTCGTTCAGGCTGCGGGAGAAGTCCTCGGCCGGCACGTCGAGCGAGGTGGAATCGCGGTCGGGGTCGGGTCCGCACAGGCTGGACAGCAGCAGCGCGCAGTCTTCGGCGGTGCGCGCCATGGGCCCGGCCTGGTCCAGGCTGGAGGCGAAGGCGATCAGCCCAAAGCGACTGGCGCGGCCATAGGTGGGCTTGATGCCGGTGATGCCGCAGAAGCTGGCCGGCTGGCGGATGGAGCCGCCGGTGTCGGTGCCGGTGGCCGCCGGCGCCAGGCGCGCCGCCACCGCGGCCGCGCTGCCGCCCGACGAGCCGCCCGGCACGCGCGAGGTGTCCCACGGGTTCTTCACCGGGTGAAAGGCCGAGTTCTCGTTGGCCGAGCCCATGGCGAACTCGTCGCAATTGAGCTTGCCCAGGCAAACCATGCCCGCGCCCGCCAGCCGTGCGGTCACCGTGCTCTCGAAAGGAGAGCGATAGCCTTGCAGCATGCGCGAGCCGGCGGTGGTCGGGAAGTCGGTGGTGACGAAGATGTCCTTGTGCGCCACGGGCACGCCGGCCAGCGGCAGGGCGTCGCCGGCGGCGATGCGGGCATCGGCCGCGCGCGCCTGCGCCAGGGTGGCGTCTTCGTCCACCGCCAGGTAGGCGCCCAGATCGGCGTGCTGGCGGCCGCGCGCCAGAAAGTGCTGCGCGGCCTCGACGGCCGACAGCTCGCGCGCCTCCAGGCGGGCGGCCAGCTGGGCCACGGTCATGTCATGCAATGCGTCGCTCATGTTCACTCGATCACGCGGGGCACCAGGAACAGCCCGTCCTCGACGGCGGGCGCGCTGCGCTGGTTGGCGGCGCGCTGGTCCGGCTCGCTGGCCACGTCGTCGCGCAGGCGCAGCGCCATGTCGCGCACGGCGGCAATGGGGTGCGCCAGCGGTTCGACGCCGGTGGTGTCCACGGCCTGCATGGCCGCCACCAGATCGAAAAAGCCGTTCAGCCGGGTGAGCAGGCGCTCACCTTGGTCGGCACTCAGTTCCAGCCGCGCCAGATGGGCAAGACGGCGGATGTCGTCGGGGGTCAGGGCCATGAAAGATATGGAAACCGGATGTAACTTCAAACTTTAGGCCTCGGCCAAACCCGAGGCCTGGCAAGGTGTTGCGGTATTATCTCCGGTTCATCGCAACGGCCCGGAAACGGGCCGTATTTACGCGATTTCACGTCTATCTCGCATCGAATTCGGGGCTGCACCCATGGGTGCTGGCTGTGCGGCCCGGCAAAGGACCTTTTCATGTTTGGAGCTTTCCGGCGGTATTTTTCGACCGACCTGGCCATTGACCTGGGCACCGCCAACACCCTGATCTACGTGCGCGACAAGGGCATCGTGTTGGACGAACCTTCCGTCGTCTCGATCCGCCACGAAGGCGGCCCGCAGGGCAAGAAGACGATCCAGGCCGTGGGCACCGAGGCCAAGGCCATGCTGGGCAAGGTGCCCGGCAACATCGAGGCCATCCGCCCCATGAAGGACGGCGTGATCGCCGACTTCACCGTCACCGAGCAGATGCTCAAGCAGTTCATCAAGATGGTGCACCCGCGCGGCCTGTTCCGGCCCAGCCCGCGCATCATCATCTGCGTGCCCTGCGGCTCGACCCAGGTCGAGCGCCGCGCCATCCGCGAATCGGCACTGGGCGCGGGCGCCAGCGAGGTGTACCTGATCGAGGAACCCATGGCCGCCGCCATCGGCGCCGGCCTGCCGGTCAGCGAGGCCAGCGGCTCGATGGTGGTCGACATCGGCGGCGGCACCACCGAAGTCGGCGTGATCTCGCTCGGCGGCATGGTGTACAAGGGCAGCGCGCGCGTGGGCGGCGACAAGTTCGACGACGCCATCATCAACTACATCCGCCGCAACTACGGCATGCTGATCGGTGACCCGACGGCGGAGATGATCAAGAAGGAAATCGGCAGCGCCTTCCCGGGCAGCGAAGTGAAGGAGATGGAGGTCAAGGGCCGCAACCTCTCCGAAGGCGTGCCGCGCAGCTTCACCATCAGCAGCAACGAAATCCTGGAAGCACTGACCGAGCCGCTGAACAGCATCGTGTCGGAAGTGAAGAAGGCGCTGGAAGAAACGCCGCCCGAACTCGGCGCCGACATTGCCGAGCGCGGCATGATGCTGACCGGCGGCGGCGCCCTGCTGCGCGACCTGGAGCGCCTGCTGGCCGAAGAAACCGGCCTGCCCGTGCTGGTGGCCGAAGAGCCGCTGACCTGCGTGGTGCGCGGCTGCGGGCTGGCGCTGGAACGCATGGAGCGGCTGGGCAACATCTTCACGAATGAGTAGGACGCCCCCTGTGGCGCTGCGCGCCTTCCCCCACTGGGGGACAACGCGGGTGGTCGGGGGGGACCCCGACCACGGCGTTCGCGTGTGGCCTGCTCCGCGGCCTTCGGGCGGCTTGCTGCGCAGCCTGAGGGCTCCTTCCCTTGCGGGGGGAGGGTCGGGGTGGGGACGCAGCGTCGAAATCACGACGGGCGCTTGAACATTCAGCGGATAATGCTCTTGTTTTGGTAGTGAATACGCCCGTGCTGCGCCGCTGAACCGCCATGCCGCTCGAAACGCTCGACCGCTCGCCGCCGCCCTTTTTCAAGCAAGGGCCTTCGGCGCTGTCGCGGTTGTTGTTCTTCAGCGCGCTGGCGCTGTTTTTGATGGTGGCGGATGCACGCTTCAAGATCGTGCAGCCGTTGCGCGCGGCCATTGCGACCTTCCTCTACCCGGCGCAATGGCTGGCCCTACAGCCGGTGCAGATGGCGCAGACGGGCCTGGGCTACCTGACCGAGTTGAAGACCGCGCGCGTGACCGAAGAAGCCGCGCGCCTGAAGCTGGCCGAGCAGTCGCGCCGCGCCGGCCAGGTTGAGCAACTGCTGCTGGAAAACGCCCGCCTGCGCGAATTGCTGGCGCTGCGCGATCGCGTGCAGGTGCCCGCGCAGGCGGCGCAGGTGCTGTACGACGCCACCGACCCCTACAGCCGCCGCGTCGTCATCGGCAAGGGGCAGTTGCAGGGCATCGAGGCCGGATCGCCCGTGATGGACGAGTCCGGCGTGCTGGGCCAGGTGACGCGCGTCTACCCCTTCGGCAGCGAAGTCACGCTGCTGATCGACCGTGACCAGGTGATCCCCGTGCTGAACACCCGCACCGGCGCGCGCAGCGTGGCCTACGGCGATCCGTCGCCCTACGGCGGCATGCTGGAATTGCGCTACATGTCGGTCACCGACGACATCAAGGAAGGCGACCTGCTGGCCACCAGCGGCGTCGACGGCGTGTACCCGCCGGGCCTGCCGGTGGCGCGCGTCACGTCGGTGGACCGGCGCAGCGACACCTCGTTCGCGCGCATCCAGTGCCAGCCGCTGGCGCAGCTCAATGGCGTGACGCACGTGATCGTGCTGTCGCCCGTCGCACGGCAGGGCCTGGGCGACACGGCGGCCGACGGCAAGCCGGCCGGCGCGGCCTCGGCGCCTGCCCCCGCCGCGCAGAAAGCCGCCACCCGCCGCGCGGCGGCCGAAGGAGCGCGCCGATGATCATGCCGCGTGGCGAACAGCTGCTGCTGCCGGCCAGCCCCGCCTTCATCTGGGGCAGCCTGCTCGTGGCGCTGATGCTGAACCTGCTGCCGCTGGGCCGCGTGCTGTGGATGCCCGACTTCCTGGCCGTGGTGCTGGTGTTCTGGAGCATCCACCAGCCGCGCCGCGTGGGCCTGGGCGTGGCCTTCATCTTCGGGCTGGTGCTGGACGTGCACCAGGCCTCGCTGCTGGGCCAGCACGCGCTGGCCTACGCGGTGCTGATCTACGGCGCCATCATGGCGCACCGACGCATCCGCTGGTTCTCGGTGCCGGCGCAGGCGCTGCAGCTGCTGCCGCTGTTTGCGCTGGCGCACGCCATCACCATCGTGCTGCGCCTGATTGGCGGCGCGGTGTTTCCGGGCTGGCTGGTGCTGCTGGCGCCGATACTCGAGGCCGCGCTGTGGCCAGTGGTCAGTGTGCTGCTGCTGGCGCCGCAGCGGCGCGCGCCGAATCCGGACGCCAACAGACCGTTATGACCCCCTGTGGCGCTGCGCGCCTTCCCCCAAGGGGGACAACGCCAGTGGCCGGGCCAAGCCCGCTCCACGGCGTTCCGGCGTGGCCTGCTCCGCGGCCCTTTGGGGCTTGCTGCGCAGCCCCGGTGGCTGAACTGTGAGGCAGGTTTTGACTCGAAGGTTTGCGACTCGCTGCTTCTTGAATAAAAATCGCTGCTGGCGCTTGAGGGGCAAGCGCCAGCAGCTACACATTTGATAGTGACCCGCGTTTCACCATGACCGAAATCCGCAACGTCGAAGCCGAGCTGGTGCGCTTTCGCGTGCGGCTGGCCGTGGTGGCGCTGGCGGTGCTGGTGGCGTTCGGGCTGCTGGCGTGGCGGCTGTACCACCTGCAGGTGTCGCGCCACACCGACCTGGCGCGGCAGGCCGAGACCAACCGCACGGCGGTGGTGCCGATCGTGCCGCACCGCGGCGAAATTCTCGACCGCAACGGCGTGGTGCTGGCCACCAACTACAAGGCCTATACGCTGGAGATCACGCCGTCGCGCCTGGGCCGTCCGGTGGACGAGGCGATCGACGCCATTGGCGAAGTGGTCGAAGTGACCGCGCGCGACCGCAAGCGCTTTCGGCGCCTGCTGGAAGACTCGCGCAACTTCGAATCGCTGCCCATCCGCATGCGCCTGTCCGACGAGGAAGTGGCGCGCTTCGCGGCGCAGCGCTACCGCTTTCCCGGCGTGGAAATCAAGGCGCGCCTGTTCCGCACCTACCCGCTGGGCGAGACGGGGGCGCACGTCATCGGCTACATCGGCCGCATCAACCAGCGCGACAAGGAGCGCATCGAAGACTCGGACGACGCCGCCAACTACCGCGGCACCGACTACATCGGCAAGCTGGGGGTCGAAGCCAGCTATGAAAACGTGCTGCACGGCACCACCGGCGTCGAGCAGATGGAGACCTCGGCCGGCGGCTACGCGGTGCGGCGCCTGGCCAGCCACCCGGCCAAGCCGGGCGATTCGATCCGGCTGTCGATCGACATCCACCTGCAGAAGCTGGTTGAGGAGATGTACGGCGAGCGCCGCGGCGCGCTGGTGGCCATCGACCCGGCCAACGGCGAGATCCTGGCCTTCGTCAGCAAGCCCACCTACGACCCGAACCTGTTCGTCGAAGGCATTGACCACGAGACCTGGGACGAGCTGAACAACTCGCTCGACAAGCCGCTGCTCAACCGCGCGCTGCGCGGCACCTACCCGCCCGGCTCCACCTACAAGCCCTTCATGGGCCTGGCCGCGCTGGAAACCGGCAAGCGCACGCCGGGCGCCATCACCCTGGACGGCGGATCGTGGACGTTTGCCGGGCACACGTTCCGATCCGGCCACGCGCTGGGCTCGGTGGACCTGTATCGCAGCATCGTCAAGTCGAGCAACGTGTACTACTACCAGCTCGCCAACGACATGGGCGTCAACGCCATCCACGACTTCATGAAGCCGCTGGGCTTTGGTCAGGTCACCGGCATCGACATTCCGGGCGAGACGCGCGGCATCCTGCCGTCCACGCAATGGAAGCGCGCCACCTACCGCCGCCCCGAGCAGCAGAAATGGTATGCCGGCGAAACCATTTCGCTGGGCATCGGCCAGGGCTACAACAACTTCACCATGCTGCAGCTGGCCAGCGCCACGGCCACGGTGGCCGGCGGTGGCGTGCGCCACGTGCCGCACCTGGTCAAGGCGCGCCAGGACGCGCAGCGCCAGCAACTGGCCGACGTGCCGCAACCGCCCGGCCAGCGCCTGGGCTACCGGCCCGAGCACGTGGCGCTGGTGCAGCGCGCCATGGTCGGGGTGACGCAGGAAGGCACCTCGCGCGGGGTGTTCGCCAACGCGCCCTACCTGTCGGGCGGCAAGACGGGCACGGCGCAGGCCGTCACCATCGGGCAGAAAAGCCGCTACGACGCACGCCGACTGGCCGAGCACCAGCGCGACCATTCGCTCTACATCGCCTTCGCGCCGGCCGAGAACCCGCGCATCGCCGTGGCCGCGATCGTCGAGAACGCGGGCTTCGGCGCCGCCCACGCCGCGCCGCTGGTGCGCCGCGTCATGGACTACTGGCTGGCCGGCATCTACCCCAGCGAGGCCGACATCGCCGCCCTGCAGCGCGGCCAGGCCGGCGCGCCCATCGGCACGCCCCGGCGCGTGGCCGACGTCGTGCCGCGGGCGCTGGCAGCGCCCTGATCGCCGTCGGGGCGCCGTCGGCCCCATCCGACCCGCGGCGTCGATGCACGCCGTCATCGACTCAGGCTATGGCGCCTATTAATACTATTGCCTTTGAATGTTAATCTAGGTTTTCTATCATCTGACCCATGGCGCACACTTGCGCTGTCCTCCACAACCCCACCCGAAAGGAAGCCATGAGCGACGACACCCGCAAATGCCCCGTCACCCACCTGACGACCGACTTCGGCGCCCCCGTGCCCACCAACCGTGACAGCCTCACGGCTGGCCCGCGCGGCCCGCTGCTGGCGCAGGACGTCTGGCTGAACGAGCGCCTCGCCAACTTCGTGCGCGAAGTGGTGCCCGAGCGGCGCATGCACGCCAAGGGTTCGGGCGCGTTCGGCACCTTCACGGTGACGAACGACATCACCAAGTACACGCGCGCCAAGATTTTCGAAAAGGTGGGCAAGAAGACCGAGATGTTCGCCCGCTTCACCACCGTGGCCGGCGAGCGCGGCGCGGCCGACGCCGAGCGCGACATTCGCGGCTTTGCGCTGAAGTTCTACACCGAAGAAGGCAACTGGGACATGGTGGGCAACAACACGCCCGTGTTCTTCATCCGCGACCCGCGCCAGTTTCCTGACCTGAACAAGGCCGTCAAGCGCGACCCGCGCACCAACCTGCGCAGCGCCAAGAACAACTGGGACTATTGGACGCTGCTGCCCGAGGCGCTGCACCAGGTCACCATCGTCATGAGCGACCGCGGCATTCCCAAGAGCTACCGCCACATGCACGGCTTCAGCTCGCATACCTACAGCTTCTGGAACAAGGATGGCGAGCGCTTCTGGGTCAAGCTGCACTTCCGCACGCAGCAGGGCATCCAGAACCTGACCGATGCCGAGGCCGAAGCCCTGGTGGGCAAGGACCGCGAAAGCCACCAGCGCGACCTGTACGACGCCATCGAGCGCGGCGACTTCCCCAAGTGGAAGATGTACGCCCAGATCATGCCCGAGGCCGACGCCGAGAAGTACCGCCTGCACCCGTTCGACCTGACCAAGGTCTGGTACAAGGGCGACTACCCGTTGATCGAAGTGGGCGAGTTCGAACTGAACAAGAACCCCGAGAACTTCTTCGCCGACGTCGAGCAGGTGGCCTTTGCCCCCGGCAACCTGGTGCCCGGCATCGGCGCCAGCCCCGACCGCATGCTGCAGGCGCGCCTGTTCAACTACGCCGACGCGCAGCGCTACCGCCTGGGCACCAACTACCAGCAGATCCCGGTGAACAAGGCACGCTGCCCGGTCAACAGCAACCACCGCGACGGCATCGGCCGCGTCGACGGCAACTACGGCAGCCTGCCGCACTACGAGCCCAACAGCTACGGCCAGTGGCAGGGCCAGCCCGAGTTTGCCGAGCCGCCGCTGAGGATCACCGGCGATGCCCAGCACTGGAGCTTCGACAAGGACGACAGCAACTACTTCGAGCAGCCGCGCAAGCTGTTCAACCTGATGAACGACACGCAGAAGCAAGCCCTGTTCGGCAACACCGGCCGCGCCATGGGCGATGCGCCTGAGTTCATCAAGCTGCGCCACATCCGCAACTGCCACGCCGCCGACCCGGCGTATGGCGCGGGCGTGGCCAAGGCGCTGGGCATCGACCTGGCGAAGGCGCTGGCGTCGAAGGAAGCCGACCCCATGTTCGGCAACCCGCTGGTGCCGCTGCCGGCTTGAGGAAAATCTGAATGAAACAGGGCTTCGGCCCTGTTTTCATGCGCGCTTACAGCTATTGATTTAATAGCGATCGACAGGTGGGCGAGTCACCTGCGCCAGGCGCCCGCCGTCGACGACCGTCAGTCCGAGAACACCCGGTCGATGATCTTGTTGATCAGCTGGTTCCAGGCTTCCTCGTCCACCTTTTCATCGACGATGTCATCGATGATCTTGCCCAGCGCGTAGGCCTGGATCAGCACGGCCGCGGCGCGCGGGTCGAAGTTTTTGCTCATCCAGCCCTTGGTCTGCATCTCGACGAACAGGCCTTCCAGCGCACTCGTCAACCGTCATTGCTCGCCGGCCAGCTTCTTGGACAGACGCGGGTTGTCACGCGAAAAACCGATGAGCTTGGTGCGCTCGAACCGGTTGCCCGCCACCGCGGCCGAGGTCGTCTTGCTGGTGGCCTTGTAGAGGCCGGTCATGGCTTCCTCGCGCGTCGGACTGGAGCGCACCACGCGCGACAGCATCTCGATGCTCTTGTCCACGCCCAGCGAGAAGCGCTGCACCAGCGCGTGCTCCAGCAGGTCGGGGAAATCCTCGAAGTGGTGGTAGAGCGAACCCTTGGACACCCCCGATTCGCGCAGCACCAGATCGACCGTGATGCTTTCCAGCGCGTGCGTGTCGAGCAGGCCGATCACCGTGTCGAGCAGGCATTCCTTCGTCGGATGAATCGTGGTCTTGACCCGCGGGGTGCCGGTGTAATTGAGCTTGAAGTGCTTGGCCGCCATGGTGCAAAAAGAATACGGGGACTGGGAAATTCCAGCAACAGGCACGGCATGTGCCATCCTTGAACGGGAAACCGAACCGCCCCAGACCCGCGAATGCCGCAGGGTACGGTCCGGTCGCAGTCACGTGAGAGGGGTGCCGCCCGACAAGGCTCGCCACGACTGGCTGGTCAGCGCGGCGCAACAGAGGGAAGCGAGGTGTCGACGATGCAAATCACTGGGCACACGCGTCCGACGCTGCGCGTTGTCTCGGTCCCGGTTGAATGATTTTGTCATCTTTTCGTCTATGCGCATCAACCAAGCTGTCAGCCTGGCGACCCCATGTGTCGATAGACCGATGATGCCACGGTTTAAGAATAAACGATTAAATCGCCATCCCAAGGAGAGCACGCGTGTCGCCTGGGTGAGAACAATGTCACGGAGCCAAGGCTTGCCATGAAGCGGACGTGCTTTCGATCCGGCTGAGCCACCCCAACTTGCGAGAATCAAAATCCTTGGCACGCTTCGGGCGACGCGAGCTTCAAAAATGCATTCGAGAGTGCCCCAAAACGAGATGCATTTGGCGCGGCTGGCGGGGATCGAACCCACGACCCTCGGCTTCGGAGGCCGATACTCTATCCACTGAGCTACAGCCGCTTCCGGAACAAGTCGGCGATTATCCCCGATTACGCTGCGGACGGGGACGCCGGCGGCCACTGGCGCGGCAGGCCGATGCCGGCGAGGTAGGCCTCCATGGCGACACGCGACGTGCCCTGTAGGTCGAAGCTGCGCTGCAGCAACCAGCTGTAGACCAGGCCGCGCACCAGGGCATGAAAGCCCTCGGCCAATACTTGCGCATCGGCCGGCAGGGGCTGCTGGCGCAGCGCGCTGGCGCGCTCGAACACCAACCGCATGCGCTCGACGTTGGCGCGGTCCATCTGCGCGTGGCGCTCGCGCACGGGCCACAGGTCTTCGACGTGCTCCACCAGCATCACCGCGATGTTCAGCACGCGCTGGGTGCGCGCGTCGGTCGCGATCTGGCCGAACGAGTGCAGCAGCCGCATGACCAGCGCGTCGATCGGGTCGCCCGGCGCCTGGTAGACGCCGGCCAGCTCGGATTCGAGCGGCAGCGTCACCCGCTCCATCATGGCGTTGAACAGGTCGGCCTTGTCCTTGAAGTGCCAGTACACGGCGCCGCGCGTCAGCCCCGCCGCCTCGGCGATGTGGGCCAGCGAGGTGCGCGACACGCCGCGCTGCTCGAACACGCGTTCGGCGGCGTCGAGAAGTGCTTCGCGCGTGGCCTGCGCGTCTTGCTTGGTGCGGCGGGCCATGGCGTCAGGACCTAGTAGAGAACATGGACATGGGACGGCACTCTAGCACATACATTCAAGGATGTATGTATAATCCGGCGCTTCGATCATGCAGCCATCGGGCTTGTTGACTACGATCAATGCCCCGCGGCGCGGCGCTTGAGCGCTGTCTGGCCGCCGAGGGCCGCTTCAGATCGCACCGATCTCCTCATCCTCCTCAAAACCATGTCCCAGCCCGCCCCGCGCCGCCCGACGGCTTCCCGTCTTCTTCCGTTTGGCACGTCGGTGCTGCTGGCCGTGTTGCTCGCCGCCTGTGGCGACAAGCCCCAAGGCGCGGCGCCCGGCGGCGCTGGGGGTGGCGCGCCGCCGCCGCCCGAGGTGGCCGTGGTCACCGTGCAGCCCGGCACCGTGGGCCTGACGACCGAATTGCCCGGCCGGCTGGAGCCTTCGCGCGTGGCCCAGGTGCGCGCGCGCGCCACCGGCATCCTGAACAAGCGCGTGTTCACCGAAGGCAGCGACGTGCGCGCCGGCCAGGTGCTGTACCAGATTGACTCAGCCCCCTACCAGGCCACGCGGCAAAGCGCGCAGGCGCAGCTGGCGCAGGCGCAGGCGCAGCTGGCCAACGCCAGCGCCATGGTCACGCGCTACCGCCCGCTGGTGGCCGCCAACGCCGTGAGCAAGCAGGAATTCGACGCCGCCGTGGCGGCCGAAAAGCCGCGCAGGCGCAGGTGGCCGCCGCCCGCGCCGCCTTGCGCACGGCCGACATCAACCTGGGTTATGCGACGGTGACGGCGCCCATCTCGGGCCGCATCGGCCGCTCGCTGGTGACCGAGGGCGCGCTTGTCAGCGCGCAAGAGGGCACGCAATTGGCCACCATCCAGCAGATCAACCCGCTGTACCTGAACATCACGCAGTCGGCGGCGGAAGTCATGGCGCTGCGCCAGGCGCTGCAGTCCGGCAAGCTGGCGCGCGCGGGCGGCGCCGAAGCGGCCAAGGTGCAGGTGCTGCTGGAAAACGGCCAGGTCTACGGGCAGTCCGCGCGCCTGCTGTTCACCGATTTGAGCGTCGACCCGGCCACCGGCCAGGTCAGCCTGCGCGCCGAAGTGCCCAACCCCGGCGGCCTGCTGATGCCTGGCATGTACGTGCGCGCGCGCGTCGAGCAGGCGGAAGTCGACAACGCCATCCTGCTCCCGCAGCAGGCGGTCACGCGCGGCACGAAGGGCGATACCGTGATGGTGGTGGCACCCGACGGCGCCGTGGCGCCGCGCCCGGTCAAGATCGGCGGCCAGAAGGGCCACCAGTGGATCGTCACCGAAGGCCTCAAAGCCGGCGAGCAGGTGATGGTGGAAGGCGCCATGAAGCTGATGATGGGCGCGAAGGTGGTCAAACCGGTGCCTTGGGTGCCGAATCAGGCCGCAGCGCCCGCCAGTCAAGCGCCAGCAGCTCCTAAAACCGCAGCATCGGGCGGAGCACCCGTGGCGTCGGCGCCTGCCGCGCCGGCTTCTGCAGCCTCGCGCTGAAGCCTGACGAGAGCTGACGCATGGCCAAGTTCTTCATCGACCGACCCATCTTCGCGTGGGTGATCGCCCTGTTCATGATGGTGCTGGGCGCCATCTCCATCACGCAGCTGCCGGTGGCGCAGTACCCCAGCGTCGCACCGCCGACCATCGTGCTGTCGGCCACCTACCCCGGCGCGTCGGCGCAGACGCTGGAAGACGCCGTGCTGTCGGTGATCGAGCGCGAGATGAACGGCTCGCCGGGCCTCGCCTACATGGAGTCGGTGGCGCAGGCCAACGGCACCGGCAGCATCACGCTCAGCTTCGAGCCCGGCACCAACGCCGACCTGGCGCAGGTGGATGTGCAAAACCGCCTGTCGCGCGCCAGCCCGCGCCTGCCGACCACGGTGGTGCAGCAGGGCGTGCGGGTGGACAAGTCGCGCAGCAACTTCCTGCTGTTCACGGTGCTGTCGTCGTCGGACCCGAACTTCGACATCACCGCCCTGTCCGACTACGCCTCGCGCAACGTGCTGCCTGAATTGCAGCGCCTGCCCGGCATCGGCCAGGTGCAGTTGTTCGGCGCCGAGCGCGCCATGCGCGTGTGGATCGAACCGGCCAAGCTGCAAAGCTATGGCCTGTCGCCCGCCGACGTGGCCAACGCCATCGCGCAGCAGAACGCCCAGGTGTCGGCCGGCGCCATTGGCGATTTGCCGCTGGCCAGCGGTCAGACCATCAGCGCCACGGTGGTGGTGCCGGGGCAGCTGAGCACCGTCGAGCAGTTCGGCAACATCACCCTGCGCGCCAACGCCGACGGCAGCACGGTGCGGCTGAAGGACGTGGCGCGCCTTGAACTGGGCGCGCAAAGTTATGCCACCGCCGCGCGCCTGAACGGCCAGCCGGCCGCCGGCATGGGCGTGCAGCTCTCGCCCTCGGGCAACGCGCTGGCGGCCGCCAAGGCGGTGCGCACGCGCATGGCCGAGCTGGAGCGCTACTTTCCGCCCGGCGTCAGCTGGAAGATTCCGTACGACTCGTCGGACTTCGTGCGCATCTCGATCACCGAGGTGGTGAAGACCTTGTTCGAGGCGGTGGCGCTGGTGTTTCTGGTGATGTTCCTGTTCCTGCAGAACTGGCGCTACACCGTCATCCCGACCATCGTGGTGCCGGTGGCGCTGCTGGGCACCTTCGCGGCGCTGCTGGCGTTCGGCATGTCGATCAACGTGCTGACCATGTTCGGCATGGTGCTGGTGATCGGCATCGTGGTGGACGACGCCATCGTGGTGGTCGAGAACGTCGAGCGCATCATGAGCGAGGAAGGCTTGCCGCCGCTGCAGGCCACGCGCAAGGCGATGAGCCAGATCTCGGGCGCCATCATCGGCGTGACGGTGGTGCTGATCTCGGTGTTCGTGCCGCTGGCCTTCTTTGCTGGGTCGGTCGGCAACATTTACCGCCAGTTCTCGGCGGTGATGGCGGTGTCGATCTTCTTCTCGGCCTTCATGGCGCTGTCGCTCACGCCCGCGTTGTGCGCCACGCTGCTGAAACCCGTCGAGAAAGGCCACCACGTCGAAAAGCGCGGCTTCTTCGGCTGGTTCAACCGGCGCTTTCAGCGCACCGCCAAGGGCTATGAGAGCATCGTCGCCAGGCTGGTGCGCCGTGCCGGTCGTCTGATGATCATCTACCTGGCGCTGGCCGTGGTGGTGGGCTGGCTCTATGTGCGGCTGCCGACGTCGTTTCTGCCGCAGGAAGACCAGGGCAACATCCTGGTCAACATGCAGCTGCCGCCCGGCGCCACGCTGGAGCGCACGCAGGCCGTGGTCGAACAGGTCGAGGGCTATCTGCTGAAGCAGCCCGAGGTGGCCAACATGGTGGCCGTGATGGGCTTCTCCTTCTCGGGCCAGGGCCAGAACGCTGCGCTGTCGTTCGTGTCACTGAAACCGTGGGACGAGCGCAAGGGCGCCGAGCACGCGGCCGGTGCCATTGCCGGTCGCGCCATGGGCGCGCTGTCGGGCATCAAGGACGCATTCATCTTCCCCCCTGAGCCCGCCGCCCATTCCTGAGCTGGGCGTCAGCTCGGGCTTCACCTTCCGCCTGCAGGATCGCGGTGGCAAGGGACACGAGGCGCTGATCGCCGCGCGCAACCAGATGCTGGGGATGGCGATGCAAAGCAAGGTGCTGGCCGGCGTGCGGCCCGACGGGCTGGAGGATGCGCCGCAACTGCAGGTCGACATCGACCGCGACAAGGCGGCGGCGCAGGGCGTGACGTTTGCCGCCATCAACAACGCCATCTCGGCGTCGCTGGGCTCGGCCTACGTCAACGACTTTCCGAACCAGGGCCGTCTGCAACGCGTGATCATCCAGGCCGACGCCAAGGCGCGCATGCAGCCAGAGGACATCCTGCGGCTCACCGCGCTCAACAGCAAGGGCCAGGCGGTGCCGCTGTCGGCGTTTGCCAGCACGCGCTGGATCACTGGCGCCATGCAGACGGTACGCTACAACGGCTACCCGGCGGTGCGCATCGCCGGCGGCGCGGCGCCGGGCTTTTCGACCGGCGAAGCGATGCGCGAGATGGAGCAGCTGGCAGCCAAGCTGCCCGAAGGCTTTGGCTACGAATGGACGGGCCAGTCGCGCGAAGAAAAACTGGCCGGCAACCAGGCGCTGATCCTGTACGGCTTTGCCATCCTGGCGGTGTTCCTGGCGTTGGCGGCCTTGTACGAAAGCTGGTCGATCCCGTTTGCCGTCATCCTGGTAGTGCCGCTGGGCGTGCTGGGTGTGCTGCTGGCAGTCACCGGGCGCGGCATGCTGAACGACGTGTACTTCCAGGTTGGCCTGATCACCATCATCGGCTTGTCGGCCAAGAACGCCATCCTGATCATCGAGTTCGCCAAGGACTTGCAAGCGCAGGGCATGAGCGTGCTGGCCTCGGCGCTGGCGGCGGCGCACCTGCGGTTCCGGCCCATCATCATGACGTCGATGGCCTTCATCCTGGGCGTGACACCGCTGGCCATCGCCAGTGGCGCCGGTTCGGCGGCGCAGCGCGCCATCGGCACCGGGGTGATCGGCGGCATGATCGTCGGCACCATCCTGGCGGTGTTTTTCGTGCCGCTGTTCTTTGTGGTGGTGCGCAGCCTGTTCAAGGGCACTGCGCAGCAGCGCGAGCGCGCCGCCGAGCACGCGACCGAAGCCGGCATCACCGCCGAAGCAGCCCAGCACTATGTGGACGATGCCGAAACCGGCCTGTCCGACGCCGACCGCCGCGCGCTGAACCAGGACGGCCACGACGCCGCCACGCAACCGAAGGACCACCCATGAAACCCGCCATTGCGGTTTCAACCGCCGCGGCCTGGCCGCGACTGATCGGCACCGCCGCGCTCGCCAGCCTGCTGGCGGCCTGCTCGTTCGTGCCCAAGTACGAACAACCCGCCGCGCCCGTCAGCGCCACCTGGCCCGACACGGCCGGCGCGCAGGCACTGGGCGGCTTGGCCGCGGCCGACCTGCCGTGGCAGCAGTTCGTGCACGACGCGCAACTGCGCGAGGTCATCCAGCTGGCGCTGGAAAACAACCGCGACCTGCGCGTGGCGGTGCAGGCCATCGAACAGGCGCGCGCCCAATACCAGATCCGCCGTGCCGACCAATGGCCCACCGTGGGCGCGTCGGCCAGCGGCACGCGTTCGGCGCCCAATCCCTACGCCGCCATCGGTGGGCCCAGCGTAGCGTCGAACTACAGCGTGGGCCTGGGTGTATCGGCGTGGGAGCTGGACTTCTTCGGCCGCGTCGCCGCGCTGAAAGACGTGGCGCTGGCGCAATACCTGGCCACCGAGGAAGCGCGCAAGTCGGCGCAGATCAGCCTGATCGCCAGCGTGGCCAGCACCTGGCTGCAACTGAAGACCGACACCGAGCTGCTGGCCCTGGCCGAGCGCACGCTGGGCACGCGCGACCAGTCGCTGCGCCTGACCAAGCTGCGCTTTGACCACGGTGCCTCGTCGGCGCTCGACATGCGCCTGGCCGAGTCGCTGTCGGCCAGCGCGCAGGCCACGCGTGCCCAGCAGCAGCGCCTGCGCGCGCAGGACATCAACCTGCTGACGCTGCTGGTCGGCCAGCCGATACCTGAGCGCCTGATCCCGCCCGTGCCCGCCGTCGCCACGCCCGAGCCGCCGCGCGACCTGACGCAGCCCACGCCCGCTGTGCAGCCGGCGGCCGAGCTGCCCACCTTCACCGAGGTGCCCGCCGGCCTGCCGTCCGACCTGATGCTGCGCCGCCCCGACGTCCGCGCCGCCGAGCAGCAGCTGATCGCCGCCAACGCCAACATCGGCGCGGCGCGCGCCAACTTCTTCCCGCGCATCTCGCTCACCGGCTCGCTCGGCCGCGTCAGCAGCGACCTGGACGGCCTGTTCGGATCGGGCGGTCGGGGCGCGTGGTCGTTTGGCCCCAGCATTTCGTTGCCGATCTTCGACATGGGCCGCAACCAGGCGGGGCTGGACGCCGCGAAGGCGGCGCGCGAGATGGCGGTGGCGCAATACGAAAAAGCCATCCAGACCGCCTTCCGCGAAGTGGCCGACGCCCTGGCCGGCCGCGCCACGCTGGCCGATCAACTGAGCGCGCTGCAAGCGCAGGCCGCGGCCGAGCGCGACCGCTTCCGCCTGGCCGATCTGCGCTACCGCAACGGCATCGCCAACTACCTGGATTTGCTGGACGCCCAGCGCTCGCTGTTCGCGATCGAACAGGCACTGGCGCAGACGCGTCTGGCGCAGCGCGCCAACGAAGTGCAGTTGTACAAGGCCCTGGGCGGCGGCTGGACCGATTACCAGGCGCCCGCGCCGCTGCCGGGCGCAGCCGCCAAGGGTTGAAACCCGCGCCGCGCGGGTGCGGGCGCGGCGCGGCACGCGCCCTATAATCGCCGGCTGACGCGCGCGTGCATGGCCCACGGCCGGCGTGCGCCGCGACTCCATCGAATCCACCCACGACCCGAGCCCCCCGAGGACGCCATGAGCGACAGCATGCACGACGAAGCACACACCGGTCCGATCAAGACCCCGAAGCAGCTGTTCTGGGCCAGCGTGGCGTCCTTCGTCATCCCGGTGTTCATCATCATCGGGCTGGTCTACTACGTCACGTCCAGCCCCCGGCCTTCGGCCGGCGCGACCGACACCGAGCTTGCCGTCGCCGAGCGCCTGGTGAAGGTGGGCACCGTGGAAATCCGCGACGCCAACCGCCCGCTGGCCGGCGGCGAAGACGTCTACAAGGCGCAGTGCGCGGCCTGCCACGCCACTGGCGTGTCGGGCGCGCCCAAGCTGGGCAACGCCGGTGACTGGGCCGCGCGCCTGGGCAAGGGCTACGACACGCTGGCGACGCACGCGCTGAAGGGCTTCAACGCCATGGCCCCGCAAGGCGGCGGCAATTTCAGCGACGTGGAAATTGGCCGCGCCGTGGTCTACATGGCCAACGCCGCCGGCGGCAAGTTTGCCGAGCCGGCCGCGCCGGCCGGCGCTGCCAGCGGCGCCGCACCTGCTGCTGCGGCGGCCCCGGCCGCTGCGCCCGCCCCGGCACCGGCCGCTTCGGCGGTTGCGGCGCCCGCTGCCGCGGCTGCCACCGCCGTGGCCGCTGCAGCGCCGGCCGCCGCCGCACCGGCTGCGGCCGATGCCGGCGTGGGCAAGGCGCTCTACGACAAGTCTTGCGTGACCTGCCACGGCGTAGGCGTGGCCGGCGCACCCAAGTTCGGTGACAAGGCCGCCTGGGCGCCCTTCATCGCCACCGGCATGGACACCATGCTCAAGGTCGCCATCTCCGGCAAGGGTGCCATGCCGCCGCGCGGTGCGACGACGGCCACCGACGACGAATTGAAGGCTGCCATCCAGTACATGGTGGACGCCGCCAAGTAAGCGCCCCGTCGCTGCGGATCAAGGCCGGCCTCGCGCCGGCCTTTTTCATGCCCAAATGGGTCTGCAGCGCTTGTCCTGAAAGCGCATACAGCTATTATTTTAGGAGTTCTGAGAAGGCTCGCGCGTCGTCCGTGCGATGGCTGGGCAGGCGCCAAGCCTCGACGAAGCACTTGAAAGCTGTGCGCCGCGCGCCCTCGCCCCCCGCGTCGCGATGCATCAGTGCGTGGGCTGCCGCGCCATCGGACTCAGCACAAAGCCGAATGCCGCCGGCAACTCATCCGCCTTCACATCACGCAGCGGCCAGCGACCCTGCTCCAGCGCATCGGCGACGATGCCCATGTCCTGCGTGTGCACCAGCCCCAGCCCGCGGTCGGTGAGCAGGAACACGCGGCCCGACTCGTCCACCAGCGCCTCGCGCACCTGCGCCGGTGCGCCGGTGTGGGACGTGACGGCGCCATCGTCCGCCACACGCCAGATCCACGGCGCGGCCTGCAATTCGACGAACACGCGCTGCGGGCCGTTCTGGAAGAACCACTGTCCCTCGGCGTCGCGGTCGTAATTGCGGTGGATGAATTCGATCAGCTTGTCGTGCTCCAGCAGCGAGCCCTTGGCGCCCGGCGCGCCGCTGGCAAACGCCCCCTGCGCCTGCGCCGCTTCGTCGCGCAGGTACCAGTCGCCCCGCGCGTCCAGGCCGAGCCAGCCGTAGCAATGCGGCACGTTGGGCCACTTGGCCATGGCTTGCTTGACGATGTCGTCCATGCGCCATCATAAGCACGGCGTAGGCAAGCCCTTGACTTTTTGACAATTGTCCTCAATTTGATTACAGTTAAAGGTTATTTGCGTCACGATGAACGCGTTTGGCCAGTGCGGGCCTGTACCCGCCAAACGGCGCGCTCCTCGTGGCGTTTCTATTCGGACGTCGACCGGATGTCTCTTTCGTTTGGCTCACTTTGGAGACTGCCATGCCTGTACTGCTGCGACCCCAACCCCCTGAAGTCGACGTGACGCACGCCGCGATTCGCCTGCCGCAAGTGGCGCGCAAGGCGCCCGGCCTGCATTTGATTGGCGACCTGCACGGCTGCATGTGCGACGCGCGCCTGATGACCGACGCCGCGCACCTGGAGGCCTTCTGCCGCAAGGCGGTGCTCGACTCCGGCCTGACCGACGTCGGCGCGCTGTTCCACAGCTTTGGCGAAGGCGCGGGCGTCACCGGCGTGGTGGTGCTGGCCGAATCGCATCTGTCGATCCACACCTGGCCGGAAGACGGCTACGTCACGCTCGACGTGTATGTGTGCAGCTACTCCACCGACAACCGCACGCAGGCCGAAGACCTGTTCGGGCGCGTGATGGCGGCGTTTGCCCCGGCCGACCCGCACCTGCACCGCGTCGAGCGGGCATGACGACGCCCGCAGCGGCGGCCCATCCCTCCGCGGCGCCGGCACCCGCCGGCCGGCAACTCGTCGCCGAAGCACTGACGCCCGACTTCGGCTTTTACCTGGGCGCGTCCAGCCGCCTGGCCGAGCGCCGCACGCCCATGCAGCACATCGAGATCCTGCAGACGCCGCTGTTCGGCCGCGTGATGCGCATCGACGAATGCTTCATGACGTCGGAACGCGACGAATTCTTCTACCACGAGCCCATGGTGCACCTGCCCGCCGTCAGCCACGGGCGCCCGCGCTCGGCGCTGGTGATCGGCGGCGGCGACGGCGGCACGGTCGAAGAACTGCTCAAGCACCCCGACATGGCGCGCGTGGTGCTGGTCGAGCTGGACGGCGACGTGATCGACATGGCGCGCACCTGGCTGCACAGCATCCACCGCGGCGCATTTTTCGACCGGCGGCTCGACGTGCACATTGGCGACGGCCACGCCTATGTGATGCAGTGCACCGAGCGCTTCGACCAGATCGTGCTCGACCTGACCGACCCCTTCGGCCCGGCGGTGGCGCTGTACACGGCCGAGTTCTACGCCGCCTGCCGGCGCGTGCTGGCGCCGGGCGGCGTGCTGTCGCTGCACATCCAGTCGCCCATTCACCGCGGCGACACGCTGGCGCGCATCGTCGCGTCCGTGCAAAGCGCCTTCCCCATCGTGCGCCCCTACCTGCAGTACGTGCCCCTGTACGGCACCCTGTGGGGCATGGCCATGGCGTCGGACAGTGTGGACCCGCTGCAGCTGGATGCCGCCGAAATCGACCGCCGCATCGCCGACTTGCGGCTGCCCGATCTGCAGCTGTACAACGGCGCCACCCACCACGCCATGCTGGCGCAGCCCAATTACCTGCGCGCGCTGCTGGCCACACCCGCCAGACCCATCCGCGACGGCGAAGCGCTGGACGACCCGTCGCTCGACCCCGGCCTCAACGCCGCGCCGCGCGTGGAAGTGGTGGGCTGAGGGGTCGCCCGCCGGCGGCGGCCCAGCGCCTCGGCCGGGGCGCTCAGGCCATACAGCCGGCAGGCGCCTTCATCCCCGCTGGCGGCCCCGCGCGGTGGCGGCCATCATCAACAGTGCCAACGCCATCAGTGCCCACACCTCCAGCGTCGGCACGGGGGCGGGCAAGACATTGCGCAGCGACAGGCTGTCGGTGTTGTTGGCCAGCACCTCGGGCGGCTCGTTGGTGGCGGTGATGTTGGACGCCAACGTCAGTGCGCCGGTGGGCATGCTGAACCCCACCGTGTAGACCACCGGCGCATTTGGCGCGAAGCTGGCGATGGCCGGCCAGGTCACCAGCCCGGTGGCAGGGTCGTAGACGCCTCCGTTGCTGGGTGTCACGCCCGTCATGCCAGGCGCCAGTTTCAGCGTGGGTACCACGTTCAGCCCGGCGGCCGTGCCGATGTTGTTGAACGTGACCGACGCCTGCACGCCCGTGCCCGGCGGCATGTTGTCGGCGTTGGCGATGGGGGCTATCTTCGACGTCATGTCGGGCAGCGGCGGCAGCACCTCAAAGTTGGCCTGACTGCTGCCGTCACCCGTACCACGCGCGGTGGCGCTGCTGCGCAATGCGGCCGTGTTGGGCACGCTGATCGCGCCCGTGGGCGACGCCACCGCGGTGTAGGTCAGGCGCAGCCCTGAATTGGCCGGCAAATCCAGCGTGCCGGTGATGCCGCTGCCGTTGGACGTGAACGTCGGGCAGCTGGCCGCGCCGAGCGGCGCCACCAGTTGCCCATCGGCTGCCGTCAGCGGGCGGCAGGTAAGGTTGCCGTAGCCCGCAGGGTTGGCAGCCAGCAGCGATGCATCCATGGCGTCGGTGAAGCTCAGCCCCGTGGCCGCGACGGCTTGGGCGTTCAGCAGGTCTACCGTGTAGGTCACGGTGGCGCCCGGCGCGGGCTGCTTGGGCGATACGTCCTTGTTCACCAGCAAGGCAGGGCTCGTTCCAGAACCCAGGAAAGTCGCCGCTCGCACCGTCGGGAATTGCGCCTGGGCCGTGGCATCGGGGCTGGCAAACGCAGCGTTTTCGGCATAGGTTTGCGTGCCAGGGTATTGCACCGTCACGGCAAAAGTCACGCTGGCGCCCGCGGGCAGCGTATTGCTGCCGGGCGTGCCCCAACTGAAGTCGAAATCAGGTCTCTGCTGCGACAGCAGGTTGTCGGCGCCCGTGGTCGGCACAGCAGTGGCACCGTTGTTGGTGTAGCGCATGCCTTGCAGTGGGGTGAAAGAAGGGCACACCGCACCACCCGTGGTGGGACCGCAGGCAATGGTGGCTGCCACGCCCTGGTCGATGCCGCCGTTCTGGAATATTTCGCGCAGGCGCGGTACGTCGACATTGACGGCAGACGTGTTGGTCATCACCAGCGTATAGACCACCTTACCGTTCGCCGGCATCTTCGTCACATTCGCCTTCTTGGTCAGCGACACCGCCGCCTCGCACAACGGCAGATTGACCATGTCGAAGGGCACCGTGACGCGGTTATTCGTGGTGTTCGACTCGGTGCCCAGCGGCGTCGGCGTGCCGCTCACGCTCATGATGTTGAGCGGATAGGACAGCTTGTTGCTCGGCACGCAGCTGACATAGCCGGTCAGCGGCGGCACGCGGTAGGCATAGATGAAGGTCAGCGCGCCACCGGCCGGCCACTCGGGCTGGCCACTGGTCCAGTTCTCGGGGCCAAGGCTCCAGGTCGGAAACCCATGACTGGCCGGATAACCAAACGTGGCGCCCCGCACGGTATTGGGACACGTGGCGCCGCCGCTGGCCACGCAGCGCACCCCGCTGTCGCCGGAGATGTCCCTGCTGCCCAACAACTGCGTGGGCAGCCCCGGCGGGTCGCCCGGCTTGCCGGTCATCATGACGCCCGATACGGATGCCGACGGCATCTGATAGGCAGGCACGTTACCGAAATAAAGCGGATAAAGCTGCGTGTTGGAGATGCTTCTTTGCGGGTCGGACGAATAGACCAGTTGATCGCCAATCGAATAGGACGTCAGGTTGGCGCTGCCGGGCAGCAGCGTGACCACAGACTTAAAGTAAATCCAGTCACCCGGTTTGACCGTGGCGACCCCGATCGTGGCGTCGGGGTTGCTGAACGGGCCCGACTTCTGCGCCTCCAGATCGAAATTGTCCGTGCAGTTCGCGCCCACGTTGGCCTGCAGCTGCAACTGGTAGGCGTTGTTGCCTTTCGTCTGGGTGCCCGTGTCGTAGGGCGGATCCGCCTTCGGGTCGTAGCGGGTATCGGCATAGGAGCCGGGCGGCACGATATCGGCCTGCGCTGTCAGGTACTGTGCCTTGCACACGGCCTGCGTGTCCTGGCCGGTCGTGCCGGTAAAGGTGATCTGCAGCGTGCTGTTGGGGGGCATGCTGGGCGACACGCCCGTCAGCGTCGTCTTGTCGGCGCTGAGCACCCAACTGTTGGGACAGACGGCGCCCCCGCTGGAGGTGCAGCTGGCTGGTGTGGGGTTCAGGCTCAGCCCCGTCGTGGGCCAGCCAGCATGGAACACCAGTGGTACGTTGATCGCACCGTCCGGCGAACCCGCGCCATTGGCGTAGAACGCGGTCAGCGCGAACGGCGCCTTCGGGTCGTATGTCTGCGCGCCCGAATTGACGATGCTCTGCACCAGCAGGTCACCATTCAGGCAAAGTGGCGCGGGCGCCGGAGTCGACTGGGTGGCCGAGTTGTCCGCATCGGTCCCCGTGTTTTCGGAGAGTCCGCTGACACGGGTCATCACGCCGTTGGCAAGAACATTGGCAACGGGCGCTATCGAGCCATACAAGGACACGACCCGGTTGTCGCCCTCCTTGCCCCCTTGGGTGGGATCGGTACACGCGGGCGCGCCCACCACCAACGCGACCTTCAGGGTCAGCGAACTCCCGGCAGGCATGGAAGGCACACTGGCGTAGTTGTTCGTCACCACAAAACCCGCGCAGGACGCCCCGCCTGCACCACCAGCGCAGGTGATGCTGGGGTTGGGCGAGCCGGGATTCAGTGGGTTGGCGAAATACTGATCGCCCGGAGGCGCCGTCGCCGTGCCCTGCAGGTATTGCGGACTGAAGCCGGCCCCCATGGGTTCAGCCAGCGCCGAATTGTTGCGCATCGTCACCGTGTAGGTGAAGAGACTGTCCGACGTGCCAGCGATGGGCGAAACGACCGGTTCGCTGATGCTCATGCCGTAATCGATGCGCGGGTTATTCACGACATAGGCAGCATTCGATACGTTCGTGGCGGGCGCGAGTTCGCTGTCGGACGGGCCGACCGAGATCGTCGCCGTGGAATTGACCTTCTCGACCAGCGGCAAGACGCACGCGCAGTTCAGGTCGGTCTGGATCGGCGCCGGAATACTGAACACCAGTTGCCCGCCCATAGGCACGCTGGGCGCGGTGGCGGTCAGGATGGCCTTGGTGGAATCCAGCGCATAGCTCGCCGGGCACACTGCGCCCCCGCTGGGCGTGCAGGTGACCTGGGTGTTCCAGGCCACGGCGGTGCCGGCCGATTTGGGGTTGTTGAAGGTCAGCACCGCGTTGGTCGCGGCTTCAGGCCCACGGTTGCCGATGGTTACGGTATGCACCGCGGCGGGGTCGGTGTAGCTGTAGGACGCCGTGGCCACCGTGTCGTTGACCGTGAGATCCACCGACGCCGCCTGTGCCAGCAGGGGAAAGCCCGAGGCGACGCCCGCCAGGACGCACCCCTTGAGCCACATTTTCAAGAACGTCTTGCGCATTTCCTCATCCCCCTGACCATGCCTTACGGTCGGTCACCAATCGTAAAGGGAGTAGATCAAAAGGATTCAAAAATACGCGCCAGGCGGACTCACGCCGATCGAAGTTTCGAGAATTATTTGTGTTCGGTGACCTGGCTTGTTGCGTCAGAAATACATCGAAAGTACGCAATAACTCCCAGGGGTTTGCGCAGCGGGATAGGCAGTTCAGCTTGGTGTCGGACCTATCAAGCCGAGCGCCTTGCCTGCATCGGCCGGGCCGGGCTCATCGCTGCGCCACGCGCCGCGCCTGACGCCAGCCCATCAGCCCCAGCATCAGCGCCATGGCCATCAGCATCCACTCCGACATTGTCGGCACGGGCGTCAGGCCACCACCGGTGGCGGCCAGTGGCGTGCTCACGCACAGCGGGTCACCGGCGGTGCAGCTGGCAGCCGGCGTGCAGCTGCTGCCCGTGCAGCTGGGCGGCGTGGGCGGTGCATCGCAGCTTGCGCCGGCGCAGGCAGCCGGCACCGTGATGGCGTTGACCATCTGGGTGAAGCCGCTGGGCAAGGTCTTGGCCAGGGTGAAGGTGATGCGCACGCTGGCACTGCCGCCGGCCGGCACGCTGGCGATGGTCACCGGGCACAGGGTGCCGGCGGCCGCACCGGCGGTGCAGGTGGTGGTGCCGCCTTCGATGCTGGTGAAGGTGGCGTTGGCAGGCACCACTTCGTTCAGCACGTAGTTGGCCACGGCCGTGCCGCCGCTGTTGGTGGCCGTCAGCACGTAGGTCACCGCCTGGCCTGCCACCAAGGGGGTCTTGGTGCCGGCATCCAGCGTCTTGACGGTGCTCACGGCGCCCGAGACCGGGATCGGCAGCGTGACGGTGGCGCAGTGGTTGGGTGCGGGGGTCGCATCCAGCGTGGTGCAGGCGGTGCCCGCTGCCGGGGTGGTGCCGCCGTTGAACGGGTCACCGCCGCCGCCCACGGCCGAGGGCGTGGTCACGCTGGGCACGGCCGCCGCCAGCACGTTCACCGGGAAGGTGAATACGGCGTTGGCGCCGTTGGCCAGGTCGGGTGTGGCCGTGCAGGCGATGTCCTGCCCGTTGGCGGTGCAGCTCCAGCCGTTCAGCGTGGTGGTGCCGCTCCAGCCGGGGGTCAGGCCCGCCGGCAGGGTGGCGTTGACGGTCACCAGGCCGGTGGTGGTGGCCGGTCCGACGTTGGTCACCGTGATGGTGTAGGCGGCGCCGCTCATGCCGATGCTCCACGGGCCGTTGGCGGTTTCGGTGATCTGCAGCTGCGGCGCGCTCACGGGGGTGACCACGGTGCTGGTGCAGTTGGCAGCGGTCGGGCAGACCGGATCGCCCCCACCCTGGACGGTGGCGGTGTTGCTGACGCTGGGCGCCGAGGCGGCGGTGGGCGTGACGGGGATCACGAAGCTGATCTTGGCGCCCTTGGCCAGCACGGCCGAGGACGTGCAGGTGACCTGGTGGCCCGCGGCGGTGCAGCCGGCCGGCAGGGTGCCGAGGGTCAGCGAGCCCGGGATGACGTCGATGACGGTGATGGTACCGAAGCTGTCGGCGCTGCCGGTGTTGGTGACTTCCAGCGTGTAGCTGGCCGGCACGCCCACCGCCCAGGCGGTGCTGGCGGTCTTCTTGATCGTCATCTGCGGGGCGCTGACCGGGGCGGTGACGCTGCCGGTGCAGCGCGCAGCGACCGGGGCCGTGGTACAGCCGGGGTCACCGCCGCCGCTGACGCTGGCGGTGTTGGTGACGGACTGGCCCAGCAGGCTGGCGGTGGCGGTGACCGGGATCACGAAGCTGGTGGCGCCGCTGGTGGCTGCGAGGCCACTGGCGATGGTGCAGCTCACGGTCTGGCCGCTGGCCGTGCAGCCGGCCGGCAGGGTGCCGAGGGTCAGGCCGGCCGGGATGGCGTCGCTGACGGTGGCCACCGCCGTGGTGGCGGCCGTGCCCTGGTTGGTCACCGTGATGGTGTAGCTGCCGGCCTGGCCGACCACCAGCGTGCTGGGGCTGACGGTCTTGGTCAGGCTCAGCTGCGGCGCGGTGACGGTGCCGGTGGCGGTGTCCTTGCAGTTGGCACCGGCCGGGCAGGTCGGGTCACCGGCGCCGCTGGCGGTGGCGGTGTTGCTGACGGCCGTGTTGACCACGGTGGCATCCGGGGTGACCGGGATGGTGTAGCTGACCGCGCTGCCGTTGGCCAGGCCCGCCGGGATGGCGCAGGTCAGCGTCTGGCCGGCGGCCGTGCAGCCGGCCGGCAGGGTGCCGATGGCGAGGCCCGTCGGAATGGTGTCGGTGAGGGTGCCCGCCAGCGTGGGCGCCTGGCCGTTGTTGGTGACGGTGATAAGGTAGTTGGTGGACTGGCCGACGACCAGGTTGCCCTGCAGCGTCTTCTTGACGGTGAGGCCGGGGGCGTTGACGGCCGTGGTGACGGAGCCCTGGCATCGAACCAGCGTCGTGCCGCTGGCCGGGCAGGTGCTGTCACCGCCGCCGCTGACGCGGGCGGTGTTGACGCTGGGCGAGGCAGCGTTGATGCCGATGCTCACGGGCACGGTGATGACCGGGGCGATGGCGCCGGGGATCAGCGCGGTGCTGTTGGTACAGCTGACCACGGTGGCGGTGCTGGCGCTGCAGTTCCAGCCTGTTGCGGTGATGGGAAGCGTGGCGGTGATGCCGGCCGGCAGCGGGTCGTTGACGGCTATGTCCGCGGTGGTGGCGCCGGTGCCGACGTTGGAGACGGTGATGGCGTAGCTGCCCGTGGCACCCACCGCAAAGGTGCCCGGGTTGGCGCTCTTGCTGATGTTCAGCTGAGGCGTGCCTAGGCTGGTGTTGGTGACGTCGGCGGTGCGGCTGCAGTTGGGCGCGGTGTTGCAGCTCACGCCCGCAGGCAGGTCCACCGTGGCCGAATTGGTGATCGCGCCGGTCGCGCTGAGTGACACCGTGCCGCTGACGCTGATGACGATGGAGCCGCCGACCGGCAGGTTGACGTTGCCCAGACGGATGCTGTTGCCGCTGCCGCTGGCACCCGTCCCCGCGGTGGTGCTGTCGCAGTCAGCACCTGTGCTGGGCGCAGTACACGTCCAGCTGGTGACGGAGACGGCGGCGGGCACCAAGTCGGTCACCACAGCGCCCACGGCATCGGCTGGCCCGTCGTTGGCGACCTTGATGTCGTACTTCAGCGCCTGACCCGGCGTGTACGTGTTGCCCGGGTTCGCGGTCTTGGTGATCGCAAGGTTGACCCGCGTGTCGATCAACGGGTTGGTGATGGTGACGGCGCCGTTCGCCGTCGGCCCCAGTCCGTTGACGTTGGCCGGGCTCACGGTCGGCGTGCCCCATTTGTAATTCGTCGCAGGCGCTGGCAGCGCTCCTTCGCTGACGGCGCAGTTCACCGTCTGCTGCGCTGTCTGCGCAGGAACATTCACGGTCTGCGGCACATCAGGCACCAGGTTCACCGTCTGGCTGACCGTCGTCGCGGCACCGGCAGTCGGCGTCACCGTGCAGGCCACCGTGGCCGGGAACGTGGTGCCGCCGACATACCCCGCTGTCGCGCCGGAGAGCTTCTTGGTGAGCGTGATCGACGCCGGATTGCCGATGCCGTAGGTCTGGCTCGAACTGTCATTGGCAGGATTCACGTCATGCAGCGTGCCGCGCGTGGTGCCGGTGGTCCCGTTGACGGTGGCCGTGTTGGTGAAGCTGCCGGCCTGCACGACGGCACCCGTGATCTGGCAGCGCACCGTCGCACCGTCGTCCAGGCTCGGGATCGTGGCCGTAAACGTGTGGTTGGCACCCGTGATGTTGCCCGCCAGCGTGACCACGGGCGCCGTCGCGGTGCCAGATACCACCGAGCACGTGGCCGCGGACGGAATGAACTGGCTGCCCAGCACGTCGGTCAGCGGCACATTGATCGCCGTGCGCCGGTTGCCGACGGCGGCAAAGGAGTTGTTGGTCACGTCCAGCGTGAACGTGATGGGCTGGCCGGCAGCGACGTTGGTGGGCGTGATGGTCTTGTTGATCGCGACATCCACGCACAGCGGTTTATCGGGGTCGAGTGGAACATCTTGCGGGTTGGACGCCAATTGGGAATCCAGCCAGTAATTGAATGGTTGCGGCGGCGATCCAGTCGAATACGCGCTGAAGCCATTCGTCAGCTGGCTGGGCGTCTTCACGCAGGTGAGTGAGTCGAGGCCGGTAAAGCCGATCTCGATGTCGAAGGCCACCGAATCTCCGGGCGCGTTCAGGGTTACGCTGTACGCACTGGTTCCGTCTGTTGCCCTGAACGGATACGCCGTGGTGATGTTCGCCGGCGTTGTGCCGTTGATCGTCCTGTACTGAGCATCCACCAACGGATACGGCAAGCTCGCCCATTGGGTGGGGCACGACGCACCAGCGCTGGGGGTGCAATTCGTGACCTTGCCAGTGTGCTTCACCGCGCCACCCAACGCAGTCCAGCTGTTGTACAGCATCTGGTCCCACAGCGCCAGCGTCACCGGCAGTGCATTGGCCTGAGTGGCATTGGTGGCGGTGGCGGCGATGCGGGTAACGGTAAACCGGTAGGTCTTGATCTCACCCTCGGTGTCGATCGAACTGGTGTTACCGATCAGCGCCTTGGATGTCCGAACGGATACGGGCGCGAAATTGCAGGCGCCTGGAGATTTCAACGGCGTCGTAACCGAATACGGCGTTTCGATAATCGCGTTGGAA
The DNA here is from genome assembly GCF_033110285.1 of Ottowia sp. SB7-C50. NCBI lineage: Bacteria > Pseudomonadati > Pseudomonadota > Betaproteobacteria > Burkholderiales > Comamonadaceae > Ottowia > Ottowia sp. SB7-C50. The sequence goes on from NZ_CP136995.1 coordinate 3,375,387, forward strand.
TCGGTGAACGGTGAGGTGCCAAGCGCACCGGCTCCATAGACCAGTGCATCCCTCAGGTAATCGGTGAGGTTGATGTCGGAACTGCCGCAAGTGTCATCTGCCTTGGTTGTCATGACGGTGTAGCGGTAGGTCACACTCGATCTCGCCGGCAAGCCACGGATCATGCCGGGGTTGAATGCATAGTAATTCTGTGCCGAGGCCGGCGCCGTGTTCCAGATCAGGTTGCCCGAAGCCGTTCCCTCGGTCGGACATGCCGCGCCGAGCGTCGCGGTACAGGAGTAGGCCGACACGGTGCTCTGCGCGCCGCCAATGCGGATGGTGTTAGGACCGGTCTGCTGAATATCCCCAAAGGTGATGGCCACCTGCGGCGGAATATTGACATCACTCTTGTTCAGCAAAACCACTTCATACGAAATCGCGTCACCAAAGGCGAACTTTCCTGCCGCGGGCAATGGCGTAGTGCGCACCTTGGTCAGGCTCAGGTCAGCCGGAATTGACGTGAGGTTGGTGGTGACGCTGGCGGTGTTGGAGTCGGTCGCCACGTCGGTGTCGCCTTCGCCGGCCGCCACGGTCACGCTGTTGACATAAGAGCCGACGCGCACCGCCGACACCTTGAAGGTAATGGTGCATTCGCCGCCGGTAGGCAGCGACGGAATGGTGGCAGTGAGCTTGTTGTTGCTGGCGGTCCCCGTGCTGTTGGTGCCCGAGGTATCGGGCAGCGCAAAGCTGGTGGGGCACTCGGTGCCGGACCCTGAGGCGGCGACCACCGGTGTGGTAATGCCATAGAGATACGGCGGCAGCGTATCCGTCAACGTGGCATTGGTAGCCGTGCCCGCACCGATGTTCTTGACGGTGATCTTGTAATCGAAGGGCGTGAGTGTCTGCGCCGTGGAAGGCGCGGTCTTGGTCACCGTCAGATCGACCGAAGCAGCACCGGCCAATGAGAACCAGCCCAACCCAATAGCGCCAAGAAGCCAACTAAACCACTTCTTTTGACTGAAATGTGTGGCCATCAAGGCAATTCCCTGTAACTTTGTAATGAATTTGGTTTCGATTGGATTCTACTGCCAACTTTTCCTGCCCTAAACCTAGGTTTTGCACTAATAAGTCGTGACTTATTTCATGCCGTTGGCGCGCCCGTGGTGCGCCCGATCCGCATCCAGGCGTCCGCCGTATGCCCCACGCCGCCCTCAGGCGTCGCCATGCGGTGCCAGTAGCCACCCGCCGACAGCCTGCGGCAGCCACAGGACATGCCCGGGCGCCGCCCCCTGGGCAAAGCCGACGTGCCCGCCTTCGCCGGGCTGCCACAGGGTCACGTGCCGGCCCACCTCGTCGGCGCGCGGCAGCGACGCGGCGGGCACGAAGGGGTCGTTGCGGGCGTTCAGGGCCAGCGCGGGCACGCGGATCGCGGGAAGGTGGGGCTTGGCAGAGGCGCGGCGCCAGTAGTCCTCCACCCCGGCGAAGCCGTGCAGGGGCGCGGTGAACAGGTCGTCAAAGGCGTACAGGTCGCGCGCCTCGGTCAGGCGCCGCAGGTCGAACAAGCCCGGGTGCTGCGCCAGCTTGGCACGCGCCTTGGCCTTCATGGTGCGCAAAAACATGCGGTTGTAGACCTGCCGGTTGAAGCCGCGCCCGATGGCGTGGCCGCCGGCCGCCAGATCGAGCGGCGAGCACACGGCGGCGACGGCGGCAACCACCTGGCGCGCCGATTCGCCCGACTCGCCAGCCCAGCGCAGCAGCGCATTGCCGCCCAGCGAGACGCCCACGGCCAGCAGCCGCCCGCCCCCGCGCGCGGCCTGTGCCTGCGCAAGGCGGTGCAGCATCCAGTCGACTTCGACATGGTCGCCCGAGTGGTAGGCGCGCGGTGCGCGGTTGATTTCGCCCGAGCAGCCGCGAAAGTGCGGCACCGCCATGGCCAGCCCGTGCTGGCGCGCCCAGCCGGCAAAGGACTCGGCGTAGTGGCTGCGCGCGGACCCCTCCAGCCCGTGGAACAACACGAGCAGCGGCGCCCCGGCGGCCGGGGACGTGGCGAGCCAGTCCACGTCGATGAAATCGCCGTCGGGCGTGTCCCAGCGTTCGCGCCGCCAGCGCGGGCGCGGGCCGACAAAGCGGCGCGCATAAAGCGCGGGCCAGATGGTCTGCAGGTGGCCGCCGGGCAGCCAGGCGGGGGCGCGGTACGGCGTCACTTCAAAATAGATAGCATTCGCCGCTGATGGCGTCAGCGCTGAAGGCTCATTTGATGCTTAATGCAGCTGCTGGCCGCGGTGCGAAATTTCTTCCACCTCGCTGCGCCCCGGACTGGCGTGGTGCGCCACCAGGCGCCAGCCCATGGCGGTCTTCAGGTAGACGTTGGTGGCCACGACCCAGGCGCGGCGCGTGCCTTCGGCGGTGTGCTGGTCCACGCGCTCCAGCACGTTGTGGACGGCGGCGCCGAGCGAATCGACGCGGCGCAGGCGCTCGGGCGTGGCCTGGATGCTGCCCTGCGCAAACATCTGCTCGAACGCCTGGCGGATGGCGGCGGCGCCCACCAGGCGCGGGCCGCCGGGGTGCACGCAGACAATGTCGTCCTCGTCGGCCCAGCAGGCCATGAGCTGGTCGATGTCGCCATTGCGCAGCGCCTCGTAGAAGGCGACCTCCACATCGTCTGCGGAACCGCCCAGCTGGGCGGCGGCGTAACGTGACTTGGGCATGGCACTGAACCTCGGTGGGGTGATGCGCGCGATACGCGGATTGTGCCTTGGCCGCCGCAGGCCGCCCGTCGCAGGCCGCGCTCTTGACCTACAAAAAGCCGCACCCATTTGTGCTACGTTTCGCACCTGCGCAAATCCTGCGCTTCAGGAGAGAAGGAACATTCGAATGAAAAGCTGGTTCATCAAGATGGCTGCCGTGCTGACGGCGGCCCTGTCGCTCAGCGGCTGCGGCTACAACGACTTCCAGCGGCTGGACGAAACCACCAAGTCCGCGTGGAGCGAAGTGGTCAACCAGTACCAGCGCCGTGCCGACCTGATCGACAACCTGGTCAACACCGTCAAGGGCGAAGCCAAGTTTGAGCAGGACACGCTCAACCAGGTGATCAACGCGCGCGCCAAGGCCACCAGCATGCAGGTGACGCCCGAGACGCTGAACAACCCCGAGGCGTTCAAGCAGTTCCAGGCCGCGCAGGGCGAGCTGTCCAGCGCATTGAGCCGACTGATGGTGACGGTGGAGCGCTACCCCGACCTGAAGGCCAACAAGGCCTTTGCCGACCTGCGCGTGGCGCTGGAAGGTACCGAGAACCGCATTGCCGTGGCGCGCAACCGCTATATCCAGGCCGTGCAGGAATACAACGTGCTGGCACGCAGCTTCCCGACGAACCTGACGGGCATGATCTTCGGCTACAAGCCGAAGGAGAACTTCACCGTGGCCAACGAGGCGGCGATTTCCAACGCGCCCAAGGTGGACTTCGGCACCAGCCCGACGCCGGCGCCCGCGCGCTGAGGCGCGGCACCGTTTCGCGCAGCCCGTTTTCATAGGCCAAAGTGCGTCCAGCCGCTCTGTTCAAGGCGCTGACAGCTATCTTTTTGATAGTTTTCGCAGCGCTGACGGCGCATGCGCAATCGCTGCTGCAGCCGGTGCCGCCGCTGACGGGCCATGTCATCGACACGTCCGGCACGCTGCAGCCCGCGCAGGTCGCGGCGCTGGACGCCAAGCTGGCCACGCTGGAGCAGGAAAAGGGATCGCAGGTGGTGGTGCTGATGGTGCCCACCACCGCGCCCGAGGACATTGCCGCCTTTGCCAACCGGGTGGGCAACACCTGGAAGATCGGCCGCAAGGACGTGGGCGACGGCCTGATCGTGCTGGTCGCGGTGCAGGACCGTCGCATGCGCATCGAGGTCGCCAAGACGCTGGAAGGGGCGGTACCAGACATCGCGGCCAAGCAGGTCATCGACGAAGCCATGGCGCCGCACTTCCGCAATGGCGACTACGCCGGTGGCCTGAACGCGGCGGTGGACCAGTTGGCGGCGCGCATCAAGGGCGAGCCGCTGCCACCGGTAAAGGCGCCGTCCGCGCGGGGTAGCCAGGGTGATGCAGGCGGGTTCGACCTGTTCCAGGGGCTGATCTTCCTGTTCATTGCCGTGCCAGTCATCAGCGCCGTCGCGCGCGGCATCTTTGGCCGCAAGCTGGGCGCGCTGCTGACGGGCGCTGGCGTGGGCGGGTTGACCTATCTGGTGACGGTGAGCATCGCGCTGGCGCTGGGCGCGGGCGTGGTGGCGCTGCTGTTCGCGCTGTTCGCGGGCGTCATGTCGTCGCTGCCGGTATCGCGCGGGCGCGGCGGCGGGCCGGTCTTTCTGCCGCCGGGCGGCTGGGGCGGCGGCGGTGGGTTTGGCGGCGGCGGCTTCGGGGGTGGCGGCGGCTGGAGCTCGGGCGGCGGCGGCGATTTTGGCGGCGGCGGCGCGAGCGGGAGCTGGTAGACCATGCTCAAGACCCTTGCAAGATCGCTGCGCCACCGCTGGCTGGACGAGTCCGACGCGCGCCGCGTGATCGACCCGGCGCTGGAAGAACGCCTGCGCAGCTTTGTCGCCGCCAGCGAGCGCCGCCACACCGGCGAAATCCGCATCTGCGTCGAAGGCGGATTGCCGACCAGCTATTTGTGGCGGCACTGGCGGCACAACATCCCGATCGCCACCATCGTACGCCAGCGGGCGGCCATGATGTTCGCCAAGCTGCATGTGTGGGACACGCCGCACCACAACGGCGTGCTGATCTACCTGCTGCTGGCCGAACACGCCATCGAACTGGTGGCCGACCGCGGCATCGCCGAACGGGTGGCGCCCGCGGAATGGCAGGCGATGGTGGACCGTCTGGGCGTGGCCTTGCAGGAAGGCCACGTCGAACAGGGGCTGACGCGCGCGCTGGAGGAAGTGTCCGCGGTGCTGGTGGCAGCCTTTCCTGAGCCGGCGGACGCCGGCACGGCGGCTGTGGTCAACCGCCTGCCTGACGGGCCGGTGCTGCGCTGACTATCGGGCGCGCTTGGCGCGTCCGCGCTCGCCCTTGCTTGCGCTGTGCACCGGCGCTATTCAACCGTTTGAGTGGGCGCGATCCTGTCCAGCAGGCGCCTGTTGACCGAATGCACGGCGTCCAGTTCCTGCTCCAGGGCCTTGCTGAGCTGAGAGAGGCTGGTCAGCTTGCGATTGGCCTCGCGCAGGTGGTCGGCGATGCGCTTGTTCATCGCCAGCAGAAGTCGCGCCGCCACTGCCGGGCGGTCTTTCATCAGCCGCATCAGGGCATCGCGCTGCAGAATGGCCAGCGTCAGCGCCGTCGAGGCGATGCACGTCGCCGAGCGCGGTGAATCGTCGATGAGGCCCAGTTCGCCGATGAGACTGCCCGGGCCCAGGACAGACACAACCATGGCCTCGTGCGTGGGGGCCAATGAATGCTCGACCGCCACCTCGCCGTCCAGCACCAGCGCCATGAAGTCGTTGTGCTGGCTGTCGCCTTCGCGGATGATGACGTCGCCCATGGCGACCTTGCGCAGCGACATGTAGGCTGCGATTTCACGCGCGTCTGCTGCGCTCAGTTCCACGAGCGCGCCGGCAGTCACCAACAGGTCGGCCGCCTCGACCGGGATGGCCTCGCTGCGCGCGCTTCTGAAGAACATGCAGCGATTCTAGGGGCTTCGCGGGTCGGCCATCGATCCAACAGGCTGTTGTTGGGGCCGCCTATTGGCAGAAGTCCTCGTTCCGCCAAAAAATAAAGCGCCCACAAGGGGCGCTTCACAACACGCAGACAAGAGGCGGCCAAAGCCGCGCTCCCGTCAACGCTTCTGGCGGTATTTGCGCAATGCAGCGATCTGCGCCGCCATGACGGCCAGTTCAGACGTGGCGCGGGCCATGTCGATCTCGCTCTTGGCGTTCTTGAGCGCTTCCTCGGCTTCGCGCTTGGCGGTGTTGGCCTTCTCTTCGTCCAGGTCCTTGCCGCGGATGGCGGTGTCGGACAGCACGGTGACGCGGTCAGGTTGCACTTCGAGAATGCCGCCGGCCACGAAGATGAATTCCTCGCCGCCTGCCGGCGTGGTCACGCGCACCGAGCCGGGCTTGATGCGCGTGATCAGCGGCGTGTGGCGCGGGTAGATGCCCAGCTCGCCAGCCTCGCCGGGCAGTGCCACGAACGTGGCTTCACCCGAGAAGATGGACTCCTCGGCGCTGACCACGTCGACGTGAATGGTGTTTGCCATGTGTCGGGCTCCTGGTTCGGGGCCGCCTTAGGCCACCTTCTTGGCTTTTTCCATCGCTTCTTCGATGGTGCCGACCATGTAGAACGCCTGTTCCGGCATGGCATCGCACTCACCGTTGACGATCATCTTGAAGCCGTGGATGGTGTCCTTCAGCGACACGTACTTGCCGGGCGAGCCGGTGAACACTTCGGCCACGTGGAACGGCTGCGACAGGAAACGCTGGATCTTGCGCGCGCGGGCCACGGCCAGCTTGTCTTCGGGCGACAGTTCGTCCATGCCCAGAATGGCGATGATGTCGCGCAGTTCCTTGTAGCGCTGCAGCGTGCCCTGCACCTGGCGGGCAACGTTGTAGTGCTCTTCACCCACGACCAGCGGGTCAAGCTGGCGGCTGGTGGAGTCCAAGGGGTCCACGGCCGGGTAGATGCCCAGCGCGGCAATGTCACGCGACAGCACGACCGTGGAGTCCAGGTGGGCGAAAGTGGTGGCGGGCGACGGGTCGGTCAGGTCGTCGGCCGGCACGTACACGGCCTGGATCGACGTGATGGAGCCCACCTTGGTGGAGGTGATGCGCTCCTGCAGGCGGCCCATTTCCTCGGCCAGCGTCGGCTGGTAGCCCACGGCGGAAGGCATCCGGCCCAGCAGGGCGGACACTTCGGTACCGGCCAGCGTGTAGCGGTAGATGTTGTCGACGAAGAACAGCACGTCGCGGCCTTCGTCGCGGAACGATTCGGCAATCGTCAAGCCGGTCAGCGCCACGCGCAGGCGGTTGCCGGGCGGCTCGTTCATCTGGCCGTAGACCATGGCCACCTTGGATTCGGGCAGGTTGTCCAGCACGACGACCTTGGATTCGGCCATCTCGTGGTAGAAGTCGTTGCCCTCGCGGGTGCGCTCACCCACGCCGGCGAACACCGACAGGCCCGAGTGCGCCTTGGCGATGTTGTTGATGAGTTCCATCATGTTCACGGTCTTGCCGACGCCGGCGCCGCCGAAAAGACCCACCTTGCCGCCCTTGGCGAACGGGCAGATCAGGTCGATCACCTTGATGCCGGTTTCGAGCAGTTCCTGCGAGGGCGACAGCTCGTCGTAGCTGGGCGCCTTGCGGTGGATGGAGGCCATGTGCTCGCTGCTGACCGGGCCGCGCTCGTCAATCGGGTTGCCCAGCACGTCCATGATGCGGCCGAGCGTGGCGCGGCCCACCGGCACCTGGATGGGGTGGCCGGTGTTGTGCACCATGGTGCCGCGGCGCAGGCCGTCGGACGAGCCCAGCGCGATGGTGCGCACGATGCCGTCGCCCAGCTGCTGCTGCACTTCCAGCGTCAGTGCCGAGCCGTCCATCTTGAGCGCGTCGTACACCTTGGGCATCTGGTCGCGCGGGAATTCCACGTCGACCACGGCGCCGATGCACTGAACGATTTTTCCTTGAACTTGAGCCATGTGTTGCTCCAAATAACTTGATTCGGTTGTGATCGGGGTCAGACCGCCGCAGCGCCTGCCACGATTTCGGACAGTTCCTTGGTGATCGCCGCCTGCCGCGTCTTGTTGTAGACCAGCTTCAATTCGTTGATCACGTTGCCGGCGTTGTCGGTGGCGGCTTTCATGGCCACCATGCGCGCCGACTGCTCGGACGCCATGTTCTCGGCCACGGCCTGATAGACCAGCGCCTCCACGTAACGCACCAGCAGGTCGTCAATGACGGACTGCGCGTCAGGTTCGTAGATGTAGTCCCAGGCATGCTGCGTGCCACTGGCGCGCGTTTCTTCCTGCATCTTCTCGGCCGACAGGGGCAGCAACTGCTCGATCACCGCTTCCTGGCGCATCGTGTTGATGAAGCGCGTGTAGGCGATGTAGACAGCGTTCAGTTCGCCCTTCTCGTACTGGTCGAGCAGGGTCTTGACCGGACCGATCAGCTTGTCGAGGTGGGGCGTATCGCCCAGCTGCGTGGCCTGCGAGACCACCCTGGCGCCAATGCGCGACAGAAAGCCCAAGCCCTTGTTGCCAATGGCCACCGCCTCGGTCGCGACACCTGCAGCCTGCATCTCGCGCAGGCGGGTGGTCACCGCGCGCAGCACGTTGGTGTTCATGCCGCCGCACAGGCCCTTGTCGGTGGTCACCACGATGACGCCCGCCTTCTTGACGTCGTTGGACTTCATGAAGGGGTGAACGTACTCGGGGTTGGCTTCACCGAGGTGGGCCGCGATGTTGCGCACTTTCTCGGCATACGGGCGGGCCGAGCGCATGCGATCCTGCGCCTTGCGCATCTTGCTCGCGGCCACCATTTCCATGGCCTTGGTGATCTTCTTGGTGTTTTCCACCGATTTGATCTTGCCGCGAATTTCCTTGCCGACTGCCATAGTGTGTTTCCTCCGGACGAAGGATCAGGCGAAGGACTTCTTGAAGGCTTCGATGGCGGACGTGAGTTCGGCCTCGGCGTCCTTGTCCTTGTCGAGCGCCTTGCCGCCTTCCATCTTTTGAAGCAGGGCGGCGTGCTTGTCCTTCAGGTAACCGTGCAGGCCCTGCTCGAACGGCAGGATGCGCTTGACGTCCACGTCGTCCATGAAGCCCTTGTTGACCGCGAACAGCGTGGCGGCCATCAGGCTGATGGGCAGCGGGCTGTACTGCGGCTGCTTGAGCAGTTCGGTCACGCGTGCACCACGGTCCAGCTGCTTCTTGGTGGCCGCGTCCAGGTCGGACGCGAACTGCGCGAAGGCGGCCAGTTCACGGTACTGCGCCAGGTCGGTACGGATACCGCCGGACAGCTTCTTGATCAGGTCGGTCTGCGCCGCACCCCCCCACGCGAGACACCGAGATACCGGCGTTGATGGCGGGACGGATACCGGCGTTGAACAGGCTGGTTTCCAGGAAGATCTGACCGTCGGTGATCGAAATCACGTTGGTCGGCACGAAAGCGGACACGTCGCCGGCCTGCGTTTCGATGATGGGCAGCGCGGTCAGCGAGCCGGTCTTGCCCTTGACTTCACCCTTGGTGAAGGCCTCGACGTAGTCGGCGTTGACGCGCGCGGCGCGCTCCAGCAGACGGCTGTGCAGGTAGAACACGTCGCCAGGGTAGGCTTCGCGGCCCGGCGGGCGGCGCAGCAGCAGCGACACCTGGCGATACGCCACGGCCTGCTTGGACAGGTCGTCGTAAATGATCAGCGCGTCTTCGCCGCGGTCGCGGAAGTATTCGCCCATCGTGCAGCCCGAGTAGGCCGCCACGTACTGCATGGCCGCCGATTCAGACGCCGAGGCGGCCACGACGATGGTGTATTCCATGGCGCCGTACTGCTCCAGCGCGCGCACCACGTTCTTGATGGACGACGCCTTCTGGCCGATGGCGACGTACACGCAGGTCATGTTCTGACCCTTCTGGTTGATGATCGCGTCGATCGCCACCGCCGTCTTGCCGGTCTGGCGGTCGCCAATGATCAGCTCGCGCTGGCCACGGCCAATCGGCACCATCGAGTCGATCGACTTCAGGCCGGTCTGCACCGGCTGGCTGACCGACTGGCGCGCAATCACGCCCGGCGCAACCTTCTCGATCACGTCGGTCATCTTGGCGTTGATCGGGCCCTTGCCGTCGATCGGCTGGCCCAGCGCGTTGACCACGCGGCCAACCAGTTCGGGGCCGACGGGCACTTCCAGGATGCGGCCCGTGCACTTGACGGTGTCGCCTTCCGAGATGTGCTCGTACTCGCCCAGAATCACGGCGCCGACGGAGTCGCGCTCGAGGTTCAGCGCCAGGCCGTAGGTGGGCTGGCCGTCGGCCGTGGCTGGAAATTCCAGCATCTCGCCCTGCATCGCGTCGGACAGGCCGTGGATGCGCACAATGCCGTCGGTCACCGACACCACGGTGCCCTGGTTGCGCACGTCGGCGCTGACGCCCAGGCCCTCGATGCGGCTCTTGATCAGTTCGGAAATCTCGGTGGGATTGAGTTGCATGACTCGTTCCTTGTCCTAAAAGTGTTCGCGGTCCCGCGACCGCGTCAGGCGGTCAGGGCCATCTTCATTTGTTCGAGGCGCGCCTTGACCGAAGTGTCCAGCACTTCGTCACCCACCACCACGCGCACACCGCCGATGAGCGACGGGTCCGTTTGCTGCGATGCGTTCAGCTTGCGGCCGAAACGCTGCTCCAGCGTGGCGATCAGGCTGGCCATGTCGGCATCGCTGATCGGGAACGCGGTGTACACCACTGCGTCCGACGAGCCGCCCACCGCGTTGGCGAGTTGACGGTATTGCCGCGCCACCTCGGGCAGGGCAGCCAGGCGATCGTTGTCGATCACGGTGCGCAGGAAGTTCACGCCGCGCTCGGGCAACGGCGCCTTCAGCACGCTGGTCACGACCTGGAAGACCTGGCCCGCGTCAACCTTGGGGTTGGCGGCGAACTGCAACAGCTGCGCGTTGCCCGCGGCCGCGGCCAGACCGTCCAGCCAGCCCTGCGTGGCGCCCAGCTCGCTGCGGGACGTCTGGAAGAGCGCCTCGGCGTAGGGACGGGCGATGGTGGCGAGTTCTGCCATGATCGTTTCTCCGCTTGCGCCTTACAGCTCGGTCTTCAGGCGCGTCAGCAGATCGGCGTGCACGGCAGGATTGACTTCCTTGCGCAGGATCTGTTCGGCACCCTTGACCGCCAGCTGGGCCACCTGGTCGCGCAAGGCTTCGCGCGCCTGGATGGTCTGCTGCTCGGCTTCGGCCTTGGCGGAAGCGATGATCTTGGCGCCCTCTTCGCTGGCGCGGACCTTGGCTTCTTCGATGATGGCCTGACCACGGCGCTCGGCGTCGGCAAGGCGCTGTGCGTTCTCGTTGCGCGAGGTGGCCAGCTCCTGTTCGACCCGCTTGTTGGCGGCTGCCAACTCGCTCTTGGCCTTGTCGGCGGCTGCCAGACCATCGGCAATTTTCTGGGCCCGCTCATCCAGCGCCCTGGCGATCGGGGGCCACACGAACTTCATCGTGAACCACACCAGAATCGCGAACACGATCATCTGGACAAACAGGGTTGCGTTGATGCTCACGGCAACACCCTTTCTCTCAAGTTAAACACGTTATCCGGCAAAGGACGCCAGCGACGTTTACTTGAGGACGAAGGGGTTGGCGAAGGCGAACATCATCGCGATACCGACACCGATCAGGAAGGCGGCGTCGATCAGACCGGCCAGCAGGAACATCTTGGTCTGCAGTTCGTTCATCAGCTCGGGCTGACGGGCGGCGGATTCGAGGTACTTGCTGCCCATGATGCCGATGCCGATACAAGCGCCGACAGCGCCCAGGCCAATGATCAGACCAGCAGCCAGAGCGACGAGGCCGAGTACTTGTTCCATTTGAATGCTCCTGTTGAAGAAAGGTGAGGTTGGTTAAAGGAAAAGGAAAGCGAAAACCGAGGCGGCGATCAGTGCGCGTCGTGCGCCTGGCCGATGTACACCAGCGCCAGCATCATGAAAATGAAGGCTTGCAGCGTGATGATCAGGATGTGGAAGATGGCCCAGATGGTGCCGGCCAGCACATGACCGACCGGCAGCAGGATGCCCGACATGGACGCCGCTGCGGCGCCGCCCATCAGCGCGATCAGCATGAACACCAGTTCGCCCGCGTACATGTTGCCGAACAGTCGCATGCCGTGCGACACCGTCTTGGCGGCGAATTCGATCAGCTGCATGATGAAGTTCACCGGCCACAGCAGGGGGTGTGCGCCAAACGGGGCGGTGAACAGCTCGTGCACCCAGCCGCCAGCACCCTTGATCTTGATGTTGTAGTACAGGCACATCAGCAGCACCGAGATCGACATGCCCAGCGTGGTGGACAGGTCGGCCGTGGGCACGACGCGCATGTAGGCATGGTGTGGATCGCCGCCGCGCACGCCGGTGAACCATTCCCAGATCTTGGGCAGCAGGTCGACCGGCAGCAGGTCCATGGCGTTCAGCAGGAAGATCCAGACGAACACGATGAGCGCCAGCGGGGCCACGACCTTGCGGCTTTCGGCGTTGTGAATGATGGCCTTGGCCTGGTTGTCGACCATCTCGAACAGGAATTCGACCGCGGCCTGGAAACGCCCCGGCACGCCGGAGGTGGCGTTCTTGGCGGCCTTGTAGAGCAGCCAGCAGCCAACGATGCCGATCAGCACCGACCAGATGATGGAGTCGATGTTGTAGACGCCGAAGTCGATCACGCCCTTCATGGGGCGGTTCTGCCAGTGCGCCAGGTGGTGGACGATGTATTCGCCAGCGGAGGGGCCGTGGGAAGCAGCGGTTTCAGCACTCATCTCGATTCACGTCACTTGTCAGAGGCGCCGCGCGCCGTGTCAGCGCGCGTTGCCGTGGATCCCGCCCGGGTGGTGCGCAGACTCATCCGCATCAGCGCCACCCAGTACACCTGAACCGCCACCACCAAACCCACCAGCATGGCCGGCCAGCTTAGCTGTGCAACCAGTCGCGGCGCTGCAATCAGCAACCCGATGGTCATGGCGATCTTCACCAACTCCCAAAGAAACAGGTTCAGCAGGGCAGCCCCCGAAGTGGGAGCCGGCCGCCCTACCGTGCTGCGCAGAAACAGCGCTGCCGGCAGAACCACCGCCAGCGCGCCATAGGCCGCCGACCATGCCGCGGGTGCGCTGCCCGAATAGAGCCACACACCGACCGCTGCCAGCGCCCCTGCGAGCACCTGCACCAGCCACACACGCCACAAAGACCCTTGCGGATGTCTGGCCCGCCATGCACGCGCCTCGTCGGCGCTCAGCGGGACAAACGCCTCCTCGGCCGCTTGTTCTGATTCCTCTTTCCTTGCACTTGCGGCCGGTTCCGGGCGCTTGGGCAGTGTGATGTTCGTTCTTTCAACTGACACTGCGTTGACGCTCAGATACGACTGCAAAAAACCGGCTGATTATACGTAGAAACCCCTGCCCGTTTCCCCGCGGGCGCCGTGCATCGCCCAGCGGGCCGCGTCAAGTTCAAAATGCATAGCTTGTCAGGCACGTCCTACAAGGGCTTGGGCACTGCATCACGCGCGCGTCGCCCTTTCACGACAGGGCGGTGAAGTGCGCCACAATGGTCGCTTCCCACGCCAATGCACTCCTTCGCGCCATGATCGACACCACGCACCTGCCGCCCCTGCCGTGCTATGTGAGCGGCGACTACACCACGCTGCCCGAAGCGCGCATTTCGCCGCTGGACCGCGGCTTCATCTTTGGCGACGGGGTGTACGAAGGCATCTCCTTCTACGGCCGGCCGGGCCAGGCGCCGCGCCCGTTCCGCTTTGCGCAGCACATGGCGCGGCTGGAGCGCAGCCTGGCCGAAACGCGCATCCCCAACCCGCACACGCCGCAGCAGTGGCTGCAGATTGCTAACGAATTGATAGCTAGACATCCTGACGTGGCCAGCGCAGATGGCGGAAATGATGCCCAGCCTGCGCCGACCGACTGGTTCTACTACTTCCAGGTCACGCGCGGCGTGGCCTTGCGCGACCACCCGATGCTGCCAGACCTGACGCCCACCGTGTTCGCCACCTGCCTGCCGATGAAGCCGCCCACGCCCGAGCAGCGCGCCCGCGGCGTGGCCTGCGTCACGGCGGACGACTTCCGCTGGCAGAAGGCGCACATCAAGTCGATCAGCCTGCTGGGCGCCGTGTTCTCGCGGCAGATCAGCTTCGAGCAGGGCGCGCTGGAGACGGTGATGTTCCGCGACGGATTCCTGAGTGAAGCCGCCGCCAGCAACGTGTGGGTGGTGAAAAACGGCGTGGTCATGGGCCCGCCCAAGGACAATCTGGTGCTCGAGGGCATCCGCTATGGCGCAATTGCTGATCTGTGCGCGCAAGCGGGCATCGGCTTCGAGCTGCGCCGCATTCCGCGCGCCGAGGTGCTGGCCGCCGATGAGCTGATGCTGTCGTCGGCCACCAAGGAGGTGCTGCCCATCACCACGCTCGACGGCCAGCCGGTTGGAAGCGGCGCGCCCGGCCCCATCTACCAGAAGCTGTACGCCGCCTACCAACGCGCCAAGGACGCCCTTTTCACCGCATGACTGCCCCACCCCCCGCCCCCGCCGCGCCGTCCGCCAGCAACGGCGCCTTCACGCCCGACCCCAGCCCGACCGATCTGCGCAAGGAATCGCTCATCGAATACCCCAGCGCCTTCCCGATCAAGGTGATGGGCGCCAAGGTCGATGGCTTCGTGCACGCGGTGACCGAAGTCGCCCGCCAGTTCGACCCCACCTTCGACGTCAGCACCATCGAGCTGCGCGAGAGCGAAAAAGGCAACTACCTGGGCGTGACCATCACCGTCACCGCCACCAGCCGCGAGCAGCTCGACAACCTGTACCGCGCCCTGACCAGCCACCCGATGGTCAAGGTGGTGCTGTAGCCGGCGCTTTGGGACTATGGGTCCGTCACCCCGCTGCGCTGCGCTGCATCTGCGCAGATAGCTCTTGAATTAATAGCGACCACGGACGCGGCGGTCATGCCGCAGCTTGCCCGCCGGCCGCCAGTGCGCGCTGCAGCTGCGCCAGATCGCCGGACGAGAAGCAGCAGAACAGCACCTCGTCCACGGCACCCGCGTGCGCCACCAGCGCGGCGCGCACCGCCGCCACCGCCACCGGCGCCGCCTGCGCGATGGGGTAGCCGTACACCCCCGTGCTGATGCTCGGAAACGCCAGCGTGCGCGCCCCCACGCGCACCGCCTCCTCGATGGACCGGCGATAGCACGCGGCCAGCAAGGCCGGCTCATCGGCGCCGCCTCCCTGCCACACCGGCCCCACGGTGTGAATCACCCATGTCGCCGGCAGGCGGTAGCCGCGCGTCGTCCTGGCGTCACCCGTGTGGCACCCACCCAGCAGGCGGCATTCCGCCAGCAGCTCAGGCCCCGCCGCACGATGAATCGCCCCGTCCACCCCGCCACCGCCCAGCAGCGACGCGTTGGCGGCGTTGACGATGGCGTCCACCGCCAGCGTAGTGATGTCGGCTTGCACCGCGCGCAGCACCGTGGCGCCACATTGCACAGACAACATGCTGTTCATAATGACAGTTCCTGTTGGCGATCGGTTTTCATAAGCCGTCTTGACGCCCAGGTTTAAGAAAATTCAAGCAGGTTTTTTTTATAAAATGCGCGCCTCGGCTTGCTTATGAAAACTTCGCCCATCCCATCCAGCCCACGTGCCGGGCGTTATGTGCAGCAGCCCAGCGGCTACCGCGCCTTTCTGCCCGAACCGCTGCCGCCCGCGCCGCCCATCGCCTACGACGGCGAATTGCTGACGCTGCTGTCCGACGCCGACCGCGACGTCGCCCGGCTGGACGCCCTGGCTGACCTGCTGCCCAACCCTGATTTGTTCGTGGGCATGTACGTGCGGCACGAAGCCGTGCTTTCGTCGCAGATCGAAGGCACACAGAGCACGCTCGAAGACGTCCTCGCCTTTGAGGCCGAACCCAGCCACAACGATACCCCGCGCGACGTGGAAGAGGTCGTCAACTATGTGCGCGCCATGAATCATGGCCTCGCGCGGCTGGCCGACGGCTTCCCGTTAAGCCTGCGCCTGATCCGCGAAATCCATGCCGAGCTGATGCACGGTGGCGCTGGCAAGGTGCGCGGCGGCGAAAAAACCCCCGGCGAATTCCGCCGCTCGCAAGACTGGATCGGCGGTGCCGGCAGCACGCTGGCCACCGCCGCTTTCGTGCCCCCGCCTCCGCACGCGCTGATGGACGCGCTCGGCGCGCTGGAACATTTTCTGCACCACGGCCGCGCCGACACGCCCTTGCTCATCCGCTGCGGGCTGGCGCACGCGCAGTTCGAGACCATTCACCCGTTTCTCGACGGCAACGGCCGCGTCGGCCGCCTGCTCATCACCCTGCTGCTGTGCGAAGCCGGCGCGCTGACGCGGCCGCTGCTGTATCTGTCGGTGTTTCTCAAGGCGCACCGCGCCGAGTATTACGACCGCCTCACCGCCATCCGCGCGCACGGCCATTGGGAGCCGTGGCTCAAGTTCTTTCTGCGCGGCGTGGGCAACACCGCGCGCGCCGCCACCCGCACCGCCAAGGACATCATCACCCTGCGCGACGCGCACCGCGCCGCCGTGGCCAACCAGGCGCGCGCGCTGGCCCTCATCGACCACCTGCTGCGCCAGCCCCTGACCAGCGCCAAGGCCACCGCCCGCGCCATCGGCTGCACCCCGCCGACCGCCGTGCGCCTGCTGCAAGACTTTGAAAAGCGCGGCTGGGTGCGCGAAATCACTGGCCAGGAGCGCAACCGACAATACCGCTACCAGCCTTACGTCGACCTGTTCCGCCGCGAATCGGTGGAAAGCGCCTTTGACCTTCCCGTCCACCTCGTGGCGGCCACGTGACCCATGCCCTCCATCCACAACGACCCCGACGCGACTGGCAAAAGCCTTGCGCAGCCACAGCATGCGGCGCTGACATGAGCATGGATGTTCACTCGCTCGGCCGCGTCGACTACGCCGCCACCTTCCACGCCATGAAGGATTTTTTGTCCCAGCGCTTGCCAGATGAGCGCGAGCAGCTATGGATTTGCGAGCATTCACCGGTCTTCACGCTGGGCCTGGCGGGGCGGCCTGAGCATGTGCTGGCGCCGGGTGACATCCCCGTGGTGCAGACGGATCGCGGCGGGCAGGTCACCTACCACGGCCCGGGGCAGGTGGTGGCCTATCCGTTGATCGACCTGCGCCCGCGCGGCATCTTCGTCAAGGAATACGTGTGGCGGCTGGAAGAAGCCGTGATCCGCACGCTGGGACACTTTGGCGTGACGGGCCACCGCGTGGGCGGGGCGCCGGGCATTTACGTGCGGCTGGATGACCCCTTCAGCCACGCCGTGCTGGCGCAGAAGCCGCAGCGGCGCGAACCCGGCTCGCCCGCGCCGCAGCCGGATTTCACGGGTCTCGGCAAGATCGCCGCCTTGGGCATCAAGGTCAGCAACCACCGCGCCTACCACGGCGTGGCGCTCAATGTGGCGATGGACCTGGAGCCCTTTGCCCGCATCAACCCTTGTGGCTATGCGGGCTTGAAAACGGTTGATCTTTCTACAATCGGTGTTTCGGCTTCATGGGATGAGGCCGCCCACGAACTGGCCGCGCAGCTGCAGCGGCTTCTGGCGATTTCCTGAACGCGAAGGGCGTCAAGGTGTCGCCAACGCCGCCAAGAGACATTCACCAGGGCTTGTTCTGCGCCCTTTGCGAGACCTTTGCGGCCTCAGCGTTCAAAAATTGAGAATCAAGACACCATGACCCAATCCATCGGCCCCCACGCCCCCACCGTGCGCGAGGCGCAGCCCGCCGAAACCTACGACGCGACCGCCAAGCAGAAAGCCGGCGCCAAGCTGAGCCGCATTCCGGTCAAGGTGCAGAACGACGGTCCGGCGCTGAAAAAGCCAGACTGGATTCGCGTCAAAGCCGGCTCCAGCAGCACGCGCTTCTACGAGATCAAGGACATCCTGCGCCAGAACAAGCTGGTGACGGTGTGCGAAGAGGCCAGCTGCCCCAACATCGGCGAATGCTTCGGCCACGGGACGGCCACTTTCATGATCATGGGCGACAAGTGCACGCGCCGTTGCCCGTTCTGCGACGTGGGCCACGGCCGGCCCGACCCGCTGGACGTGAATGAGCCGGTGAACCTGGCCAACACCATTGCGCAGCTGAAGCTGAAGTACGTTGTCATCACCAGCGTGGACCGCGACGACCTGCGCGACGGCGGCAGTCAGCACTTTGTCGATTGCATCCGCGAGACGCGCGCACGCTCGCCGCAGACGCAGATCGAAATCCTGACGCCCGATTTCCGCGGCCGCGACGACCGCGCGCTCGAAATTCTGAAAGCCGCGCCGCCCGACGTGATGAACCACAACCTGGAGACGGTGCCGCGCCTGTACAAGGAAGCGCGCCCGGGCAGCGACTATGCCTTCAGCCTCAACCTGCTGAAAAAGTTCAAGGCGCTGCACCCCGACGTGCCCACCAAGAGCGGCCTGATGGTCGGCCTGGGTGAGACCGACGAGGAGATTCTGGAAGTGATGCGCGACTTGCGCGCGCACGGCGTGGACATGCTCACCATCGGCCAGTACCTGGCGCCCAGCAACGCGCACCTGTCGGTCAAGCGCTACGTGCACCCCGACACCTTCAAGATGTTCGAGCGGGAGGCGTATGCCATGGGCTTTACCCACGCGGCCGTGGGCGCCATGGTGCGCTCCAGCTACCACGCAGACAAGCAGGCGCAGGCGGCGGGGGTCTGACCGCGCAGCAAGTGAGGCGCTTGATCGGCTACATCGGATTCGAACGTGAATCCTGCTGAGCCCGTGCCGGCCCGGGCAGCCTTCAGTCCTTTGCCGGCACGGTGCTCAGTTCCTCGTTGGCGTCGACGAGCAGTTGCATGATTCGCATGAGATGCTTGGCGTCCGCTGGGCTGAGCGTGGCCAACAACCGATCCTGAGATTTCACCACGCGCGGCAGAAGCTGGGCCAGCATCTCTCTGCCTTCCTCAGTCGGTTCAATCAGTCTTGAGCGTCGGTCGTTTGGCGCCACAGTCCGCACGACCAGTCCGCGCGCCTCCAGCCTATCCAGCACGCCCACGATCGTCGAAGTATCGATTCCGATCGTGGCAGCCAGCGTTTTCTGGTCGATGCCTGGCTTGTTGTTCAGAGCCTGCAAGGTCGAGTACTGGATCGGGGTCACTCGAAACTCCTGTATCTCTTGCGCGAACAAGGCAACCGCCAATTGATGCACGCGCCGCGCAAGATGGCCCGGCAGGCGCTGCAGGTCCAGTTTATTTTTCGCGACGCTCATCAACAACCTTTCTCCGGGAAAACCCGAATTCTAATCACCCAAATAATTTGTACGCTGATGATATCTATTGTCATTATTTGACAACATACGATTTGCTCATCCATCAGCCCCAAGGAAAAAACTCATGAACTGGCTCCAAAACGCCTGGTATGTCGCAGGCTTTTCTCACGAACTGAACGACGGCGCGGTTGTCGCCCGCCGTCTGTTGGACACGCCTGTGGTGCTCATGCGCCATTCTGACGGCCGCGTGGCTGCGCTGGAGGACTTGTGCCCCCATCGCTTGTTGCCGCTGTCGGCGGGTACGCGTGTGGGCGACGAACTGCAATGCGGCTACCACGGCATGCGCTTCTCGGTTGAAGGCGCGTGCACGCTGGCGCCCGGCCAGGAACTCATCCCCAAGCAGGCGTGTGTGCGCCGCTTTCCGCTGGTCGAGCGCCACGGCCTGCTGTGGCTCTGGCCCGGCAAAGCCGACGCCGACCCGGCGCTGATCCCCGACATCCGCTGGAATGACGACCCCGATTGGGCCTGCTCGCGCGGCTATCACCACATGAAAGCCGACTTTCGTCTATCGGTGGACAACCTCATGGACCTGGGGCACGAAAGCTGGGTGCACCTGCGCACGATCGGGCAGAACGAAGAGGAATGCATTCCAAGCTATCCAGCCAAGACCAGCGTTCTGGGCGAAGGCCTGCTACAAGCGCACCGCGAAATGCCCAACATCGACGCGCCGCCCTTTTTCGCCATGGTGCTCGACCATGAGGGCCGCATCAACCGCTGGCAAACCGCCGTCTATCTGGCGCCATCCACATGCATGACGGACTTTGGCGTCTACCCCGTCGACGCCTCTCCCGACGACGCCTATCGCAGCCACGTGCTTCACCTCTTGACGCCGGAAACCGAGACCAGCACACACTACTTCTGGTCCGTGGCGCGCAACCGCCGTCTGGACGACGAAGCACTTACCCAGTCGGTCTGCCAAGCGATCGCTCAGACCTTCGACGAAGACGCAGTGGTCTTGGAGCTCCAGCAGAAACAGTTGCAGACCTATGGCGGTGTCGTGCCCCGCGTGGCGCTCCGCGTCGACGAGGCACCCATTCGCGCGCGACGCATGCTCGCTGCGCTGATTCAGCACGAAGAGCAGGACGCCGGTTTTACCTACCGGCCGCAGCTGATGATCGAAGACACCACCCCTGAGCTCTCGATGGTGGCCTGAGGACTGTTCCCGCACCCCTCGACAGACCGCCCTTGACCACCCTGCCAGTGCGCGTGGACCTCCCACGGACTATGCACCGCGCGCGAGCGCCAACGCACTGCATTCCGGATCACTTTCGATGAACACCAACCTACAACGGTCGTTAGACAACGGCCCCATGAGTCGTTTCCAATGGATCGCGATCGCCATCTGCGTCATGCTCAACGCGCTCGATGGATTCGACGTCCTGGTCATGGCTTTTACCGCGGCCAGCGTCTCGGCCGAATGGAAGCTCAACGGTGCCCAACTGGGCATGCTTTTCAGTGCCGGGCTGTTTGGCATGGCTGCCGGCTCGGTCGCGCTGGCCCCGCTGGCGGATCGCTGGGGTCGTCAGCGGGTGACGCTGCTGAGTCTGGTGCTGATCAGCGTCGGCATGGTTCTCTCGGGTTTCGCCAGCAGTGTCAACCAGTTGGCCCTGATGCGCGCCGTCACAGGCCTGGGCATCGGCGGCATGCTCGCCAGCGTTACGGTAATCATCGGCGAATACTCGTCCGCGAAGTGGCGCAGCACCAACATCGCGCTCTACACCGCAGGTTACCCGCTGGGCGCCACGCTGGGCGGCTTGGGCGCCGCGTGGCTGCTGCAACACGATGGATGGCGCTCCGTCTTCATTGCTGGGGGCATCGCGACGGCAGCGATGATTCCGATTGTCTGGTTGCGCCTGCCCGAGTCGGTGGACTATCTTCTGACGCGCCGACCGCCCGATGCCCTGGCGCGCATCAATCGCCTCCTGCGCCAGATCGGGCACGCGCCGCTACCGCAATTGCCCACGCAGACGACCGCCTCCACGGTGGAACGGGGCAACGTCATCGTCGGGCTGTTTAGGCACGGCCTCGCACGCAATACGCTAATGGTCTGGGCGGCCTTCTTCCTGCTGATGTTCAGCTTCTACTTTGCCCTGAGTTGGACGCCCAAGCTGCTGGTCACGGCTGGGCTATCGACCACCCAGGGCATCACGGGCGGAGTGCTGCTCAATCTGGGGGGGCATCGTGGGCGGCGTTCTCTTCGGCGCGCTCGCGGTACGCGTTCGACTTGCGAAGCTCACCGCGTTCAGCCTGCTCATGTCGGCGCTGGCGATGGCGGCATTCGCGATCGGGTCGGGCGCACTGAGCACAGCGTTTGCGGCCGCGTTCGCGATCGGCGTGTTCCTCTTTGGCGCCATGGCAGGGCTCTATGGCGTGGCGCAGGCTGCCTATCCGGCCGCACTCCGGGGAACTGGCGTTGGCTATGCCATTGGCGTCGGGCGACTGGGCGCCATTCTCGCGCCCATGATGGCCGGCCTGCTGCTCGACGGCGGCTGGAAGCCTGCCGGCCTCTACTACACCTTCGCGCTACCGCTGATCCTGGGTGCGGTGGCGGTGATGCTGGCCGCGGCGGGGCGCGCAGCGACGGATAAGGCTGGCATCGACGAGATTGATGGGGTGACGTCGTGAGCAGCCCGGTCCAGGAGCTTCGCGTGCTGGTTGCGCGCAAGACTGTCGAAGCCGTGGACATCTGCGGCTTGGAACTCGTCGCAGCAGAGGGGCAATCGCTGCCGCCTTTCTCCGCCGGATCGCATGTCGACGTTCATCTGGGCGACGGCCTGGTGCGCCAATATTCGCTGTGCAACGACCCGTCGGAGCAGCACCGCTACCAACTGGCCGTGCTGCGCGACCCGGCTTCGCGTGGGGGCTCAAGCGCCGTGCATGCCCGCGTGAAAGAAGGCGACACGCTGCGCATTAGCGTGCCGCGCAACCACTTTGCCCTCGCGCATGAAGCGCGCCAGCATCTGCTGCTGGCTGGTGGCATCGGCGTCACGCCGATCCTGTGCATGGCCGAGCGCCTCGCCACCATGAACGCCGAGTTCCGCATGCACTACGCATCGCGCTCACCTGACCGCACCGCCTTCTTGGACCGCATCCGTCGCGCTTCGTTCGCCCATCGGGTCGACTTCCACTTCGACAACGGCGATGCCACTCAGAAACTGGACTTGCCCGTTGTGCTAGCCAAGCCAACACCCCACACTCACCTCTACGTTTGCGGACCGCAAGGCTTTATGAGCGCAGTGCTCGACACCGCACGGGCGCAGGGCTGGAGCGAGACACAGCTGCACTGGGAGTTCTTCGCCGCCGAAACCAACGCCGCACCCCGCAGTGGTGACGAGGCGTTCGAGGTGCAGCTGGCCAGTTCGGGTCGCGTGATTTGCGTCCCTGCTGACCAGACCGTGACGCAGGCGCTGGCCCTGGCCAGCGTGGCTGTTCCGGTGTCGTGCGAGCAGGGTGTGTGCGGCACCTGCCTCACGCGCGTGCTTTCGGGCACGCCCGACCACCGCGACATGTACCTCACCCCAGCCGAACAAGCGCTGAACGACCAGTTCACGCCCTGCTGCTCGCGTGCGAGGTGCAAGCGCCTAGTGCTCGATCTGTAACGGTTCACGGTCGCCAGACCGCGCGCTGTAGATTCTGAAAGCCGCGCCGCCCGACGTGATGAACCACAACCTGGAGACGGTGCCGCGCCTGTACAAGGAAGCGCGCCCGGGCAGCGACTATGCCTTCAGCCTCAACCTGCTGAAAAAGTTCAAGGCGCTGCACCCCGACGTGCCCACCAAGAGCGGCCTGATGGTCGGCCTGGGTGAGACCGACGAGGAGATTCTGGAAGTGATGCGCGACTTGCGCGCGCACGGCGTGGACATGCTCACCATCGGCCAGTACCTGGCGCCCAGCAACGCGCACCTGTCGGTCAAGCGCTACGTGCACCCCGACACCTTCAAGATGTTCGAGCGGGAGGCGTATGCCATGGGCTTTACCCACGCGGCCGTGGGCGCCATGGTGCGCTCCAGCTACCACGCAGACAAGCAGGCGCAGGCGGCGGGGGTGTAAACCGGCTTTACCCGTGCGTCAACTGCGGTAATTGCGTCCTACACGCGCTGCGTCATCGCACTGACATACGCGGGCCGCGAGCGGGCCTACAGTCGATACCAAGGTGATCGAGAAACCTTCCAGACAAGTCGCAAGACCCGTCAGCCAGGAATCAAAGCCACCTTCCTTCAGCAACCCGAAGACCAGCATCCAGCGGTTCCGAATCTCAAACGGCGTCAAAGCCCGATGACGGACGAACCAAGGAAGTACGGACGAGGCGAGCAGAAGGTAAGACTGACATTCCGAGGCGTCTTCAAGACAACTTGAAATGACGGTCCGGCAGGAAAGGACGTTTGAACACGCTCGTTGAACCTGTGTCAATGTGGCAGTCTGACTGAAGATCCAGCCAAACAAGCGCCCACTTCGGTGGGCGCTTTCCTTTGTGCGCCTGTTTTTCCGTGCGAGTCGGGCTGCGCCACGGCGCGTCCGGTTCGACCGCCAACGCGGCTCATCCCCGACTATGATGCGCGGCCCATGCCCGCCGCCCGTTCACACACCGCCACCGCCAACCTGCTGGCGCTTGCCACCATCGCCTTGTGGGCCAGTCTGGCTGCGCTGGGCACGGCGCTGGCGCATGTGCCGCCGTTTCTGCTGACCGGGCTGGGGCTGCTGGCGGGCAGCGTGATCGCGCTGCCGCTGGTGCGCTTTGACGTGCGGCGGCTGGCCGTGGCGCCGCGCGCGCTGGCGCTGGGCGTGTACGGGCTGTTCGGCTACCACTTTCTGCTGTTCACCGCGCTGCAACTGGCGCCGCCGGTCGAGGCCAATCTGGTCAACTACCTGTGGCCGCTCGGCATCGTGCTGATGGCGCCGATGCTGCTGCCGGGCGTGCGCCTGAGCGCGGCGCATGTGCTGGCGGCATTCGTGGGGCTGGCGGGCGCGGCGATCGCGATCCTGGGGCGCGGCGCGGCCAGCCCGGCCGCGGGCGGCCACCCCATGGCCGCCGTGGGCTTTGCCGCCGCGGCCGGCGCGGCCTTCATCTGGTCAAGCTATTCGCTGCTGACCAAGCGGCTGACGCTGACGGGCCAGCCCTTTCCCACCGCGGCCATAGGCACCTTCGGACTGGTGTCGGGCCTGCTGTCGCTGGGGTGCCATGCGCTGCTGGAGCCGAGCGTGAGCCTGTCGGCGCGCGACGGCCTGCTGATCGCCGCGCTGGGCCTGGGGCCTCTGGGCGGTGCGTTCTTTTTGTGGGACGCGGCGCTGAAGCTGGGCGACGCGCGCCAGATCGGCGTGCTGAGCTACCTCACGCCGCTGCTGTCCACCTTGATCCTGCTGTGGACGACCGGGCGGCCGCTCAGCTGGAACATCGGGCTGGCCACCGCGCTGATTCTGGGCGCGGCGGTGGCGGGCACGCGGGCGCGCTGATTGCTACCATAAGCATAGCTACAGACGAAGATTAGATCAGCGCAAACGCGCGATTCAACTGATTTCTTGCACCGTCACACGGCCAGCAACGCCGCTGGCTCGTCGCTGTCCAGCACGCTCTGCGCCCAGGCCGTCAGCTTGTCGGTGTCGGCGCGCAGGATTTCCTGCTTCACGGCCAGGATCTGCGACGGGTGCATCGAGAAGCTGCGCAGCCCCAGGCCGAGCAGCAGGCGCGTCATGGTCGGGTCGCCCGCCATTTCGCCGCACACGCTGACCGGCTTGCCCTGGCGCGCGCCTTCGGCAATGGTGTCGGCCAGCAGCCGCAGCACGGCGGGGTGCAGCTGGTCGTACAGGTGCGCCACCGACTCGTCGGCGCGGTCAATGGCCAGCGTGTACTGGATCAGGTCGTTGGTGCCGACCGACAGGAAGTCGAAGTGCCGCAAGAACAGCCGCAGCGACAGCGCCGCCGCCGGCACCTCGATCATGGCGCCCAGCGTGACGGGGCCGTGCACCTGGCCGCGCTGGTCGAGCTGCGCGCGCGCCTTGTCGATCATCTCCAGCGTCTGGCGGATTTCGCTGGCGTGCGCCAGCATGGGCACCAGCAGATGCACCCGCCCATGCGCCGCGGCGCGCAGGATGGCGCGCAGCTGGGTGAGGAACATGGCTGGCTCGGCCAGGCTCCAGCGGATGGCGCGCAGGCCCAGCGCAGGGTTCAGGTGCGTGTCGGCGCGCCGGTCGTCCAGCGGCTTGTCGGCGCCGATATCGATGGTGCGGATGGTGACGGGCAGGCCCATCATGCCCTCGACGGCGGCGCGGTAGGCGGCGTACTGTTCTTCCTCATCGGGCAGCTTGCCCTCGCGCCCCATAAACAGGAATTCGGACCGGAACAACCCCACGCCGACCGCGCCCACGCCCAGCGCCAGCGCGGTGTCGGCCGGCTGCTCGATGTTGGCCAGCAGCTCGACGCGCTGGCCGTCCAGCGTGACGGCGGGCGTGTTCTTCAGGCGCGCCAGGCGGCCGCGCTCCAGCTCGCCCTGGCGCTGCTTGAAGCCGTATTCGGCCAGGATGATGGGCGACGGGTCGACGATCATCACGCCGGCGTCGCCGTCGATGATGACCCAGTCGTCCTGCCGCACCAGGTGGCTGGCCGAGCGCGCGCCCACCACGGCGGGAATGTCCATGCTGCGCGCCACGATGGCGGTGTGGCTGGTCTTGCCGCCGACGTCGGTGACGAAGCCGGCGAACACGCTCTTCTTGAACTGCAGCATGTCGGCCGGCGACAAATCGTGCGCCACCAGCACCAGCGGCACGTCCTGCGTGTCGCCCAGGCCCAGCTCGTGCTGACGGGCCGGGCGCGGCGGCGGCGCGGCAACGGGCGTGGCCGCGCCCTTCATGTGCAGCAGCACGCGCTCGACCACCTGCTCCAGGTCGGCCTTGCGCTCGCGCAGGTACGGATCCTCCATCTCGTCGAACTGCCGCACCAGCACCTCGAGCTGGCTGACCAGCGCCCATTCGGCGTTGTACAGCCGCTCCTTGATCCAGCGACGGATTTCATACGCCAGCGCCTCGTCCTGCAGCAGCATCAGGTGCACGTCCAGCATCGCCGCCAGCTCGGGCGGCGCGTCGCGCGGCATGGTGGCCTGCAGGCGCTGCAGTTCGTCGATGACGGCATTGCGCGCCACGCGCAGACGCTCGATCTCGGCCTTGATCTGGTCCGGCTCGATGAAGTAGTGCGCCACGTCCACCCGGCTCGACGCCACCAGCACCGCGCGCCCAATGGCGATGCCACGGGCAACCGGCAGGCCGTGGATGGAGAAGGTCACGCGGCGTTCCTCATGGCGCGCTCCCTGTCGATGCCGCGCAGCGTGGCAAGCGCCGACGAAACTTTCACCGTCATTCCCGCGAAGGCGGGAATCCATGGGCGTATGCGGTGCACGACGCTCAATGACAGGCGAGGCGCCGCATGGATTCCCGCCTTCGCGGGAATGACGGCGGTGGACGAAGCAGCACGCGACTCGAACGAATCACCGCCACCACCGGCCTGCGCAGCAAGGCCCCCCCAAAGGCCGCGGAGCAGGCCGCGCGCGGACGCCGTGGCCGGGGTTTCCCCGGCCACCAGCGTCGTCCCCCCTCCGGGGGGAAGGCGCGCAGCGCCTCAGGGGGGAGCTCATCCCCCTTCTCCGAACTTGTCCGCAATCAGCGCCAGCAGCGCGTCCATCGCCTCCTGCTCCTGCGGGCCGTTGGTTTCCAGCGTGACCTGGCTGCCGATGCCGGCGGCCAGCATCATCACGCCCATGATGCTCTTGGCGTTGACGCGGCGCTCGCCCTTGGACATCCACACCTCGCACGGAAAGCTGCCGGCCAGCTTGGTCAGCTTGGCCGAGGCGCGGGCGTGCAGGCCCAGCTTATTGCTGATGGTCGTTTCGTTCTTGATCATTCGGGGCTCGTCGATTCTGGTTTTGCGGCGCCGTGGGGGGTGACCGGCATGGCGCCCTGCACGCCGCCGGCCAGCGCGCGCTGGGCCATGCTGTCCAGCGGCTCGGCGCGGTAGCTGAGCGCGCGCAGCAGCATCGGCAGGTTGACCCCCGCGATCAGCCGCGCGTCGGCGCCGTCGACCAGGCGCTGCGCCACGTTGCACGGCGTGGCGCCAAACACGTCGGCCAGCACCAGCGCCGGGCGCCCGCCCAGTGCGGCCAGCGCGGCACGGGCCTGCGCCAGCGTGTCCTCGGGCGCGGCGCTGGCGGCAACGTCCAGCACGCCGATGTCGCTGCCAGCGTCCGGAAAGACATGCAGTGCCGCGTCGCGCAAGGCGCTGGCGAGCGGCGCGTGGGCCATCAGCAGGACAACGTTCATTGGGGTTTCGGCGGTAGTTGCCGCCATTATCTGCCTGCCCGCACAAAGCGCACCCAGCACGCCACGCTGACCAGGCCGAACACCGCCATGGCTGCGCGCAGGCTGTCGGCGGCCGACCCGCCGAGCGACTCGAACGCGTCCGCCCCCAGGCCGATGCCCCACTGCACGACGAAGATGCCCAGGAAGATCACCAGGTTGTACGCCGACAGCGCGCGCCCCGCCAGATGCGGCGCGAACGACATGGCCACCACCGGCTGCACCTGCGCCGACGGCGTGCTGAGCATGCAATACAGCGCCAGCAGCACAAAGGTCCATTCACCCAGCGCCGGGCCGGCCGCCACCATCACCGCCAGCGCGACAAAGCTGAAAGGCTGGATGCGCGCCACCAGGCTGTCGACCGACACACCGCGCGCGGCCATGCGCGGCAGCAGCACGCCCCAGCCCCAGAACGTCACCAGCATGCCCAGGTTCATCCAGAACAGCCCGGTGGCCGCCTGCAGCGGCGTGGCGCCGGCCACGCGCGTGAGCCACGGCCCGGCCCACAGCGACTGGATGGCGACCATGCCCCCAAAACACACCGCGCCCAGCGGCGTGGCACGGCGGAAGTAGGCGTTGCGCGCGATGTCGGCATACGAACCGTTTTGGCCCGTTGCGCCGGCCTGATCAGCGGATGTAGCTATGTTTTGTGTAGCAATCGTGCGCCAGCGCGGCACCACCACCGCGATTACCCCCATGGCCAACAGCACCAGCGCCGCCAGCCCCCAGAACAGCACGCGCCAGCCCACCAGCGGCAGCAGCCACTGCACCGGCAGCGTGGAGGCCAGCATGCCCAGCGAGCCGGTCATCAGCATCCAGGCGTTGGCGCGCAGCTGCGTGCCGGCGTCGAACCAGCGGCGGTAGCCGGTCAGCGGCGCCATCAGGCAGGCGGCCACGCCGACGCCCATCAGCGCGCGCGCCGCCATCAGGCCCGTGAAGCCATCCGCAACGGCAAACACCGCGCAACCCGCCACGGCCACGGTGAGCATGCCCAAAATCACCTTCTTCGGCCCGTGCCGGTCCAGCCACGCGCCCAGCGGCAACTGCATGGCGGCAAAGCCGAGGAAGTAACCGCCCGCCAGCAGCCCCAGGTCGC
This sequence comes from Ottowia sp. SB7-C50, assembly GCF_033110285.1. Classification (NCBI taxonomy): domain Bacteria; kingdom Pseudomonadati; phylum Pseudomonadota; class Betaproteobacteria; order Burkholderiales; family Comamonadaceae; genus Ottowia; species Ottowia sp. SB7-C50. Next base: position 3,403,843 of record NZ_CP136995.1, read on the forward strand.
GCGCGTGCAGGTTGAACTCGCTGGTCAGCACCGGCGACAGCGTGGCCGTGACGGCGCGCAGCAGCGCCGAGATGAAGTACGCCAGCGCAAACGCCAGGAACACCGCCACGGCGGCGCGGCGCGGCAGCGTGTCGGTGGCGGTCACGGCCACTTGATGCCTTCGAAGAACGCGTCGGCCACGGCGGGCTGCGCGCGGTCGGCGTACATCACGGCGTGCAGCACTTCGACGCGGCCGCCGTCGACCGCGCGCGCCGTCCACACGGCCTGGGCCTGCACGGCGCTGCCGTCGGCGCGCTGGCCGGCGGCCTGCACGCGCTGGGCATGTGCCAGCGGCAGCCCGCGCGCCGGGTGGAAGGCCTGCCGCACCGGCGTGCCCTGCGCGCGCATGTGGGCCAGCGTGGCCTGCTGCCAGCCGGCCAGCACGTCGTCGGGCGCGCGGCCGGCGGGCAGCGTGGCCACCATCAGCGCAAAGGTGGCGCCGCTGGCTTCGCAGCCGCTCACGGCCAGCACCGTGGGTTGGCCGCCCAGCGGCACGCTGCGTTCGGCATGGTCGGGCTTGCAGGGCAGCAGCGCCACGGCGCTGGTGGGCGACAGGCGCAGCTCGCGCCAGTTGAGCGAAGGCGTGCAGGCGGCAGCGCTGAACGCGGCCACGGCACCCAGAAGCAGCCGATGCACAGACATGCGGGGCATTATCAGCGGCGGTGCCGGCGCCCGCAGGCGGCGCGCGCGCCGGTGGGCGAGAATGCCCGCATGAACGCACTTGACGGTATCCGAGTCCTTGACCTTTCCCGCGTGCTGGCGGGCCCCTGGTGCACGCAGAACCTGGCCGACCTGGGCGCCGACGTGATCAAGATCGAGCGCCCCGGCAGCGGCGACGACACGCGCACCTGGGGCCCGCCCTTCCTGCCGTCGGCGGACGGGCGCGAGTCGCACGAATCGGCCTATTACCTGGGCACCAACCGCAACAAGCGCTCGGTCACATGCGACATCGCGCGGCCCGAGGGCCAGGCGCTGATCCGCGAACTGGCCGAGCACTGCGACGTGTTCATCGAGAACTTCAAGGTGGGCGACATGGCGCGCTACGGGCTGGATTACGACAGCCTCAAGGCCATCAACCCGCGGCTGGTGTACTGCAGCCTGACCGGCTTCGGCCAGACCGGGCCGTATGCGCCGCGCGCCGGCTACGACTACATCATCCAGGGCATGGGCGGGCTGATGAGCGTGACCGGCGAGCGCGACGACCTGGACGGCGGCCCGCAGAAAGTGGGCGTGGCGGTGGCCGACCTGTTCACCGGCATGTACGCCACCGTCGGCATCCTGGCCGCGCTGCGCCACGCCGAGCGCACCGGCGAAGGCCAGCACCTGGACATGGCCCTGCTGGACACGCAGGTCGCCATGCTGGCCAACCTGGGCGCCAACTACCTGGTCAGCGAAAAGGTGCCGGGCCGCATGGGCAACGCGCACCAGAACATCGTGCCCTACCAGGTGTTCGAGGTCGCGCCGCGGCCCGATGGCGGCAAGGACTTCATCATCCTGGCCGTGGGCAACGACGGCCAGTACGCCAAGTTCTGCGAAGTGGCGGGCCGACCCGATCTGGCCAGCAACCCGCGCTACACGCGCAACGCCGACCGCGTGCGCCACCGCGCCGAACTGGTGCCGCTGCTGGAAGCCGTGATGAAGACCCGCCCCAAGGCCGACTGGCTGAGCCGCCTGGAAGCCGCCAAGGTGCCGTGCGGCGCCATCAACAGCCTGGACGAAGTCTTCGTCGACCCACACGTGCAGGCGCGCGGCATGGTCACGCACTGGCAGCACCCCCTGCGCGCCGACCTGCCGCTGGTGTCGAGCCCCATCAAGCTGGAAAAAACCCCCCGTGCGCACCGTGTCGCCACCGCCGATGCTGGGCCAGCACACCGACGAGGTGCTGGGCGAACTGCTGGGCGCCGACGCGCTGCGACTGGCCACGCTGCGGGATCGCGGCGTCATCTGATTGCTATATAAAACGTAGCTGACGGCGCAGGATGGACTTGCACAGAAGGCACGTTTGCTCAAAACCCTGAACGCGGAAATTTCTCCAGAGAGCGCCGAAAAGACCTGGAACAAATTGCTTGGAATTTCTTTGGCGTCCTCTGCGAATCCTTTGCGTCCTCTGCGTCCGGCTGTCCGGCTGTCCGGCTGTCCGGCTGTCCGGCTGTCCGGCTCTTTTAAACCCGATTCCAGAAGGAACCCACCATGGCCCACTACCTGCTCGTTCACGGCGCCTGGGGCGGCGCTTGGTACTGGCGTGACACGCTGGCCGCGTTGATCGGCGCCGGCCACCGCGCACACGCCGTCACGCTGACCGGCGTGGGCGAGCGTGCCCATCTGCTGACGCCTGCCATCGACCTGGAAACGCACATCGCCGACGTGCTGGGCGCGCTGGACACCGAGGAGTTGCAGGACTGCATCCTGGTCGTGCACAGCTACGGAGGCATGCTGGGCACGGCGGTGGCCGACCGGCGGCCGGGGCGCATTGCGCACCTGGTCTATGTCGACGCGGTGCTGCCCGCGCCGGGCGAAAGCTGGAGCAGCGCCCAGCCGCCCGACACGCGCGCCGCGCGCATCGCCAGCGCCGAAAGCCACCCGCAATACGCCTTTGCCGCGCCCGACCCGACGGCCGCCTTCGGCCTGACAGGCCCCGCCGCCGACTGGGTGCGCCGCCGCCAGACGCCGCACCCTGGCCACACCTACACGCAGCCGCTGGACTTTGACCCCGCGCGCGTGGCCGCCGTGCCCCGCACCTTCATCAACTGCACGCAGCCCACGCTGCCCACCATCGACGTCTCGCGCCGGCGCATGGCCGACCCCGGCTTCTGGGGCGGCGCATGGCATCGCGGGGCCGGCGTGCGCACGATCGACATGGCGACGGGGCACAGCCCCATGGTCAGCGAGCCGCAGGCGTTCAACCGCCTGATGCGGGATCTCGCGGCCTGACCGGGGCTTGATCGCTGCCGGTCGGTCGCGATGGACGGCCTTGTGCCACAGCGCACCCAGAATGCCGGGCACGAAGAGGCAGATCACCAGCAGGGGCACCGACAGACGATCTGCGGCAGGATGGACGCCAGCCACAGCAGCAGGCCGAAACCCGGCGCCACGCCGGCGTGGATGCGCCAGCCGTAGCCGCCGATCCCGCAGGCCCGAGAACTTTCTGGCGGGCCGCGGGTCCATCCTGAACCATCCCTTGTCCGGGCACGCTCGCCCGGCGACGCATAGAATTCGCCCGTGATTTCCCGCATTTCATCCCGCCGCCGCACCACCCTTGCCAGCCTGGGCGCGCTGGCGCTGGCATCCCTGCTGGCCGGTTGCGCGCAGGAGGCCGCGCCGGCGTCCACCTTCGTGCTGCTCGACGGTTCGCGCCAGACCACGGCCGACATGAAGGGCAAGGTGACGCTGGTCAACTTCTGGGCCACCAGTTGCACCGCCTGCGTGGCCGAAATGCCGCAGATCGTCGCTACCTACGATAAGTTCAAGGACCGCGGCTACGACACGCTGGCCGTCGCCATGAGCTACGACCCGCCGAGCTACGTGGTGAACTTTGCCGAAACGCGCAAGCTGCCGTTCAAGGTCGCGCTGGACAACACTGGCAAGGTCGCCGAAGCCTGGGGCGACGTGAAGCTGACGCCCACCACCTACATCGTCGACAAGCAGGGCCGCATCGTGAAGAAATACGTCGGCGCGCCCAACTTCGACGAACTGCACAAGCTGATCGACAAACTGCTGGCCGAAGCCTGAAGCGACGGCAGCCTGCAGCAAAAAGCCGCACCCAGGTGCGGCTTTTTTCATGGTCTTCAGGCCTCTTGCGCCCGTCCAGCAAGCGCAGACCGCTCATCTTTCAGGAGCAAACAACAAGGCGCCACATCCGCAGGCACCCGAGGAAGGGCTCGGCCCGCCCGCTGGGTGCGTCCCCCTTCCCGCGCGCAGCGCGGCAAAGAAGGGGGAAGCGGCGTCAGCCGCTCAGGGGGATGGTCACTTCTTGCGGAAATCGTCGTGGCACGCCTTGCAGGTCTGCGCGGCGGGGCCGAAGGCGGCCTTCAGCTGGTCCAGGTTGCCGCTCTTGGCGGCCACGGCCAGCTTGCCGGTCTCGGCGACCATCTTGTCGTTGAGCTCCTTCACCTTGGGCAGCTCTTTCCACAGCGCGGGCAGGGCGCGCGTGTCGTGGCCGGTCTCGGAGCCGGGCACGAAGCCTGTGCCGGGCAGCTTGGCCACGGCGGCGATCACGTCGCCGTCGGCTGCCGCGGTGGCGGCGTTGTAGGGCATCTTGCCGTTGGCCATGGCGCCCAGGCGGCCAAAGTGGTGGCCCAGCACGCGGAAGGCGCTCTGCCGATACTGGACAGCGTCCTCGGCCTTGGCGAACTGCGCGTGGGCGGGCACGGCGATGGCGGCCGCCGACAGCAGCAGCGCGGTAGTGAGTAGCTTTTTCATCGGGAAACGGGCTTTCGTGGTTTTTCGTGAAGAGGGAAGGTTGGATGGCGGCAAGCCCACCATGACCAGCGGCGGGCGCAAAAGCTCACTAAACTCGCCGGGTCGGCGCGCAGCATAGCGCCTTTCCCGAACCCTTGCAGCCGCTGCAAACCATGAATACTGTCCGCATCTGGGACCTTCCCACCCGCCTGTTCCACTGGGCGCTGGCCGCCTGCGTGGTCGCGCTGGTCATCACCGCGAAGGTGGGCGGCGACGCCATGAACTGGCATATCCGGCTCGGTTACGCGGTGTTCGTGCTGTTGCTGTTCCGTCTGATGTGGGGCCTGGTGGGCGGGCGCTGGTCGCGCTTTGCCAGCTTTGTGCCGACGCCGGGGCGCCTGATGCGCTACCTGCGTGGCCAGGCCCCCGCCCATGAGACGGCCGGGCACAGCGCGCTGGGCGCACTGAGTGTGTTTGCGCTGCTGGTGGTGCTGGCCGCGCAGGTGGGCACGGGCCTGTTTGCCGACGACGAGATCGCCTTCACCGGGCCGCTGGTGGGCTGGGTGTCGGGCAGCGTGGTGAGCGCCGCCACGCGCTATCACAAGTCCATCGGCCAGGGCCTGCTGATCGGCCTGGTGGTGCTGCACCTGGTGGCGATTGCGGTGTATTGGTGGCGCGGCAAGAACCTGGTGCGGCCCATGATCGCAGGCGACAAGCAGATGCCGGCGACCGAGCGCGTGGCGCCGTCGGCCGATGGCGCGGGGCAGCGCCTGCTGGCGCTGGTGCTGCTGGCGTTGGCGACAACATGCGTGTACGTACTAATTCAATCCGCGGAAAGTCCCGTTGCTGTCTCGCACCCAGAGGACAGTGCCCAACCAGTCGCGCGTACATGGTATTCGCGTGATACAAATAATGTTGAGTGCATCGAGACCGTGTCGCCGGGCGAGCTGGCGCGGACTATCCAAGACTCTGGGCAATTGCCCAAGATGTCGGATTTGCCGAACGGGAGTGTCAAAGTAGAAGTAGAGCGCAACGGTACATACTACTCGTGGACGTTTTATCCTTCGTTTGCTTTGTGCAAATCGACGCTACCAAGGGCGCAGAAGATCGATGAAAAATACAATTAATGAGGGTCTGTTTGCTCTGTATTTCGTGCGCGTAGCTCCACGCGCCCAGCTTCAGTTTGTCTAGCGCACTGATCGCGACAGTAGCGGCTACAAAACGCGGCGTCCCTGCGCTACACTGAATTGTCATCATTGCCGTCGCGCTTCGCAGTTGGACTCCCGCCCGCCCGTTGAGATTCTTGTGGCCCGCACGCCGCATCAGTTGGCCGCCGTGCGCGCGCTGTTCGAGGAATACGCCGAGAAGCTGGGCGTGGACCTGTGCTTTCAGGGTTTTGCCGACGAGGTAGCCCAGCTGCCTGGGGATTACGCCGAGCCGGGCGGCGTGCTGCTGCTGGCACTGGTCGACGGCGCCGAAGCCGGCTGCTGCGGCCTGCGCCCGGCGGTGGACGTGGACTACCCCAACGCGGCCGAGATGAAGCGCCTGTACGTGCGCAAGGCCTTCCGCGGCTTTGGCCTGGGGCGACAGCTCACGGAAGCGGTGCTGGACGCCGCGCGCCAGGTGGGCTACACCAACGTGCTGCTGGACACGCTGGACGACATGGAATCGGCCCGCGCGCTGTACGAGGACCTGGGGTTCGAAGAGATCCCGCCCTACTATCACAACCCGCTGCCGGGCGCGCATTACCTCAAGGTCGATCTGCAGCCCTGAGCGCGCGGTGCAGCGGCGCGCGCCTTGCGCTCGGGCGCACAACGAACAGAAGCCGCGCCTTCACCCGGAAAACGCGGCTTCTGCGCCGTATCGGCGGCGTGGGTAGCTACGATTTACATAGCACCCAGCGAGGCGTTCAGCCCTTGGCTTGCGCCAGCATGGTGGCGCCGTCGCTGACTTCGAATTTGCCCGGCGCCTCGACGTTGAGCGTGGCGACCTTGCCGTCCTTGACCAGCATCGAGTAGCGGTTGCTGCGCAGGCCCATGCCCTTGCCGCTCAGGTCCAGCGTGAGGCCGGTGGCCTTGGCGAAGGCGGCGTCGCCGTCGGCGATCATGCGCACCTTGCCGTCGCTCTTCTGGTCGCGCGCCCAGGCGCCCATGACGAACGGGTCGTTGACCGACACGCACCAGATTTCATCGACGCCCGCCGACTGCAGCGCGTCGAAATTCTGGATATAGCTGGGCACGTGCTTGGCCGAGCAGGTGGGCGTGAAAGCGCCCGGCAGGCCGAAGATAGCGACCGTCTTGCCGGCGGTGGCCTGCGCCACGTCCACCGGGTTGGGGCCCAGGCTGCAGCCGTTGCCTTCGACTTCGGAATACTCGGACAGCGTGACGGCGGGGAGGGTGTCTCCGACTTTGATCATGATGGGTTGCTCCAGATAAGAGTGACGAACAGGCCGACCTGTGGCGGCCGCCCAAACAAAAACAGCCCACGCATTGTGGGCTGCTTCGGTCCCGCTTGCCGGCGGCGCCTGTTTGGGCGTGCCGGCCGCGGGGTTTATGGCGCGATGATCGACGCGAAGGTCAGACCACCGCCGCCTTTTGCACCAGGCGCGTGGCGACCCAGTTCTTGGTCTTGGACAGCGGACGGCTTTCCGTGATCTCGATCGTGTCGCCCAGCTTGTACTCGCCATTTTCATCATGGGCGTGGTACTTGCTGGAACGGATCAGGATCTTGTCGTAGATCGGGTGCTTGACGCGGCGCTCGATCAGCACGGTCACGGTCTTGGCGCGCTTGTCACTGACGACTTTGCCGATCAGGGTGCGCTTGAGGGATTTCTTTTCTTCCGTCATGGTCGCTCCTTACTTGGCCCCAGCCTGCTTTTCAGCAGCCTGCTTCTCGGCGATCAGCGTCTTGGCGCGGGCGATGGCGCGGCGCGTGGTCTTCAGCTGGCCGGTGTTGCTCAGCTGCTGGGTGGCCTTCTGCATGCGCAGGTTGAAGTGGGCCTTCTGCAGGTCCTTCACCTCAGCTTGCAGGCCGGCCACGTCTTTCTTGCGAAGTTCAGCGGTTTTCATCTGGTGTCCTCCTGATTACTGGCCGATCATGCGGGCGACGAAGGTCGTGCGCAGCGGCAGCTTGGCCGCCGCCAGCGCGAAGGCTTCGCGTGCCAGCGCTTCGGGCACACCGACGATCTCGTACAGCACCTTGCCGGGCTGGATCTCGGCCACGTAGTACTCGGGGTTGCCCTTGCCGTTGCCCATACGCACTTCGGCGGGCTTGGTGGAAATGGGCTTGTCCGGGAACACGCGGATCCAGATGCGGCCGCCGCGCTTGACGTGGCGCGAAATGGCGCGACGCGCGGATTCGATCTGGCGCGCCGTCAGGCGGCCGCGATCCGTCGACTTGAGGCCGAAGTCGCCGAAGGCCACGGTATTGCCACGGGTGGCGATACCGGTGTTGCGGCCTTTCTGCTCCTTGCGGTACTTTCTGCGTGCAGGTTGCAGCATGGTTTACTCTCCTTTGGCGCCGTCCGCTGCTGCAGCGGGCGCGGCGACTTGGCGAACGCGCTTAACGGCGGGTTTGGCGTCGGCCCCTGCGGCCTCGGCTGGTTTGTCGCTGCCATCGGCAGGCGCGGCATTGGTGCCACCCGTGCGGCGCGGGCCGCCACGGCGGTCGCCACCGGGGCCACCGCGACCGTCACGGCGCGGGCCACGCGGACCGCGGCGCTCTTCGCCCTCGGGGCGCGGCGTGCTGTCCAGCGAAGGCGCATCGCTGCGGCCCAGGTTGTCGCCCTTGTAGACCCACACCTTGACGCCGATGACGCCGTAGGTGGTCTTGGCTTCGCTGAAGCCGTAGTCGATGTCGGCGCGCAGCGTGTGCAGCGGCACGCGACCTTCGCGGTACCACTCGGTACGCGCGATCTCGATACCGTTCAGGCGGCCGGCGGACATGATCTTGATGCCCTGGGCGCCCAGACGCATGGCGTTCTGCATGGCGCGCTTCATGGCGCGGCGGAACATGATGCGCTTTTCAAGCTGCTGCGTGATGCTGTCGGCGATCAGCTGTGCATCGACTTCGGGCTTGCGCACTTCCTCGATGTTGACGGCGACGGGCACGCCCAGCTTTTCGGCCAGGTCTTTCTTCAGCTTCTCGATGTCCTCGCCCTTCTTGCCGATCACCACGCCCGGACGCGCCGAGTAGATGGTGATGCGGGCGTTCTTGGCGGGGCGCTCGATCAGCACGCGCGACACGGCGGCATTCTTGAGCTTGGCCTTCAGGTACTCGCGCACCTTGATGTCTTCGGCCAGCATGCCGGCGAAGTCACGGTTGCTGGCGTACCAGCGGCTGGCCCAGTTGCGGCTGACCGAAAGACGGAAGCCGGTCGGATGGATTTTCTGTCCCATGTTTCTCCAGGCCTTCTATCAGTTGCCCACCGTCACGTACACGTGGCACGTGGGTTTGGACAGGCGGGCGCCACGGCCCTTGGCGCGAGCCGCCGAGCGCTTGAGCGTGGTGCCCTGCTCGACGTAGATGGTTTTCACGCGCAGCTCGTCGATGTCGGCGCCGTCGTTGTGTTCGGCGTTGGCGATCGCGGACTCCAGCACCTTCTTGATGATGCCGGCGGCCTTCTTCTGCGTGAAGTTGAGCGTGTTGATCGCCTGATCGACCTTCTTGCCGCGGATCAGGTCAGCCACGAGGCGCCCCTTGTCGACCGACAGGCGCACGCCACGCAGGACGGCTTTGGTTTCGGTTGCCATGGTGCTTCCTTACTTCTTGGCTTTCTTGTCTGCCGCGTGACCCTTGAAGGTGCGCGTCAGAGCAAATTCGCCCAGCTTGTGGCCGACCATCTGGTCGGTGACGTAGACAGGCACGTGCTGCTTGCCGTTGTGCACGGCGATGGTCAGCCCGATGAACTCGGGCAGGATCATGGAGCGGCGCGACCAGGTCTTGACCGGCTTCTTGTCTTTGGTCTCCACGGCCTTGTCGACCTTGGCCAGGAGGTGATGGTCCACAAACGGACCCTTTTTCAGAGAACGAGTCATGGTTTGTGGTCCTTACTTCTTGCGACGCGAAACGATCATGTTCTGCGTGCGCTTGTTGGCGCGGGTGCGGTAACCCTTGGTCAGGTTGCCCCACGGGTCGACCGGATGACGGCCCGACTTGGAGCGACCCTCGCCGCCGCCCATCGGGTGGTCGACCGGGTTCATCACGATGCCGCGCACGGTCGGGCGAATGCCCATCCAGCGCTTGACACCGGCCTTGCCGAGCTGGCGCAGGCTGTGCTCTTCGTTGGCGACTTCACCAATGGTGGCGCGGCATTCGATGTGCACCTTGCGGACTTCGCCCGAGCGCATGCGCACCTGGGCATAGGTACCTTCGCGCGCCAGCAGCGTGGCCGACGTGCCAGCCGAGCGGGCAATCTGCGCACCGGCACCGGGCTTGAGCTCGATGCAGTGGATGGTCGAGCCGACCGGGATGTTGCGGATCGGCAGCGTGTTGCCGGCGCGGATCGGCGCTTCGGCGCCGCTCATGAGCTGGCTGCCCACTTCGACACCGCGCGGCGCGATGATGTAGCGGCGCTCGCCGTCGGCGTAGCACACCAGGGCGATGTGGGCCGAACGGTTCGGGTCGTACTCGATGCGCTCGACCTTGGCGGCGATGCCGTCCTTGTTGCGACGGAAATCGATCACGCGGTAGTGGTGGCGATGACCGCCGCCCTTGTGGCGCGTGGTGATGCGGCCGTTGTTGTTGCGGCCGGCCTTCTGGAACTGGGGCTCCAGCAGGGGCGCGAAGCCTTCACCCTTGTGCAGGTGGTCGCGCGAGACCTTGACCATGGCACGGCGGCCAGGCGAGGTCGGTTTGATCTTGATGACAGCCATGGTTTACGCAGCCTCCCCGGACAGGTTCAGCTCTTGGCCTTCCTTGAGCAGGACATAGGCCTTGCGCACGTGGTCACGGCGACCGACGGTGCGACCAAAGCGCTTGGTCTTGCCCTTGATGTTGGCGACCGAGACACCCTTGACTTGCACGTTGAACAGCAGTTCGACGGCGGCCTTGATTTCAGGCTTGGTGGCGTCGCGCAGCACCTTGAAGGTGACGGCATTGGACTTTTCGGCCACCATGGTGGCCTTTTCGGAGATCACCGGAGCGACGAGCACCTGCATCAGGCGGCCTTCGTCGAACTGGCGCTCTTTCGGGCTGGGATTGATGCGGCTCATGCGAACATCTCCTTGAGCTTGTCGATGGCACCCTTGGTGACCAGCACCTTCTTGTAGTGCACCAGCGACACCGGATCGGCGTAGCGCGGCTCGATGACCAGCACGTTGCCGAGGTTGCGCGACGCCAAGTACAGGTTCTCGTCGACCTCGTCGGCGATGACCAGCACGGAGTCGAGCTTCATGTCCTTGAATTTCTGCGCCAGCTGCTTGGTCTTGGGCGAATCGACCTTCATCGACTCGACCACGGCCAAGCGGCCTTCGCGGGCCAACTGCGAGAAGATGGACGCCATGCCGGCGCGGTACATCTTCTTGTTGATCTTCTGGCTGAAGTTCTCGTTGGGCATGTTCGGGAAGGTCCGACCACCGCCACGCCACAGCGGCGAAGACGTCATGCCGGCGCGGGCGTTGCCCGTGCCCTTCTGGCGGAACGGCTTCTTGGTGCTGTGCTTGACCTGCTGACGGTCCTTCTGGGCACGCGTGCCTTGGCGCGCGTTGGCCTGATAGGCGACGACGAGCTGGTGAATCAGCGCTTCGTTGTAGTCACGACCGAACACGGTCTCGGGCGCATCCACCTTGGACGCGGCCTGGCCCTGGTCGTTCAGGAGTTCGAGCTGCATTACTTGGCCTCCCCTGCGGTCGCGCGGGCCTTGACGGCGGGACGCACGGTCACGAAGCCGCCACGCGAGCCGGGCACGGCGCCCTTGATCAGCAGCAGTTGACGCGCTTCGTCGATGCGGATGACGTCCAGGTTCTGGGTGGTGACGGTTTCGTCGCCCATGTGGCCGGTCATCTTCTTGCCCGGGAACACGCGGCCCGGATCCTGCGCCATGGAGATCGAGCCCGGCACGTTGTGCGAACGGCTGTTGCCGTGCGACGCGCGCTGCGACTTGAAGTTGTGGCGCTTGATGGTGCCGGCGTAGCCCTTGCCGATGGAAGTGCCCTGCACGTCCACCTTCTGGCCGACAGCGAACACGTCGGTCACGGGAACGGCGGTGCCGGCGGCGTACTTGCCCGCCACATCGTCAGCGACACGGAATTCCTGGGTGATTTCGCCAGCTTCGACGCCGGCCTTGGCGAGGTGACCCGCCTCGGGCTTGGTGACGCGCGAAGCCTTGCGCGCACCGAACGTGACCTGCAGGGCCACGTAGCCATCGTTTTCCTGGGTCTTGACCTGGGTGACGCGGTTGTTCGACACATCGACCACCGTGACAGGCACTGCATCGCCGTCATCGGTGAACAGACGCATCATGCCCACCTTGCGCCCCAGCAACCCCAATCGATTGCTTTGACTCATTTATTGCTCCATGACTTTCGCCGCGCCCGCTGCAATTGGCCTGCGCGTTTGGAATGCGAAAGAGAGTTGAAATTCTTGACCAGAAATTAGGCCAAGCCCTAAATCATAACGCGGACTCGCCGTTCTGGCAAGTCCGCGTCAGGCCAGGGCGCAGCAGACCCGCGCCCCGTGCGTTCAGCGTGCAATTACTGCAGCTTGATTTCGACGTCCACGCCGGCCGGCAGGTCGAGCTTCATCAGCGCGTCCACGGTCTTGTCGGTCGGGTCGACGATGTCCATCAGACGCTGGTGCGTGCGGATCTCGAACTGGTCGCGGCTCGACTTGTTGACGTGCGGCGAGCGCAGGATGTCGAAGCGCTTCATGCGCGTGGGCAGAGGCACGGGGCCCTTGACCACAGCGCCGGTGCGCTTGGCGGTGTCGACGATCTCGGCGGCGGACTGGTCGATCAGCTTGTAATCGAACGCCTTCAGGCGGATGCGGATTTTTTGCTTGGTAGCCATGACGGTCCGCTCCTTACGCGATGATCTTGGCCACCACGCCCGCGCCCACCGTGCGGCCGCCTTCGCGAATGGCGAAGCGCAGACCCTCTTCCATGGCGATGGGGGCGATCAGCTTGACGGTGATGCTGACGTTGTCGCCAGGCATGACCATTTCCTTGTCCTTGGGCAGCTCGATGCTTCCGGTCACGTCGGTGGTGCGGAAGTAGAACTGCGGACGGTAGTTGTTGAAGAAGGGGGGTGTGGCGGCCGCCTTCGTCCTTGCTCAGCACGTAGACTTCACCGACGAATTCGGTGTGGGGCTTGATGCTGCCGGGCTTGCACAGCACCTGGCCGCGCTCGACGTCTTCACGCTTGGTGCCGCGCAGCAGGATGCCGACGTTGTCGCCCGCCTGGCCCTGGTCGAGCAGCTTGCGGAACATTTCGACGCCGGTGCAGGTGGTTTTCTGCGTGGCCTTGATGCCGACGATTTCGATTTCTTCGCCGACCTTGATGATGCCGCGCTCGATACGGCCGGTGACGACGGTGCCGCGACCGGAGATGGAGAAGACGTCTTCGACGGGCATGAGGAAGGCGCCGTCCACAGCACGCTCAGGGGTGGGGATGTAGGTGTCGAGGGCTTCGGCCAGCTTCATGATGGCCTGCTCGCCCAGCTCGCCTGCGTCGCCTTCGAGGGCCAGCTTGGCGCTGCCTTTGATGATGGGGGTGTCGTCGCCGGGGAATTCGTACTTGGACAGGAGTTCGCGCACTTCCATTTCGACGAGTTCGAGCAGTTCGGCGTCGTCGACCATGTCGGCCTTGTTCAGGAAGACAATGATGTAGGGCACGCCGACCTGACGCGACAGCAGGATGTGCTCGCGGGTCTGGGGCATGGGGCCGTCGGCGGCGGAGCAGACGAGGATGGCGCCGTCCATCTGGGCGGCGCCGGTGATCATGTTCTTCACATAGTCGGCGTGGCCAGGGCAGTCGACATGGGCGTAGTGGCGGTTGGCCGTTTCGTATTCGACGTGCGAGGTGTTGATGGTGATGCCGCGGGCTTTTTCTTCCGGGGCGTTGTCGATCTGGTCGTAACCCTTGGCTTCGCCGCCAAACTTCTTGGCCAGCACGGTGGCAATGGCCGCCGTCAGGGTGGTCTTGCCGTGGTCCACGTGACCAATGGTGCCTACGTTCACGTGCGGCTTGGTCCGCTCGAATTTCTCTTTTGCCATTTTTAAAAACTCCAATGAAAGAACAACGCCCGTGGCCGGTTTAAGGTCTGCACCCGGGTGCGTTGAATCGCTTCAGCACGGGCACTGGGCGGCCCCGGATCGCAGACCGTCTGACCAGAAGCCAGACTGTTAACTACAAAATTGATAGCTGTCGGCACTTACTGGGCAAGCGCTGGCAGCCTGTTTCGCTCAAGATTACTTGGCACGCGAAGCCACGATGGCGTCGGCCACGTTCTTGGGCGCTTCGGCGTAGTGCTTGAACTCCATCGTGTACGTGGCGCGGCCTTGCGTGGCCGAGCGCAGCGTGGTGGAGTAGCCAAACATCTCGGACAGCGGCACCTCGGCCTTGATGATCTTGCCGCCACCGGCCATGTCGTCCATGCCCTGCACCATGCCGCGACGGCTGGACAGGTCGCCCATCACGTTGCCGGCGTAGTCTTCAGGCGTTTCCACCTCGACGGCCATCATGGGCTCGAGGATGACGGGGGTGGCCTTCTTGGCGGCTTCCTTGAAGCCGAAGATGGCGGCCATCTTGAACGCCTGTTCGGACGAGTCCACGTCGTGGTACGAACCGAAGGTCAGGCGCACCTTGACATCGACCACAGGGTAGCCGGCCAGCACGCCGCTGGTGAGCGCTTCTTCCACGCCCTTTTGCACGGCGGGGATGTATTCGCGCGGCACCACGCCGCCCTTGATCTCGTCAACGAATTCGAAGCCCTTGCCCGGCTCCTGCGGCTCCAGCGTGAAGACGACGTGGCCGTATTGGCCCTTGCCGCCCGACTGGCGCACGAACTTGCCTTCGACATCGGACACGGTCTTGCGCACGGTCTCGCGGTAGGCCACCTGCGGCTTGCCGACGTTGGCCTCGACGCCGAATTCGCGCTTCATGCGGTCGACGATGATCTCCAGGTGCAGCTCGCCCATGCCGGAGATGATGGTCTGGCCCGATTCCTCGTCGGTGCGCACGCGGAACGACGGGTCTTCCGACGCCAGGCGCTGCAGCGCAATGCCCATCTTTTCCTGGTCGGCCTTGGTCTTGGGTTCCACGGCCTGCGAAATCACGGGCTCGGGGAACACCATGCGCTCCAGCACGATGGCCGCGCTGGGGTCGGACAGGGTTTCACCCGTCGTCACGTCCTTCAGGCCCACGCAGGCGGCGATGTCGCCGGCGATGATCTCTTCGATCTCGATGCGCTCGTTGGCCATCATCTGCACGATGCGGCCGATGCGCTCTTTCTTGCCCTTGATGGTGTTGAGCACGGTGTCGCCCTTCTTCAGCACGCCGGAATAGACGCGCACGAAGGTGAGCTGGCCGACGAACGGGTCGGTCATGAGCTTGAACGCCAGCGCCGAGAACTTCTCGCTGTCATCGGCCTTGCGGCTGATGGGGTTCTCGTCGTCGTCGGTGCCGGCCACGGGCGGGATGTCCGCCGGCGAAGGCAGGTAGTCGATCACGGCGTCGAGCATGCGCTGCACGCCCTTGTTCTTGAACGCGGTGCCGCACAGCATGGGCTGGATTTCGGTGCTGATGGTGCGCGCGCGCAGGCCCTGCTTGATCTCGTCCTCGGAAAGGTCGCCCTCTTCCAGGTACTTGTTCATCAGCTCTTCGCTGGACTCGGCCGCGGCCTCGACCATGTTCTCGCGCCACTTCTTGGCGTCGGCCTGCAGTTCGGCCGGGATGTCCTGGTAATCGAACTTCATGCCTTGCGAGGCTTCGTCCCAGATGATGGCTTTCATCTTGAGCAGGTCGACCACGCCCTTGAAGTTTTCTTCGGCACCAATGGGAATCACCACCGGCACGGGGTTGGCCTTCAGGCGCAGCTTCATCTGGTCATAGACCTTGAAGAAGTTGGCGCCGGTGCGGTCCATCTTGTTGACGAAGGCCAGGCGCGGCACCTTGTGCTTGTTGGCCTGGCGCCAGACGGTTTCAGACTGGGGCTGCACGCCACCCACGGCGCAGTACACCATGCAGGCGCCGTCCAGCACGCGCATGGAACGCTCCACCTCGATGGTGAAGTCCACGTGGCCGGGGGTGTCGATGATGTTGAAGCGGTGCTCGGGGTAGGACAGGTCCATGCCCTTCCAGAAGCAGGTGACGGCCGACGAGGTGATCGTGATGCCGCGCTCTTGTTCCTGCTCCATCCAGTCGGTGGTGGCTGCGCCATCGTGCACTTCGCCCAGCTTGTGGTTCACGCCGGTGTAGAACAGGATGCGTTCGGTCGTGGTGGTCTTGCCGGCGTCGATGTGCGCCGAGATGCCGATGTTGCGATAGCGCTCGATGGGGGTTTTGCGAGCCATGGTGAATCCTTGTGGGGGTTGGGCGTTGAGCGTTGAGCGTTCAGCGAAAACAATCGCGCCCCGACGGGCGGGGCAGCACGGAGACGCTCAACGCGAAACGCCGAACGCTGAACCGAATTTAGAAGCGGAAGTGGCTGAAGGCCTTGTTGGCTTCGGCCATGCGGTGCACTTCGTCGCGGCGCTTCATGGCGCCGCCACGGCCTTCCGTGGCCTCGAGCAGTTCGTTGGCCAGACGCATGGCCATGGACTTTTCGCCGCGCTTGCGGGCGGCTTCCTTGATCCAGCGCATCGACAGCGCCAGACGGCGCACGGGACGCACTTCGACCGGCACCTGGTAGTTGGCGCCACCGACGCGGCGAGACTTCACCTCGACCATCGGCTTGACGTTGTTGATGGCGACCGTGAAGAGTTCGAGCGGATCCTTGCCGCTTTTCTTCTCCATGGTTTCGAGCGCACCGTAGATGATGCGCTCGGCAACCGCCTTCTTGCCGCCTTCCATGATCACGTTCATGAACTTGGAGAGCTCGACATTGCCGTACTTGGGATCCGGCAGGATTTCGCGTTTGGGGACTTCACGACGACGTGGCATGTTTCACCTCTTGACTTGCTTCAGTTGGCGGCCGGAGGAGTCCTGTTCTCCGCTCGCCCGGCAGACCCATCGGGAGCCTGCACTTACTCGACCTGGCTGGCAGGTCACTACGCTCGACACCGGGTTGCCGCCCGATCCGAACACCAAAAAAACAACGAAGGGGGCTTAGGCCTTCTTCGGGCGCTTGGCGCCGTACTTGGAACGCGACTGCTTGCGGTCTTTCACGCCTTGCAGGTCGAGCGAGCCGCGCACGATGTGGTAGCGCACGCCGGGCAAGTCCTTGACACGGCCGCCGCGCACCAGCACCACGCTGTGCTCCTGCAGGTTGTGGCCTTCACCGCCGATGTACGAGATGACCTCGAAACCGTTGGTCAGGCGCACCTTGGCGACTTTACGAAGCGCCGAGTTCGGCTTCTTGGGCGTCGTGGTGTACACACGCGTGCACACACCGCGGCGCTGCGGGCAGTTCTGCATCGCGGGGCTCTTGGACTTGGTCTTCTCGACGGTCCGCCCCTGACGCACCAGTTGACTGATGGTTGGCATTGAAAAATAGTCCCTAAACGCTTGAATTCCAGCGCGTCGGCAGGGTGCAACCCGTGCCGGTCAACCCGAAGGCAAGAAGCCAGGCCGCAAGGCCAAACCGCTCGATCAACCCCTCAAGCCGCGCAAACGACTTTCCCGCCCCAATTGCGGAAAAGCTTTAAAGTATAGCCCGGATCGGGGTTATCCGCAATGGCCGGCCGGGCGGCGCGTCAGCGCGCTTACTTGATCCACAGCCGCATCGCGTCCCAGGCGCGGCCCAGGAAGCCCGCTTCCTCCACCGGCTCCAGCGCCACCAGCGGCAATTCGACCAGCGGCTGCTCGCCCTGCTTGACCTTGAGCGTGGCCACGGCCTGGCCCTGGCGGAACGGCGCGATCAGCGGCTCCGGGCGGTTGATTTCGGTCTTGACCTGGCTGGCCGTGCCGGTCGGCACCGCCACCACGATGGGCTCGGTGCGGCCCAGCTTCAGCTCGCCGGTCTTGCCCTTCCACACCTTGGGCGTGGCCACGGGCTTGCCGGCGTCGAACAGCTTGACGCCTTCATACGCGGTGTAGCCCCAGTTGAGCAGCTTCTGCGATTCGTTGGCGCGCGCGCTTTCGCTGGTGGTGCCCAGCACCACGGACAGCAGGCGCCGCCCCTGCACGTTGGGGAAATCGCGCTTGGCCGTGGCCACCAGGCAGTAGCCGGCGGCGTTGGTGTGGCCGGTCTTCAGGCCGTCGACCGTGGGGTCGCGGAACAGCAGCGTGTTGCGGTTGCTGTCGTTGCTGGCCGGCGTGCCGGGGTAGCGGTATTTCTTGATGCTGTAGTAGTGCACGTACTCCGGAAAGTCGCGCATCAGGCGGCTGGCCAGCGTGGCCAGGTCGCGCGCCGTGGTGGTGTGGCCGGGTTCGGTCAGGCCTTCGGGGTTCTTGTAGCCGGTGTTCTGCAGGCCCAGCGCCTTGGCCTGGTCGTTCATCAGCTGCACAAAGCGCTCGGCCGTGCCGCCCACGCCCTCGGCCAGCGCCATGGTGGCGTCGTTGCCGGACTGCACGATCATGCCCTTGATGAGGTCTTCGACCGGCACCTGCATCTTGGGGTCGATAAACATGCGCGAGCCGGGCATCTTCCAGGCGCGCTGCGACACGGGCAGCGTCTGCGTCAGGCTGATCTTCTTGGACTTGAGCGCGTCGAACACCAGGTAGGCCGTCATCAGCTTGGTGAGCGAGGCCGGCTCGACGGGCGCGTCCGGGTCCTTGGCGGCCAGCACCTGGCCGGCGGTGACGTCCATCAGCAGGTAGGCCTTGGCGGCAATTTCGGGCGGCTGCGGCGCCTGCGCATGGCCGACGAGCGAGGCAGTGGCCAGCGCGGCAGCCACCAGAAAGCGGGACAGGATGTTCATGTCGAATACTACAAAAAAATGAGCTTGATGCGCTTGTCTGGCAAGCGCTGCAGCCCGAAAAACCTTGAAATTTCAGATGCGCGCATGGCGCGCGACCAGCGCCCTCAGCAGCGGCAATTGTCCGTGGAAGAAATGCTCGCCGCCCGGCACCACGGTGACCGGCAGCGACTGCGGCCGCGCCCAGTCCATCACGGACGACAGCGCCACCGTGTCGTCCTGCTCGCCGTGCACCACCAGCGTCTGCGGGTGCAGTTCGGGCGGAACCGGCGGCACGTCGAAGCGCGACGTGGCGGTGCCCACCAGCACGGCGCGCGCGATGCTGCGCTGCGCGTGCAGCGTGGCGATGGCCCGCGCCGCCACGTAGCCGCCAAACGAAAAACCCGCCAGCAGCAGCGGCTGGTCGGCGGGCGCCGACTGCTCGACCACGGACAGCATGTCGTCGACCTCGCCACGGCCTTCATCGTAATGGCCGCCGCTGGCGCCGACGCCGCGAAAGTTGAAGCGCACCGCGCGCCAGCCGCACTGCACGCAGGCGCGGGCGACGGTCTGCACCACCTTGTTGGTCATGGTGCCGCCAAACTGCGGGTGCGGGTGCGCGATGACGGCGGTGCCGTGCGGCGTCTCGAACAGGTCGGGCTCGGGCAGGTCGAGCAGCGCCTCGATCGGGCCGGCCGGGCCGGTGAGCGTGAGGGATTGGGTCTGGGCGTTCATGCAGCTATGCAAATTGTAGCTGCACGCGCAGCATCAATCAGCGCCGGCAGCCGAAAAAGCCTGTAACAGCGCGAAAATCAGCGGCCCAGGTGCGGCGGCGTCAGCAGGCGTTCGACCACGCGGCCGTGCTTCAGGTGCGATTCGACGATCTCGTCGATGTCCGCACGGTCGACGTACGAATACCAGACCGCCTCGGGGTAGACCACCGCCACCGGGCCGGCGGCGCAGCGGTCCAGGCAACCCGCCTTGTTGACGCGCACCTTGCCGGGGCCGGCCAGCCCTTCGGCCTTGACGCGCGACTTGCAGTGGTCGAAGGCGGCCTGCGCGTCGTGGTCGGCGCAGCAGTCCTCGCCGTTGTCGCGCTGGTTCAGGCAGAAGAAGATGTGGCGCTGGTAGTAGGAATCGGGCGGCGGCGTGCTCATGCGCCGATTCTAGGCGGCGCCTGCGTCGCGGCGCTGTCGGGCGGGGCGCTTGCCTGCGTCGGCGGCGCGGGCATGGCGGGTGCCGCACGAGACGCGGCGCCATGAGGCAGGCGCGGCGGCACCGGCGGCTGCCCGCCGTCGCCGCCACCCAGGCGGCCGATCAGATAGGCAAAGGTGGCGAAAGGCCACAACCAGCCCACCCACTGCGCCAGCCCGTGGAAGTGGATGAACCGCCCCTGCTCCCACGTCTGCAGCGACACCGCGTAGTACGCATTCTGCGGCGCCGTGTTGAGCACCACCACCTGCGCGGCCAGCACCACCATCAGCAGCGGCACGCACACCCGCCCCGGCACCAGCAGCAACAGCCCGGCCGCGACCACGGCCAGCCACAGCCCGTATTGCACCGGCTGCGTGACCCAGCCCCAGGCGTGCACCGGGCCGTAGGTCAGCCCCGCCGACAGCGCCGACACCGCCACGCCGCACAGCAGCGCGGCGCCCGCGAACAGCGCGCGCCGGCCGCGGTGGCGGATGACGGTGTAGCCCAGCAGGCAGGGCACCAGCGCGCCCAGCGCCACGCACAGCGCTTCTTCACCCGGCAGCAGCGGTTGCAGGCCCAGGTCACGCAAGGGCGGCAGCCAGCCCAGGAAGGGCGTTCCGTCCAGCAGGCCGATCAGCCCTTCTTCCAGCCGCTCGAACACCTGCCCCATGCCGAACGCCACCGGCGCCGGAAACAACAGCCCCACCGGCCACAGCGCCAGCAGCACCAGCGCCCCGCGCGAATTGCGCACGAACCAGCGCGCGCGAAAGCGCCGCCAGGTGTCGATGGCGCCCAGCCGCTCCAGCACCCAGGCCGACAGCGCCCCAGCCAGCGCGCCCCCTGCGTTCAGCGCCAGATCGACGTTGGACGCCACGCGCGCCGGCAGATAGGTCTGCAGGCCTTCCATCGTGAACGACAGCAACGCCGCAGCCAGCGTGGCCAGCGTCAGCGCCGGCCACGCGCGGCGCATGCGCATCATGGCCAGCGCCAGCAAAAAGCCCAGCGGCGCATAGCCCGCCACGTTGGCGCCCACGTCAAAGCGCGTCCAGTAGCGCGGCAGCGGCGCCGTCACGTAAGCCCAAGGCGCCACGCCCACGTCGCGCCAGCCCGAAAACGGATACAGCGAGGCATACACGATCAGCCCCGCATACAGCAAGGCCAGCGGCAGCGCGGCGGATTTGTAGCGGTTCATGGATGACGCATGGTGCGCATGACCAGCCCGGCCGATGCGCTCCAGCATCCGAAGGCCGCGGAGCAGGCCATGCGGGAACGCCGTGGAGCGGGCTTGGCCCGGCCACTGGCGTTGTCCCCCCGGGGGGAAGGCGCGAAGCGACTCAGGGGGGGGCATCAGAAAGGCTTGACCACCACCAGAATCACCGCCGCCAGCAGCATCAGCACCGGCCCCTCGTTGAACCAGCGAAACCAGACGTGGCTGTGACGCTCTTCATCGCGCACAAAACGCCGCAGCAGGCGGCCGCATTGCCCGTGATAAGCGATGAGCAACAGCACGATCGCCAGCTTGGCGTGCATCCAGCCGTTGCCCGGCCCCATGCCGATGCCGTAGCCCAGCCACAGCCACAGGCCCAGCGCCAGCGCGATCACGCCCAGCGGCGTCATGAAGCGGTAGAGCTTGCGCGCCATCAGCAGCAGCCGCTCGCGCTCCGCCACCGAGCCGGGCGGCACCATCGCCAGGTTGACGAAGATGCGCGGCAGGTAGAACAGCCCGGCGAACCAGCTGGCGATGAAGACGATGTGCAGGGCCTTGATCCAGAGCATGAAAGGAATTATCCCCCCCTGAGCCGCTGGCGCGGCTTCCCCCCAGGGGACAGCGCTGGCGGGCGGGCCAAGCCCTTCCGCGGCGCTCTGGCGTGGCCCGCTCCGCGGCCCTTCTGGGGCTTGCTGCGCAGCCCGCTTCGAATTCGAATGAGGCCGGCCCCCGCCCACACTGCGTCACCCAAAGCGCCGAACGGCCGCGGAGCAGGCCACGCGCGGGCACCCATGGCCGGGCATGCACCGGCCATCGGGTGCGTCCCCCCTCCCGCAGGAGAGGGGGAAGCCGCGTCAGCGGCTCAGGGGGTGCTTTCACTTCACTGCCCCAAAAGAAAAAACCCCGGCACGGGGCCGGGGTCGAAAAGCCTGTCTGCTGTCACACGTCGAGGCTCCCGCTCAGGGAGGAAGCGGGGGACGGCAAGCCGTCCGAAAAGAAATATAGCAAAAGGTGTTCAGCCTCGCAATCGACCTTTGTCGCGCCCGGTCTTTTGCCGCCGCCAGATGGCGCACAATTTCGGCATGACACGCACCCCGCTCGCCCCCTTTCCCGCCAACCGCCCGCGCCGCCTGCGCCGTGACGATTTCACGCGCCGCCTGGTGCGCGAACATGCGCTGTCGGCCAACGACCTGATCTACCCCGTGTTCGTGCTGGACGGCAAGAACAAGCGCGAGGCGGTGGCGTCGATGCCGGGCGTGGAACGCCTGTCGCTCGACCAGCTGCTGCCGGTGGCAGAAGACTGCGTGGCCCTGGGCATCCCGGTGATGGCGCTGTTCCCCGTGATCGACGCCCGGCTGAAGGACGACAAGGGCAGCGAGGCCGCCAACGCACGCGGCCTGATCCCGCGCGTGGTGAGAGAGCTGAAGAAGCGCTTCCCCGAACTGGGCATCATGACCGACGTCGCGCTTGACCCCTACACCAGCCACGGCCAGGACGGCTGGCTCGACAAGACCGGCTACATCCTCAACGACGAAACGGTGGGCCAGTTGGTCAAGCAGGCGCTGACGCAGGCCGCCGCCGGCGTCGACATCGTGGCGCCCAGCGACATGATGGACGGGCGCATCGGCGCCATCCGCGATGCGCTCGAAAAGAAGGGCCACGTCCACACCCGCATCATGGCCTACAGCGCCAAGTACGCCAGCGCGTTCTACGGCCCGTTTCGCGACGCCGTCGGCTCCGCCGCCAACCTGGGCAAGAGCAACAAAAAGGTCTATCAGATGGACCCGGGCAACAGCGACGAGGCGCTGCGAGAAGTCGCCATCGACATCGCCGAAGGCGCCGACATGGTGATGGTCAAGCCCGGCATGCCTTACCTGGACATCGTGCGGCGTGTGAAGGACGAATTCCGCGTGCCCACGTTTGCCTATCAGGTCAGCGGCGAATACGCGATGCTGAAAGCCGCAGCGCAAAACGGCTGGCTCGACCACGACGCGGTGATGATGGAAAGCCTGCTCGCCTTCAAGCGCGCCGGCGCCGATGGCGTGCTGACCTATTTTGCCCGCGACGCGGCGCGCATGCTGCAAAAATAATAGCTGCCTGCGCTGATTCAGCCAGCGCTGGCGCGCGATTTATTTCATCACCGGAGCGCCCGGATGAACATCGTCGAATTCACCGCCGGCAGCATGCGCTTTGCCGACGCCGTGCCGGACAGCGCGCCGGACGACGGCTTCGTCTGGATCTATCTCGACCGCGGTGACTTGGCGCACCACCTGCCCGAGCTGCAGGCCGCGGCGCAGCGGCTGGGCGGCTCGGCGCTGCTCGACCTGCACGTCAACGACCTGGCCAGCGACACCCATCCGTCGCACTACGACTCGACGTCGGTCTACGACATGGTGATCTTCCGCCGGCTGGCCACGCAGGCCGAGGTGCAGGCCGACCGGGCCGTTGACCGGGCACCCGCGCGCACGGCCGCCGCGCCGGAGCCCGAGGTGTTTTCGCGCATCGATTCGCGCGCCGTCGGTTTTGCCGTGTTTGACCGGCTGCTCATCAGCGTGCACCCGCCCGGCTGCTACGCGGCCGTCAGCTACGTGCAGCGCCTGGCGGCCGACGCCAAGGTGGCCGTCGACGCCGCCGCCGTGCGCAACCGCACGCCGCAGGGGCCGGCCGACCTGGCGCTGCGCATGATCAACACCATGGTCGACAGCTACCTGGACCTGCGCAAGGACCTGACGGACGCCCTGGAAGCGGCACAGAACGAGCTGCTGCAGCCCGACCCCGAGCACGACGCCTGGAACGCCATGATGCAGGCGCGCGGTCACCTGCACGTGCTGCAGGACCTGTGCGAAGAACAGCAGGACGCGATGCAGGAATGGCTGGACACGCTGCGCGAGCTGCCGCTGTCGGGCTACGCTGCCGAACCGGCGCTGGCACAGCAACGACGCGACCAGCTGGTGGCCCGCGCACGCGACGTGATGGAACACATCGACCGCGTGCTGCACCACGCGCGACGGCTGGAACAGTCGGCCGACACCGTGGTGCAGATCCACTTCGCCGCGCAGGGCCACCGCACCAACGACATCATGCGCACGCTGACGGCGGTGACCGCCATCTTCCTGCCGCTGAACCTGTTCACCGGCTTCTTCGGCATGAATTTCGAGCACCTGCCGCTGATCCACAGCACCGAAGGCATGTGGGCCGCGCTGGCGCTGCTGGTGGCGCTGGCGGTCGGCATCCTGGTGATCTTTCAGCGGCGGCGCTACCTGACGCGCAGCCGGCGCTGAACAGTCACATTCAGCGGCGCACGCGCAGCAGCACGTAGCCAAGCGAAGCAGTCACGCCGACGCCCAAAAAGCCCGGCAAATGCCACGTTGGTGGGTCGCAGCAAGCTGGCACACGGCCTTGCCGCACGCCGCTGAAT
Organism: Ottowia sp. SB7-C50; assembly: GCF_033110285.1. NCBI lineage: Bacteria > Pseudomonadati > Pseudomonadota > Betaproteobacteria > Burkholderiales > Comamonadaceae > Ottowia > Ottowia sp. SB7-C50. Next base: position 3,428,092 of record NZ_CP136995.1, read on the forward strand.
CAGCCGAGTTCGCCGACGGCCGGGCGCTGGCCCTTGGCCAGGGCTTCGCGGGTCTGCTGGCGCACTTCGGCGCGGGTCGGGCGGCTGGCGTCGTCGGCCTGCACGGCCACGCCATTCATTTCGCCGCTGGCGACCTGCTGGATCGACACGGGGGCGCGGGCCGGCGCATCGGCGCGGGCCGTCACGCGGGTCTCGTTCTGGAACAGCGGGCCTTCGCCTGCGGCGGGCATCTGCGCGAAGGCGTTGCCGGCCAGCAGCAGGGCAGCGGCGGCGGAAGCGAAGGTGGCGCTGAATCGGGTCATGGTCTTTCTCCGGTAAGGCGGTTTCGATGAACGGGCCGTCGGCCTGGTGGCCGGGGCTTTTCGGGTCGGCGGCTGTGGTGCAGCGCGTCGATGAAAGGTAGTTTCGGGTTTCATCGGCGTTGAAAAAACCACCGCGCGCGACATGGACTGTTTCCGTTTCAGAAATAATCGGGCGCATGGACTCCCTCGACCTGATCCAGGCCTTCCGCGAAGTGGCGCGGCGCGGCAGCTTTTCGGCCGCCGCGCGCGCGCTCGACATGTCGCCCGCCAACGTCAGCAAGTACGTGGCGCAACTGGAGCAGCGCTTTGGCGTGCGCCTGTTTCACCGCACCACCCGCAAGGTGTCTTTGACCGACGCCGGCCAGCTGCTGTACGACCGGTCCGGCCCGGTGCTGGAGCTGGTGCAGATGACCACCAGCGAATTGATGGAGCGCGCGACGCGCCCCAGCGGCCGCCTGACGGTGACGGCGCCGCACGCGCTGGTGCCGGCCGGCCTGCCGGCGGTGCTGGGCCGGTACCTGGAGCGCTACCCCGAGGTGTCGCTCAACCTGGTCCTGAGCAACCGCATGCTCGACCTGGTGGAAGACGGCGTCGACCTGGCGCTGCGCGTGGGCCCCATCCCCGACCAGAACGTGATCGTGCGGCGGCTGGCGCGGCTGGACCGCGTGGTGGTCGCGTCACCGGCCTACTGGCACGCGCACGGCCAGCCGCAGCACCCGCGCGACCTGGCGGGCCACCGCATCCTCAACGTCAATCGCGGCGGCGAGCCGGCACGCTGGCCCTTCGTCGAACGCGGCCGGCCGTTCGAAGTGCCGCTGCAGCCGCACGTCGACGTGAACGACGTCGCGCCGCTGACGACGCTGGCGCTGATGGACCTGGGCGTGATCTACGTCGCGCGGTCGCCGGTGCAGGAGGCCCTGGAGCGCGGCCAGCTGGTGCCGGTGCTGGACGCGTTCGTGCCGCAGGACTTCTGGGTGTACGCCGCCTACATGCAGCGGCGCCACAACAGCGCCGCGTTGATGGCGCTGCTGGCGCACCTCGAAAGCGAGATGCCCTAGCCTGACAGTGTCTTTCTATGCAACGCGACGCCCATGAGGCAAAGCAACTGACAGTGAAAATTGCCGAGCAGATGCGGTGCCACAAGCTTCGATGGACGGACCAGTCCCCTGACACAACTCAGCACATCCGGGAAAACTTTCCTGCATTCACCCGCACGAACACGCTGACTGCGGCCTGTGGCAGGCGCGCGTCAGTCCACCTTGGCGATATAGCCGCTGGCATTAACGGTTCCACCGACCACCAATTCACCCCCGCGCGCCTGCGCGACAGCAAAACACTCACCGGCGAATTCTGTTCCTTCGAGTACACGTCGACCGCCATAGCCGATTGAATCATCGGTCTGACCATCATGGTCGAAATCGGCCAGTGCAATGCTCTGCTTGAACGCACCTCGAATGATGTGCCCGCAGGTTGTGAATCCACCCTTGCGGTTCTTCGTCATGGCAAGCACAACGTTGGAGCCATTGAAGCCCCAATCCCACACACTCCAGCCGTTCTTGGCAAATGATGGAATGTATCTTCCGGTGCTTGTACCGAGCGCTGCCAGGAAACTGTCGTTGCCTGGCCATGCATCCGCAGTGATGCCGTCGGTGGTGTTTCCCGCGACGACCAATCGGTCACCGTCCCACACAAGCGACCAGATCGAGCCCGTACCTTTGCTGAGCTCCGGCAGGCGAGCCACACCGGAACCACCAAACGAGGTGTCGAGCGCTCCGGCCGGGTTCAACTTGGCCACGGCCGGGATAAAACCAAGCACCTTTGAAACTGCGCCTCCCGCGAATAGGTTCCCTTCGTTGTCTGCCGCCAGCGCACCCACGGAAAAATTGTCCGGAACCTTCGGCGCAGCAAATCCATCGGTCCCATAGGTCAAGTCCACGCTACCGCTCGGTAAGAGGCGCCATATCGCCATCTGGCCGTTCACCGTTCCGCCAACGAACACCTTTCCGGCCCCATCTACCGTCATGTAGGCACGTGATGCCGTTGCCAGACTTGGGTACCTAAGGTGGGTAATGCCGTTCTCACCGTACGATCGGTCCAGGCTGCAATCGACTTCCGAATGGCGACTGACGAAAAATCCCGTGGGTGACAGACCCCCGATCAGCACCCCCTTGCTCGAGTTGGCCACAGCAAACGCTTGCGGCTTCTCAAGCTTTGTGACCAACTCTGCCAGTGGGGCCAGTCCATCCAACCCGCATCGGCTTGCAGCAGATGAGCCGTAGTAGCGGAGGAAAGGCTTGGGGTAGGGTCCGGTGACAATTCCCGCTGCCCATACACCCCCGTCGGACGCCGGCGCAAGCGAATGCACTTCTACAGGTGCCGCCCCGGTCCACTGCGTCACATTCCGTGGCGCTATCGACGTTTCTCTGGGGTCGGGCAACGGCGTCGAAGGAACGGCAGAGCCACTGCCACCGCCGCTACCGCCACCGCAGGCAGCAATCAACAACGAAAGCGCAGCCACAGCCCAAGCACCCCGTCGGCGTACGGGCGCAACGACGACCGCTCTGCTTTGGCTCTGCTTCGCACTTCCATACGTAGTCATTCTTCCAATCCCCAGGTCTAAGGCGCCTGCGTCAGAGGCGGCGCACGCCACTCGCAGCATACCAACAGACTAGGGAATTTGTTCGGGCGATTGCCTGGTTCGCGTTGGAGATCCGTAAGCTTGTTCGCTACGCAGCCTACGAGCCGCCGCGCGGCGGCGCTCCGTCATCTTGTTGCACACGCGCCGACCGATCCAAACGCCTGCGGGCGCACGCGCAAAGTCACAGCCAGCGCTGTGCCGTCACGACAAATGCCGTGCAAAGAACGCCAGTGTGCGCTCGCGCGCCAGCTTGGCGGCGTCGGCGTCCCACGCGCCGCGGTGGTCGCAGTTGAAGCCGTGCTGGGCCGGGTACAGGTGCACCTCAACCTCGGGGTGCGCTTTCTTGAAGGCTTCCACGCCGTCGAGCGGCACATATTGGTCGCGGTCGGACAGGTGGGCCAGCACGGGCACCTTGGGGGTGCGGGCGATCTCGGCCGGCTGCGTCATGCCGCCGCCGTAGTAGGGCACGGCGGCAGCCAGCCCGTTCAGCGTGCAGGCGGCGCGCCAAGTCAGCAGGCCGCCCCAGCAGTAGCCGACGATGCCGACCTTGCCGGCGCTGGTCGACGCCGCGTAGTCGATGGCGGCCTGGATGTCCTGCATCACGCCGGGCGCGGGCAGCGCCTCGACGGCGTTCTTGTAGCCGAAGCCTTCCTGCATGTCGGCGTCGGTGTAGCCCAGCTCAACCCCCCGGCTTGACGCGCTGGAAGGTGCTGGGCGCCACGGCCAGATAACCGTCGCGCGCGTAGCCGTCGGCCACTTCGCGGATGTGGGCGTTGACGCCAAAGATCTCCTGCAGCACCACGACGCCGCCCTTGGGCGTGCCCTCGGGCCGCGCCACGTAGGCGGCGATCTTCTGGCCATCGGCGGCGGTAAGGTCAATGAACTGTCCCATCGGTGTTTGCTCCTATATCAATAGCTGTCTGCGCAATAAATACAAGCGCAAACGGGCAAAAAGGCTCAAAAGGCGAGCTTGCGGGCGACGAAGTCGAGCCGGTCCTGGCCCCAGAACAGCTCGCCGTCGACGACGTAGCTCGGCGCGCCGAACACGCCCGCGTCGATGGCGGCCTGGGTGTGGGCATCGTAGCGCGCGCGGGCGTCGGCGCCCTGCGCCTGCGCCAGGCGCTCGGCGGGCAGGTCGGTCTCGTCCAGCAGCTCGGCCAGCGTACCGCTGCTGGCGATGTCGCGCTGCTCGCGCCAGCAGGCGGCCAGCACCGCGCCGGCCAGGCGCAGCGCGGCGGGCATGCCATCGTGCTGCGCCACCACCGTGATCAGCAGCGACGACGGCGTGCCATCGACCGGAAAGAACGCTGGCTGCACGTTCATGACCATGCCCAGGTGATCGGCAAAGCGGCGCAGTTCGACCAGCCGGTAGGCCTGGCGCTGCGGCGCGCGCCTGGGCAAGGGCAGGCCGCCCGACGCGGCGAACACACGCCCATAGTCCACCGGCAGCACGTTGACGTCGCGCCGGCTGCTGCGCAGCAACTGCACGAAGCGCTCGTGGCCCAGAAAGGCCCACGGGCTCTGCGTGGCGAAGTAGTAGTCGATGGTGCGGCTCATGCGGTCTCCTTCAGGCTGCGGCGTGCGCGGGAGCGGCGCCGCGTGAATAATGCCCTGTCATTTTTGCACCAGGAGACATGGCGTGGCAGACAAGACCCTTCTGGTCACCGGCGGCAGCCGCGGCATTGGCGCCGCCACCGCGCGGCTGGCCGCGGCGCAGGGCTGGGCGGTGGCCGTGAACTACACCGCCAACTCATTGGCCGCCGACGAGGTGGTGCGCGCCATCCGCGCCGAAGGCGGCACGGCGATGGCGGTGCAGGCCGACGTGGCCGACGAAGCGCAGGTGCTGCGCATGTTCGAGCGCATCGACGCCAAGCTGGGGCGCCTCAAGGGCCTGGTCAACAACGCGGGCGTGGTCGACCGCGCCCAGCCCGTGGCCGAGCAGAGCGTGGCGCGCTGGCGCCGCATGTTCGACATCAACGTCATCGGCTCGATGGTCTGCGCGCGCGAAGCCGTGCGGCGCATGGGCACGGCGTATGGCGGCGCGGGTGGCAGCATCGTCAACCTGTCCAGCGCCGCAGCGCGGCTCGGCTCGCCGAACGAATACGTCGACTACGCCGCGGCCAAGGCCGCCATCGACGCCTTCACCATCGGGCTGGCGAAAGAGGTGGCGCCGCACGGCATCCGCGTCAACGCCGTGCGGCCGGGGCTGATCGAGACCGAAATCCACGCCAGCGGCGGCCGTCCGAACCGCGTCGAAGAGCTGAAAGCCGGCGTGCCGATGGGCCGCGGCGGCACGGCGGACGAAGTCGCGCAGTTGATCGTGTGGCTGCTGTCGGATGCGGCAAGCTACACCACCATGAGCCTGATCGACGTTTCTGGCGCGCGATAGTGGCTCACCCCCAGGCTCCACGCGCTGCGCGCTGTTGCGCCACCCCCCTCGCCGGGGGCGCTCCCGATGGCCAGGGCAAGCCCGACCATGGGAGCCCTGGCATCGCGCCGCGCCAGATGCGTTGTTCGCTTCCACCACATGAGGATTTGCCTTGACTGTCTCCGCCCCGTCTGACCACCCGCAGCAACACATCAAGTATTTCTGGGAAGACCTGCCCGTGGGCACCACGCTCGACATCGGCAGCACCACGGTCGACCACGACGAGGTGATTGCGTTTGCCAGCAAGTACGACCCGCAGCCCTTCCACCTGAGCGATGAGGCCGCCGCCAAGTCGATCTTCGGCAAACTCAGCGCCAGCGGCTGGCACACCTGCGCCATGGCCATGGGGCTGATGGTGCGCGGCTTCCTGCACGAGTCCAGCAGCCTGGGGTCACCGGGGCTGGAAAAGGTGAAGTGGCTCAAGCCCGTCTACCCCGGCGACACGCTGACGCTGAAGCAGACCATCACCGAATCGCGTCCCATGGCGTCGCGCCCCGACGTCGGGCTGACGCGCACCACGTGGGACATGTTCAACCAGCATGGCGAGCAGGTGCTGATGATGGACGGCTACGGCATGTTCCGCCGCCGCACGCCGGCGCCGCCGCCTCCAGCGGGCTGATCGGCTGGCACGCGCCTCACAGCGTGCGTCGCAGCGCCTCGAAGAACAGCTCGGACTGCAGGCGCTCACCCAGCGTCTGCGTGGCCACGCGCGCCGCCGTGGCGTCGTCGGCCGGGGCCAGCGCGATGCCGGTGGACTGCGCCAGCACCTGCGCCATGCAGGCGCGTTCCAGGTAGTACAGGTCGTCGTAGGCGTGGTCGATGCGCGCGCCACAGACCAGCACACCGTGGTTGCCCAGAAAGCACACTCCGGCATCGCCCATGGCCTTTGCGATGCGCTCGCCCTCGCGGTGGTCCAGCGCCAGGCCGTTGTAGCAGGCGTCCGCCGCCACGCGGCCATGAAAGCGCATGGCGTTCTGCGACAGCCGCGTGTCGAGCGCGCGCGCCTCGGTCAGCGTCAGCGCGGTCGCGTAGGGCATGTGGGTGTGCAGCACGCAGGCCTGCCCGGTGACGCGGTGCACCGCCGCGTGGATGAACATCGCCGTCGGCTCGACCTCGTGCCGGCCGGCCAGCCGCTGGCCATGAAAGTCCACCAGCACGATGTCGTCGGCCTGGATTTCCTGCCACAGCAGGCCGCGCGGATTCAGCAGGAAGCGCCCCGAGCCGTCCGGCAGTTCGATGCTGAAATGGTTGCAGACGCCCTCGGCCAGCCCGTGGTGGGCGGCGGCGCGCAGCGCCAGCGCCAGGTCGGCGCACAGCCGGCGCACCGGGGGCGAATCGAAATCGAGCGGCGCGGCCATATCGGTGCGGGCCGCCGTCAGCGCGGCGCCGGCAAGGCGTTGACCCAGGCCACGATCTGCGCCACCGCTTCGTCCGTCGCGGCCCGCAGCGCGGCCACGCCGCCGGGCGCGTCCGCCGTGGGCGCGGGCTTGCGCACGGTGAAGGTGCGCTGGCCCAGCAGGCGGCCCGTCTTGGCGGCGGGCGCGATGGCCGTGACGCGCAGGCGCACCACGCCTTCGCTGGCGCCGGGCGATTCGAACAACTGGGCGAATTCGTCCAGGTCGGTGCGTACTTCCACGGCGGCCAGACCGGCGCCCGGCTCGACCACCGGGCGCGTGGCGGAAAAGGCTTCACGCAGGCGCTGGCTGACCAGTTGCGGCGGCGACATGGTCCAGCGCGCCAGGGCGTAGGGCCGCGGCTGCTGGCCGCCGTCGCTGTACATCAGGCGATAGAGGATGTTGCTGCCGTCGATGGCGGCCGACGATTCCACCCCGCCCAGCGCCAGCGCGGGGCCGCTGGGAGCGGCGCTGGCGGCCACCGGCAGCGCCGGGCCCAGGTCGTAGGGCTGCGGGCGCACGGGCTTGTCGGGCAGCGGCAGGGCGCAGCCGGACAGCACGCCAAAAATCAAGCAAAAAGCGACGCCAGCGCCCATTCGGCCAGCGCGAGTAGCTACAAAATTCATATCAAACCTCAGCGGGACGCGGGTTGGGCGGGGGTGTCGGGCGCGGCGGCGCCGGCCTGGCCAAAGCCGGGTTCACCGGGGCCGGGCGGAATGGCGCCGGCGCCGTAGATCAGCGACTGCGGGTTCTCGCCCAGCGTGTTGGCGATGCGGTCAAGCCGCCGGATGGTGTGGCTGGCGTCTTCGGTCAGCGTCTGGATGCGCGGCAGCGTGGTGCCGATGACGGTGCTGGCGCTGTCGCTCAGCTGGTCGACCACGCCGCCCTTGCCCGCCACCTGATCGACCGCGCGCTTCACGTCGGTGGCCACGCCGTCAAAGCGCGCCACCGTCTGCCGCGTCTGCTGCGCCGCGCCGTCAATCGACTTGAGCGCGGTGTTGGCCTGCCGCACCAGGCCGGGGATGTCGGTCTTGCCGGGGCCGAACTGGGCCGTGATGGTCTGCTGCGTGGTCGCCGCCAGCTGCTGCACGCTGTGCGCGCTGCGGCCGATTTCGACCAGCGCGGTGCTGATGGCGGCCTGGTTGTCGTCGCCCAGCAGGCGGTTGACGCGGTCGGCGGTTTCGTCCAGCTTGCCGATCAGCGCCTGCGCGCGGTCGGTCAGTTCGCCCAGCAGGCCGGGCTTGAAGGGGATGCGCGGCGGCCCGTTGGGGCCGGGCGGCAGCGGCTCGGTCGACGTGCCTTCGTCGTCCAGCTGCAGAAACGACAGGCCCGTCACGCCCTGGAACCCCAGCGTGGCATAGGTCGAGCGGGTGATGGGCGCGTTGGGCGTGACGGCGATGCGCATCATGACGTTGCCGCGCTGCGACGGGTCGAGCGCGATGCTGGTCACCCGGCCCACCGCGACACCCTTGTAGCGCACCGCCGCCTGCGGCTGCAGGCCGGTGACGGCTTCGGTGGACACGAGTTCGTAGGTGGTCGTGTTGGCCACATCGCGCATCAGCCACATGGCCATGCCGATGAGCAGCGCCAGCACCGTCAGCACGAAGGCGCCGGCGGCCAGGGCGTGGGCTTTATTTTCCATGTCGATCAGGCTCCTTTCGGCGCGGTGGCCGCGGGGGACGAGGCGCGGCGCGTGCGCAGCAGTTCCATGGCGCGCTGCCCGCGCTCGCCCAGGAAGAAGTGGTGAATGAACGGGTGGTCGAAGGCCAGCACCTCGGGCACCGGCGCGGCGATGATGACGCGCTGGTCGGCCAGCACCGCGACGCGGGTGGACAGCTCGAACAGCGTGTCCAGGTCGTGCGTGACCATGACCACCGTCAGCCCCAGCTCCTGGTGCAGCGATCGCAGCAGCGCGACGAACGCGTCCGAGCTGTCCGGGTCCAGCCCGGCGGTGGGCTCGTCCAGCATCAGCAGCGGCGGGTCCATGGCCAGCGCGCGCGCCAGCGCCACGCGCTTGATCATGCCGCCCGACAGCTCGGACGGCATCTTCTGCGCGTCGGTGGGCTTCAGGCCGACCATCTGCAGTTTGAGCATCGCCGCCTCGCGTACCAGCGCGTCGGGCAGCACGCGCGTTTCGCGCAGCGGAAAGGCGATGTTGTCGAGCACGCTGAAGGCCGAGAACAGCGCCCCCTGCTGAAACAGCATGCCCACGCGCGTGGCGGCGCCGGCGCGCTGCAGCTTCTGCACCGGCTGGCCCAGCACGGTGATGCTGCCCTTGGCCGGCGTGTTCAGCCCCAGCATCTGGCGCAGCAGCACCGTCTTGCCGGTGCCCGAGCCGCCCACCAGCGTCAGCACCTCGCCGCGGTACACGGTCAGGTCCAGATCCTTGTGCACCACCACCTGGCCGCCGCCGGGCTTGGGGAACACGCTCCACAGCCCGCGCACCTCGATCATCGGCTCGCCATGCTCGGGCAGCGGCGGGGCGGCGTCGGCCAGCGCATCGGCCGGCGTGTGCAGCGCGGCGTCTTGCATGGAAGTGTCGGCGAGCGTGTTCACATGCCTACCTTCTTGAAAAGCACCGCGAACAATGCGTCGATCAGGATCACCGCCGTGATCGACGCCACCACCGACGCCGTCGTGCCCTGCCCCAGGCTCTCGGTGTTGGGCTTGACGCGCAGGCCGTAGTGGCAGCCGATCAGCGCGATGGACACGCCGAACACCACCGACTTGGCGCTGGCCAGCATCAGGTTGGCCAGCGGCACGGCCTTGGGCAGGGCTTCGTAAAAATAGGCGGGCGTGATGCCCAGCGTGATGTCCGACGCCAGGATGCCGCCGATGAGCGAGGCCAGCGTGGTCCACGCCGAAATCAGTGGCATGGCAATGGCCAGCGCCAGCGCGCGCGGCAGCACCAGCCGAAAGCCGGGCGCGATGCCCAGCACGCGCATGGCGTCCAGTTCCTCCGTCACACGCATCACGCCGATCTGCGCCGTGATGGCCGAGCCGGATCGCCCGGCAATCAGCACCGCCGCCAGCAGCGGCCCCAACTCGCGGATCAGCGCCAGCCCGAGGATGTTGACGATGAAAGTCTCGGCACCGAACTGGCGCAGCACCTGGCTCATCAGATAGGCCAGCACCACGCCGATCAAGAAGCCGACCAGCGCCGTGATGGGCAGCGCCTGTGCGCCGATGCGGTACAGGTGGCCCGAAAAATCGCGCCACGGCCCCCCCCTGCGGCGCGCGCAGCAGGCGCAGAAAGTCCAGCAGCAGCTGGCCCATCAGCGTGGTGAAGTCGCGCACCTGCAGCGCGGCCTGGATCACGCCGCTGCCCAGCGCGTCGATGCGCTGGGCCAAGCCTTTGCGCGACGGCGGCGGCACGGCATCGGGATAGGCGGCCACGCGTTCCAGCACGGCGCGCTGCTCGGGGTCGGTCTCCAGCCGCGCCGGCCAGCGCCGGCCCCAGTGGTCCCACAGCGCCAGCGCGCCCAGGTGGTCGAGCGCGCGCACCTCGCGCAGGTCCCACGCCGCCACTGGGCCCAGCCCGCCCAGTCCCGCGCCGACCTGGCGCCATGCGCCGCTGGCCGTCAGCCGCGCGGCCGTCCATTCGCCCAGCACCAGCGCCGACAGACCTTCGGCGGTCTGCCGGGTGTCGATGCGCGGAAAGGAATCGGGCATGCGTGGAGCGGTAGCAGGAATGAAATCGGCGGCTCAGCCGCAGCGGGGCTAGCGCGCAGCCACGCCCGCCAGTCGGCAGCGGTGCATCGTACCGCCTCGCTGGCGCGCGGCCGGCGCCCCGCGCTGAGTTTGATGTAGGCCGGACGCTCTTGTTGATCCGCCCTTCCCCGCTCGTGCGCACGCGGCGGCGAGGGGATGGTTACGTTCTTTTCGTCTTGTGTGCGCAGGACGGCCGGCCGCTGACGTTAGGATTGAAGATTGTCACAAGGAGCAAGCATGGCACTGCAAGGACCGTTTTTCGGCAAGCGCGACGAACCCACCCCTCCCCGCACCCCCGGCGTTTCGACGCTCGGCGGCACCAGTTCGCTCGGGTCTGCCGGCTCGCCCGGCGCGGCTGCGCAGCCGTTCTCGGCGCCGGTGAACGCGCCCGCGGCCACGCCGGTCGCACCGGCGACGCCCGCCGTGCCGGAAAGCGGCGCCAAGCTGACCGTCGGCCCCAACATCAAGCTCAAGGGCGTCGAGATCACCGACTGCGACACGCTGCTGGTCGAAGGCATGGTCGAAGCCACCGTCAACTCCCGCGTGATCCAGATTTCCGAGCCCGGCTCGTTCAAGGGCTCGGCCGAGATCGACATCGCCGAAGTGCATGGCGTGTTTGACGGCAACCTGACGGTGCGCCAGAAACTGGTGATCTTTGCCACCGGCAAGGTCACGGGCAAGGTCCGCTATGGCAAGATCGTGATCGAGGAAGGGGGCCAGATCTCCGGTGACATCACGTTCGGCACCAGCGGCGACAAGCCAGCCACGTCCGGCGCCAGCGGCGCCAAGGGCGAGCAACTGGCCGTCTGAGCGCGACGCCGCCCCACGCCCATCCGCCCGCGGCTTGCGTCGGGGCGGATTTTTTTTTGCCCGCGGCGCTAGCGGCACTGGGCACGGCCGGATGCCTGTGGCTGGCCGGCTGCGCCAGCGACGCGCCCACCTCGCGCGGCGAAGTGCGCGGGCAGGACTTCAATGCCGCCGAGCTGCTGCAGAGCGAAGGCAACCGCTTCGCGCAAAGCGCCATGGTCGCCAACCAGCGCAGCCTGCTGACGCTGGCCGACAAGCTGTACCGCCGCAACCCGGCCGAATGGCGCAAGACGGCGGCCACGCGCGAGGCCGCGCTGGCGCAGGTCGAAGCCGCCATGCAAACCGGCCAGCCGTGGGCGCCGCTGCAGGGGCGGCGCGACGTGGGCGCGCTGTCGCACGCGCTGACGCCCGACTTCCACGGCGACCGCGTGGCCGCCTTCGTGCTGGCCTGCGCCGACACCATCGTCACGGCGCACGGCGGCAAGCGCGAGTTCTATTACCTTGACGGGGTCGATCCGCAGCACATCTACAACGCCGCGCGCAACATGGAAGTGGCGCTGTGGGTGCTGAACACGCGCCGCACCGCGCAAGGCCAGCCGCTGCTGCTGGCCAACGAGATCGTGGGCGAAAACCGCAACCTGAGCTTTGAGCGCGAGTTCGGCAAGATCATCGGCCGGCTCGACCTGCTGGCCGCCTACACCACCGAGCGCTACCGGCGCGCGGTGATCGGCTATGTGCAGGGGCTGCTGGCGGCGCCGTTGCTGGCGTTCCTGCCTGTGAAATGACATCCCCCCTGTGGCGCTGCGCGCCTTCCCCCCGGAGGGGGGACAACGCTGGCGGCCGGGCCAAGCCCGCTCCGCGGCGTTCCCGCTTGGCCTGCTCCGCGGCCATGGGGGGGGGCGCCTGCTGCGCGGCGCTTGCTGCGTCATTCCCGCGCAGGCGGGAATCCACGACCGGCGCACTGGCGCAGCGCAGCCGCGAAGCAAGAAAACTCCCTCTCCCTCTGGGAGAGGGCAGGGGTGAGGGCCAACGGCGTGTCACCACCCATGAGCTGGCCACGGTAACGGTGCATCGCCGCCACGATGCACTGCGACGCCCCGCCTTTATGGCATGCTGGCGCGCAGGAGACTTGCGCGCATGAGCGACCTCACTTTCGACACCATCATCGTCGGCGCCGGCACGGCCGGGTGCCTGCTGGCCAACCGGTTGTCGCGCGACACCACCCGGCGCGTGCTGCTGATCGAGGCGGGCCAGAAGGACGACTACCACTGGGTGCACATTCCCGTCGGCTACCTGTACTGCATCGGCAACCCGCGCACCGACTGGCTGTACCAGACCGAACCCGCCGCGGGCTTGAACGGCCGCACGCTGCGCTACCCGCGCGGCAAGGTGCTGGGCGGGTGCAGCAGCATCAACGGCATGATCTACATGCGCGGGCAGTCGCGCGACTACGACCAGTGGGCCGCGCTGACGGGCGAGGACGAATGGCGCTGGGAAAACTGCCTGCCCGACTTCAAGGCGCACGAAGATCACTACAAATTAGATAGCACCATGCGCCCTGCGGGTCAGCGCCAGGGGCCAGATTCACCTGGTTTTTCTGACCTGCACGGCCACGGCGGCGAATGGCGCGTGGAGAAGCAGCGCCTGCGCTGGGACGTGCTGGACGCCTTTGCCGCCGCCGCGCAGCAGGCCGGCATCCCCGCCACCGACGACTTCAACCGCGGCACCAACGAAGGCGTGGGTTACTTCGAAGTCAACCAGAAAGCCGGCTGGCGCTGGAATACGGCCAAGGCCTTTCTGCGGCCCGCCCTGCAGCGCCCCAACCTGACGGTGTGGACCGGCGCGCAGGTCAAGCGCCTTGTCATCGAGCGCGGCGAGGGTGGCCTGCGCTGCGCCGGCGTCGAACTGGTGCGCGGCGGCCACGCGCTGAAGGTGCGCGCCGCGCGCGAGGTGCTGCTGACGGCCGGCAGCATCGGCTCGCCGCAGATCCTGCAGCTGTCGGGCATCGGCCCGGCGGCGCTGCTGCGCCAGCACGGCATCGACGTGCTGGCCGACCTGCCGGGCGTGGGCGCCAACCTGCAGGACCACCTGCAGATCCGCAGCGTCTACAAGATCGCCGGCGGCAAGACGCTGAACCAGCTGGCCAGCACGCTGTGGGGCAAGGGCCTGATCGGGCTGGAATACGCACTGCGCCGCAGCGGGCCCATGAGCATGGCGCCCAGCCAGCTGGGGGCGTTCACCCGCTCGTCGCCCGCCTTCGAGTGGCCCAACATCGAATACCACGTGCAGCCGCTCAGCCTGGACGCCTTCGGCGAGCCGCTGCACGCGTTTCCGGCCATCACCGCCAGCGTCTGCAACCTCAACCCCAGCAGCCGCGGCCACGTGCAGATCAAGAGCCCGCGCTTCGAGGACGCCCCCGCCATCGCGCCCAACTACCTGGCCACCGACGACGACCGCCAGGTCGCCGCCGACAGCCTGCGCGTCACGCGCCGCATCATGGCGCAGACGGCCATGGCGCGCTTCAAGCCCGAGGAGTTCAAGCCCGGCGCGCAGTACCAGACCGACGACGAACTGGCCCGCCTGGCCGGCGACATCGCCAGCACCATCTTCCACCCCGTCGGCACCACCAAGATGGGCAAGGGCGACGACCCGCTGGCCGTGCTGACCCCGCGCCTGCAGGTGCGCGACGGCACCGGCGGCCTCATCGCCGGCCTGCGCGTGGTCGACGCCGGCGCCATGCCGACGATCACCAGCGGCAACACCAACAGCCCGACGCTGATGATGGCCGAGAAGGCGGCGCGCTGGATCACCGGCACCGGCGCGTGAGCCCGCGGGTGCCTCGCGCCGACGCGCCAGCCCATTGCTTCGTTTTTTATAGCTGCCTGCGCTTACCCAGCATGCGCTGGCGCCACAAATGAATCCAAAGCCTCGGCCCGCCCCGCGCGCCTGGGCGCGGCGCCTGCGCAGCGTGCTGTGGCTGGCGCTCTGGGCCGCTGTGCTGTGGTGGGGCGGCGGCTGGCTGTGGCAGCAGCCCTTCATGGACCGCCCGCGCATGCTGTGGCACATCCACCGCATGGACCCGCCCGTCGCGCTGCCGGTGCCGGTGGACGGCGTGGCCGCGCGCCGCATCGCCGACACCTGGCACGGCCCGCGCGACGGCGGCGCGCGCCTGCACGAGGGCACCGACATCTTCGCCCCGCGTGGCACGCCGGTGCGCAGTGCCACCGTGGGCATCGTGGCGTCGATCCGCGACGGCGGGCTGGGCGGCAGGCAGGTGTGGGTGCTGGGGCCGGCGCGCGAGCGGCATTACTACGCGCACCTCGACGACTGGGCGCCCGGCCTGTCGGTGGGCGACGTGGTGCAGCCCGGCACGCTGCTCGGCTTTGTCGGCACCACCGGCAATGCGCAAGGCACGCCGCCGCATCTGCACTATGGCATCTATGGGGCCGACGGCGCGTTGAATCCGTGGCCGTTGCTGCAGGCAGGGGCGGCCGGGCGTTCAGAAAGAAAAGTGCCTTGAGCGCTCATGCAGCAAGCGCAGGTAGCTATGGTTTTTGACGTCGGCGGCCTCCCGGCCCTCCAAAAAAGGGAGGGGAAAAAGCGACGCCGCGCGAAGCCGCGGCGCGGCCCCATCCACGGCCGAGCGCAGCGATGGCCCGAGCGGATTTCAACTCCCCTCTGGCCGTGCCGAGAAGCGCAGGGCGTGGGGCGGGCGCAGCGAAGCATGCGCTTCGTGCTCTGACTCGCTGCGGATGTCTGAGCGGCGCGCCGCAGGCGCAAAGCGAGTTCCGCAGCGCCGCCCCGCGCCAGAGCATCGCAGGTTGCCCGCAGCGAAGCGAAGGGACACGGCCAGTGGGGCCGCCTTTCTTTTGCCTACTTTTCTTTGGCGGAGCAAAGAAAAGTAGGTCGCCCGCCGGGGCGAATTCCCGGCCGACAGCGCATCCGCAGCCAACATCCCCTCAAGGCTTGATCGCAATCTTCAACACCCCATCCCGCTGATTCGCAAACAGGTCGTAGGCTTCAACGATGTCGTCCAGCTTGCGCTGGTGCGTCACCAGCACCCCCCAGGTCCAGCCGGCCCGATTCGATCACGTTCATCAGCCGCCGCATGCGCTCCTTGCCGCCCGGGCACAGCGCGGTGTTGATCTTGTGGTCGCCCAGCCCGGCGCCGAACGCGTCCACCGGGATGGTCAGGTTCTCGGAATAGACCCCCAGGCTCGACAGCGTTCCGCCCGGCCGAATGCAGCGCAGCGCGCTCTCGAACGTGCTTTGCAGGCCCAGCGCCTCGATGGCCGAGTCAGCGCCCTTGCCGCCCGTGATCTTCAGCACCTCGGCCACCGGGTCCTGCGTCTTGAAGTTGATCGTCACGTCCGCGCCCAGCTTCTTGCTGACGGCAAGGCGATCTTCGTTCGAGTCCACCGCAATGATCGTCGTGGCACCGCGCAGCTTGGCGCCGGCGGTGGCGCACAGGCCGATCGGCCCCTGCGCAAACACCACCACGGTGTCGCCAATGCGGATGTTGGCGTTCTCGGCGCCGGCAAAGCCGGTGGACATGATGTCGGGGCACATCAGCACCTGCTCATCCGTAAGGCCATCCGGCACGGGCGCCAGGTTGCCTTGCGCGTCGGGCACCAGCACGTATTCGGCCTGCGTGCCGTCGATCAGGTTGCCAAAGCGCCAGCCGGCCGTCAGCTTGTAGCCGTGGCAGCCGCAGCGGCCGCTGGCCACCAGGTAGCTGCCGTCCTGCGAGGGCGCGCTGTCCTGGGCAGCGTAGCTGTTGAAGTTGGGGCAGATGGCGCCGGCGATCACGCGCTGGCCTTCCTGGTAGCCCTGCACGGCGCTGCCCAGCTTGGCGATCACGCCCACCGGCTCGTGCCCCACCGTCAGGCCCTTGGCGACCGGGTATTCGCCCTTCAGGATGTGCACGTCGGTGCCGCAAATGGTGGTGGTGGTGATCTTGATCAGCGCGTCGTTGGGGCCGACGTCGGGGATCGGCTTGTCGGCAATTTCAATGCGGCCGGGCTCCACAAAGACGGCGGCTTTCATCATCTGGACCATGGGGGTTCTCCTTGGGACGGTGGGGGACAAAACCGTGACGCGCGCGGCGCCTCAACCCACTATAGGACGTGTGTGTGGCAGCGTGTTGACGCGCGTCAGCCATGGGCGGCTGCGGGCAGGCGTGGCGCGGTACGCGTACCATCGTCCGTGAGCCTTTCTTGTCACCCCTTTCAGTTCAGGAGCTTCCGCATGACGACCGCCACCGCCCCCCCAGAAAACCGCCGCCGACTACCCCGACACCCAGCTGTTCATCGACGGCCAGTGGTGCGACGCCGCCAGCGGCAAGACGATGGCGGTGTTCAACCCCGCCACGGGGCAGGAGATCGGCCGCCTGGCGCACGCCAGCATTGCCGACCTGGACCGCGCGCTGGCCGCGGCGCAAAAGGGCTTTGAGACCTGGCGCGCCGTGCCCGCCCATGAGCGCGCCGCGCTGATGCGCAAGGCCGCGCAGATCTTCCGCGAACGCGCCGACGCCACCGCGCGCCACCTGACCATGGAGCAGGGCAAGCCGCTGGCCGAGGCCAAGGGAGAAGTACTGGCCGCCTGCGACGTGATCGACTGGATGGCCGCCGAGGGCCAGCGCGCCTATGGCCGCATCGTGCCGCCGCGCGACCTGCGCGGCACGGCGCACGTCACGCGGCACCCGGTGGGGCCGGTGGCGGCGTTCACGCCGTGGAACTTCCCGGTCAACCAGATCGTGCGCAAGCTGTCGGCCGCGCTGGCCACGGGCAATTCGATCATCGTCAAGGCGCCGGAAGAAACCCCCGCCTCGGCCGCCGCGCTGATCCGCGCCTTTGTCGACGCGGGTGTGCCGACCGGCGTGGTGCAGCTGGTGTACGGCGTGCCGGCCGAAATCTCGCAGTACCTCATCCCGCACCCGGTCATCCGCAAGATCACCTTCACCGGCTCGACGCCCGTGGGCAAGCAGCTGGCCGCGCTGGCCGGCCAGCACATGAAGCGCGCCACCATGGAGCTGGGCGGCCACGCGCCGGTCATCGTGTGCGAGGACGCCGACATCGACCTCGCCATCAAGACAGCCGGCGGCGCCAAGTTCCGCAACGCCGGGCAGGTGTGCATCTCGCCCACGCGCTTTCTGGTCGCCAAGCCGATTGCCGCTGAATTCACCAAGAAGCTGGCCGCGCAGGCCGAAAAATTCACCGTCGGCGACGGCCTGGCGGAAGGCACGCGCATGGGCCCGCTGGCCAACCCGCGCCGCGTCACCGCCATGCAGGCGCTGACCGACGACGCGGTGAAGCGCGGCGGCACCGTGGCTGCGGGCGGCAAGAAGATCGGCGACGCCGGCAACTTCTGGGCACCCACCGTGCTGGCCGACCTGCCGCTGGACGCCGACGTGTTCAACCAGGAACCCTTCGGCCCCATGGCCGTGGTGCACGCCTTCGACACGCTGGACGACGCGCTGCGCGAAGCCAACCGCCTGCCCTTCGGCCTGGCCGGCTACGCCTTCACGCAGTCGCTGAAGAACGCCCACCAGATAACCCAGCAGCTCGAAGTCGGCCTGCTGTGGATCAACCAGCCCGCCGCCGCCTGGCCCGAACTGCCGTTTGGCGGCGTGAAGGATTCGGGCTATGGCTCGGAAGGCGGGCCGGAGGCGCTGGAGGCGTATTTGACGACCAAGTCGGTGTCGACGTATTGCGGCTGAGCGCGTGAAGGTGCTGGCGCTCAGCGTCAGTGCAACAATTTTGATAGCGCCTTGCGCTTGTCTGGCAGGCGCGGGCGGGCCTTATGGCACAGAAAGAGCACCGGGCGATTGAACCCGGCGCCTCGCGTGGGGCCGGCAGCCCGCTGCGGTCAGCGCTGCCGCGCGCGCAGTGCCGCCACGGCCAGCAGCCCCATCAACAGGGCCAGCAGCAACTGCGCCCATTCGCCCAGCGTGGGCACGGCCTGC
This sequence comes from Ottowia sp. SB7-C50, assembly GCF_033110285.1. NCBI lineage: Bacteria > Pseudomonadati > Pseudomonadota > Betaproteobacteria > Burkholderiales > Comamonadaceae > Ottowia > Ottowia sp. SB7-C50. Next base: position 3,446,336 of record NZ_CP136995.1, read on the forward strand.
GGGGCGCCGATGGCCAGGCTGGCGACGTTGTTGGCGGGGTTGCTGTCGTTCTGCGCACCGGCGGTGCCGACAATGGTGACGACCTGCCCCGCGGGCTGGGTGTATGTCACGGCGCAGTTGATGCTGGCGCCCACCGCCAGCGTGGCCGGCGCCGGATCGGGGCTGCAGGTGACGGTGGCGCCCGACGGCAGACCCGTGACCGCACAACTGGGCGCCACGGCATCCCCAGGGCCCCGATTGGTGCAGGTCAGCGTGCCGGTGACCTGGTCGCCCGGCGAGGCCGAGGGCGGGAAGCCGGACAGCGTGGCGCTCACATCCGCCGTGGTAGGTACCGTCTGCGACACCGTATTGTTGGCCGGGTTGTAGTCGCCGGTGGCGCTGGTCGCGCCCTGGAGGGTAATGCCCGTGCCTGCAGGCTGCGGATAGGTGATGTCGCACACGATCTTGCCGCCCACAGGCAGCGGGTCCGGCGCCGGCGCCGGCGTGCAAGTCACGGACGATCCAGCCGGCAACGTCGACGTCACGCCGCAGGTAGGCGCAGGCGCGGGCACGCCACCCAGGTTGGTGCACGTCAGGGTGCCGTGCACCGTGGTGCCCGGGGCGACAGGCGTGGTCGGCAGGCCCGTCAGCGCCGCGCTCATGTCGGGTGGAATCGGCACGGCGATCGACGCGGAGTTGTTGCGGATGTCGTAGTCGTCGGTGGCGCCGGTGGTGGCATGGACGGTGGTGCCGCTGGCGGGCTGCGTGTAGGTCACCGTGCACGTGATCATGCCACCCACGGCCAGCGGCAGCGACGGCGTGCTGCAGTTGATGGAAGCGCCGGCCGGCAGCGCGCTCAGGTCGACGCTGCAGCTCGGGTCGGTGGCGACGCCCGGGCCCTGATTGCTGCAAATCAGCGTGCCGCTGACCACCGTTCCCGGCGCCGCGGAGGCAGGGAAGCCGTTCAGCAGCCCAGTCATGTCGGGCAGCGGCAGCACATTGAAGCTGAATGCCGTGTCCTCACGCGCCGAGCCACGCCCGCCGTAGTCGGCGGCGAAGGTCATGCTGTCGCCCGCGTTGGAGCTGAGCTTCCAGGCCGTGTTACCGACTGTCCAGTCGTATCCATCGCCCACCGTCACGCTCCCATTGCCGGCGTTGAAGGCTTTATCTATGGACAACGAACCCGTGGCGGTCGAGCCATCCGTGGCGTTGAGGTTGGCGCGTGTGATGACGCTGCCGGTCACGCCACTGGCCACCACGGTCGTCACCGTGGGATTGGTCAGCGTGGCCGTGCCGCCAAAGCCGGAAAAACTGAGCGACCCGAGCGGGTATATAGGACCACCCTGATCCGTCGGGTTGGCCTTGACCGTCGTGCCATCAGGCGTGAACGAGCCGTTGGGGCCACGGCTCATGTTGACACCGGGCCTCGACCCGGCACCCAGGATCTGCACCCCGGCAATCCGGTAACCCGGCACGGTGATTGAGCCCTGCACGCTGTAGCCGTACTGGGTCGCTCCGCCGGGCGTGCTGGTGGTGCCGGACGCTGGGGGATAAGAGGATTCAACGGCGACACCCGCGATACCCGAATACCACCCGGTCGCCGGTGCGCCGAACGCTGCTACCGTAAACGGCGGGGAGCCGGTGAAATTCCTGTCGATGAGCTCCTTGACCTGCCAGTTGCTCATCGTCCAGGTGCCGATCTGGGTTGTCCCGTCCAGAATCTTGCCTGTTGCCGCGCCATTGGTGAATGGGCCGGTGCTGCCCGTACGGCTCGGGCTGGTGTACGGCGAATCCACCGTGTACGTGATGGTCGCAGCCACGCCAGAAGCGGCCGCCCCCCACACGCCGCACGCCATCAGCGCGTGCGCCGCCTTGCGAAACATGTGTGACTTGGCGCCCATTTCGTACTCCTGTTGCAGTTCCATTCACCCGCTTCACGCACGCAGCGGACATGCTGCGAATAGTTTAGTACGAACGATTGACGCGCTCGCGCTAACCGGCAGCATTGCAGCCGACACTTGAAGGCGCGCCAACCCATCTTCTGAGCGGCCCGCGAAACCGCCAGCACGGGTGCCCTATGCTGCATTCCGCGCCCGCTGCCAAAAAGCGGAAAATAACCGGTTCTCACCCACCCGAACGTGCCTGCGGGTCATCCGCGTCGTCATCCCTCCATGTCCCACACCATCCTGCAAACCCTCCCCGCCGGCCAGAAAGTCGGCATCGCCTTTTCGGGCGGCCTCGATACATCCGCCGCGCTGCTGTGGATGCGCCAGAAGGGCGCCATGCCCTACGCCTACACGGCCAACCTGGGCCAGCCGGACGAGGACGATTACGAGGCCATTCCGCGCAAGGCGATGGAATACGGCGCCGAGGTGGCGCGTCTGGTCGACTGCCGGACGCAACTGGCCAACGAGGGCATTGCCGCGCTGCAGTGCGGCGCCTTCCACATCCGCACCGGCGGCGCCACCTATTTCAACACCACGCCGCTGGGCCGGGCCGTAACCGGCACCATGCTGGTCAACGCGATGAAGCAGGATGACGTCAACATCTGGGGCGATGGCAGCACGTTCAAGGGCAATGACATCGAGCGCTTCTACCGCTACGGCCTGCTGGCGAACCCGTCGCTGAAGATCTACAAGCCATGGCTTGACCAGCGCTTCATCGACGAGCTGGGCGGCCGCAAGGAAATGTCCGAATTCATGCAGACGGCCGGCTTTGACTACAAGATGTCGGCAGAAAAGGCGTATTCAACCGATTCGAACATGCTGGGCGCCACCCACGAGGCGAAGGACCTGGAAGAGCTGAGCAGCGGCATCCGCATCGTCAACCCGATCATGGGCGTGGCGTTCTGGAAGCCCGAGGTGGAGGTGAAGCCCGAGGAAGTGCGCGTGCGCTTTGAAGAAGGCCGCCCGGTGGCGCTGAACGGCCGTGAGTTCGCCGACCCGGTGGAGATGTTCCTGGAAGCCAACCGCATCGGCGGCCGCCACGGGCTGGGCATGTGCGACCAGATCGAGAACCGCATCATCGAGGCCAAGAGCCGCGGCATTTACGAAGCGCCCGGCATGGCGCTGCTGTTTACCGCGTACGAGCGCCTGCTGACCGGCATTCACAACGAGGACACCATCGAGCAGTACCGCGTCAACGGCCTGAAGCTGGGGCGCCTGCTGTACCAGGGCCGCTGGTTCGATCCGCAGGCCATCATGCTGCGCGAAACCGCCCAGCGCTGGGTGGCCAACGCCATCACCGGCGAGGTGACGCTGGAGCTGCGGCGCGGCAACGACTATTCGATCCTGAACACCGAATCGCCCAACCTGACCTACGCGCCCGAGCGCCTGTCGATGGAAAAGGTGGACAACGCGCCGTTCACCCCGCTCGACCGCATCGGACAGCTGACCATGCGCAACCTGGACATCACCGACACGCGCGGCAAGCTGGCCGTCTACAGCAAGACCGGCCTGCTGCAACTGGGCGAAGGCTCGATGCTGCCGCAGCTGGGCCACGACAGCGAGGCGGGCAAGAAGTAAGGCCTGGACCGCAAAAAAGCGCCCCGGCAGCCCGTTCGCGCACCAAAGTCGTACGGGCAAGCCCCAATAGGGAATGTGCGCCGGGCTGTTACATTGGCTTGACTCGGAAGCTGCTGCACCTTCATGGTGCGGGCAGCGTAAAAGGGCCGAGGAGACAAGACCACCCAAAGCAAAAACTCCAAGACTCCATAGAAGACCAACGCGATCTTTGCCAGGGCGCCCCAACGGGCGCCCTTTTTTCTTGCCTGTCGCTTGCATGACGGCGGCTTCGGCACCGTGCGGCGGGCATCGGCATAATCCGGTCGATTCGGCTGCTGCCGCTTGATACAAGGGCGCAAACAGCTATCAAACAAATAGCAATCGAGTGGTCATGGAACTGGTTCTCGTGTCGATGGCCTCGCTGCTGGCGGGCTGCATCGACTCCATCGTGGGTGGCGGCGGGCTGATCCTGGTGCCGGCGCTGTTCGCGGTGTACCCGGGCGCCGCGCCCGCCACGCTGTTCGGGACCAACAAGAGCGCATCGGTCTGGGGCACGACCATCGCCACGCTGCAATACAGCCGGCGCGTGCAGTTGCGCTGGCCCGTGCTGCTGCCGGCGGCGCTGGCGGCGCTGGTGGGCGGCTTTGCCGGCGCCTGGCACGTCACGCTGGTCGACCCCAGCTTTCTGCGCAAGCTGCTGCCCTTTATCCTGCTGGCGGTGCTGCTCTACACGCTGGCCAAAAAGGACTTGGGCAGCACCCACGCGCCGCGGCACGACCGCCAGCGCGAGACGCTGCTGGCCTGCGCCATTGGCGCCGTGATCGGCTGGTACGACGGCTTCTTCGGCCCCGGCACGGGCAGCTTCTTCATCTTTCTGTTTGTGCGCCTGCTGGGCTACGACTTTCTCAACGCGTCGGCCTCGGCCAAGCTGCTGAACGTGGCGACCAACCTGGCGGCCATCGCCCTGTTTGCCATAAAAGGCCACGTGTGGTGGCACATCGGCATGGTGATGGCGGTGGCCAACGTGGCAGGCAGCCTGATCGGTACGCGGCTGGCGCTGAAGCACGGCGCAGGCTTTGTGCGCGGCGTGTTCATCGTGGTGGTGGGCGCGCTGATCCTGAAGACGGGTTACGACGCGTTCCTGAAGTAAATGGGCCGTTGGCGCTGACCTGAAGCGCGGATTCAGCCATCAAATTCGGAGCATTCCGCAGGCGACGCAGCGGCGCCCAGCGCCGTCAGATCGGCCTTGGCCATGCCTTCGTTCAGCCGGTTGAGAAAGTGCACCAGCGCCACCTTGTCGTCGAAGCGCATGCCGTCGGCGGCCTGGCGATAGAACTCGTAGATGCGCGGCTGCAGGCTGTCCCAGAAGGCGCGGCCTTCCGGCGTGAGCTGCACGCGCTTGGCGCGCCGGTCCTGCGTGTCGGCCACGCGGGTCACGTGGCCATCGCGCTCCAGACGCTTGAGCACGCCGTCCAGGTTCTGCCGGCTCACCACCAGATAGTCGGCCAGTTCTGAAAACGCCATCCCGCCGCTGGCCTGCGGCCGCGACAGCGCGCCCAGCACCGACCACTGCACGGTGGTCACGCCCACTTCCTTGACGACCTGCCGCGCCAGCGTGTTGCCGACCTGGAACAGCCGGAAGAACAGGCGGTTGTGGATGGCCGAGACGGAAACGTCGTAGGCGTCTTGGGACGAGCGGGACATGAGGGGCAAACCAGTGTGCAAACCCGGCAAGCCTAACCCATCCGACAGCGCGTCGACTACGCCGTCGGGCACAGGCTTAAACATAAACACCTTGTCATATAAACGTGGTTTGCTGCAGTGCAGCATAGGGCGAATCCATCTATTTACATCATGATGTTGACATATAAATGCGTTCGCCGCAAAATTCCGCCATCGCCGCACCTGCCGCCTGCCACCCATGTCCACGCCCTTCCCGCACCTGCTCCAGCCCCTGCGCGTGGCCGGCGTCACGCTGCCCAACCGCATGGTCATGGGGGCGATGCACACCCGGCTGGAGACGATGGACCGGCCCACCGAGCGCCTGGCGGCCTTCTACGCCGCGCGCGCGGCGGGCGGCATCGGCCTGATCCTGACCGGCGGCTACGCGCCGGTGCCCGAAGGCGTGATGGACGAAGGCGGTCTGGTGCTGAACGACGCCACGCAACTGCCCGAGCACCGCGCCATCACGCAGGCGGTGCGTAATGCCGGCGGCCACATCGTGCTGCAGTTGCTGCATGCCGGGCGCTACGCCAGGGTGGCCGACTGCGTGGCGCCTTCGGCGCTGAAGGCGCGCATCAACAGCTTCACGCCGCGCGCACTGGGCATCGACGAGGTGTGGCAGACCATCGACGCCTTTGCCCACAGCGCCGCGCTGGCCGAGGCCGCGGGCTATGCGGGCGTCGAGATCATGGGCTCCGAGGGCTACCTGATCAACGAATTCACCAGCGCGCTGACCAACCAGCGCGACGACGCCTTCGGCGGCGATGCGACGCGCCGCCAGCGTTTTCCGGTCGAGGTCGTCAAGGCCGTGCGCGCCCGCGTGGGCCGCGATTTCATGCTGATCTACCGCATCTCGGCCATCGACCTGATGGACGGCGGCATGACGGGCGACGAAGTGGCCGACCTGGCGCGCGTCGTCGAGGCCGCCGGGGCCGACCTCATCAACACCGGCATCGGCTGGCACGAAGCCGCCGTGCCCACCATCGCCGCCGCCGTGCCGCGCGCGGCCTGGGGTGCGGCGGTGCGCAACGTCAAGCGCGCCGTGGCGATCCCGGTGATGGCGTCGAACCGCATCAGCACGCCCGATGTGGCCGAGCAGCTCATCGCCAGCGGCACGGCCGACCTGGTGTCGATGGCACGGCCACTGCTGGCCGACCCCGACTTCGCGCGCAAGACGGCCGAGGGCCGCGCCGCCGACATCAACCACTGCATCGCCTGCAACCAGGCCTGCCTGGACCACATCTTCACCGAGCGCGTAGCCACCTGCCTGGTCAACCCGCGCGCCGGCCGCGAGCTGGACTTTGCCGGCGAAGCGCCCGCCGCCGCGCCCAAGCGCATCGCCGTGGTGGGCGGCGGCCCGGCCGGCATGGCGTTTGCCGCCAACGCGGCGCAGCGCGGCCACCGCGTGACCCTGGTCGAGGCCGACGCCGAGCTGGGCGGTCAGCTCAACATGGCGCGCCAGGTGCCGGGCAAGCGCGAATTCAACGACATGCTGCGCGCCTTCCGCACCGCGCTCGACCGCGCGGGCGTACAACTGCGTCTGGGCACGCGTGCCGATGCCGACGCGCTGGCGCAAGGCGGCTTCGACGAGGTGGTGCTCGCCACCGGCGTGCGGCCGCGCCGGCCCGACATCGCCGGGCTGGACCACCCCAGCGTGCTGAGCTACGTGGACGTGCTGGCGCGCCGCGCGCCGGTGGGGCAGCGCGTGGCCATCCTGGGCGCGGGCGGCATCGGCTTTGACGTGGCCGAATTTCTGCTGGGCGATGACGCCGAATCCACCGACACCGCCGCCTTCATGGCCGCCTGGGGCGTCGACGCCTCTCTGCGCAGCCCTGGCGGACTGGCCGCGCCGGTGCGCCATGCGCCGCGCCGGCAGGTCCACATGTTCCAGCGCAAGCCTGAGTCGCTGGGCAGGAATCTCGGCAAATCCACCGGCTGGATCCTGAAGGCACGCCTGCGCGAGGCCAAGGTGACCATGACCGGCGGCGTGACCTACGAGCGCATCGACGACGCCGGCCTGCATTACCGCCTGAACGGCGAGGCGCGCGTGCTGCCGGTGGACTCCGTGGTGCTGTGCACCGGCCAGGAATCGAACCGCGTCCTGCACGACGAACTGGCCGCGCGCGGCATCACGCTGCGCCTGATCGGCGGCTGCGACGTGGCGACCGAGCTGGACGCGCTGCGCGCCATCGACCAGGCCACGCGGCTGGCGGTGGCCATCTGACACCCCTTTTCACCTGACATTGCAAGGAGACAACCCATGAGCAGCTTCGACAACCAGACCGTCATCGTCACCGGAGGCGGTGGCGGCATTGGCGGCGCCACCTGCCGCCGCTTTGCCGCTGCGGGCGCCAAGGTGGCCGTATTCGACCGCGACCTCGGCGCCGCGCAAAAGGTGGCGGATGCCATCCAGGCCAGCGGCGGCCAGGCGGCGGCGTTCCCCTGCGACATCACGGACCGCGCGCAGGTCGATGCGGCCGTGAAGACCGCCACCGAGCAGCTCGGCCCCATCGACGTGCTGGTCAACAACGCCGGCTGGGACGTGTTCAAGCCCTTCACCAAGACCAGCCCCGACGAGTGGGCCAGGCTGATCGCCATCAACCTGACCGGCGCGCTGCACATGCACCACGCCGTGCTGCCGGGCATGGTGGCGCGCAGCAAGGAAGCCGGCTGGCGCGGCGCGCGCATCGTCAACATCGCGTCCGACGCCGCGCGCGTGGGCTCGTCGGGCGAGGCGGTGTACGCGGCCTGCAAGGGCGGGCTGGTGTCGTTCAGCAAGACGCTGGCGCGTGAGCATGCACGCCACGGCATCACCGTCAACGTGGTGTGCCCCGGCCCAACCGACACGGCGCTGTTCGCCGACTACAAGGAAGGTGCCGGCAACCCCGAGAAGCTGGAAGAAGCCTTCAAGCGCTCCATTCCGCTCGGCCGCATCGGCCAGCCCGATGACCTGCCGGGCGCCATCCTGTTCTTTGCCAGCCCCGACGCGGCCTTTGTCACCGGTCAGGTGCTGAGCGTGTCGGGCGGGCTCACGATGAACGGCTGAAAACCAACAGCCGGACGCGAAGAACGCGAAGGATTCGCGAAGGACGCAAAAGCAAAACCTTTTTTGAATCTTTCGCGTCCTTCGCGTGACCTTTGCGTCCTTCGCGTCCTGCTTTCTCATTCAAACAATCCATCTACCGTTGCAACCATTGGCGAGCATGCTATGAAATTCGAAGACATCCTGTACGAAGTGAAGAACGGCGTGGCCTGGATCACCATCAACCGGCCCGACAAGATGAACGCGTTCCGCGGCACCACCTGCGACGAACTCATCAAGGCGCTCAACAAGGCCGGCTACGACCGCGACGTGGGCTGCATCGTGCTGGCCGGCGCGGGCGAGAAGGCCTTCTGCACCGGCGGCGATCAGTCGGCGCACGACGGCAACTACGACGGCCGCGGCACCATCGGCTTGCCGATGGAAGAGCTGCACACGGCGATCCGCGACGTGCCCAAGCCCGTCATTGCGCGCGTGCAGGGCTTTGCGATTGGCGGCGGCAACGTGCTGTGCACGATTTGCGACCTGACCATCTGCTCCGAGAAAGCCATCTTCGGCCAGGTCGGCCCCAAGATGGGCTCGGTCGACCCCGGCTACGGAACGGCCTTCCTGGCCCGCGTGGTGGGCGAGAAGAAGGCGCGCGAAATCTGGTACCTGAACAAGCGCTACAGCGGTCAAGAGGCCGTGGCCATGGGCCTGGCCAACGTCTGCGTGCCGCCCGAAAAGCTCGATGAAACGGTGCAGGAATGGGCCGAGACCATTTGCGAGCGCAGCCCCACCGCCATTGCCATTGCCAAGCGCAGCTTCAACATGGACACGGCGCACCAGTCGGGCATTGCCGGCATGGGCATGTATGCGCTCAAGCTGTACTACGACACCGACGAGTCGCGCGAAGGCGTGGCGGCGCTGAAGGACAAGCGCAAGCCCGAGTTCCGCAAGTTCGCCAAGTAAGCCGCGCGCGTCGAACCACAAACAACACAAGGAGACAAAGCATGAACCAACTGAACTGCATCGCCGCCGCCGCGCTGGCCGCCACCACGCTCCTGGCCGCGCCCGCGCACGCGCAGGACAAGGTCACCATCGGCTTTCTGACCGACATGTCCACCGTCTACGCCGACCTGGACGGCAAGCTGGGCGCCACGGCCATCCAGATGGCCATTGACGACTTTGGCGGCAAGGTCAATGGCAAGCCGATCCAGCTGCTGGCCGCCGACAACCTGAACAAGGCCGACGTGGCGCTGGCCAAGGGCCGCGAATGGTTCGACACGCAGCAGATGGACATGCTGGTCGGCGGCACCAACTCGGCCGCCGCGCTGGCGCTGGCCAAGCTGGCGCAGGAGAAGAAAAAACCCTTCATCGTCAACGGCTCGGGCTCGTCGGCGCTGACCAACGAGCAGTGCAACCCCTACACCATCCACTACGCGTGGGATTCGGTAGCGCTGGCCAAGGGCACGGCGGCGGCCATGACCCGGCAGGGCGCCAAGAACTGGTTCATGCTGGTGGCCGACTACGCTTTCGGCCACGCCATGCAGGCCGACGCCACCAAGGTGATCGACGCCAACGGTGGCAAGCTGGTGGGCGTGGCGCGCCACCCGATCAACACCGCGGACTACTCATCGTTCTTGCTGCAGGCGCAGAACGCCAAGCCGCAGGTGCTGGGCTTCGTCAACGCCGGCGGCGACTTTGCCAACGCGCTCAAGGCGGCGCGCGAGTTTGGCTTGGACAAGCAGATGAAGATGGCCAGCCTGGTGCTGTTCATCTCCGACATCCACGGCCTGGGTCTGGCACAGACGCAGGGCTTGCAGTTCACCACCAGCTGGGACTGGAATTTGAACGACGAGTCACGCGCCTTCGGCCGCAAGTTCTTCGCCAAAACCAAGCGCATGCCGACCGACGTGCAGGCCTCCAACTACTCGGCCACCCTGCAGTACCTGAAGGCGGTGGAAGCCACCAAGTCGACCGATGGCGACAAGATCATGGCCTACCTGAAGAGCACGCCGCTGAAGGACTTCTTCGCCAGCGGCACCATTCGCCCCGATGGCCGCTACGTGCACGACATGTACCTGATGCAGGTGAAGACACCGGCCGAATCCACCCAGCCCTGGGACTACGTCAAGCGCGTGGCCACGCTGCCGGGCGCAGAGGTGTTCACCACCAAGGCCGAATCCAAATGCGCGCTGTGGAAATGACCCGCAACCCCTACATCGACGACGACCTGCAGGCGATTGCCGAACAGGCACGCCGCTTTGCCACCGAGCGCGTGGCGCCCGGCTACCTGGAGCGCGACGACACGCGCGTGCTGGATCGCACGCTGATGCGCGAGATGGGCCAATTGGGCTTCATCGCGCCCGAGCTGCCTGAAGCCTACGGCGGCCAGGGCCTCGGCTCGCTGGCCGCCGGCGTGATCCACGAGGAGATTGCGCGCGCTGATTTGTCGATCAGCTACATCAACCTGCTGGCCTCGCTCAACGGCCAGATCCTGGCGGAGCACGGCCAGCCCGAAGTCGTGAAACCGTGGCTCGAAAAGCTGACGCAAGGCGAGGCGCTGTTCGCCATCGCGCTGACCGAGCCGCGCGGTGGCTCCGACGCCGCCAACCTGCGCCTGCGCGTGGAGCGCGTGGCCGATGGCTATGTCATCAATGGCGAGAAAACGTCGATCTCCGCCGCCGACCAGGCCGACGCCACCGTGGTGTTCGGCCGCACCGGCGCGGTGGATGCGGGCGCGCACGGCGTCACGGCGCTGCTGGTGCCGATGGACACGCCGGGCGTGACGACGAGCCGCTTCGACTGCCATGGCCAACGCGCCATTGGCCGCGGCTCCATCTTTTTCGAGAACGCCAAGGTGCCGCTGGACCACCGGCTGGGTGACGAGAACAAGGGCTTCGTGCAGGTGATGCAGGGCTTTGATTTCTCGCGCGCGCTGATCGGCCTGCAGGTGCTGGCGGTGGCGCAGGTGGCGCTGGAAGAAGCCTGGGCCTACGCGGCCGAGCGCCAGGCGTTCGGCAAGCCGCTGGCGGCCTTCCAGGGCGTGTCGCACCCGCTGGCCGACTTGCAGACCCAGGTGCTGGCCGCGCGCCTGCTCTGCCTGCAGGCGCTGTGGCTGAAGGACCACGACCTGCCGCACAGCGCCGAAGCGGCCATGTGCAAGTGGTGGGCGCCCAAGCTGGCCTACGACGTGGTGCACCAGTGCCTGCTGACGCACGGCCACGGCGGCTACGACCGCGGCCCGATGGAGCAGCGCCTGCGCGACGTGCTGGGTTTCCAGATCGGCGACGGCACGGCGCAGATCATGAAGACGATCATCGCGCGCGCGCAGGCGGGGCGGGCGGCGGTGGGGGTGTGAATTTCGAAGTCAGAACAGCCGGACGCGAAGGACGCAAAGGGATTCGCAAAGAACGCGAAACCAATACCAAGTGGTCTTTCTTTTCGCGTCCTTCGCGTGACTTTCGCGTCCTTCGCGTCCGGTTTTTGATGTGGCAATGGATGCGTGCCGAGCGCTGACAACAATCAAGGAGACAATGCTATGGAATTTGATGCCATCCTGATCCCCGCGCGCCGCGCCGCCGCCGTCGCGGCGGGCCTGTGGCCGGACCGCACCATCAACGACGCGCTGGACGAGTGCGTCGCCCAGGTGCCCGACAAGACGGCGCTCACGGCCATGCGCGCCGAAGGCGGTGCGGTGACGCGCTTCACCCACCGCGAGCTGGCCCGCATGGCCGACCGCATCGCCGTCGGCCTGCACAAGCTGGGCGTGGGCCAGAACGACGTGGTCGCCTGCCAATTGCCCAACTGGTGGCAGTTCACCGCGCTGTACCTGGCGTGCTCGCGCATCGGCGCGGTGATGAACCCGCTCATGCCCATCTTCCGCGCGCGCGAGCTGGCCTTCATGCTGGCGCACGGCGAGGCCAAGGTGTTCGTGTGCCCCAAGGTGTTTCGCGGCTTCGACCACGAACAGATGGGGCTGGAATTGCAGGCGCAGCTGCCTCACCTCAAGCACGTGATCGCCATCGACGGCGCGGGCGACCACAGCTTCGACCAGCTGCTGAGCGGCCCGGCGTGGGAGGACGCGCCCGACGCGCGCGCCATCCTCACGCAGCACCGCCCCGGCCCCGACGACGTGACGCAGCTCATCTACACCAGCGGCACCACGGGCGAGCCCAAGGGCGCGATGCATTCGGCCAACACGCTGCTGGCCAACATCCTGCCGTATGCCGAGCGGTTGAAGCTGGGGCAGGACGATGTGATCCTGATGGCCTCGCCCATGGCGCACCAGACCGGCTTCATGTACGGGCTGATGATGCCCATCTTCCTGCGCGCCAGCGCCGTGCTGCTGGACGTGTGGGAGCCGAAGAAGGCGATCGACCTGATCCGCGCCGAAGGCTGCAGCTTCACCATGGCGTCCACGCCCTTCCTCACCGATCTGGCCAAGAACGTGGCCGACAGCGGCCTGGCCGTGCCCACACTCAAGACCTTTTTGTGCGCGGGCGCGCCGATTCCCGGCCCGCTGGTCGAGCAGGCGCGCGCCGCGCTGGGCGCCAACATCATTTCGGCCTGGGGCATGACGGAAAACGGCGCCGTCACCACCACGCTGCTGGAGGACGACCCCAGCCGCAGCGCCACCACCGACGGCAAGCCGCTGCCGGGCGTGGAAGTGCGCGTGGCCGACGTGGATGGCACGCCGCTGCCCCACGGCGAGGCGGGCCGGCTGCTGCTGCGCTCGCACTCCAACTTTGGCGGCTACCTGAAGCGCCCGCACCTCAACAACACGGATGCCGAGGGCTGGTTCGACACCGGCGACCTGGCGCGGCTGGACGACGCCGGCTACATCCGCATCACGGGCCGCAGCAAGGACGTGATCATTCGCGGCGGCGAGAACATTCCCGTGATCGAGATCGAATCGCTGCTCTACAAGCACCCGGCGGTGCAGCAGGTGGCCATCGTGGCGTATCCCGACGAGCGCCTGGGCGAGCGCGCCTGCGCCGTGATCGTGCCCAAGCCGGGGCAGGAAATCGACCTGGCCAGCGTGGCGGCCTTCCTGAGAGAGCAGAAGGTGGCGCAGCAGTACATCCCGGAGCGGGTGGACGTGCGCGACGCCATGCCGTCCACGCCGTCCGGCAAGATCCAGAAATTCAAGCTGCGCGAAGAATTGAAATGACCCCCCCTGAGTCGCTGCGCGCCTTCCCCCCTTCGCTGTGCAGGGGGGACAACGCCAGTGGCCGGCACAGGTCCGGCCACGGCGTTCGCTGGCATGGCCTGCTCCGCAGCCATTGGACCGGTTCAACAACGGCGTCGCGGAGCATGAAGGGCTTGAACGGCCGCGTGGCCCTGGTCACCGGCGCCGGTGGCCCGATGGGCTTTGCAGTCGCGCAGCGGCTGGCCGAAGAAGGCATGCGGCTGGTGCTCACCGACATCTCGGGCACGCGGCTGGCGCAATCGCGCGCCGCGCTGGCCGATGGCGGCGCGCCCGTCGTGGCGCTGCGCGGCGACGCCATGCAGCGCGCCGAGGCGAAAGATGTGGTCGATGCCGGCATGCAGGCCTTTGGCGCCATCGACGTGCTGGTGAACGTGGTGGGCGGCATCAAGTCGGCGCAGCTCTACACGCCGTTTTTGCAGATGAGCGAGGCGCAGTGGGACAGCACGCTGGCGCTCAACCTCAAGCCCGGCTTTCACCTGACGCAACTCGTGGCGCCGGGCATGCTGGAACGCCGTTGGGGCCGCATCGTCAACTTTGCGTCCATCGTGCTGCAGGGCGAAGGCGGGCAGGCCGACTACGCCGCGGCCAAGGCGGCGGTGGCGGCCTTCACGCGCAGCCTGGCGGAAGAATTTGCGCCGCACGTGCGGGTGAACGGCGTGGCGCCAGGGCTGATCCAGACCACGGTGACGGATCGGCTCGATGCCGCGGACCGCGACGAGTTGACCAGCCGCGGCTTCCTGAAGCGCGCCGGCCAGCCGCGCGAGGTGGCCGACGCGGTGGCCTTTTTGTGCAGCGACGAATCGTCCTTCATCACCGGCGAGGTGATGGCGGTGTCGGGTGGCAACCACCCGCATCTTTGACAAAAACAGCCACTTGCGCTTGCCAGATAACGGCCAATAGCTATCAAATACGGAGCATCAGCGCGATTCCAGCCACGCCGTCACCACCAGCGCCAGCGGCGCCAGGGCGATGAACCCCCGCACGATGCGGCGAAACACGGGCGCGGCGTCGGCCACTTCCAGGTAGTGCTCGGCCACCAGCCAGGCCTTCCACGCCACCAGCGCGGCAATCAGCCAGCCGATCCAGGGCAGCACGCCGCGCTCCGTCACGGCGATGCCGGCGCTGGCCACGGTGAGCAAGGCCAGCAGCCCCCACGCCTGGGTGGGGTTGTGCGGGCCAAGGGCGTGCAACAGGCGTTTCATACGAAGGCGTAGAAGAGCGAGAACAGCATCAGCCACACGATGTCAGTGGCGTGCCAGTAAATGGCCATCGACTCCAGACCCTTCAGGTTGCCGGGCCGGTAGGCGCCCTGCCACACGCGCAGCAGCACCCAGGCCATGCCCAGAATGCCCCAGGCCGAGTGCATGAAGTGGTTGATGGTGAGGTAGTAGTACACCGTGAAAAACGCGTTGTTGCCCGCGATCACGCCGTGCGCCGGGTTCCACTGGATCTCCAGCCATTTCAGCAGCGGGTAGCCCAGCGCCACGATGACGGCGCCGGTCATCCCCACGCGCGCGGCGCGCTGGTCGTCGCGACGCACCGCCAGCACGGTGCGCACCAGCAGGTAGCCGCTGGTCAGCATCACCAGCGTGATGAGCAGCCCGCCCAGCGTCCACAGCCGGGGCGCGCCGGCGCGGAACACGTCGGGGTAGCTCCAGCGGGCGATGAAATAGACCACGAAGAACACTGCGAATTCGACGAATTCGCAGGTGATGCCGATCCACATCGCCGTGTAGCCGGGGCGTGCAGATTCTGCCGCCTCGGCGTGGGCGGGTGCGGGCGGGTCGGTCAGCGAAAGGGAAGCGGTAATAGGGACGGACAAGGTGGTCTTGATCGTAGGCAAGCCACGGCCGGCGCGCCTTGAATCAGGACAAGCCTGCAGCGCCGGTCGGGGCGTCCGCCGGCGCCGCCGCGCTCAGTCGGCCACCGACACCGGCACGCGCCGCGCCAGCGCGCACATCAGTTCGTAGCCCACGGTACCGGCGGCGTGCGCCACATCTTCGATGGGCAGCACGGCGCCATTGGCCGATGTGCCCCACAGCGTGACTTCGCTGCCCAACGCCGCCTGCGGCACCGTGGTCAAGTCGACCACGATCATGTCCATGCTGACGCGCCCCAGCAGGCGCGTGCGCACGCCATCGACCAGCACGGGCGTGCCGGTGGGTGCATGGCGCGGGTAGCCGTCGGCGTAACCGCAGGCGACGACGCCGATGCGCATCGGCGCTTCGGCCGTGAATGTGGAGCCGTATCCGACGCTCGCGCCCGCGGGCAGATCGCTGACAGCTATCACTTTTGCAGCAAGCGTCATCGTCGGCCGCAGGCCCCAGTGCGCGGCGTCGTGCGCGGGAAAGTCGGGTGACGAACCATAGGCGGCGATGCCGGGGCGCACCCAGTCGCCGCGCACCGCGGCGTCCTGCGCGTGGCGCAAGGTGGCTGCGCTGTTGCACACGCTGCGTTCACCCGGCAGGCCGTCGGCGGCGCGCTGAAAGACGGCCCATTGCACCGCGATGCCCTTGTCGCCATCGGCATCGGAGAAATGCGTCATCAGCGAGATCTCGTCGACCTGCGGCAGCGCCTGCAGGCGCGCGTAGGCAGCGCGAAAGCGCTCGGGCGCAAAGCCGAGCCGGTTCATGCCCGAGTTGAGCTTGAGGAACACGCGGTGCGGCTGATGTGTCTTGTGCGTGGCCAGCCAGTCGATCTGCTCGTCGCAATGCACGGCGTGCCACAGGTTCAGGCGCGAACAGAGTTCCAGGTCGCGTGGCTCGAACACGCCTTCCAGCAGCAGGATGGGCCCGCGCCAGTCCAGGTCGCGCACACGCTGCGCCTCGGCCAAGTCGAGCAGGGCAAAGCCGTCGGCGCCACGCAGACCCTCAAACGCCCGCTCGATGCCGTGCCCGTAGGCATCGGCCTTGACGATGGCCCACACCCGCGCACCGGGCGCGGCGTCGCGCATGCGCTCCAGGTTGTGGCGCAGGGCGGCGGTGTGGATGGTGGCTTTGATCGGGCGTGGCATGGCGCGATTCTGTATCACCCGCCGAAGCGCACGCCCGTGCTATAACGCGCGGCAGCGTTTACAGAACAGATACATTTTGGCTGTCACCCGTCTCCGCGGAGCGTTATCCGCGCGTGAAATCCCATCGCCGCTGGCGTTGGCGCTGCCACCCAGGTTGGTGGCAGCGTGGTGCGCGATCGCATATCACCCACGGCCGCGCAGCAGGCCGTGCCACGGGCCGCGGAGCAGGCCATACGGGAACGCCGCAGCCGGGGTCCCCCTGGCTGCCAGCGTTGTCCCCTTGGGGGGGAAGGCGCGCAGCGCCTCAGGGGGGGGGGCATGAAACGCGGCTTCTACACCATCATGGCCGCGCAGTTCTTCAGCTCGCTGGCCGACAACGCGCTGTTCGTCGCGGCGGTGGAGTTGCTGCGTGCCGACGGCGCCGCCGAATGGCAGCGCGCCGCGCTGGTGCCGATGTTCGCGCTGTTCTACGTCATCTTGGCGCCGTGGGTGGGCGCGTTTGCCGACTCGCAGCCCAAGGGCCGCGTCATGTTCATCAGCAACGCGATCAAGATCGTCGGCTGCCTGGCCATGCTGTTCGGCGGCCATCCGCTGCTGGCGTATGCCGTGGTGGGCCTGGGCGCGGCGGCGTATTCGCCGGCCAAATACGGCATCCTGACCGAGCTGCTGCCGCCATCGCAGCTGGTCAAGGCCAATGGCTGGATCGAGGGGCTGACCATCGGCTCGATCATCCTCGGCGTGCTGCTGGGCGGCCAGCTGCTGGGCACGCGGCTGTCGTCGTACCTGCTGGCCTTCGACCTGCCCGGCATCGAAACCTCGATCGACACCGCGCCCGAAGCCGCCATCGCCTCGCTGATCATCGTCTACGGCATCGCGGCGGCGTTCAACCTGCGCATTCCGCACACCGGCGTGCAGATGCGCCCGCTGCCGCGCAACCAGCTGGCGCTGCTGCCCGACTTCTGGCGCTGCAACACGCGCCTGTGGCGCGACCGGCTGGGCCAGATTTCGCTGGCCACCACCACGCTGTTCTGGGGCGTGTCGGGCAACATGCGCTACATCGTGCTGGCCTGGGCCGCCGCGGCGCTGCACTTCAGCACCACGCAGGCCGCCAGCCTGGTGGGCGTGGTGGCCATCGGCACCGCCGTGGGCGCGGTGCTGGCCTCGATGCGGGTGCGGCTGGACCGCGCCACGCGCGTGATGCCGCTGGGCGTGCTGATGGGCGCGCTGCTGGTGGTGATGGTGTTCGTGCAGTCGCTATGGCTGGCGGTGCCGCTGCTGATCCTGATGGGCGCGCTGGGCGGCTACATCGTGGTGCCGATGAACGCGCTGCTGCAGCACCGCGGCCACAACCTGATGGGCGCGGGCCGCTCCATCGCCGTGCAGAACTTCAACGAGCAGGCCTGCATCCTGGGCCTGGGCGCGCTCTACAGCGCGTCCACCGGCGCCGGCCTGTCGGCCTTTGGCGCCATCGCGCTGTTCGGCGCGCTGGTGGTGGTGTTCATGCTCGTCATCCAGCTGTGGCACCGCTACAACCTGCGCCACCACACCGCGCAGGTGGAGCACCTGCTGGACGTGGCACGGCGGGATCCGGGACATTGACCCCCCCCTGTGCCGCTGCGCGGCTTCCCCCCGAAGGGGGACAGCGCTGGCCGCCGGCGCGGGTCCGGCGGCGGCGCTCTGGTGTGGCCTGCTCCGCGGCCGTCTGAAAGGGCTTGCTGCGCAGCCCTCAGCTACAACGTCTCGCGCCGCTTTATCGCGCTATAGCTTATTGGTTATGCATGAGCAGCTATCCATCTCATAGTGAACATGCGTCCACCGGGCCGGTGCTGGCGCTGGTGTTCAACGCGCTGGTGTGGGGCTTGTCGTGGATCGCCTTCAAGGCGCTGCATGCGCATGGCCTGCATCCGCTGTGGAGCACGGCCATCGTCTACGGCGGGGCGCTGGTGGGGTGGCTGGTGTGGCAGCCGGGCAGTGTGCGCGCCTTGGTTCGCCATCCGTGGCTGCTGGGGCTGGCGGCGGCGGCGGGGCTGACCAACGTCGGCTTCAACTGGGCGGTGACGGTCGGCGACGTGGTGCGCGTGACGCTGCTGTTCTACCTGATGCCGGTGTGGTCCATCGGCCTGGCCTGGTGGCTGCTGGACGAGCGACCGACGCGCGCGGCCCTGCTGCGCCTGCTGCTGGCGCTGGGCGGCCTGGTGCTGGTGCTGCACAAACCCGGCTCGTCCTGGCCTCTGCCCCGTGGCGCGGCCGACTTCCTGGCGCTGCTGGGCGGCTTCTGCTTTGCGCTGACCAACGCCTTGCTGCGGCGCTGGCGCGATGCACCACAACCGGCGCGCGTGCTGGCCATGTTCGGCGGTGGATTCGCCATGTCGACCACGCTGGCCCTGGCCGGCCTGGCGGGCGGCGCGCCGGGGCCTGGCTGGCTGGCGAACGCCGCCGGCTGGCTGCCTTGGGCGGTGGGCCTGACGCTGGCCTTCCTGGGCGGCAACCTGGCGCTGCAATACGGCGCCGCCCGCTTGCCGGCGCAGGTCACGGCCTTGATCATGCTGGCCGAGGTGGTATTTGCCAGCGTGTCGGCGGTGTGGCTGGGTGCCGCCACGCCCACCTCGTGGACGTGGGCCGGCGGCGCGCTGATCCTGCTGGCTGCGCTGCTGTCGATTCGCCCGGTACGCCGGGCGGACTGAGGGCGGCGACGAGCGCGCGGGCTGGCCGCGCGACCACAACGGGGTCGTTGACACTGGTCACGATCAGGGTGAGCGCCCTCGGGCCGCCACACGGGCAGCAGGTGCTCACCTTCCTCCTGGCTCAGCGAGCGTAGGGACTGCAGCAGCGAGTGCTTGATCGGCGTGAGGCCGATGAAAATGCAGTTGGGTTGCACTGCAGTAGTGACCCTTGCCAGTGCCACGACGGCTGTCGACCCATGGCTGCGACGCCACGGGCAGATACCATGAAAGGTGCACAGCCCTGTTGTTTTCCTGCCGCCCTTTGTTGAACGCATTGCAGCCCCGCCCATGAACGACCTCGCCCCCCCTTGCCTCGCTGCGCCTGCACACGCTAGGCGGCGACGCCGTCGACTGGTCTGCCTTCGATGGCCGGGTGCGGCTGGTGGTCAACACCGCCAGCGCGTGCGGCTTCACGCCGCAGCTGGCCGGGCTGCAGGCGCTGCATGAGCGCTATGGCCCGCGCGGGTTAACGGTGCTGGGTTTTCCGTGCAACCAGTTCGGCCGGCAGGACCCGGGCAGCGCCGCCGAGATCGGCGCCTTCTGCACGCGAAACTACGGCGTGGACTTTCCGATGATGGCCAAGTGCGACGTCAACGGCCCCGGCGCGCACCCGCTGTTCCGCTGGCTGAAGGCGCAAGCCCCGGGGGTGCTGGGCACGCGGGCCATCAAGTGGAACTTCACCAAATTCCTGCTGGGGCGCGACGGGCGCGTGATTGGCCGCTACGCGCCCCGCACGCCGCCCGACGCGCTGGCAGGCGACATCGATGCCGCGCTGGGCCAGGCCTGAAGCCAAACAAGCCGCCAGCGCTTGTCAATACAGCGCGGACAGCTATTTATTTTGAAGCAGACAGCGCCTCGTCCAGCGCCTCGATCCAGTGCCGCACCGGCACGTCGGTGCCCGACTGCAGGTGGGTGATGCAGCCGATGTTGGCCGACAGCACCGCCGCCGGCCGGTCGGCGGCGCGCTCGCCGACCAGGTGGCCCAGCTTGCGGTCACGCAGCTGCACGGACAGCTCGGGCTGCAGCACCGAATAGGTGCCGGCCGAACCGCAGCAAAGATGCGGCTCCTGCGCGGCAGGCCGCAGCTTGAACCCGAGCGCGCCCAGGTGCTGCTCGACCCCGCCACGCAGCCGCTGACCGTGCTGCAGCGTGCAGGGCGGGTGCCAGGCCAGCGTGCCGGCGGGCGCGCGCACGCGGCCGCGCAGCGCGTCGGCGATGTCGGGCAGCAGCTCGCTCACGTCGCGCGCCAGAGCCGACACTTTTTCGGCCCGCTCGGCATAGCGCGGGTCGTGGCGCAGCAGGTGGCCGTAGTCCTTGACCATGGCGCCGCAGCCCGAGGCGTTGATGACGATGGCTTCCACGCCGCCCTGCGCCACGCCGCGCTCGATGTGCGGCCACCAGGCGTCGATGTTGGCGCGCATCTGGCGCAGGCCGCCCTCGGCGTCGGCCAGGTGGAACTTCACGGCACCGCAGCAGCCCTGGCCGCGCGCCAGCACGCATTCGATGCCGGCGGCGTCCAGCACGCGGGCCGTGGCGCTGTTGATGCTGGGCGCCATCGACGGCTGCACGCAGCCTTCGAGCAGCAGCACCTTGCGCGCGTGCGACCGCTTTGGCCACGCACCGGCGTCGCGCCGCTCGGGCACCTTGGCCTGCAGCGATGCCGGCAGCCAGCCCCGCACCGACTGGCCCAGCCGCATGGCCGGCCCGAACAGCGGCGACGTCAGCCCGCGCCGCAGCCAGGCGCGCGTGCGCGCTTCGGCCGGCGGGCGCGGCACCTTGGCCTCGACCACCTGGCGGCCGATGTCGATCAGGTGGCCGTACTGCACGCCGCTGGGGCAGGTGGTTTCGCAGTTGCGGCAGGTCAGGCAGCGGTCCAGGTGGACTTGCGTGTCGCGCGTGGGCGTGTGGCCTTCCAGCACCTGCTTGATGAGGTAGATGCGACCACGCGGACCGTCCAGTTCGTCGCCCAGCAGCTGGTACGTCGGGCAGGTGGCGGTGCAGAAGCCGCAGTGCACGCACTTGCGCAGGATGGCCTCGGCCTCGCGGCCGGCGTCGGTGCCTTGGAATTCGGGGGCGAGTGCGGTTTGCATCAGAAATCCGGATAGAGCCGCCCGGGGCAGAAGATGCCCGCCGGATCGAACTCGCGCTTGAGCTGCGCATGGATGCGCGCCAGCGGCGCGGCCAGCGGCGTGAACACGGGCGTCACCCCGTCGCCGCCGCGAAACAGCGTGGCGTGGCCGCCCGCGCGCGCCGCGGCCTCGCGCACGCGGGGCGCGTCCTGAGGGGTCGCCTTGATCCAGCGCTGCGCGCCGTGCCATTCGACCAGCGTCGGCCCCAGGTTGAGCGGCGTGGCGGTGTCGGGCACGCTGGCGCGCCACAGCGCCTCGCCCGGCGCCAGGCGAAAGAAAGGCAGCGCCTGGTCGCGCAGCGCCGTCCACTGGCGCTGAGCGCGTTCATCGTCCAGCACATGCCCGCCCATCTGCTGCACCGCGCTGGCGATGGCCGCGTGCGCGCCGCGCAGGCGCACCGCCAGCTGGCCGTCGGCCCAGCAACTGGCGTTGAGCGGCAGCGGCTGGCCGCCCCAGCGGTTGAGCTGCTGGCGCGCGCTGGTCTCGCTCAATTCAAACAGCAGCGTGCGTTCGGCTGGCGGCACGGGCAGCACCTTCAGGCTGACCTCGGTGATCACGCCCAGCGTGCCGAGCGAGCCCGCCAGCAGTCGGCTGACGTCGTAGCCGGCCACGTTCTTCATCACCTGGCCGCCAAAGGTGAGCAGCTGGCCGCGGCCGTTAAGCACCTGCACGCCCAGCACGTAGTCGCGCACCGCGCCCGCACTGGCGCGCGCCGGCCCCGACAGGCCCGCCGCCACCATGCCGCCCACCGTGCCCCCGGTGCCGAAGCGCGGCGGCTCGAACGGCAGGCACTGGCCGGCTTCGGCCAGCACGGCCTCCAGGTCGCGCAGGCGCGTGCCCGCGCGCACGGTAACCACCAGCTCGCTCGGCTCATACGCCACCACGCCGGCCAGGGGCCGCACGTCCAGCAGTTCGCCGTGCAGATCCTGCCCGTAGAAATCCTTGCTGCCGCCGCCGCGGATGCGCAGCGGGCGCCCGCGCGCCACCGCCTGGTGAATCTTGGCGATCAGCGTCTGCAGCGGCGCATCGACGGCGCCTTCGGGCACCGGTTCGGCGGGAACGTTGAGGGACATGCGCCGATGGTAACCGGGGTGCGTCACCCGGGGTCGGGGCAAGGACAAATCGGCTGCGGGCCTTTGCGACATCAGGGCACAAAGCTATGCAATCAGTAGCATTTTGATGTCGCAAAAAAAACGCGCCGGGTGGCGCGCTGCAAGTGCCTTGGATGGCTTGATGAATAGCCCGGCCTGCGCGGGGCAGCCGCGGAGCGGGCTTGCCCCGGCCGCTGGCTGCGTCCCCCTTTGGGGGAAGCCGCGCAGCGGCACAGGGGGATTAACGGTTATATGCCGTCTCGCCATGGCTGGCAATGTCCAGCCCCTCGCGCTCTTCCTCTTCGGTCACGCGCAGGCCGATGAGCACATCGACGATCTTGTAGGCGATGAACGAGACCACGCCCGACCACACGATGGTCAGCCCCACGGCCTTGGCCTGCGTCCACACCTGCGCGGCGATGGAGTAGTCGGCGGCCGTCACCACGCTGGCCGTCACCCAGTCGGACACGTAGCCGGGGCCGCCGAGCGCCGGGCTGTTGAACACGCCCGTCAGCAGCGCGCCCAGGATGCCGCACACGCCATGCACGCCGAACACGTCGAGCGAATCGTCGGCGCCCAGCAGGCGCTTCAAACCCGTCACGCCCCACAGCCCGGCAAAGCCGGCGACGAGGCCCATGACCAGCGCGCCGCCCATGCCCACGTTGCCCGCCGCCGGCGTGATGGCGACCAGCCCCGCCACCGCGCCCGAGGCCGCGCCCAGCATCGACGCCTTGCCCTTGTGCAGCGCCTCGCCCAGGCTCCACGTGAGCACCGCGCCCGCAGCGGCCTCCAGCGTGTTGATGAAGGCCAGGCCCGCGGTGCCATTGGCTTCCAGCGCCGAGCCGGCGTTGAAGCCGAACCAGCCCACCCACAGCAGCGCCGCGCCCACCATGGTCAGCGTCAGGCTGTGCGGCGCCATCGCCTCGCGGCCGTAGCCGATGCGCTTGCCGATCATGAACGCGCCCACCAGGCCCGCCACGGCGGCGTTGATGTGCACCACGGTGCCGCCGGCAAAGTCCAGCGCGCCCCATTGCCAGATCAGCCCGGCCTTGGCGTTCAACGTGTCGACCACCTCCTTGCCGGTGTAGGCGTCCGGGCCTTGCCAGAACCACACCATGTGCGCGATGGGCAGGTAGCTGAAGGTGAACCAGATCACCATGAAGGCCAGCACCGCGCTGAACTTGGCGCGCTCGGCAAAGGCGCCGACGATCAGCGTGCAGGTGATGGCGGCAAACGTGGCCTGGAAGGCAGCGAACACGACTTCCGGAATCACCACGCCCTTGCTGAAGGTGGCAGCGTTGGCAAAGGTGCCCGTGGCCGGGTCCCAGATGCCGCTCATCAGCAGCCGGTCGAAGCCGCCGAAGACGGCATTGCCCTCGGTGAAGGCAACCGAGTAGCCGTACAGGAACCACAGCACGATGATGAGCGAGAAGGTGACGAACACCTGCATCAGCACGCTCAGCATGTTCTTGCTGCGCACCAGACCGCCGTAGAACAGCGCCAGGCCGGGAATCGTCATCAGGATCACCAGCAGCGTGCTGACCATCATCCACGCCGTGTCGCCCTTGTTGGGCACGGGCACTGGCGCGCTGACGGCAGCGATTGGGGCGGCAATTGCTGCAGAAACAATAGCTGTAGCGTTAGTCACAGCGGGCGCAAACGCCGCACTGGCCGCGATGGCGGGGGCTGCCGGCGCATCCGCCGCGAAGGCCGACGCGCACAGCAGGGACAAAATCAACAGGCAAAGCGATACCAGTCGTCGCATGAGGACGCTCCAAAAAAGGGGGAGTGAAAAAGGCTGGGGCGTTACAGCGCTTCGGCGCCGGTCTCGCCGGTGCGGATGCGAACGACCTGCTCGATGTCGGTGACGAAGATCTTGCCGTCGCCGATCTTTCCGGTGCGCGCGGATTGCTCGATGCACTCGACCACCTGGTCGACCACGGCGTCGTCCACGGCGGCCTCGATCTTCACCTTGGGCAGGAAGTCGACCACGTATTCGGCGCCGCGGTACAGCTCGGTGTGGCCCTTCTGGCGACCGAAGCCCTTGACCTCGGTGACGGTAATGCCCTGCACCCCCACCTGCGACAGGGCCTCGCGCACCTCATCCAGCTTGAAGGGTTTGATGACGGCGGTGACCATTTTCATGTTGCTTTCCTTTTGATAGCTGCCTGCGCTTGTCAGGCAAGCGCGGCAGGCCCATTTGTTCGATATTCAGAAGCTGTACTTGAGGCCCGCCACCAGCATGGCGCGGCCGGTGAAGCGGCCCGCGGGCGTGGTGTACAGCGCCTTGTCGGCGTTGGTGCCGATGAGCGCGGCGCTGGCCGACAGGCCGTTGCCGAAGTCCTTGGCCAGGGTGACGCCGTAGTCGGTGTACGAATAGGCGCTGTTGTGGCGCACCCACTGGCGGCCCACATGCGGCACCACCGACCAGCCGCTGCCCAGGTCGACGTTGGCCGACAGGTCGAGGTAGCCGCTGTGCTGGCTGTCGGCAAAGCCGAACAGGTTGCTCAGCGCGTGCGAATACTTGGCGGTGAACAGGCCGTAGGTCAGCGCACCGTAGACCTCGGTGGTGTTGGCGCTCACCGCCAGGCGGTTGCTGGGGTACTGATAGCGCAGCAGGCCGACGTCGTAGGCCAGGCCCGAACTGCCCAGCGTGCCCTTGTAGCCGCCGTAGATGTCCCATTCGAGCGGCGCGCCGCCGCCGGCGTCCTTGATCCATTGGATGGTGGTCAGCCAGGTGCCCACGTACAGGCCGCTGGTGTGCGCATAGTCGGCCCCGGCGCTGACGGCGGGCTGCAGACGGCTTTGCGAGATGCCGCGGTAGCGGTAGTCGCTGGCCAGGCCAGCGTTGAACGACAGCGTGTTGGCGGCGGGCGGCGCCTGCTCGGTGGTGGCGTCGGTGGCGCTGCGCTCCTGCGCGGTCGCCGTGCCCGTCAGGCCCCACAGCACGCACGTGCAGGCCAGGATTTTCCAGATGGTGTGCTTAGAGGATTTCACTTCCGCTCCTTTTGAATTGAACAAGTTGAACCACAGGCAAGCAGGGACCGTGCCAGCGCATCGCTGCGGGTCGCGCCCGCCCGCCATGCGCCCGCATGGCGACGAAGCCCGCAAACGGTGCAGCGCCAAGCCAGGGCGCACACGCGCCGTGCACCAAAACAGGCTGCGCGCCGGCCGTGGGGCGCGCAGGGTCGTGCACGACGCAGCAGCGTACACCGCGTTACATTCGCAGCGTACGCGCCGCTCCGCCCATGGGGCGCCGCAGGAAGGGAATCGACCACGATGGGTTTGAGTCTGGTGCAAAGCCGCGCCCTGATGGGGCTGGCCGCGCCCGCCGTGACGGTGGAGGTGCATCTGGCCAACGGCCTGCCCAGCTTCACGCTGGTGGGCCTGGCCGACGTGGAAGTGAAGGAAGCGCGCGAGCGCGTGCGCAGCGCGCTGCAGAACAGCGGGCTGGCGTTTCCGCACAACCAGCGCATCACCGTCAACCTGGCGCCGGCCGATCTGCCCAAGGATTCGGGCCGCTTCGACCTGCCGATTGCGCTGGGCATCCTGGCGGCCAGCGGCCAGATCGACGGCGCGCGGCTGGCCGGGTGGGAATTTGCCGGCGAGCTGTCGCTGTCGGGCGAACTGCGCCCGGTGCGCGGCGCGCTGGCCGTGGCGGTGGCGCTGCAGCAGGCGGGCGTCGACGCGCAACTGGTGCTGCCGCCCGGCAGCGCCGAAGAAGCCGCGCTGGTGCCCGGCCTGCGCGTGCACCGCGCGCGCCATCTGCTGGACGTGGTGGCCCGCTTTCTGCCGGAAGGCGCCATGCCGCCCGACGCGCTGCCTGCCGACGGCTTTGCCCGCGTGCCCCCCGCCGCGCGCAGCACGCCGCCGGCCTATCCCGACCTGGCCGACGTGAAGGGCCAGGCGGCCGCCCGGCGCGCACTGGAAATCGCCGCCGCCGGCGGCCATTCGCTGCTGATGGTCGGCCCGCCCGGCACCGGCAAGTCCATGCTGGCGCAGCGCTTTGCCGGACTGCTGCCGCCCATGAGCGTGTCCGAAGCCCTGCAGAGCGCCGCCATCGCCAGCCTGGGCGGCGCCTTCGCGCTGGCGCAATGGGCGCAGCGCCCGACCCGCGCGCCGCACCACTCGGCCAGCGCGGTGGCACTGGTGGGCGGTGGCTCGCCCCCGCGGCCGGGCGAAATCTCGCTGGCGCACGAAGGGGTCTTGTTTCTGGACGAACTGCCGGAGTTTCCGCGTGCCGCGCTCGAAGCCCTGCGCGAGCCGCTGGAGTCGGGCCACATCACGATCAGCCGCGCGGCGCAGCGGGCCGACTTTCCGGCGCGCTTTCAACTGGTCGCGGCCATGAACCCCTGCCCCTGCGGCTACCGCGGCTCGACTGTGCGGGCCTGCCGCTGCACGCCCGACCAGGTGGCGCGCTACCAGGGCAAGCTGTCCGGGCCGCTGCTCGACCGCATCGACCTGCATGTCGAAGTCGGCGCGCTGCCGGCCGAAGAATTGCTGACCGCCGCCGCGGGCGAACCCACGTCCGCCGTGCGCGAGCGCTGCCTGGCGGCGCGCCAGCGCGCGCTGGCGCGTCAGGGCATGCCCAACCAGGCGCTGCACGGGCAGGCCATCGACGAACACGCGCGGCTGGACGATGCGGCGCGGCC
This sequence comes from Ottowia sp. SB7-C50, assembly GCF_033110285.1. NCBI lineage: Bacteria > Pseudomonadati > Pseudomonadota > Betaproteobacteria > Burkholderiales > Comamonadaceae > Ottowia > Ottowia sp. SB7-C50. The sequence continues at coordinate 3,473,382 of NZ_CP136995.1, forward strand.
CTTTCTGCACACCGCCGCCACGCGCCTGGGCTGGAGCGCACGCGCCACGCACCGCGCGCTGCGGGTGGCGCGCAGCATTGCCGACCTGGCCGGCAGCGATGCCGTGACCACCGCCCACGTGGCCGAGGCGGTGCAATACCGGCGCGCGCTGGTGGCGGCGGCGCAGTAAGCGGGCGTAGTCCCTTCCAGCCGCGTGGTCTACCGCGCGCGGCGGCCCGCCCCCACAATATTCGCAACGCCATCCACACGTTCGGCCGCACCGGCCGCGCACGCCAACCCGTTTGTCGAAGGAGCTTCTCACCATGTCCGGATCGCTTTCTTCCACCCCGCTGGCGCGACGCGCGCTGCTGCTGGCCGGCACGCTGGTGCTGGCGGCGCCGGCACTGGCGGCCGACCCCTTTCCGTCGAAGCCCGTGCGCATCATGTACCCCTTCAGCCCCGGCGGCGGCATGGAGGTGGTGCTGCGCGTGATGGCGCAGGAAATGCAGAAGTCGACCGGCCAGTCGTTTCTGGTCGACAACCGCACCGGCGGCGGCGGCTCAATTGCCGTGGCGGCCACGGTGGCCGCGCCGCCCGACGGCTACACGATCTTCGTCGGGCCGACCGGCATCAGCTCCATCACGCCGCACCTGCGCAAGCTGCCGTTCGACACGCAGCGCGACCTGGTGGGCATCGCCAAGCTGAGTGAGTTCTTCCCCGCCTTCGTCGTGCGCAACGACTTTCCGGCCAAGGGCATCGAGGAATTCATCGCCTACGCCAAGGCAAACCCCGGCAAGGTGACCTACGCCACGTCGGGCGTCGGCTCGCAAGGCCACCTGCGCGGCGAAATGCTGCAAAAAAGCTGGGGCATCAAGATGACGCACGTGCCCTACAAGGGCGCGGCCGACATCGTGACCGACCTGGTGGCCGGCCGCATCGACACCAGCCATGACGTCACCCTGCTCCAATATGTGAAGCAGGGCAAGGCGCGCCTGCTGGGCACCTTCACCGACAGGCGGCTGGAGGACTTCCCTGACGCACCGACCATCAAGGAGCTGCCGGTGCCGCAGCCCGAGCCGGGCGGCACCTGGTTCGGCGCATTCGCGCCGCGCGGCACGCCGCAGCCCGTCATCGACAAGCTGGCGGCCGAGTTCGAAAAGGCGCTGCGCCACCCCGACGTCATCGCCCGCATGAAGCCGTACGCGATGCAGCCCACATACCTGGGCCCGCGCGAATTCAAACGGCTGTGGGACGCCGATTACGCCACCTACGGCCGTGTGATCAAGGAAGCCGGCATCAAGGTGGACGAGTGACGGCGCCGACCGCAACGGGCGCGCGCGAGGCGGTCGAGCGCGCGCTCAACCCGCAGGCCGTTGCCATCCTGGGCGCGTCGGACGACACGCAGAAATGGGGCGGCAGCATCCTGGCGCTGCTGCGCAAGTTCGGCTGGCCAGGGCGCATCGCGCCGATCAACCCCGGCGCCGAATCGGTGCAGGGCTTGCCGTCGTTTCCGAGCGTCGCGGCGGCGGTGGCGGCCACCGGACCGATCGACGTCGCCGTCATCGTGGTGCCCGACAAGCTGACCGAAAGCGCCATCGCCGACTGCGCGCAGTCGGGCGTGAAGGTGGCGCTGATGGTGACCTCGCAGTTCGCCGAAAGCGGGCCCGAGGGCGCGGCGCTGCAGGCGCGCGTGCTGCAGATTGCGCAGCAAGGCGGCATGCGCATCATCGGCCCCAATTGCATGGGCTACTTCCACAGCCATGCGCGCATGAATTTGCTCAACTCGCAGGCGCTGATGCGCAACAGCGAATTGGTCCAGGGCGAGATCGCCCTCATCAGCCAGAGCGGCGCGCTGGCCGGCGCCATGCTGGCGCGCGCGTACGACCTGGGCACCGGCTTCAGCTTCTGCGTGTCGCTGGGCAACCAGGCCGACCTGGAGGTGTGCGATTTTCTGGATTACGCCATCGACGATGCGCATTCGAAAGTCATTGCGCTGTACGTCGAGGGCGTGAAGGACAGCACGCGCTTCATCGCGCTGCTGCGGCGCGCCCGCGCGGCGGGCAAGCCGGTGCTCATCGTCAAGGCCGGCCGCACGGCGCTGGGGCAGAAGGCGGTGCAGTCGCACACCGCCAGCCTGGCGGGCGAATACCGTGCCTTCGAAGCCGCCGTGCGCGCTGCCGGGGCGGTGCTGGTGGACGACTTCCTGGAACTCATCGCGCAGGCCGCGGCCTGGACGCGCCTGCCCGCGCCCAGCGGGCCGCAGGTGGCGGTGCTGTCGGGCTCGGGCGGCGGCGGCGCGGTGGCAAGCGACCTGGTGGGCGAAGCCGGTCTGCAGGCCGCCACGCTGTCGCCGGCCACGGTGCAGCGCCTGCTGCCGCTGATGCCCGAGGCGGGCGCGCGCCTGCCGCTCGACCTGGGCGCCATCCCGGCGCGGCAGCGCACCGACCCGCGCTGGCTGCGCCAGGTGCTGGACATCATCCTGGCCGACCCGGCCGTCGGCGCCGCGCTGTTCGTCATGACCACCATGCCCGACATGGCCGGCACCGCTGCCACGGTGGTCGACGTCAACCGCGAATCGCCCAAGCCGCTGGCCTTCGTCAACGCCGCCAGCAGCGCGGGGGCGCAGGCGGGCGACAAGCTGAAGAGCGCGGGCCTGGTCAACTTCGCCCACATCAAGGAAGCGCTGGGTTACCTGCGCAACCGGCTGGCCTGGGAAGCGTATGAAAAAGAGGCCCCAGCGCTTGCTGGACCAGCGCCGACAGCTATCAAAACCATAGTTGACGCGCTGCCCGCCGGCCTGGTCGGCGAGCACGATGCCAAGCGCCTGCTGGCCGCCGCCGGCATTCCCGTCACGCGCGGCGAAATCGCGCAGACCGAAGACGACGCGGTGCGCGCCGCCGACGCCATCGGCTACCCAGTCGTCATGAAGCTGGTGTCGGCACAGATCAGCCACAAGAGCGACGTGGGCGGCGTGGTGCTGAACGTGGCCGACGCCGACGCGGTGCGCCGCCACTTCGGCGCGCTGCAGGCCGCCGCCGCGCGCGTGCCCGGCGCCACGTTTGGCGGCGCGCTGGTGCAGCAGCCGGTGCGTGCCGACGCCGAAGTGCTGATCGGTACGCAGTGGGACGCGCAGTTCGGCGCGATGCTGATGATCGGCCTGGGCGGCACGCTGGTCGAACTGTTGCAGGACACCGCCCTGCTGCCCGCCAGCGCCGGCCCGCGCGCCATCCGCCGCGCCATCAAGGGCTTGCGCCTGTACCCGCTGCTGACCGGCTATCGCGGCAAGCCGCCCGCCCACGTGGATGCGCTGGTGGACGTGGCGCAGCGCTTTGGCCGGCTGGCCATGCAACTGGGCGCGCGCCTGCCGGAGTGCGAAGCCAACCCGGCGATGGTGGCCGGCGACCAGGTCATCGTGGCCGACGCGCGCGCCGTGTGGCAGCCCGACGCCGCACCGGCGGCGCAAGGTTGACAGGTGGCGCTCGGGATTCAAAACAAATCGTGCCCCAGCGCTGATCCATCAAGCGCGAGCAGCTATCAATAACATAGTGAACGGAAATCGCGCCATGTCGCCACCCATCACCTACGAAGCCAAGGACCGCATCGCCCACATCACGCTGCGACGGCCCGAGCGGCGCAACGCGCTCAACGCCGAGATGAGCGCGCTGCTGCACGATTACTGGCGCCGCTTCGCAGCCAGCGACGAACGTGTGGCGCTGCTGACGGCCGAGGGCGACCACTTCTGCGCCGGGGTCGACGTGAGCGACCCGTCGAAGGAAGCGTGGAAGGGCGTGCCCAACGTCGGCGCAAAAATCGACAAGCCGCTGATCAGCGCCGTACAGGGCTGGGCCGTGGGCGCGGGCTTCACGCTGACCATGATGAGCGACCTGTGCGTGGTGGACGAAACCGCGCAGTTCATGTTTCCCGAGGCCAAGCTGGGGCTGTTCGGCGGCATCACCGCCAGCCTGGTGTCGCGCATCCCGCACAAGGTGGCGCTCGAATTCTTGATGCTGGGCGAGCCGCTGCCCGCGCAGCGCGCGTACGACGTGGGCCTGGTCAACCGCGTGGTGCCGCCCGGCCAGGCGCACGCCTTCGCCCTCAACTGGGCGCAGCGCCTGGCCGACGCCGCGCCGCTGGTGCTGCAGACCATCAAGCGCGCGACGCTGGAAACGCTGCCCAAGTCACCGGCCGAGATCGCCTACCCGCAGATGGGCTATCTGAAGCAGATCGCCGAAAGCGACGACTACCAGGAAGGCGTGGCGGCGTTCAAGGCCAGGCGCAAGGCGGAATTTCGCGGCAGTTGACGCTGGCCGGGCCGCCGCGCCCGCCTGCGTTTCAGCGCCAGCGCTGCGCGCGCAGTTGGTCGCGCAGCGCCTGCACGTCACGCGCCACCGTCTGCTGCGCGCGGGCCAGCGCCTGCCGTTCACGCCACTGGCGCCACGCCACCAGCGCGCGCCCCGCCTGCGTGGCGGCCACCCGGCGACCCCATTGGCGCACCGCGTGCGGTGTCTGCAAGCCGGCGCGAGGCCGCGTGTCGCCCAAGGCAGGCATCGCCGCCTGCACCAGCCGCGTGCCGGTGCGCACGCCGCCGGCCAGGGCCGTGGCGACGCCCCACCACGCTGGCGTTTCGGGCTCATCGCGGCGCGGTGCGCCACGCGGCGCCGGGCGCTCGGCCGGCGGCGTGGGCGAGCGCGGCACGTCGGCAGCGCGGCGCGGCTCGCTCGCGGCCGCATCGGCGCCGGGCTGCGAGCGGGTCATCAGGTAGGCCGCCGTCAGCGTAATCATGACGGCCAGCGCTTCGCGCGCGTCGGGTTCGGCGGCGCGCCCTTTCAGCCAGCCGAGCACGCCCCGCGCTGACCCCGGCTGGTCCGCCTCGCGCGCGGCCGCCAGCCGCTGGCCGGGCGAGCTGGCGCCGTCCGCCGCTGGCTGGCTGGCCACGTCGGACAGCACGGCCGCCACGGTGGCGGTGCTGGCCGCGGCTTCGCCCGCGCCGGCTCTGGCCACTTCAGCCTGGGCGGCGGTGACCGCCGCGGCGGGCGGCGGCGTGGGCGCACTGGCGAATTCGCCCTGCTGCTCGGCCATGACGCGCGCCACGCTGGCGCCCAGCAGCAGCACCGCGGCGGCGAAGTAGATCCACATCAGCAGCACCACCAGCGAACCCGCCGCGCCATAGGCCGACACCACCGCAGCCGTCGACAGATACAGCGCCAGCCCGTATTTGCCCACGCCGAACAGCAGCGCGCCCACCGCCGCGCCGCGCACCAGATGCCGCATGCGCGGCTGTGGTCCGGCGCTCATGCGCATCAGCGCCACGAACAGGCCGGTGGTAATGACGAAGGACACCAGCTGATTGAGCGCCGCCAGCACCACCTTGGTGTCAAAGCGGCTGCCGGCCCACGCTTCCAGCAGGCTGAGCAGGCTGGCGATGACGGTGGAGACCAGCATCAGAAAGCCGAAGGCCAGGATGTAGGCCACCCCGCGCAGCCGCAGCGTGGCGGTGTGCCACCACGCATCGACCGCCGCCACGCCGGTGCCCTGCGTCCACAGGCGTTCCAGGGCCGATTGCAGTTCAGCGAACACGCCGGTGGCGCCCACCAGCAGCAATGCGAATGCCATCACCGACGCCAGCAAACCCTGGCCGGGCGCGCGGGCGCTGGCGATGGCCGCCTTGATCACTTCGGCGCCCTGCTGCCCGACCAGCCCGCCAATCTGTGCGATGAGGCTGGTCTCCAGCACCTCGCGGTCCAGCCACCAGCCGAGCACGGCGACGATCAGCACCAGCAGCGGCGCCAGGCTGAGGATGCCGTAGAACGACATCGCCGCGCTCATGCGCAGGCCATCGGCGTCGGACCACAACTCCACCGCGCGATGCAGCGGCTGCAGGAATTTCAGCCGGCCGCGAAGCCAGGCAGGCGCTTCGGGCGCGGCGTGGGCAGTGCGGGGCGCGGTCGGGTGGGAGGCAGAGGCAAGGGCGGCTGGCATGCCGCCAATCTAGCCAGGCGCCCTGCCTGCGCCCGACAGCGCGCGCCGGCACGCGCTGTCAGCCGGTGCCGATAGCTCAGAACGTCGGCGCGGCCTCGCCACCGTGCGGCGCGTGCACCATCGCGCGCTGGGCACTGGCGAACACGTCGCCAAAGTAGGGCACGGCCTGCGCGGCGGTCGCGTCCAAGGCCGGCATGACCTGCATCGGTGCGGGCGGGTCGCTGGTCGAGCAGGCCACGAACAGGCCCGCGGCCAGCAGGGCACCGGCGGCGGTGGCAAGAAATTGATGCATGGTCTTTCTCCCGGACCGCGCGCCTGCCTCGCACGGCCCGCAAGGTCAGTGATACCCCGGCAGGTGCAACCGAGCATGCGCCCAAAAAAGCCAAACCCAATCCATATTCGGAGGTACGGCAAACGGGATTGTCCGGATGACCACCAGCGCCCGGTTGTGGCATCGTTCTTGCTGACGGCATTCGCCATCCACTCTTGCCACCCCATCTGGAGCACGCACCCATGACCCTGACCCGACGCCATTGCCTCGCCCTGGGCGCCAGCCTGGCCGCCGCCGTGGCCGCGCCGCCAGCGCTGGCCCAGGCCGCCACGCCGATCAAGTTTCAGCTGGACTGGCGTTTTGAAGGCCCGGCGGCGCTGTTTCTGCAGCCGCTGGCCAAGGGCTACTTCAAGCAGGCGGGGCTGGACGTGGCGGTGGACGCCGGCAACGGCTCGGGCGGCGCGGTGACGCGCGTGGCCTCGGGCGCGTACGACCTGGGCTTTGCCGATCTGGCGGCGCTGATGGAATTCCACGCCAACAACCCCGACGCGCCCAACAAGCCGGTGGCGGTGATGATGGTCTACAACAACACCCCGGCAGCCGTGTTCGCGCTGAAGAAGTCCGGCATTGCCAAGCCGGCCGACCTGGCCGGCAAGAAGCTGGGCGCGCCGGTATTCGACGCCGGCCGGCGCGGTTTTCCGGTGTTCCAGAAGGCCAACGGCGTGGGCGCCGTCAACTGGGTGTCGATGGACCCGCCGCTGCGCGAAACCATGCTGATGCGCGGCGACGTCGACGCCATCACCGGCTTCTCGTTCACGTCGCTGCTGAACCTGGAAGCGCGCGGCGCCAAGGCGGCCGATGTGCTGCTGATGCCCTACGCCGACCACGGCGTCAAGCTGTATGGCAACGCCATCATCGCCAGCCAGAAGCTGCTGAAGGAGAACCCGGGCGCGATCAAGGCCTTTTTGTCCGCCTTTGCCAAGGGCGCCAAGGAGGTCATGGCCAACCCGACCGCCGCCGTCGACTACGTGAAGCAGCGCGACGGCATCGTCAACGTGCCGATGGAGGTGCGCCGGCTGCAGATGGCGATCGACTACGTCATCGCCAGCCCGGACGCGCGCGCCGAAGGTTTCGGCCAGGTCGTGCCCGGCCGCCTGTCGCTGATGGCGTCGCAGGTGTCGGACGCGTACGGCACCAAGACGCGCGTCAACCCCGACGCGGTGTGGAACGGGAGCTTTTTGCCGCCCAAGGCCGAGCTGAACGTGCTGCCGCCGGCCAAGAAATAAGCGCATGGCGGCCCCTGACTCCACCACGCCGTTCATCGACTTCCGCGACGTCTGGCTGGCTTACAACGACGAGTTGCTGGCCAAGGGCCAGTTCGCCGTGGAGGCCATCGACCTGAAGGTGCGGCAGGGCGAATTCATCGCCATCGTCGGCCCGTCGGGCTGCGGCAAATCGACCTTCATGAAGCTGGCGACGGGCTTGAAGCGCCCGTCGAGCGGGCAGATCGTGATCGACGGCGCGCCCGTCACCGGGCCGCTGAAGATTTCGGGCATGGCGTTTCAGGCGTCGTCGCTGCTGCCCTGGCGCACCACGCTCGACAACGTGCTGCTGCCGCTGGAGATCGTGGAGCCGTACCGCTCTCAATTTAGAAGCAAGAAAGCCCAGTACGTCGAGCGCGCGCGGGCACTTTTGCGCCAGGTGGGCCTGGATGGCTATGCGGACAAGTACCCGTGGCAACTGTCGGGCGGCATGCAGCAGCGTGCCAGCATCTGCCGCGCGCTGATCCACGAGCCCAAGATGCTGCTGCTGGACGAGCCCTTCGGCGCGCTGGACGCCTTTACGCGAGAAGAGCTGTGGTGCACGCTGCGCGACCTGTGGCAGGCGCAGCGCTTCAACGTCATCCTGGTCACGCACGACCTGCGTGAAAGCGTCTTTCTGGCCGACACGGTGTATGTGATGAGCAAGAGCCCCGGCCGCTTCGTGGTGCGGCGCGAGATCGACCTGCCGCGCCCACGCGACCTGGAAGTGACCTACACGCCCGAATTCACCGACATCGTGCATGAGCTGCGCGGCCACATTGGCGCCATGCGCAAGACCGGCGTGGAGATGGCGCAATGAGCATGACCGCCGCCCAACGCCGCCGCATGCTGGAGCGCGCGTCGCCCTTCATCCTGATGGCGATCATCATCGTGCTGTGGGAACTGATCTGCCGCGGCTTTCAGGTGTCGGAATTCGTCTTTCCCGCGCCCTCGGCCATCTGGGCCAAGCTGGTGGAGTTTCACGCCGAAATCGCCAAGCACGCCTGGCGCACCTTCTGGGTGACGATGGTCGGCTTCGGCATCGCCATCGTGGTCGGCGTGCTGCTCGGCTTCATCATCGGCTCGTCACGGCTGGCCTACACCGCCATCTACCCGCTGATGACCGCCTTCAACGCCCTGCCCAAGGCAGCGTTCATCCCGATCCTGGTGGTGTGGTTCGGCATCGGCGTCGGCCCGGCGGTGCTGACGGCTTTCCTGATCTCGTTCTTTCCCATCACCGTCAACATCGCCACCGGCCTGGCCACGCTGGAGCCCGAGCTGGAAGACGTGCTGCGCGTGCTGGGCGCCAAGCGCTGGGACGTGCTGACCAAGGTCGGCCTGCCGCGCTCCATGCCCTACTTCTGGGGCTCGCTCAAGGTCGCCATCACCCTGGCCTTCGTCGGCACCACCGTGTCGGAAATGACCGCGTCCAACGAAGGCATCGGCTACCTGCTCATCTCCGCCGGCTCATCCATGCAAATGGCCCTGGCCTTCGCCGGCCTGCTGGTGGTGGGCGTGATGGCGATGGCTATGTACGAGCTGTTCAGCTTCGTCGAGAAACACACCACGGCGTGGGCGCATCGGGGGTCGCAGGCGGCTTGAAGGGATGCCGCCGCGTTTTAGCTACCCTTGCTCAACGAAAGCGCGTCGTGTGACGCCCGCCATCGTGTCGCTGCGGAGCCCGGACGATGGCGAAGAACGCCGGACCAGCGGTTATCGCCGTGGCTATTTGCGCCGACGCCAGACTGTCACGACGGCCAGCAGGCCGCAAGCCGCCCTCACAACCCCAAATTAGGCGCCAACGCCCGCTCCACCTCGGCCAGCGGCGCGCCGCTGCGGTCGGCCATGTCGCGCGCCTGATCCTCGTCGATCTTGCCGACGCTGAAGTAGGTGCTGTCGGGGTGGCTGAAGTAGAAGCCGCTGACGGCGGCGGCGGGTGTCATGGCGTAGCTGTCGGTCAGGCCCATGTCGATCTCGGCCACGTTCAGCAGCTCGAACAACGGCTTCTTCACGCGGTGATCCGGGCAGGCGGGGTAGCCGGGCGCGGGGCGGATGCCGACGTATTTTTCGGCGATCAGTTCTTCGTTGGTCAGGAGCTCGCCCGCCGCGTAGCCCCACCAGTCGGTGCGCACGCGGTGGTGCAGCCATTCGGCGCCGGCTTCGGCCAGGCGGTCGGCCAGGGCTTTCAAGGTGATGGCGCTGTAGTCGTCGTGGGCGGCCATGAATTCGGCGACCTTTTCATCCACGCCGATGCCGGCGGTGATGGCGAAGGCGCCGATGTGGTCTTTGACGCTTTTCAGGCCGCCAGCGCTGTTCTGTCCTGCGGATGCAGCTCCTGATTCAATAGCATTCGCGGGCGCGATGAAGTCAGCCAGGCAGCGGCTCGGGCGCATCTGGCCGTCGGCGTCTTCCTCTTTCACGGTCTGCTGGCGCAAGCCGTACCAGGTGAGTGCGACCTGCTGGCGCGATTCATCGGCATACAGTTCGATATCGTCGCTGCGCACCGTGTTGGCGGGCCAGAAGCCGACCACCGCGTGCGCGGTGAGCCAGCGGCCATCCACGATTTTCTTCAGCATGGCCTGTGCGTCGTTGAACACGCGCGTGGCCTCTGTGCCAACCACCTCGTCGGTCAGGATGGCGGGGTATTTGCCCGCCAAATCCCAGGTCTGGAAGAACGGCGTCCAGTCGATGAAGGGCACCAGATCGGCCAGGTCGATGTTCTTGATGACGCGGCGGCCGATGAACTTGGGCGCGGGCGGCTGGTAGCCGGCCCAGTCGATGCGCGTGGCGTTGGCGCGCGCCTTGTCCAGCGGCCATACGGGCGTCTGCTTGCGGTTGGCATGGCGCTGGCGCACGGCCTCGTAGTCGGCCTGCGTTTCGGCCACGAACTGCGCCGCGCCCTCACCCAGCAGGCCCTGCGCCACGCCCACGCTGCGCGAGGCGTCGGGCACGTAGACCACGGGGCCGTCGTAGTGCGGCGCGATCTTCACCGCCGTGTGCACGCGGCTGGTGGTGGCACCGCCGATCAACAGCGGAATGTTGCGCTCGCGGAAGTGCGCATCCTTCTGCATCTCGCCAGCCACATGCTGCATTTCTTCCAGGCTGGGCGTGATGAGGCCACTCAGGCCCACGATGTCGGCGCCTTCGTCCTTGGCCTTCTTGAGGATTTCGTGCGCGGGCACCATCACGCCCATGTTCACCACTTCGAAGTTGTTGCACTGCAAGACCACGGTGACGATGTTCTTGCCGATGTCGTGCACGTCGCCCTTCACCGTGGCGATGACGATCTTGCCCTTGGCCTTGACGTCGGCGCCGGCCTGTTCCATGGCCTTCTTCTCGGCCTCGATGTAGGGCAGCAGGTGCGCCACGGCCTGCTTCATCACGCGCGCGCTTTTCACCACCTGCGGCAGGAACATCTTGCCGGCGCCAAACAGGTCGCCCACCACGTTCATGCCGTCCATCAACGGCCCTTCGATCACGTGCAGCGGGCGGCCGCCCTGGGCCACGATCTGCTGGTACGCCTCTTCGGTGTCTTCCACGATGAAGTCCGTGATGCCGTGCACCAGCGAATGCGACAGGCGATCGCCCACGGGCACCGGCTTGTCGGGCGTGCCGCGCCATTCCAGCTTCTTGCTGTCGTCCTTGGCCGCGCCCTTGGCGGATTCGGCGATTTCAAGCAGGCGCTCGGCGGCGTCGGGCCGGCGGTCCAGCACCACGTCTTCCACGCGCTCGCGCAGCGTGGGCTCCAGGTCGTCGTACACGCCCACCATGCCGGCATTGACGATGCCCATGTCCATGCCGGCCTTGATGGCGTGGTACAGAAACACGGTGTGGATCGCCTCGCGCACCGGGTCGTTGCCGCGGAAGCTGAAGCTGACGTTGCTCACACCGCCCGACACCTTGGCGCCCGGCAGGTTCTGCTTGATCCACTGCGTGGCTTCGATGAAATCCACCGCGTAGTGGTTGTGCTCCTCGATGCCGGTGGCAATGGCGAAGATGTTGGGGTCGAAGATGATGTCTTCGGGCGGAAAGCCCACTTCGTCGACCAGCACGCGGTAGGCGCGCTCGCAGATCTCGATCTTGCGCGCAAAGGTATCGGCCTGGCCCTGCTCGTCAAACGCCATCACCACGGCGGCGGCGCCATAGCGCTTGACCAGGCGCGCCTGGCGCTTGAACTCGTCCACGCCCTCTTTCATGCTGATGGAGTTGACGATGCCCTTGCCCTGCAGGCAGCGCAGGCCGGCCTCGATCACGCTCCACTTGCTGCTGTCGACCATCACCGGCACGCGGGCAATGTCGGGCTCGCTGGCCATCAGGTTCAAGAACTTGACCATCGCCGCCTGGCTGTCGAGCATGGCCTCGTCCATGTTCACGTCGACCACCTGGGCGCCGTTTTCGACCTGCTGGCGCGCCACGGCCAGGGCTTCCTCGAACTGGCCGTTCAGGATCATGCGCGCGAACGCCTTGGAGCCGGTGACGTTGGTGCGCTCGCCGACGTTGACGAACAGCGTGTCCTCGGCGATGAGGAGCGGTTCCAGACCCGATAGCTGGAGCGGGGGAGGGACGGTTGGGGTCATGATCTCACCTGAACAGGAAACAGGCGAGCGTCGTTGCGATGCTATGCATAAGATAGCTGACCGGGCAAGCCTGACAAGCGGTGGTGACCGATTTCCTTCAAAAACCGGCGCCGCGTGCTGCAACGCTCCTTGACCCGAAGCCGCAATTTTATCCAGCTGGCCAAGACCTTGCGCGCCAGCCGCGCCCCGGTCGGCCGGCTGAGCCGCATCAGGTCGATTGACAGGCACGCGGCGCTCGGGTAAGGCCGGCACGTGCGGCGGCGGCAGGCGCGTCTTCTTAAAATGCGTACTTTGTCGAAAGAACCGTCATGGCCTGGGCCATGAAAGGCTTTCATTCTTGAGTCCCAGCGGGGTAAAGATGAACCAGCCTTTTGTTTCCTTGTGTCCAGAGATCACCCGAAGCAACGCCCTGACCCTGATCGACTGGCTGGAAGACGAGGACGTGACGCGCTATCTGAGCGACTCGCGCCATGTCTCCCGGTTCATCGAGCAGGTCGTCGGCCGGGTGCAGTTGCCGATTCTTACCCACGTGTTCAACCAGGGCGGCCGATTCTTCATGGCCTATGACCGGCATAACGTGCCGGTGGGCTTTGTGCGTCTGGTCAAGAACGGCACCGACTGCGAAATGGTGCTGGTCATCGGCAACCGCGACACCTGGGGCCGCAGTCTCGGCGCCAGCGCGATCCGCGAAGGCATGAAGCTCGCCTTTTTCGACATGCGGGCCGAAAAGCTCATCGCCAAGATCCACCCCGACAACACGCGGTCGATCAAGGCGTTTCTGCGCAGCGGCTTCGTGCCGGATAGCGAGACGCCTGCGCTCACGTCACTTGCCATGAGCGCGCAGCGCTATCGTCGGCTGCTGCGCGAAGGTCATGCGACGCAGGCGGCCGGCATTTCCATCACCGAGGTCGACAAGGCGCGGCTTTACAGCCTGATCGAGCTGGGCCAATCGGCGGAATACTTTGAGCTGGAGCACGAGATCGAGCGCGCGTTCGTCGTCGATCCAGCGCAAATGGCGCAGGATGTCGTCACCATGAACTCCCGGGTCTTGCTGGCGGTGGACGACCAGCCCATGGAGGTTGCGTTGGTGTATCCGGAAGATGCAGACGACGATGCCGGCAAGCTGTCGGTCGGCTGCGGCATCGGCACCGCGATCCTGGGATACAAGGCGGGCGATGCCTTCAACTGGCGCGTTTCAAACCGAACCCGCGACATCCGCATCAAGCAAGTGCTGTATCAGCCGGAAGCCGCGGGCGACTTCCACTTGTAGCTTCGGGCGCGGCGTTCCGATTCAGAGACGGCCCGCAACCGCGCGCACCAGCGCCTGCGTATTGGCGCGCATCATGTCCACGTACGTGGGCGCGCCGCCGCCGGGCGGCGTGAGCGAATCAGAGAACAAGCGTCCGGCGGGTTTCAGCCCCGTTTCGCGCGCGATCTGCTCGATCAGGCGCGGGTCGGACACGTTTTCGATGAACAGCGCGCGGATGCCGTCGCGCCGAATCTGCCGCACCAGCTGCGCCACGCCCTTGGCCGAGGCCTCGCTCTCGGTGCTGACGCCTTGCGGCGACAGAAACCGCACGTCGTACGCTTGCCCATAGTACGCGTACGCCGCGTGCGACGTGATCACCTTGCGCTCGGCCGGCGCGATCGGCGCCCAGGCGGTGCGAATGTCGGCATCCAGCTTTTTCAGCTCGTCCGTGGTGCGCGCGGCGCCGGCGCGGTAGGCGGCGCAGCCAGCGGCGTCGGCGGCGCAAAGGCCGTCGGCGATGTTCTTCACGTAGAGGATCGCGTTGGGCACGCTTTGCCAGGCGTGCGGATCGGCGTGGCCGTGGTCATGGCCGTGATCCTTGTCGCCTTTGATGGGCTTGATGCCCTGCGTCGCCACGACCTGCGGGCCTTTGTAGCCGGTGCTTTGCAGCAGGCGCGGCATCCAGCCTTCATAGCCCAGCCCGTTGGAGACCACCAGCTGCGCCTGCCCCACCTGGCGCGCGTGCGTCGGCGCGGGCTGGAACACGTGCGCATCGGCGCCGGGGCCCACCAGCGTCTGCACCGCCACGCGCTCGCCGCCCACTTGCCGTACCAAGTCGCCCAGGATGCTGAAAGTGGCCACCACGCGCAGCGGCTCGGCGGCGCGGGCAGGCGCGGGCGCGGCCAACACGCTGGCCAGCGCCCCAGCCAAGGCGACGCGGCGGCGAAACAATACGAACATGACACGCTCCTGAAAACTACTGAATTGATAGCTGCTTGCGCTTGATAGACAAGCGCCGGGGGCCGATTTGACTCAAAGGCGCATCAGGCTTGAAGGTGACGGCGCCGCCGCTGCCCGCCGCGCCACGCCCCGTGGCGACCAACGACCAGCGACACCAGATACGCCGCCCCCAGCCCCAGCACGATGGTCGGGCTGGTCGGCCAATCGGCGTGGTAGCTGATCAGCAGCCCCGCCACGCCCGCCACCAGCGCCAGCGCCGCGGCCAGCGCCATCAGCGCCGGCACGCTGCGCACCCACAGGCGCGCGGTGGCGGCGGGCAGCACCATGATGCCGACGGCCATCAACGTGCCCAGCGCATGAAAACCAGCCACCAGGTTGATCACCAGCAGCCCCAGAAAACCGTAGTGCGCCAGCGGCGACAGGCGGCTCACGCTGCGCAAAAACTGCGGGTCCAGGCATTCGAGCAGCAGCGCGCGGTACATCACGGCCAGCGCCAGCAGCGTGAAGATCGCGATGCCCACCAGCAGGCCAAGCGCGGCGTCGTTCAGCGCCAGCACGGTGCCGAACAGCACATGCAGCAGATCGACGCTGCTGCCGCGCGTGGAGATGATCAGCACGCCCAGCGCCAGACTGAGCAGATAGAACGCGGCCAGGCTGGCGTCCTCGCGCAGCACCGTGGAGCGCGCCACCAGCCCCGAGCCGATGGCCACCAGCAGCCCGGCGACGATGCCGCCGAACGTCATGGCCGGCAGCGACAGCCCCGCCAGCAGGTAGCCGATGGCCGCGCCCGGCAGGATGGCGTGCGCCATGGCGTCGCCGGTCAGGCTCATGCGGCGCAGCAGCAAGAACACGCCGACCGGCGCGCAACTGAGCGACAGCGCCACGCAGCCCACCAGCGCGCGGCGCATGAAGCCGAATTCGACCAGCGGGCCGACCAGCAGCGCCCACAGGCCGGTGTCGGCGAGGTCGGGCGTCATGGCTGTGGCTCCCTCGCACCGCGGGGCAGCGGCTCGGCCTGTCCTGAGCTTGTCGAAGGAATGTGAGGGGCCGCGGCGCTCCGATGATCATGGTCGTGGTGGTGGCCGTGGCTGTACGCAGCCTCGCCCACCGCCACCTCACACACCGGCGCCCGCGCATCGAACGCCTCGGGCATGGCGCGCAGGCGTTGCTGATTGGCGGGGTTCAGCACGTCGGCGGTCGGCCCCCAGGCCACCAGCTCGCGCGCCAGCATCAGGGTGTCGGGGAAGGCCTCGCGCACCTGGTGCAGGTCGTGCAGCACGGCCAGCACCGTCTTGCCGGCCGCGTGCCATTGCCGCAGCAGTTGCAGCAAATCGGCCGTGGTGCGCTGGTCGATGGCCGAAAAGGGCTCATCCAGCAGCAAAATGGGCGCATCCTGCAGCATCAGGCGTGCAAACAGCGTGCGCTGCAGTTGCCCGCCCGACAGGGTGTCGAGCGGCTGGCGGGCATGCCCTTCCAGCCCTACGGCGGCCAGCGCGGCCCGGACGCGCTCGCGCTGGTCGCCCGAAAAGCCGCCAAACGCCCCCGTTTCATGCCACAGCCCCATGGCGGCGAATTCGCCCACCCCAATCGGAAACCCACGCTCCAGCGTGGCCTGCTGCGGCAGGTAGGCCACACGCTGGCCTGCCAGTCCGTCAATGCGCCCGCCAAGGGGCTTGAGCAGCCCGGCCAGCGCCTTGATCAGTGTCGACTTGCCGGCGCCGTTGGGCCCCACCACGGCCAACAGCGCGCCGGGCCGGATCACGCCCGACACGTGGTGCACGGCGGGGTGCCCGTCGTAGCCCAGCGTCAGGTCGTGCAGGGTGATGGCTTGCGGCGCCAACTCAGGCCCCTCCGCCCTGCAGCGCCCAGCGCCACAGCAGCAACAGGGCAGCGCCCAGCAGCGCCGCGATCAGCAGACGCCAGCCGGCCGAGCGCAGCAGCAGCGGCAGACGGCGAAGCGGCAAGGGAGGGGTCATGGGCAAAAAAGGGACAACTCACGAAGGCTTGGGTCCGAAAGCCATGCACTTGAAAACGCCTTTTCATCCGTCATTTCCGCACAGGCGGCAATCCAAGGGCGCATCCGCGGTTGACTGAATGGCCGCCTGCGCGGGAATGACTCAGCTTTTCAAGTGTTGGCTTCCCAAGCCTAAAATGCAAGAAACTTGCAACAAGCCAGAGGGAGCGCGATCATATCGCAACTGAGTTGCAATAATGCACGCTGTTCAAACCCCGCGCACCACCCCATGCCCGCCTTCGACCCCGCCACCCTCGGCCCGCGCCTGCACCGCGCGGGCCTGCGCAGCACGCGCGCGGTGCTGGGCGTGGCGGGCGTGTTCAGCGCGGCCGGGCCAGCCTGGGCGCCGACGCACGCCGACGTGGCCGCCGCGCTGGCGCAGGCGGGCGAGCCGGTCAATGCCGTCACGCTGTACCGTCTGCTGGACCGTCTGGTCGCCGCCGGCCTGCTGGCGCGGCACACCGCCCCGGGCGAGCGCGCGTGGCGCTTTCGCTGGCAGGGCGTGGACGCCGCCGCCGCGCCGGCCGGCGTTCCGCACTTTGAATGCGACGCCTGCCACACCCAGTTTCCGCTGCAGGGCGCCGACGCACCGACGCAGGCCGTGGCCGACGCGCTGCGCCGCACGCTGGCCGAGCACGGCCACACCGCCGCACGCGTCGATCTGGCCGTGCACGGCACCTGCGCGGGCTGCCGTGATGACGGCGAAGGCGCGCCTCACTCCTGATTTTATAGCTACCTGCGCTTGTATGACAGGCGCTGGCACCTGATTTCGGCCTGCAGACCCAACAGCCGGACGCAGAGGACGCAGAGATTTCGCAGAGGACGCAGAAAAAAAAACAAAGAATCTTTTGGCTGTTTCTTTCGCGTCCTTCGCGAACCCTTCGCGTCCTTCGCGTCCGGTATTCGGTATCAGGGAACCCACCCTCACTTCCCACCCAGCCAGCGCGCCTCCAGCCCCTCGGCCTTCAGCCGCGCCAGCAGTTCCTCGATGTGCGCGGCGTCGCGCGTCTGCAGCACCATCTCGATCTCGACGTTTTGCGCCGCCAGCAGGGTGAAGGCGCGCTGGTGGTGAATCTCCTGCACGTTGGCGCCGCATTCGGCCACCAGCGCCGTCACGCGCGCCAGCGAGCCGGGCACGTCGCGCGCGCTGACGACGATGCGCGCCAGGCGCCCTGATCGCACCATGCCGCGCCCAATGATGGCCGCCAGCAGCATCGGGTCGATGTTGCCGCCCGACAGCACCAGCCCCACGCGGCGGTCCTTGAACTGCTCTGGATGCCGCAGCAGCGCCGCCAGCGCCGCCGCGCCCGCGCCTTCGGACAGTGTTTTCTCGATCTCCAGCAGCATGACGATGGCCTGCTCGATGTCGCCCTCGTCCACCAGCAGCAGGTCATC
The DNA here is from genome assembly GCF_033110285.1 of Ottowia sp. SB7-C50. Taxonomy (NCBI): domain Bacteria; kingdom Pseudomonadati; phylum Pseudomonadota; class Betaproteobacteria; order Burkholderiales; family Comamonadaceae; genus Ottowia; species Ottowia sp. SB7-C50. The sequence continues at coordinate 3,491,107 of NZ_CP136995.1, forward strand.
GACGTGCTGGCGGATCAGCGGCAGGCACAGCGCGCCGGGGCTGCTGACGGCGATGCCCTCGGCGATGGTGCTGGCACCCTGTGGGTGCGCACTGCCGGTGATGGCGTTTACCGCGCCCGGAAAGCGCGCCGTCTGCACGCCCACCACGCGGATGCCGGGCTGGATCGCCTTGACCGCCGTCGCCACGCCGCTGATGAGGCCACCGCCGCCAATCGGCACCACCAACGTGTCCAGATCAGGCCGCTCGTCCAGCATCTCCAGCGCCAGCGTGCCCTGGCCGGCCATGATGGCGGGGTCGTCGAACGGGTGGACGAAAGTCAGCCCTTGCTCGCGCGCCAGGGCCCGTGCATGCTCGCTGGCGGCATCGAGCGTGTCGCCGTGCAGGATGACTTCGGCGCCGAAACCGCGCGTGCGCGCCACCTTCACGCCCGGGGTGAAGCGCGGCATGACGATGACGGCGCGAATGCCCAGCCGCTGCGCATGAAACGCCACGCCCTGCGCGTGGTTGCCGGCGCTCATGGCCACCACGCCGCGCGCACGCTCCTCATTCGATAGCTGCACCAGCTTGTTGCACGCGCCCCGCTCCTTGAACGAGGCGGTGAACTGCAGGTTTTCCATCTTCAGGAAAACGTGCGCGCCCGTCACCTGCGACAGCGTGCGCGATTCGACGCAGGGCGTGTCGAGCACCTGGCCCTGCAGGCGGGCGGCGGCGGCTTGGATGTCGGCGAGTTGGAGCATGGGCTGGATTGTCGCGTGGCTGAAGGCTCAAAAGGCCGCGAAGCAGGCCATGCCAGGGCGCGGCGGAGCGGGCTTGGCCCGGCCGCTCGCGTCGTCCCCCTGGGGGAAAGGCGGCCGAAGGCCGACTCAGGGGGAATCTATGCCCGCCGGCAACCCGAACAAGCGGTCAAACACCCAGGTGAAGACGAGGGTGTAGACCAGAAAGAACAGCAGCAGCCCCACGTCCAGCAGCAGCGCCTGCCACAGGCTCACGTCCAGCCACCAGGCGATGAACGGCACCAGCCACAGCAGCAGCCCGCCTTCAAAGCCGATGGCATGCGCGACGCGGCGCGCCACGCTGCGCCCGCGCGCCGGCTGGCGGCGTTCCCAGCGCTCGAACAGCGCGTTGAACACCAGGTTCCACACCACCGCAATGGCCGAACTGCCCACCGCCACGCCGCCCGAGCTGCCCATGCCGTGGTCGGTGAACGCGGCCAGCGCCACCGTCACCACGGCGATGGCGATCAGTTCGTAGAGCGCGACGTAGATCAGCCGGCGGCGCGGGCCCTGCAGCGACAGCAGCATCGGGAGAGGGGGCAGACATGTCGGGAATGTACCGAAGCCGATTGCGGCGCCGTCCGGCAACCGTGCTGCACAACACGGGCTACCATGTGCCGCTTGCTGTCACTGTCAACCGCCACCTTCCGTGCCGCGTGAAGGCTGGGCTTCCTCCGCTCCACCTTTGTCCATGTCGCCACTGCCCATCCTTCACGGCCCCGACGCCCCCGACCTGCTGCGCCACGAAATCCTGGCGGACATCTTCGAGGCCACGGCCGCCCGCGTACCGGACAAGACGGCGCTGATGTTCGACGCCCGCCGCGTGACCTACGCCGAGTTGAACCACGACGCCGACCGCGTGGCGCACCGGCTGATCGAGGCCGGCGTGCAGCCCGGCGACATGGTGGGCCTGTGGCACCCGCGCGGCATCGAGCTGCTGACGCTGCAGCTGGGCATTGCCAAGACCGGCGCCGCGTGGCTACCCTTCGACGCCGACGTGCCCACCGACCGCATCGCCGTCTGCCTGGACGACGCGGCCGCCAAGGCGCTATTGATTGATGAGCACCATGGGCAGTCTGCACGCGCGCAAAGCGACATTTCGGCACAGATTCTGACGGCGCATGAGCTGCTGGCGCCGCTGCCTGAAGGTACGGCCTTGAAGCGCCGCGAAGGCGCGCTGCCGGAGCACACCGCCTACGTCATCTACACCAGCGGCTCCACCGGCAAGCCCAAGGGCATCGCCATCACGCAGGGCAGCATCAGCCACTTTTTGCGCAGCGAGAACGCGCGCCTGGGCGTGCGCGAGGACGACCGCGTGTACCAGGGCTTTTCGGTCGCCTTCGACATGAGCTTCGAGGAGATCTGGATCAGCTACCTGGTCGGCGCCACGCTCTGGATAGCGCCGAAGGAGATTGCTGGCGACCCCGAGGCGCTGCCGCGCGCGCTGATCGAGAACGACGTGACGGTGCTGCACGCCGTGCCCACGCTGCTGGCGCTGTTCGCGCAGGACGTGCCGGGCCTGCGCATCATCAACCTGGGCGGCGAAATGTGCCCGCAGGCGCTGGTCGAAAAGTGGGCGCCGGGGCGACAGATGTTCAACACCTACGGCCCGACCGAGGCCACGGTGTCGGCGTCGCTGGCCGAGCTGAAGGCCGGCGAGCCGGTGACGATTGGCGAGGCGCTGCCCAACTACGGGCTGCTGGTCATCGAGGTGATCGACCCGGACAGCATCGTGAATGGCGTGGTGCCGCCGCTGAAGATATTGCCGTTTGGCGAAACCGGCGAGCTGTGCATCACCGGCCCTGGCGTGGCCGCCGGCTACCTGGGCCGGCCCGATCTGACGGCCGAGAAATTCCTGCCCAACCCCTGGGCGCGCAACGAACAAGAGGCGCGCCTGTACCGCACGGGCGACCTGGCCAAGGTCGAATACAAGAGCGACGGCACGCCGCAGATGCAGTGCCTGGGCCGCGCCGACGACCAGGTGAAGATTCGCGGCTTCCGCGTCGAGCTGGGCGAGATCGAGGCCGTGCTGGCCGACCAGCCCGGCGTGGGCACCACCGCCGTCCTGCTGCGCAAGGAAGGCGACATCGACCAGCTGGTGGCCTTCTACGTGCCCAGCGGTGCCACGCCGCCGGCGGTGAAGGACCTGCGCACCGGCCTGGCCGAAAAGCTGCCGCCCTACATGGTGCCGGCGCGCTTCGAGCCGCTGCCGGCCATGCCGCGCCTGCAAAGCGGCAAGATCGACCGCAAGGTGCTGAAAGCGCAGCCGCTGACGGCCGCCGCGCCCGCCGAAGGCAGCGACACGCCCGAGACGCCGGCCGAACAGGTGCTGTTTGCCGCGCTCGAAAAGCTGTTTCCGGGCCAGCCGATCCGGCGCGAGCTGGATTTCTTCAGCGACCTGGGCGGCCATTCGCTGTTTGCCGCGCGCATCACCAGCACGCTGCGGCAGGACCCGCGCTTTGCCCAGGCCACGGTGGCCGACATCTACCAGAACCGCAAGATCGGCCTGATCGCCGAGGCCCTGCAAGCCGGCATGATCGGCGCCGACGCCACGGCGGAGCGCCCGTTCCTGCTGCACAGCGCCTGGCGGCGCTGGCGCTGCGGCATCGCGCAAGGGGTGGCGATTCCGTTCCTGGTGCTGATCAAGATGGCCCAGTGGCTGGCGCCGTTTTTCATGTACCACTTCTTCACCGGCGATGCGGACGACACGGTCGGAAGAGCGGTCGCGATGTCGCTGCTGGCCTATCTGGGCGCCACGCTGGCCGCCTTTGCCGCCGCCTGGGCAGGCAAGTGGCTGATCGCGGGACGACTGAAGCCGGGGCGCTATCCGCTCTGGGGCTTGACGTACTTCCGCTGGTGGCTGACCGACCGGCTGATCGAAGCCGCGCCGGTGTACATGATCAGCGGCTCGTCGCTGTACCGCATGTGGCTGGGCGCGCTGGGCGCGCGCATCGGGCGCGACGTGGTGCTGGGCTCGATCACGCTGCGCGTGCCCGAGCTGCTGCGCGTGGGCGAAGGCAGCAGCATCGGCAACGGCGTCAACCTGGAGAACGCGCGCGTCGAAGGCGGCTGGCTGCATCTGGGCGCCATCGACATCGGGCGCAACGTCAGCGTCGGCTCCTACGTGGTGGTCGAGGGCAATACCCGCATCGACGACTGGGGCCACGTGGACGGCCAGTCGGCGCTGCAGGACGGCACGGTGGTGCCGGCGCGCAAGGTGTGGGCGGGCTCGCCGGCGCGCGAGCGCGGTGATTTCGACCCCGCCAGCCTGCCGCCGCGCCCGCCGGTCAGCGAAGCACGCCGCGTGCTGGAGGGCTTGTTCTTCGTCCTGGGGTCGCTGGCCATTGCCGTGCTGTTCTTCATGCCGGTGTTTCCCACCTTCATGCTGATCGACTGGCTGGACGTGCCGCAGATCTCGGTGCGTCCGCTGCTGGACGATGGCTCGATCACGGCGGTGCAGGCGTTTGGCCTGCGCTTCGTCAAGTTCTTCCTGCTGGCCTTGCCGGCCAGCGTGGTGATGATCGTGCTCACCGCGCTGATCTCGGCCGGCATCCGCTACGCCTTCCTGCCCAAGATGAAGGCCGGCTCGTGGCCGGTGCACAGCAACCGCTACCTGGGCAAATGGCTGGTCAACCAGATCCAGGAGTCGAGCCTGGCGGTGCTGCACGGCATCTACGCCACGGTGTATTCGGCCACCTGGTACCGGCTGCTGGGCGCCAAGGTGGGCAAGGAGACCGAGCTGTCGACCGCGCTGGGCGTGGTGCCCGACATGCTGACGCTGGGCGACGAATGCTTCATCGCCGACGCCGTGATGCTGGGCGACGAGCACATCGACGGCGGCTGGATGACGGTGCAGCCCACCGTGGTGTCGCGCCGCAGCTTTGTGGGCAACAGCGCCTACGTGCCCGACGGCACCACCATCCCCGAAAACGTGCTGATCGGCGTGATGAGCGCGGTGCCGCGCAACGCCACCATGCGCGACGGCGACACCTGGCTGGGCTCGCCGCCCATGCACCTGCCGGCGCGCGAGGTCAACAGCGGCTTTCCCGAGCACCTGACTTTTGCGCCCTCCCCCTGGCGCAAGCTGGGCCGCGGGCTGGTCGAGGCCTTCCGCATCGCCGCGCCGCACGCGCTGGTGATTGCCGCCGGCTACGCCATCGTGCTGGACGCGATGCCGCTGGCCGAACAGGACCGCTGGGGCGCCGTGGCGCTGGACCTGGCCGTGGGCGGCGTGGTGTTCGGCTTTGCCACCTTCCTGTTCGTGGCGCTGTTCAAGTGGCTGCTGCTGGGCCGCTACCGCCAGCGCGCGGTGCCGATGTGGACGCCGTTCGTCTGGCTGAGCGAAGCCGCCACCAACATGTACGAAGGCATCGCCGTGCCGTGGTTCCTGCGCTACCTGCGCGGCACGCCCTGGCTGTCGGACGCGCTCAACCTGCTGGGCGCCAAGATCGGGCGCGGCGTGTACCTGGACACCACCGACATGACCGAATTCGACTGCGTGCACATCGGCGACCACAGCGAACTGAACGCGCTGTGCTGCCCGCAGACGCACCTGTTTGAAGACCGCGTGATGAAGGTCGACCACGTGCGCATCGGCAGCCGCGTCACCCTGGGCCCGCGCTGCACCGTGCTGTATGGCGCGCAGGTGGGCGACGGGGCGCACCTGGGCCCGCTGACGCTGGTGATGAAGGGCGAGAACATTCCCGAGCGCACGCGCTGGCACGGCCTGCCGGCCGCGCCGTGGAGATCGAGTGCGCCGGCCTGATCGGCCTGCGGCATTCGCCCTCAGCGGGGACGACGCGGAGGGTCGGGCAGGCCCCGACCACGGCGTCCGGGCGTGGCGGGCGCCGTGGCGCTGTGTGTGGGCGGCCTGAGCGATGGTCTCTGAGGGCAATGCGCAGCCCACGCGCTGTGGCTTCGCCGGCGACGAAGCGCCCGGCGCCCCGCGCGTGTACGTGCTGCCCGCCCCGGTCGCGCCCGCCGGCGCCCCGCCCGAAGCGGCGCGTCGCCTGGCACGCCAGCACGCGCGCGCTGCGTTGCGCAGCCTGCTGGCGCATGACTTGGGTTGCGCGCCCGAAGCCATCGACCTCAGCGACACACGCGGTCAGCCGGTGCGCGCGGCCGGGCATGAACGCATCGGCCTGTCGATCAGCCACGAACATGCGCTGAGCCTGCTCGCGCTGTGCCCCGACGGCGCGGTTGGCGTGGATGTGGTCCGCGTACCCGCCGCCAGCGACGCCGACGAGCTGCGCCGCGCGGCGCATTTGTTTCTTGAGCCAAATATGGCTGCAGCGCTGGACCAGGAAGCGCATGAAGCTACTTTTTCAATAGCATTTGCCGCCGCGTGGGCGGCGCACGAAGCGCGCCTGAAATGCATCGGCCAGCCGCTCGTCGAATGGTCGTCCGCGCTGTCCGCGCGCCTGGCCGGCGTGCGCAGCGCCGCCGTCGAATTGCCGCCTTGGGCGGCGGCCGATCATGTGGCGGCGGTGGCGTGGCGCGCCGCCGGGCTGGGCGGCTGAGCTGTCCGGCGCGCGCCGCCCAAACGCTCGCGCCACCGCCCCTTCCGCGTCATCCCGCGAACGCGGGAATGCGCAAACCGTCATCGTCCCTGTGCCCGCGCTTGCGCAGACACCGTGGCGCATTCAAAGGCTCAGGCCGCGTCCCGATAAAACCCCGCCGCCTGCACGCCGCGCGGCGCCAGCGGCCCCACGGCATTCGCGATGGCGCCGATGTGGTCCGGCGTGGTGCCGCAGCAGCCGCCGACGATGTTGACCAGCCCCTCGGCGGCAAATTCGTGCACCAGGCGGCTGGTGACCTCGGGGGGTTTCGTCGAAGCCGGTATCGCTCATCGGGTTGGGCAGGCCGGCGTTGGGGTAGCAGCTGATGAAGGTGTCGGGCGCAGCGCGGTTGAGCTCCTGGATGTAGGGGCGCATCAGTGCGGCGCCCAGCGCGCAGTTCAGGCCCACCGACAGCGGCTGCGCGTGGCGCACGCTGTACCAGAAGGCGGTGACGGTCTGGCCGCTCAGCACGCGGCCTGACGCATCGGTCACCGTGCCGCTGATCATGATGGGCAGGCGTTCGCCGGTCTGCTCGAAGGCTTCGTCGATGGCGAACAGCGCGGCCTTGGCGTTGAGGGTGTCGAAGATGGTTTCGACCAGCAGCACATCGGCGCCGCCTTCGATCAGGCCCAGCGTCTGCTCCAGATAGGCAGCGCGCAGCTGCTCAAACGTCACGTTGCGCGCGCCGGGGTCGTTGACGTCGGGGCTGATGCTGGCCGTCTTGGGCGTGGGGCCCAGGGCGCCGGCGACGAAGCGCGGCTTGTCGGGCGTGCTGTACTGGTCGCACGCCGCGCGGGCGAGGCGGGCCGATTCGACGTTCATCTCGCGCGCAAGATGCGCCATGTCGTAGTCGGCCTGCGCGATGCTGGTGGCGCCGAAGGTGTTGGTCTCGATCAGGTCGGCGCCCGCGGCCAGGTACTGCTCGTGAATGGCGCCGATGACGTCGGGCCGGGTCAGCGACAGCAATTCGTTGTTGCCCTTCACATCGCGCGGGAAGTCCTGGAAGCGCTCGCCGCGAAACTGCGCCTCGGTCAGCTTGAAGCGCTGGATCATGGTGCCCATAGCGCCATCCAGAATGACGAGGCGTTGACGCAGGATGTCGGGCAGTTGGGCGGCGCGGGTGTAGGCGGGCAGTGTCATGCGTGCCATTGTAGAAAGTCGGTGCATGAACGCGGGTGAGCCGTCAAATTGGCCGCCGGCGCCCTGGGGACAAGCGCAAGCAGCTATCAAAACAGCAGCAATCAGACTTGATGGCCAGCACGCCGCGCAAACGCCAGCGCCGTTTGCAGCAGGCGTTCCAGCGTCGGCTGGATGCGCGCGGCCTGCTCGGGCAGGTAGTCGAAGGGCATCGCCTCTTGCATGTAGCTGCTTTGCGTCATTTCCAGCTGCACCGCGTGCACGCCTTCGTGCGGACGGCCGTGCGCGCGCGTGATGTGGCCGCCCTTGAATCGGCCATTGAGCACCGCCGTGAAACCGGGCGCCGATCCGGCCACGCGCAGCAGCTCTTGCGCCAGCTCGGGCGCGCAACTGGTGCCGTCCGCCGTGCCCAGGTTCAGATCGGGCAACTTGCCGTCGAAGAAGCGCGGCAGCACGGAGCGGATCGAGTGCGCGTCCCACAGCACCGCCACGCCGTGCGCGGCGCGGATGCGCGCCAGCTCGGCCGCCAGCGCATCGTGGTACGGCTGCCAGAGGGCGGCGCGGCGCTCGGCCACCTCATCGGCGGCCGGCTCGTCGGCGGCATCGCGGTAAATCCGCTCGCCATCGAAATCGTCGACCGGGCACAGCGCCGTCACGCTCTGGCCGGGGTACAGGCTGGCGCCGTCTGGCGGGCGATTCAGGTCGATCACGTAGCGCGAATGCGTGGCGACGAGCAACGACGCACCCAGCCCCCGCGCAAAGTCGTACAGGCGCGGCAGATGCCAGTCGGTGTCGTGCACCTCGCGCGCCTTGGGCGTCAACCGCGCCGAAAGGTCAGGCGGGACGTGCGTGCCGACATGGGGGAACGAGATCAGCAGAGGGGCGCTGCCGGGGTGAAGGTGAAAGGGCGCAGGGGTGGTCATGGGGCGTGGGCATGCTGGCAGTCGCACAGCCAAGCCTACACGTGCCGAGGCCCTTTGCCGCCGCTGCCCACCAAGCCCACTCATGAGCGAACTCATTCTCTACACCACCGAAGACGGCCGCAGCCAGATCAAGCTGCGGGCTGATCAGCAAACCGTGTGGCTGACTCAGCTTGATATGGCCGAGTTGTTTGACGCGACCAAACAGAACATTTCGCTGCACCTGAAAAATGTCTTTTCAGACAAAGAGTTAGGTGCAAAAGCAGTTGTCAAGGAATCCTTGACAACTGCGGCCGACGGCAAGCAATACCACGCGCAGCTCTACAACCTCGACGCCACCCTCGCCGTGGGCTACCGCGTGCGTTTGCCGCGCGGCGTGCGGTTTCGCCGCTGGGCACCCGGCTTCGCGCAGGGCGTCGGGTGGCACGGCGCGCAGTGAGTGGGGGCCATGCCCAGGCGCGGCGTGGGACTGGGGTTTGATGCCGAATTGGCCTCCAGTGCTTGTATATCAAGCGCAAGCAGCTCCAATAATGAGAGCATGCTGTCGATGCTTCGGATGAAGCGGCGCTGGCCATCGGTGGGCGGCCAGGGCCAGGTAGCCGGTCGAGGGTGACATGACGAGCGTGATTCTGCTGTGCTGAACCTCAGCGATGATCTCAAGACCCTGCGTCGCCAACACCGAAACTGCCTGGATGAATGCCTTGTGCATAGGGGGCATTTCGTTGGCGCGTTGCAAGGCGTCCGCCTTGCGCTCACCCCATCACGTCCAGCCCCAGGCTGGTCCTGACACGCCGCGCCCCGTCCGCGCGTCCGGCGGCGACAATGCGCGCTGGCTTTTGGCTTCGCTTTTGTTTTGAACGACCGTCTCCCCATGTCCCCCAGCGCGCCCCAGGCTATCCTGCGCGACGTCTTTGGCTACGACAGCTTCCGCGGCCAGCAGCAGGCCATCGTCGACCACGTCACGGCGGGCGGCGACGCACTGGTGCTGATGCCGACCGGCGGCGGCAAGTCGCTGTGCTATCAGGTGCCGGCCATCGTGCGGCAGCGCGCCGGGGAGGGCGTGACGCTGGTGATATCGCCGCTGATCGCGCTGATGCACGATCAGGTGGGCGCGCTGCACGAGGCGGGCGTGGCGGCGGCGTTTCTCAATTCGACGCTGGACTGGGAGCAAACCGAGGACATCGAGCGCCGCCTGCTGGCCGGCCAGCTGACGCTGCTGTACGCCGCGCCCGAGCGCGTGGGCACGCCGCGCTTTCTGGGCCTGCTGGACACGCTGCACGCCCACGGCCAACTGAGCCTGTTCGCCATCGACGAAGCGCATTGCGTGAGCCAATGGGGCCACGACTTCCGCCCTGAATACCGGCAGCTGACGGTGCTGCACCAGCGCTGGCCCAGCGTGCCGCGCGTGGCGCTCACCGCCACGGCCGATGCGGTGACGCGTGCCGACATCGTCGAGCGGCTGCAGTTGCACGAGGCGCGCCAGTTCGTCAGCAGCTTCGACCGGCCCAACATCCGCTACACCATCGTCGAAAAGAAGGACGCCACGCGCCAGCTGCTGCAGCTGATCCAGCGCGAGCACGAGGGCGAGGCCGGCATCGTCTACTGCCAGTCGCGCAAGCGCGTCGAAGAGCTGGCGCAGACACTGTGCGAGCACGGCATTGACGCGCTGCCTTACCACGCCGGCCTGCCCGCCGACGAGCGCCAGCGCAACCAGGACCGCTTTCTGCGCGAAGAAGGCGTGGTGATGACGGCCACCATCGCCTTCGGCATGGGCATCGACAAGCCCGACGTGCGTTTTGTCGCCCACGTCGACATGCCGAAGAACATCGAAGGCTATTACCAGGAGACGGGCCGCGCCGGCCGCGATGGCGCGCCCGCCGACGCCTGGATGGCCTACGGCCTGCAGGACGTGGTCAACCAGCGCCGCATGATCGACGAAAGCCCGGCCGAGGAAGACTTCAAGCAGGTGATGCGCGGCAAGCTGGACGCCCTGCTGGCGCTGGCCGAGGCCACCGACTGCCGGCGCGCGCGGCTGCTGGGCTATTTTGGCGAGGCGATGGGGTCGTCAGAAGCTACTGATTCAATAGCTATCAGCGCTGATCCAGAAAGCGCCAGCGGACCATCCGGCACCTATTCACGTTGGCACTGCGGCAACTGCGACAACTGCCTGAACCCGCCCGACGTATGGGACGCCACCGACTGCGCCCGCAAGCTGCTGTCCACCATCTACCGCGTGCAGCAGCAAAGCGGCATCGGCTTCGGCGCCGGCCACATCATGGACATTTTGCGCGGCAAGTCGACCGAGAAGGTGGCGCAGTTCGGGCACGAGCAGCTGTCCACCTTCGGCATCGGCGCCGAGTATTCAGAGCCGCAACTGCGCGGCGTGCTGCGGCAGCTGATCGCCGTCGGCGCCCTGCACGTCGACGCGCAGGCCTTCAACACGCTGAAGCTGCTGCCCGAGGCGCGCCCCATCCTGAAGGGTGAGCAACCCGTGCGCCTGCGCGCCGCCACCGCGCCCGCCCCGCGCGAGCGCGTGCGCAAGAAACGCGGCGAACGCACGGCCAGCGCGCCGGCCGCCGCCGCCGACCTGGACGCCGCCGGGCAGGCCCGTTTCGCCGCCCTGAAAGCCTGGCGCGGCGAAGTGGCGCGCGAGCACAACCTGCCCGCCTACGTGATCTTTCACGACGCCACGCTGGCCGCCATCGCCGCGCGCGCACCGCAGACGCTGGACGACCTGCACGGCGTCAGCGGCATCGGCGCGACCAAGCTGGAGCGCTATGGCGAAGAGGTGCTGCGGGTAAGCACAGGCGCGTCACCGACCGGCTGACGCGCGGGCAGCGCCCGAAGTGTTCGGCATGGTCACCGAGACCCGCAGCGGCTGGCGCGGCGCGCCGGCCGACGTGGCGCCCAGCCAGCCCTACCGCGAATTCGCGCACGACCGGGTGGACATGTGCGTCGGCGCGCCGATCGGCCAGCGCGACTACGCCGAAACCTGGGTGGTGTCCAACCAGTCGGGCGAGCTGCACAACTTCCACGTCCATCAGTCGAAGTTCGAGGTGCTCGAGTCCAACCGCGGCCCGGCGCCCAACGTGGCCGCGCTGCCGGCCACCAAGGACGGCGCTTTCCACGACACCTACCCCATCGACCCCGGCGGCTGGATTCGCCTGCGCATCCGGTTCGACCGCCCGGAGCAGATCGGCCGCTACGTCTACCACTGCCACATCCTCGAGCACGAGGACAAGGGCATGATGTCGGTGGTCCAGGTGGTGGACACCACGCCTTGAACGCCCGCGTGGCGTTCGAAGCTGGCACGCGGGCCGCCGGCTTCAACGGCGAGCTTGAGCGCCAGCGGTGGCGCTGGCCGTGGGCTTGGGCCATTTTCCAATTGGCCCATTTGGCCCATAATGGCCAAATTAGCCCTTGCCACACGAAGGACTGCCATGCCCGCCATCGCTGCACTCGACCACTTTGACCAGTTGTCCCGCACACCCGCGTCCGAGGTCAAGAAACTCGGCTGGCGCGGCGTGATGCGCACCGTGGGGCGCGAGGGCAAGGTGCTGGTCACCAACCACGACCAGCCCGAGGCGGTGATCCTCTCGACCGACGAATACCAGCGGCTGATGCAGGCTGCGCAAGGCGCGCAGATGCAGCAGGACGCCGCGCTCGACCACCTGCGCCGCCGCTTTGACGAGCGGCTGGCCACGCTGGCGCGAGACGACGCGGGCGACCGTCTGCGCGGCGTGCTGGGCGGGCCGATGGCGCTGGATAGCGAAGTGAAGGCCGGCGACAGCCACTGACGGCGACGCTTCTACCACCTCTAAAACTCCTGTTTTGATAGCTATCTGCGCTGGCTGAATCAGCGCCCAAGCCAGATTGGCACCTTACATGACCGCCCGCCCCGTCATCTACGTCCTGGCCGGCGTCAACGGTGCCGGCAAAAGCTCCATCGGCGGCCATCTGCTCACACGCGCCGGGCTGGCCTGGTTCAACCCCGACACCTTCGCCCGCGAACTCGTCACCGCCACCGGCTGTGACCCCACCGCCGCCAACGCTGCCGCCTGGACCGAGGGCATGCGCCGGCTGGACGATGCCGTGAGCGCCGGCCGCAGCTTTGCCTTTGAAACTACGCTGGGCGGCCACAGCGTGGCCGCGCGCCTGAAAGCCGCCACCGGCACGCACGACGTGCTGGTGTGGTTCTGCGGCCTGGCCTCGCCCGAGCTGCACATCGCCCGCGTGCAGGCGCGCGTGGCGGTCGGCGGCCACAACATCCCGGAGGCCAAGATCCGCGAGCGCTGGACGGCCAGCATCGCCAACCTGATCGCACTGCTGCCCGATCTGGCCGAGGTGCGGGTGTTCGACAACAGCGCCAGCGTGGCGCCGGGCGAGCCGATTCCCGACCCGCTGCCGGTGGCGGTGTTTCAGCGCGGACGTCTCACCTGGCCGACCGCTGATGACGTCGCGCAATGGGCGCGCACACCGGATTGGGCCAAGCCGGTGCTGGGGTCGGCACTGCCGTCGTGAGTTCGCGCTGGCAACGCGCCGGCGCGCATCAGTTCAGTGCACAAACCCCATGCTGCGCTGCTCGCGCACCTCGGGCTTGATGCGGTGCTCGGCTTCGAGTTGTTCCAGGAACTCCTCGACCGAGAATTCGGCGGCCAGGATGTCGGTCTGGCGCTTGACGGCGGCGAAGTCGCCGGGGCACAGCTGCTCCAGCTTGGCCAGCCGGCGCTGCACCTCGGGCGTCAGCAGGTCGGCGTTGCCCTTCAGTGCCTCTGTGACGAACATGCGTTCGCGCTGCTCGGCTTTCAGCGGCATGAACTTGATCTTGAAGGTGAAGCGCCGCAGCGCCGCCTGGTCGATGCGGTCGAGCAGGTTGGTGGTGCAGATGAACACGCCGTGGTGGCGCTCCATCTGCTGCAGCATTTCGTTGACCTCGGTCACTTCATAGCTGCGCTGCGCGCCTCGGCGGTCGAGCAGAAAGCTGTCGGCCTCGTCCAGCAGCAGCACGGCCTTTTCCTGCGTGGCTTCGGCAAACATGGCGGCCATGTTCTGCTCGGTTTCGCCCACGTACTTGCTGACCAGGTCGCTGGCCTGCTTGATGATGAGCGGCTGGCCCAGGTGCTCGGCGATGTATTCGCCCAGCGCCGTCTTGCCGGTGCCGGGCGCGCCGTAGAAGCACAGCGCGCCGTGGCCGCGCGCCTTCAAGGCTTCGACGATGCGCGGAATTTCAAAACGGCTTTCGACGTTGAGCATGTCCAGGTCGTAGGTGGTGACCTGGCGGCGGCCCTTCTTGGCCTGCCCTTCGTCGGGCTTGCGGCCCAGGGCGGCGTCGGAGTTTTTCAGCTGCCGCTCAATCAGCGACTCGAACACCTCACCGCCCGCCTCGCCCACGTGGGCCAGGTCGGCAAAGCGCACCGCGGTGCGGATCTGCGCCGGCGTCAGGCCCTTGCGCTCGGTCAGCTTGGCGACGAAGGCGTCGCTCACGGCCACGCCGTCCAGCGTCTTGCGGATGAGTTGCTCGCGCGCGCCGGGCGGGGGCGACTTCAGCTCCAGGTGATAGGCAAAGCGGCGGCGGAAGGCCGGGTCGATCTGCTCGATGCGGTTGGTCACCCAGATGGTGGGCACCGGGTTGCTTTCCAGGATCTGGTTGACCCACGCCTTGCCGTTGACGCTGTGGGCCACGGCGGCGGCCATGGCCTGCTGCTCGGCGCGCGCCATCAGGCCGGCGGCGTCGACGCTGATGGGCGGGAACACGTCCTCCACCTCGTCGAACAGCAGCGCGGCCTCTTGCGAGCCTTTCAAAAAGACTTGCGCAATCTGCATCGAGCGGTAGCGGTCGCGGCCCGACAGGCTGTTGCCGTCGCGGTCGGCGTATTCGACCTCGAACAGGTCCAGCCCGGCTTCGTGCGCGACCACCTTGGCCAGTTCGGTCTTGCCGGTGCCGGGCGGGCCGTACAGCAGCACGTTGACACCCTGCGCCTTGGTGGCCTGCGCCTTGCGCAGCAGGTTGATCAGCACCTGCACGTCGTCGCCGACAAATTCGAAGTCGCTGCTCTTCAGGTCGCTGCGGGCGGCGGGGCGCGTGAACACGGCCATCAGCTCGGCGCGGTCGCGGTATTCGCGCATCAGCACGGGCGGCAGCTTTTCGCTGACCTTCATCAGGTCGGCCAGGTCGGTGATGCTGTGCTCGGAAATCAGGTTCTCGACCAGGCCGATGCGCTCCAGCCGGCCGCCGGCGCGCAGCGCCTCGCCCACTTCGGCGGCGGTCACGCCGGCCAGGCCGGCGATGGCGGCGTAGGCTTCGGGCGCGTTGTTGACCTTGAACTCGACCAGGATGCTGCGCAGGTCGCGCTGATAGCGCGCCAGCGTGCCATACAGTAGTAGCGCACGCTCTGCCTTGTTCAGCTGCAACAGATTTGATAGCGAATCGATGTTCTTCTCGACCAGCGTGGACTGCTTCTTGAGCACATGGCTGAGCCACTGGCCGGTGCTGTTCAGCAGCGCCAGCAAGTCCTTGGGCGAGTCCTTGGCGTATTCGTCCAGATAGAAGAACAGCGTGCCCTCTTCATACGGGCCACGCCAGATGCCGTGGCGTTCCAGGAATTCGGTCGGGGTCAGCTGTTCGTGGCCGCGCCAGAAGTCG
Source organism: Ottowia sp. SB7-C50 (assembly GCF_033110285.1). Taxonomy (NCBI): domain Bacteria; kingdom Pseudomonadati; phylum Pseudomonadota; class Betaproteobacteria; order Burkholderiales; family Comamonadaceae; genus Ottowia; species Ottowia sp. SB7-C50. The sequence goes on from NZ_CP136995.1 coordinate 3,506,139, forward strand.
TTGTCCTTGCAGCGGCGGGCCAGGAATTCGCGCAGGCGCGTCAGCACCGGCTCAGGCCACATCAGGTGGCGGCCGGCCAGCGCCATCAGGCCGTTGATGTCGCGGCGCACGTTGAACTTGCTGCCCTGCTGCGCGGCCAGCGTCAGCACGAAGTGCGAGCACATCAGGTCCAGCACCGGCGCGCTGGCCAGCGCCGGTGAAGCCAGCATGCCCGTCTGCTCACGCACCTGAATCGTCCGTTTCGCCATCGACCATCTCCTGAAGGTTGAGTGCCTGCCTGCGCAAATGCCACCATAACGCAATCGCCGTGGCCGCGGAAGACAAGCCGCGCAACCAGCGGGCCGGTGGCAACGGCGCCACACCGCCCGGACGAATGTGTCGCCGCCATGTCACGACACCCCCGTGTTCAGGGGGTTGTGCCGGCGCGGTTGACGCTGTGGCGCCCAAGGGCGATCATGCGACCAAAGTTGACAATTTGTGAAGGAAGGTGTGGGTTATGAACCAATGGAACACGATGTGGGATTCGCTGCAGACGTCGATGGGCGTGCACATCCCGCAAGTGCTGGGCGCGCTGGCGATCTTCATCATCGGCTGGTTCGTGGCCGCGCTGGTGAAGGCGGGCACGCGCAAGGCGCTGGCCCTGCTCAAGCTGAACCAGCGCTTTGCCGGCACCACCGGGCAGCGTGTCGACCTGGAGGGCGTGATCGCGCTGACGCTGTTCTGGGTGGTCATGCTGCTCACGCTGGCGGCGATGTTCAACGCGCTCGACCTGTCGCTGGTGTCCGGCTCGTTCGCCGCGCTGACCACGCAGCTGTTTGAATACGCGCCGCGCCTGCTGGGCGCCGTGCTGCTGGCGCTGCTGGCCTGGCTGGTGGCGACGCTGATACGGGGCGTGACGCAGAAGGTGCTGGACCGCACCTCGCTGGACGAAAAGCTGTCCGAGCACGCCAACATCTCGCCCATCAGCGAAAGCCTGTCCAACGCGCTGTTCTGGCTGGTGATCCTGCTGTTTGTGCCCGCCATCCTGGGCGCGCTGCAGATGGAAGGGCTGCTCAGCCCGCTGCGCGACATGACGGCCAAGGCGGTCGACATCCTGCCCAACGTGGTGGCGGCGCTGGTGATTGGCGGCGTGGGCTGGGTGGTGGCCACGGTGCTGCGCAACCTGACCACCAACCTGCTGCGTTCGGCCGGGCTGGACCAGATCGGCAACAAGGCCGGGCTGGCCGGCACGGTGCAGCTGTCCAGCCTGGCCGGGCTGCTGGTGTTCATCGTGGTGCTGGTGCCGGCGCTGATCGCCGCGCTGGACGCGCTGCACATCGACGCCATCTCGCGCCCCGCCACCGAGATGCTGGCCATGCTGCTGGACGCCGTGCCGCGCATCATCGCGGCCGGGCTGATCCTGCTGATCACCTGGCTGGTGGCCAGCTTTGCCACGCGGCTGCTGTCCAGCCTGCTGGCCAACGTGGGCTTCGACACGCTGCCGGCCAAGCTGGGCATGCAGCACGCGTTTGCGCGCACCCCGCCGTCCATGCTGGCGGGCCGCATCGCGCTGGTGTTTGCCATGCTGTTTGCGGTGGTCGAGGCGGCCAACCAGCTGGGCTTTCACCGCTTCAGCGACATGATCATGACGTTTGTGGAGTTTGCCGGCGACGTACTGCTGGGCTCGGCGATTTTGATCATCGGCTTCATGCTGGCCAACGTGGCGTACGAGGCCATTTCGCGTGCCAGCGGCAACGGTGAAGGCAACGGCTCGGCGCTGGCCAAGGTGGCGCGCTTCGCCATCCTGGGCATCGTGCTGGCCATGGGCCTGCGTGCCATGGGCATCGCCGACGACATCGTCAACCTGGCCTTCGGGCTGACGCTGGGCGCCATCGCGGTGGCGGTGGCGCTGGCCTTCGGGCTGGGCGGCCGTGAAGCGGCGGGCCGCCTGGCCTCGCGCTGGGTCGACCGGCTGGCGTCCCGCCAGAAGCCGACGCCGCCCGCCGACCCCACGCCGCCGCCGCCGAACGACCTGCCCTGACGCCGCGCCGGCCCGCCTCGCCCCCGGTGCGGCGGGCCGGGCCGCTACAGGGTTGCGCCCCATGCAGGTGCGCGCCCCCCGCTTATAGAATGCCTGTTTTGGCAGCAACCCGAGATTTCCACCCATGTCCGCGCCCCATCACAACGCCCCCGCCCATTCCGAAGACCCCGTGGATGCCGTGACCAAGCACATCCCGGTGGTGATTCCGCTGGCCGGTGCCATCATGATCTTTCTGCTGGCCTTCATCGCCGTGAAGATGGCCTGATTCGCCCGTTGGGCAGGTTTTTAGGCCTGTGCGCGCTTCCCGCCTTGATAGTTTGCTATTTAGATGATAGTGACCTGAAGCGCGCCGGTTGCCCCCGCAGGCCCGCCGGGCCGCGTCAGCCCGACGTCGGCCGCATTCCTTAAAATCCCTGACCCGCCGACGACCGCCCGCGAGGCGGTTTTTTGCACTGGCGACGGCTGCAAGCCACGGTTCGAATCCGCTTTCCCAAGGTCCGACACTTTCGGAAAGAGCGATTTTCAACTTAGGAGCTTTGTCGATGAACGCCCCCCCTGACCCCCGGGATGATCAAGGATCTGAACGTCCCCGACTACGTCAAGAACGCCAAACTGATCGCCTGGGTGGGCGACATGGTGGCCCTGTGCAAGCCCGACCGCGTGGTCTGGTGCGACGGCAGCCAGGCAGAATACGACCGCCTGTGCCAGCAGCTGGTGGACGCCGGCACCTTCCGCAAGCTCAACCCGGCCAAGCGCCCCGGCTCGTTCCTGGCCTGCTCCGACCCGTCGGACGTGGCGCGCGTCGAAGACCGCACCTTCATCTGCTCTGAAAAGCAGGAAGACGCCGGCCCCACCAACAACTGGATGCCGCCGGCCGAAATGCGCGACAAGCTGCAGCCGCTGTTCGACGGCTGCATGCGCGGGCGCACCATGTACGTCATCCCGTTCAGCATGGGCCCGCTGGGCAGCCCCATCGCCCACATTGGCGTCGAGCTGTCCGACAGCGCGTACGTGGCCGTCAACATGAAGCTGATGACGCGCATGGGCAAGGGCGCGCTCGACGTGCTGGGCGAAAACGGCGACTTCGTGCCCTGCGTGCACACCGTGGGCGCGCCGCTGGCTGCCGGCGAAAAGGACAAGACCGCCTGGCCCTGCAACCCCACCGTCAAGTACATCGTCCACTACCCCGAAACGCGCGAAATCTGGTCGTACGGCTCGGGCTACGGCGGCAACGCGCTGCTGGGCAAGAAGTGCTTCGCGCTGCGCATCGCCTCCAACATGGGGCGCGACCAGGGCTGGCTGGCCGAGCACATGCTGATCCTGGGCGTGACCAACCCCGAGGGCAAAAAATACCACGTGGCCGCCGCCTTCCCCAGCGCCTGCGGCAAGACCAACTTCTCGATGCTGGTGCCGCCGGCGGGCTTCGAGGGCTGGAAGGTCACCACCATCGGCGACGACATCGCCTGGATCAAGCCGCGCGACGGCAAGCTCTACGCCATCAACCCCGAGGCGGGCTACTTTGGCGTGGCGCCCGGCACCAACATGCAGACCAACCCCAACTGCATGCTGAGCCTGAATGAAAACGTCATCTTCACCAACGTGGCCCTCACCGACGACGGCGACGTGTGGTGGGAAGGCATGGAAAAGGACCGGGGCAACCAATTGCCTGCGCACCTGATCGACTGGCAGGGCAAGGACTGGACGCCCGAGTCCGCCAAGGCCGGCCAGAAGGCCGCCCACCCCAACGCGCGCTTCACCGTGGCCGCCACCAACAACCCCGCGCTCGACCCGGCCTGGGACGATCCGGCCGGCGTGCCGATCGACGCCTTCATCTTCGGCGGCCGCCGCAGCACCACCGTGCCGCTGGTCACCGAGGCCCGTAGCTGGACCGAAGGCGTCTACATGGCCGCCACCATGGGCAGCGAAACCACCGCCGCCGCCTTTGGCGCGCAAGGCGTGGTGCGGCGCGACCCCTTCGCCATGCTGCCCTTCTGCGGCTACAACATGGCCGACTACTTTGGCCACTGGCTGAAGATGGGCGAACAGCTAAAGGCGGCCGGCGCGCAACTGCCCGCCGTCTACTGCGTCAACTGGTTCCGCAAGGGTGCCGACGGCAAGTTTGTCTGGCCGGGCTACGGCGAGAACATGCGCGTGCTCAAGTGGATCATCGACCGCGCCGAAAACCGCGTGGCGGGCCAGGCCACCATGTTCGGCGTCGCGCCGGCGTACGGCGAGATCAACTGGACCGGCCTGGCCTTCAGCCCCGAGCAATTCGCCAGCGTCACCAGCATCGACCCGGCCGACTGGAAGGCCGAGTTTGCCCTGCACGACGAGCTGTTCACCCAGCTGGCGCAGGGTCTGCCGAAGGCGCTGACCGACACGCGGAAAGACATGGAAGCGCGTCTGGCCGCCGCCTGATTGCCGCCCCCACAAAGAAAAGGCCCGTCACCGACGGGCCTTTTTTGTGGCGGCGCCACGCGCACGGATTTGTTTCAAAAACGGCCGCGCGCGCTGGCGCAGCAAGCGCTGTCAGCTATCAAATCAGCAGCAAATATCCCATCGCGCACACGGCAACCACGCACAGCGACGGGCACGCACGGCTGCCCGGTCGCCCGCGCCGGCTTGCCTCGCGCTATGGATGCAGCGCCACGGCGGCGCCGGGTGACGCGTCAGCGCACCACGCCCAGGTAGGCGATGGCGGCGCGGCGCAGTTCGGCGGCGCGACGCGGGTCGGTGCCGGCGCTGGCTTCGGCGCGGTCCATCAACTGGCCGGGCACGCTGCGGGCCAGGGCTGAACGGACGGGGAACAGGCGGGAGATCAGGGTATTGAACATGTGGATGTGGCGCAGCCGCCTTGGTGGTTGAACGGCGACTTCGCGTGCTGCCTTGTGGGCGAACCCCGCCATTGTAGGCCGGGACTAGGGAAAACCCTAGAACCCCCACGCCAGACGCGGCTGCGGGCATGGCAGGAATGCGACACTGGCGAGCCGCCGCGCATCGCCCACTCCTGCCGCAAAAGCGAGTTGGCACGCGCTCACTTATCGCTCACCCCTTTGCCCACCTGCATGAAGATCCAGCTTCTGTCCGACCTGCACCTGGAGCAGCACGCGGATTTCCAGCCCGTGCCGGCGCCCGACGCGGACCTGCTGGTGCTGGCGGGCGACATCGGCTCGTACCAGCGCGGCTCGGTGCTGCCGGTGCTGGGCGACGTCGACTTCGGCCTGGCGCGCTTTGCCGGCTGGCCGGTGCCGGTGGTCTACGTGCCCGGCAACCACGAATACGACGGCCTGGACGTGGACGACGCGCACCAGCGCCTGCGCGAGAGCTGCGAGCGCCTGGGCCTGCTCTGGCTGGAGCGTGAAACGCGCGTGATCGGCGGCGTGCGCTTCGTGGGCACCACCTTGTGGGCCGACTTCGACGCGCTGGCGCCCTGCGGGCCGACGGCCACGCTCAGCGAGCAGTGGCAGGCGCGCGAAAAGGCGTTTCGCGCCGCCAACCACTACCTGCGCATCGCCGGGGCCACGCGCGGCGGCCAGCCCTTTCTGGCCGCCGAGGTGCGCGAGCAGGCGCTGAGTTGCCAGGCTTGGCTGCGCACCGCGCTGGCCCAGCCTTTCGACGGCCGCACGGTGGTGGTCACGCATTTCGCGCCCAGCCTGCACAGCGCCGACCCGCGCTATGGGCTGGCGCCCGGCACCGCGGGCTTCTGCAACGCGCTGGACGACCTGCTGCCGCACGCCGACCTGTGGCTGCACGGCCACCTGCACTGCCCCATCGACTACACCAGCGGCCGCTGCCGCGTGGTGGCCAACCCGCTGGGCTACGCCCGCAAGGGCGAGCAGGCGGCGTTTCGGCCTGATTTCGTGGTCAGCGTGTGATGCGCGCAGCGGTGTCTCGACGATTTACACTGTCCTGATTTTCGCAACCGCTCTCAAGGACTCGCACCATGAAGATCCTGCTCGCCGTCGATGGCAGCCCGTACACCAAGAAGATGCTGGCGTATCTGACCACCAACCTCGACATGTTCGCCGGCGAGCACGAATTCACCGCGCTCACGGTGCAGCACGCGCTGCCGCCGCGCGCGCGCGCGGCCGTCGGCAGCGAGGTGGTCGACAACTATTACGCCGAAGAAGCCGCCAAGGTGCTGGACCCGGTGGTCAAGTTCCTGACGCGCCACAAGCTGAAGACCAAGACCATTTCCAAGGTCGGCCCCGCCGGCGAAACCATCGGCAAGCTCGCCGAGTCGGGCAAGTACGACATGGTCATCATGGGCTCGCGCGGCCACGGCGCGCTGGGCAGCCTGGTGATGGGCTCGGTCGCCACCAAGGTGCTGGCCAACTGCCAGGTGCCGGTGCTGCTGGTGCGCTGATCGACCGCGCGTGCGGCCTGCGGCTGGCACAGGCCGCCGCGCCGCGCTTTGCATGTTTTAGGCCGCTGGCGCTGGCTGGATCAGCGCGAACAGCTATCAAAAGTATAGAAACCCGGCTCAGTGCAGCCACGCCCTGGCGTGGCGCAGGAAGTCGAGCAGCAGCGTGTCGAACTCTTCCGGCCGCTCCAGGTGCGGCAGGTGGCCGCTGCTGGGCACGCTGACGCACTGCGCGCCGCTGATGGCCGACGCCATGCACTGCATCGACGCGGGCGGCGCGACGGGGTCCTGCTCGCCCGCCACCAGCAGCGTGGGCACATGGATGTGGCCCAGCGCGGGCCGGCGGTCGAAGTGCGCCATCGCCTGCAGCGCGCGGCGCCAGGTGGCGGCGTTCACCTCGGCCTGGCACAGCGTGGCCAGGTGCACGCCGGCCGGCAGCGCGTCGGTGCCGATCAGGCGCGGCAGCAGCATTTCGGCGATGTCGGGCATCGCGCGCCCTTCGTCCAGCCAGGCCAGCGCCTGCGCCACGTAGCGGCTGTAGCCGTCGTCCGGCTGCACCTTGGCCGCGGTGGCCACCAGCACCAGCTGGCGCACCAGATCGGGGCGGCGCAGCGCCAGTTCCTGCGCCACCATGCCGCCCATGCCGTGGCCGACCACCGCCACCGCCGTGCCGCCGGTGACCGGCGCCAGCGAATCCAGCAGCGCCACCACGCTGGCGGCCAGGCCCTTGAATTCGTACGGCTCGATGGGCGGGCTGGCGCCGTAGCCCGGCATGTTCCACGCCACGGCGCGAAAGCCCAGGCTGGCCAGCGTCTCCACCTGCGGCGCAAAGCTGCGGAAGTTGCCGCCCGAGCCATGCAGCATCAGCACCACCGGCCCGTGGCCAAGCATGGTGTAGGTGGGGGTAAACGGCATGGGGGGGATGTTACCCGCCTGAGGCACGCTCCGTACCCAACCATTAGAAGGGTATTCCGCCCCTTGCCGTGCACATCCGCTGCCTTGCGGCACGGCCAGCACCGCCGCACGGTACCCCGGCGACAACGCGACCAGAGCCGGCTGGCTATCATGGCCAGGAGTCTGCGCGGCAGAAGGCGTCGAAGCGAAACGTGCGAAAAACGAGGACAGCGTGGTGGTGCCGACCAGCCCATGGCCGAGCTATGGGCGCCGGAGGCAGCACCGCGATGAACCGTTTTCTCGCGCGTTGCAGCCGACGCATCTTCTGCCGCGCAGACTCCCAGCCGCCCTCGCCATCAGCCAGCCACCGCCCCATGATCCGCCTCGACGCCCCCGCCTCCCCGATTTCGGCGCCGGCATTCCGCGCCGCGCTGGGCATGTTCGCCACGGGCGTGACGGTGGTCACGGCGCGCGCGCCCGATGGCACGCCGGTAGGCCTCACGGTCAATTCGTTCAATTCGGTGTCGATGGCGCCGCCGCTGGTGCTGTGGAGCCTGTCGGCGCGCTCGGCGTCGATGCCGGTGTTTCGCGGCGGCACGCACTACGCGGTCAATGTGCTCAGCGCCGACCAGCAGGAGCTGGCGCTGCGCTTTGCCGCCGTCATGGTCGACCGCTGGCACGGCGTGGCCTGGGCGCCGGGCGTGACGGGCGCACCGCTGATCGAAGGCGCGCTGGCGCACTTCGAATGCCTTACCAAGAGCGCCTACGACGAAGGCGACCACACCATCTTCGTCGGCCAGGTGGTGCATTGCAGCCACCAGCCGGGCGCGGCGCCGCTGCTGTTTCACGGCGGGCGGTTTTACAGCGAACACCCGTTGTGAAAAGGCTCCCCCCTGTGCCGCTGACGCGGCTTCCCCCCAGAGGGGGGACAACGCCAGTGGCCGGCGCAGGTCCGGCCACGGCGTTCGCGCGCATGGCCTGCTCCGCGGCCGCTCGTGCGGCTTGCGCCGCCCTTGAGGGAGCAACGCGCCTTCGTGGAACGTGGCGCCCGTGACCAACGCGCGCAAGGACCATCTGGACGCGCGCGCGGCGGCGATTCTGCTGGCGTGCTGCCTGTTCTGGGGCGTGCAGCAGGTGCTGGTGAAGGCCACGCTGCCGGAATTGCCGCCGGTGTTCCAGGTGGCGCTGCGCTTCATCGGCGCGACGCTGCTGCTGTGGGGCTGGTGCGCGGCGCGCGGGGTGCCGCTGCTGGCGCGCGACGGCACGCTGTGGCCGGGGCTGATGGCGGGGGGTGCTGTTTGCGGCCGAATTCGCCGCCATGTACCTGGGGTTGCAGCACACCACGGCGTCGCGGCTGACGGTGTTTCTCTACACCTCGCCGTTCTGGGTGGCGCTGGTGCTGCCGCTGCTGGTGCCGGCCGAGCGGCTGCACCGCATCCAGTGGGTGGGGCTGGCCTGCGCTTTTGCGGCGGTCGCGTTCGCGCTGCGCGAAGGGTTTTCGGCCAGCGGCGCCGGGCTGACCTGGCGCGGCGACCTGCTGGGCCTGGCGGCCGGCGTGCTGTGGGGCCTGACCACCGTGACCATCCGCGCCACGGGCCTGGTGCGCGCGTCGCCCGAAAAAATGCTGTTCTACCAGGTGGCCGTGAGCGCCGTGACGCTGCCGCTGCTGTCGCTGACGCTGGGCGAAACCTGGGTGTGGCGCTGGAGCGCGTTTGCCGCCACGTCGATGGCGGTGCAGACGGTGATCGGCGCCTTTGTCAGCTACCTGGTGTGGATGTGGCTGCTGGCGCACTACCCGGCCACGCGCATCTCGGCGTTTTCGTTCCTGACGCCCATCTTCGCGCTGATCGCCGGCGCGCTGTGGCTGGGCGAGGCGGTGACGCCCACGCTGCTGCTGTCGCTGGCGCTGGTGGCGGCAGGCATCGTGATGGTGAACAAACGGCACCCCCCTGAGGCGCTGACGCGCCTTCCCCCTCTCCTGCGGGAGGGGGACAACGCCAGTGGCCGGGCCAAGCCCGCTCCACGGCGTTCCGCGCGTTTCGGTGCACATCCGGCGCTGAAGGGGTTTTCACGGCTTTTTTGGCTGCTGGCGCTGGCCTGTGAAGCGTGGATAGCTATCAAAATTGAATCATCCAAAAACGCTTCGCGCCGCCGTTGCAAATGGGACAATGAACCGCATCTGAAGCGGCATTGGCCGCGCGTTGTTTTTCACGGCCGCCCACCCACACGACAAGAAAAGCATGCAGTTCAAGGACTACTACCAGATCCTCGGCGTCGACAAGGGCGCCACGCAGGACGACATCAAGAAGGCCTACCGCAAGCTGGCGCGCAAGTACCACCCCGACGTCAGCAAGGAAAAGGACGCCGCCGAGCGCATGGCCGAGGTGAACGAGGCCAACACCGTGCTCAGCGACCCCGAAAAGCGCGCCGCCTACGACACCGTGGGCGCGCAGGCCTGGGCCGCCGGCGCGCGCTCGGGCGACGACGTGCGCCCGCCGCCCGGCTGGAACACGGGCTACGAGTTCCGCGACGGCGGCGGCGATGGGGCCGAAGCCTTCCGCCAGCACTTCGGCGGCGACTCGGGCGACTACAGCGAATTCTTCGAGCAGATGTTCGGCCGCGCCGGTGCCGCTGGTGGCGCACGGGGCCGCGCCCGCACCGGCGGCGCCCGCGCGCAGGCGCAGATGCGCGGCGAAGACCAGCACGCCCGCATCGAGCTGGAACTGATCGACGCCTACCGCGGCGCCGAGCGCAGCCTGACCCTGCGCGGCGCGCGCGTGGACGACAGCGGCCACGTGGTGCCGGAAGAGCGCACGCTGCAGGTCAAGATCCCCCAGGGCGTGAAGGAAGGCCAGATGATCCGCCTGGCCGGCCAGGGCAGCCCCGGCTTCAACGGCGGCGCGGCGGGCGACCTGTTCCTCGAAGTGCAGTTCCGCCCCGACGCGCGCTGGCGCATCGACGGCCGCGACGTCACGCAGAAGCTGCGCGTGACGCCCTGGGAAGCCGCGCTGGGCGGCGGCGTGCAGGTCACCACGCCCGACGGCAAGACGGTCGAAGTCACCGTGCCCGCGGGCTCCGGCAGCGGGCGCAAGCTGCGGCTGAAAGGGCGCGGCATTCCGTCGTCCGCCACACCGGGCGACCTGTACCTGGAACTGGACATCGCCGTGCCCAGCGCCGTCACGCCCGAACAGAAAGCCGCCTGGGAAGCGCTGGCCAAGGCTTACCCCGGCTTCGATCCGAGAATGACATGAACACCCCCCTGTGCCGCCTTCGGCGTCTTCCCCCTCTCCTGCGGGAGGGGGACGGCGCCAGTGACCGGGGGAACCCCGGCCACGGCGCCCACGTGGGGTCTGCGCTGCGACCAATCAACTCGTGCGGCGCATTGTGGACCGACTGATCTTTGGAGAGCACCGACATGAGCCCCGTGCACGTCACCGTCCCCGCCGAACTGGTCGAGCTGCTGGACGACGCCGCGCTCAGCCTGCAGCAACTGGCCAGCGCCTGCGCCGTGCCGCCCGACTGGGTGCACACCCGCGTCGAAGCCGGCGTGCTGCAGCCGCTGCAGGGCGGCAGCGTCACCGAATGGCGCTTTGCCAGCAGCACGCTGGTGCGCGCGCGCCGCATCGCGCAGCTGGAACACACCTACGACGCCGACCCGCAACTGGCCGCGCTGGCCGCCGACCTGATGGAAGAAGTGGCGCAGCTGCGGCGCCAGCTGGCCGCGCTGGGGTAATTCCAGGTCCACGTCAACGCGCCAATCATTTCGTCATTCCCGCGCAGGCGGGAATCCAGACGGCAGCGTCACGTGGTGGCCTGGATCCACGCCTGCGCGGGGATGACAGTGATTGTCTTGTTGAATTGAAAATGCAATAAGGCGCTGGACTTGGCGGAAGCTGGCTCCTTCCCCCCAGCGCGGGAGATCGCTCAAGACGCCCGATGCTGTTCCGGCCCAGCGGCAGCAGTCCATCCATGCATGAAAAAGGGCGCCCGCGGGCGCCCTTTCAGCGTGGACAGCTATCGAAACCGAAGCGACGCAAAGTGCGCGTCGCGCCTCAGAACCCGGTGCCGATGCCCACGCCCCAGCCGCCGCGCCCCCGGCCGCCAACGACGCCGCCGATGGACAGGTTGACGCCGACCGGCGACGCGTACACCGGCGCCGGCCGCACATAGACCGGCGCGGCCGGGTACACCGCCGCCGGGTAACCGGCCTGGTACACCGGCTGCGGGTAAGGCTGCGGGTACGGATAGGCCTGCGGATACGCCTGCGGGTAGGGCTGCGGATAGCCCTGCGCCGGATACGCGCCATACACCGGCGCCGTCACCACGCCCGACGCTTCGCCGCTGGCCGGGTAGGCCGGCAGCGGGTAGCCGGCCAGCGGCGGCGGGTTGACCGGGTAGCTCTGCGCGCCGCCGTAGGCGCCCTGCGGCGCGTAGCCGCCATCGGGCGCCGGCACCTGCAGCCACTGGCCGGGCGGCTGCGCCATGCGCGTGCGGTACTGGCGGCCGCCCACATCGTAGGCCACGTCGTAGCCGACCACACGGTTTTCATAGCGCGTGGCGCAGCCGCTGCCGTAATAGCCGTTGCTGGCGTCGGCCGCGTTGCCCAGCATGGCGCCGCCCACGGTGCCCAGGATGGCGCCCGCGATGTGGCCTGCGCCGCCGCCCATCTGGCTGCCGATCAGGCCGCCCACCAGCGCGCCCACGGCCGTGCCGGGGCCCGACGGCCGCACGCCGCGGCCGTAGCCGCCGCAGTCCGACACGGGCACCTGCTCCATCACGGGGGTGGACGACACCACCCGCGCATTGACCATGGCCTGGGCGTGGGCCGCCGCAGCGGCCGCCATGCCCAGCGCCAGCAGCGCGGTGGAACGAGCGATAGCGGAGAGAGGTTTCATGGTGGCAAGTCCCTTCAAGGCCCGCCATGGGCCTCGCACAGTCCCTTCAACGCCCCCCGGCACGCGCGTGCCGACCGGCTTTACACGGGATTAACGCAGCGCGCGGCCGGCGCGGGCTGGCGAGCCTGGAAAACTATGATTTTAATAGCGCGCTTCGCTTGCCCATCAAGCGCTTGAGGCATTTTTTGCCCTGCCCTGAAAAACACCGGCGATTCGCCGCGCCACGCCGTCCGCATCAGGCCCGGCGCCCGGCGGCGCCCCCACGATTGACGCCGCGCCGCCACACCGACGGGCCGACTCTGCCTGGCAGCATAGTAAGGCAATGGTACGCACCGCATAATCGGCATCCCCCCGCAGCCCCGCAGTTGCTGGCCGCGCCGCCGTCACCACACGCCCGACCGCCCTGCGGCGGGATGGAAGGAAACCGTCCCCATGGCCCAAGACACCGTCTCTCCCGGGGCCGCCGCCCCGCCGGCGGACGAGGTGCGCGTGGTGGTGGTCGACGACCACCTGGACGCGGCCGACATGATGGCCGCCGCGCTGGAGCTGGAGGGCTACCAGGCCCAGGTCGCCACCAGCGGCGAACAGGCGCTGGCGCTGATCGAGACCTTCCGCCCGCACGTGGTGCTGCTGGACGTCAACATGCCCGGCATGGACGGCCGCGAGCTGACGCGCCGCCTGCGCGCGCAATACGAAGACGAGATGGTGCTGATCGCCGTCAGCGGCAGCGACCCGCACGACGAGCGCGTCAGCGAAACCTTTGACGCCGTCGACCACTACTTCCGCAAGCCGATCGACCTGGCGGCGCTGCGGCGGCTGCTGCGGCCCTGAGCGCGCTGGCGCCGTCGCCGAATCGCGGCTGACGAACCGATTTCGACTTCAAATGCCGTCATTCCCGCGCACAGCCCTGACGGTTTGACAAGACGCTCGGGTCACTCCCCCGCCGGCTGGACAGCGCCCATCAGCACCGCCTGCAGCTGCTCCACGGTGGCCGGCTTGACGAGGTAGTGCGCGAAGCCCGCCTCCTTGGCGTAGGCGCGGTCGTTGTCCTGCCCGTAGCCCGACAGCGCCACCAGCAGGCAGCTGTCGCCCAGCCGCGCGCGCAGCAGGCGCGCCAGTTCCTTGCCGTCCATGCCGGGCAGGCCGACGTCGAGCACGGCCACCTGCGGCGGCGAGCGCTCGGCCAGGTCCAGCGCTTCTTCGGGCGTGTAGGCCACGCGCACCTGGTGACCCTGCAGCGACAGCGCGTGCGCCATCAGCTCGACGGCGTCGCGGTTGTCGTCGACCAGCAGCACGCGCAGGCTCTGGCGCGCGGCCTGGCGCGGCTCGGCCGCGGGCAACGCGGTGACGGGCTGGTCGCGCAGCGGCAGGCGCACCACGAAGCGGCTGCCCTTGCCCTTGCCCTCACTGAAGGCCGCCACCTGCCCGCCGTGCAGCTGCACCAGGCTTTTGACCAGTGCCAGGCCCAGGCCCAGGCCGCCATGGGCGCGGTCGGACGCCTGGCGCGTGACCTGGTAGAACTCGTCGAAGATGCCTTCCAGCTGTTCGGGCGGGATGCCGATGCCGTTGTCGGCCACTTCGATCACCACGTCGTCGCGGCCGCGGGCGGCGTCGGTGTCGCGCCGCACCGACGCCACCACGCGCCCGCCGTGCGGCGTGTAGCGCGCGGCGTTGGTCAGCAGGTTGCTCACCACCTGCACCAGGCGGTCGGCGTCGCCCCACCACACGATGGGCCGCTCGGGCGGCACCACTTCGAGCTGGTGGCCGCGCTGCTCCATCAGCGGCATCACCATTTCGGCCGCCCGCTGCACCAGCACCACCGGGCGCGTCAGGCTGGGCTCCAGCCGGATGCGGCCGCGCGCGATGCGGGCCACGTCCATCAGGTCGTCGACCAGCCGCGTCAGGTGCCGCACCTGGCGCTCGATGACGGCGCGTTCGCGCTCAAAGGCGCCGCCGGTGCGCTGCATGATGTGCAGCGCGCTGACGATGGGCGCCAGCGGGTTGCGCAGCTCGTGCCCCAGCATGGCCATGAATTCGTCCTTGCCGCGCGCGGCCTGCTGCGCGCGCTCCAGCAGCAGCTGGCGCTCGGCGGCGTTGCGCTCCAGCGTGGTGCGCGCCAGCACCTGCTCGGTCACGTCCTGCGCCAGCGCCGTCAGGCCGGTGATGCGCTGGCTCACGTCGCGCATCGGCTCCAGGTTGAACTGGAAGTAGCGCTCTTCCAGCCTGCCGCGGCCAAAGTCGAGCGGGATCATGGTTTCGGGGCTGACGTAGCGCTCGCCGGTCAGGTAGACGTTTTTCGCGATGGTGGGCCAGGGCGTGTCCGCCAGTTCGGGAAACGCGCCGACGTAGGTGTTGCCCAGCAGGCGCTCTTCGCTGCGGCCGGTGATGCGGCAGTAGTGCGGGTTGACCAGGGTAAAGGTCTGGTCCGGCCCGGACAGCACGGCAATGGCCATGGGCGCGTTGCGCAGCAGGTTGTCGCGCTCGTCGAAGTCGCGCTGCCGCGCCTGGGCCGTTTCGCCGCGCTGGATGGCGAACGACAGCTCGTCGGTCAGCGACTGCAGAAAGCGCTGGTAGCCGTCGCCCAGCGGCACGCGCGGGTTCAGGCCGAAGGCGATGCACTGCAGCTCGGCCTCGCCCGCGTGGCGCAGCGGCAGCAGCAGCACGTCGGTCACCGGCTCGTCGTAGTCGGGCGAGCGCCACGACAGCAGCCCCGGCAGCAGCACCGGTTCGCCGCGCGCCAGCATGTCGAAGCGGTCGGCGCGGCCCTGCAGCGCGCGCGCCTGTTCGGCCGGCGGCCAGGGGTCGTCGCCGGCCGGGAAGTGGCCCATGCAAAGCGGCGCGTCTTCGGGGCGCGCCCAGCGCAGGTAGGTCACGCAGGGCGCGTCGATGCGCGTGGACACCAGCGCCTGCAGCGTGCTGGCGAACAGGTCTTCCGTCATGGCGTCCTGCCGCGCCAGCGCGTCGCTGACGCCGTGCAGCGCCGTCTGCCGGCGCGCGGCGACCATGCGCGCGGTGGTTTCGGTGGCCGCCACCAGCACGCCGCCGATGCGGCCCTGCTCGTCGGACACGGGCGTGAAGCTGTAGGTCCAGAACACGTCCACCACGCGGCCGTGGCGCAGGCCGGGGATCAGCTGGTCCTCGTCCCAGGTGGCGCCCTGGCCGTCCATCACGGCGCGCAGCTTGGGGCCGATCACCGGCCAGATGTCGGACCAGGCCTGCTCGCCCGGCTGGCCCATCGACCCCGGAAACTGCCGCGCGTCCAGGCTGGGAATGAAGGCCGCGTTGTAGAAGTGGATGAGCTGCGGGCCCCAGTACAGCAGCATGGGGTTGCGCGACTTCAGCAGCGTGCCCAGCAGGATGCGCAGCGGCGCGGGCCAGCCGGCGATGGGGCCGAGCGGCGTGGCCGCCCAGTCGATGGCGCGCACCTGGCGCGAGGCGGCGTCGTCGCCCGCCAGAAACGGAAATTGGCGCGCAATATCGTCCTGGCGCTCGACCTTGGTGGCTTGGTTGCTCATGAATCAATAGCGTTGGCGTGCTGGCGGGCAAACTGCACGTACCAGTCCAGGCAGCCGGGGTTGGCCATGGCTTCGCGGTTGACGACCTTGTCGAGCGGCTGGCCGAGCAGCAGCTTCTTGATCGGCAACTCCTGCTTCTTGCCCGACAGCGTGCGCGGAATCTCGGCCACCTGCACGATGGCGTCGGGCACGAAGCGCGGGCTCAGGGACTGGCGGATGGCGTCGCTGATGCGCCGCTTCAGCGCGTCGTCCAGCGCCACGCCGGGGCGCAGCACCACAAACAGCGGCATGTAGCTGTCGCGCCCCAGGTATTCAAGGTCGACCACCATCGAGTCGAGCACTTCGGGGATGCCTTCGACCGCGCTGTAGATCTCGCTGGTGCCCATGCGCAGGCCGTGGCGGTTGATGGTGGCGTCGGACCGGCCGAAGATGACGCACCACTCGCCTTCACCGTTTTCGTCGCCCACGCGCAGCCAGTCGCCGTGGCGCCAGACGCTGCCGGCGCTCTTGTCCAGATCACCGCCGCCCGGCTTGCGGCCGTGGCCGGGCGGGTACATCTCGAAGTAGCTGGCCAGCAGCCGCGCGTCGCCCGGGTCGTTCCAGAAGTGCAGCGGCATCGACGGAATCGGCTGCGTGCAGACCAGCTCGCCCACCTGGCCGATGACGGGCTCGCCGGCGTCGTTCCACGCTTCCACCGCCGCGCCGAGCATGCGGCACTGCATCACGCCCGGCTGCTGCGGCAGCTCGCGGTTGCCGCCGATGAAGGCGCCGCAGAAGTCGGTGCCGCCGGAGATGTTGCACCACCAGATGTCGCCGGGTTGCTCCACGGCAGCATCGCCTCCTTCGTCGTGCCCGCGCGGGCGGGAATCCACGTGCTTGTCCGACGCCGGCTGGATGCCCGCCTGCGCGGGCATGACGGTGGGTTGGATGTCCCCGGGAGGCTCTACGCGGGCGGCCTTCTCCTCGTCATTCCCGCGCAGGCGGGAATCCCGGGGTTTGCCCAACGCCGAGGGGATGCCCGCCTGCGCGGGCATGACGGCGGGCTGGGCGGAGCCCGACTTGTGCGCCCGCGCGATGCGCCGAAACTGCGCTGTCCCCCACTGCTGCACGTCCGCCGCCAGTGGCGAGCCGGTGGTGCCCAGCACGCGCACGCGCGACAGGTCGCCGCACGTGGTCAGGTCCACACCCGCCTTCATGCAGTTGGCATAGAACGCCGCGCCGGCGCCGAAGAACGTCACCCGGTGCCGCGCGGCAAAGCGCCACAGCACCGTCCAGTCGGGCGCGTCCTTGCTGCCGCCGGGGCTGCCGTCGAAGATGACGCAGGTGGTGCCCGACAGCAGGCCGGCGATCTGCGCGTTCCACATCACCCAGCCGGTGGAGCTGTACCAGTGAAAGCGCTCGCCAAAGGTCTCGGGCGCGTAGCTGCAGCCGACGTCGTTGTGCAGCGCGGCCAGCATCAGCATTACCAGAATCATGCCGCCGTGCGCGTGCACGATGGGCTTGGGCAGGCCCGTGGTGCCGCTGGAATACACCACCCACAGCGGGTGGTCGAACGGCAGCCAGAGCGGCTCGAACGCGGCGGTTTCCGCATCGTTTCGGGCTGTGGCGCTGGCGTAGTCTGCGCTGTCGGCTATGGTTTTCGTAGTATTCAGGTTGCGGTAGACGATCAGGTGCCGCACGCTGGGCAGCGCGGCGCGCAGTTCCTGCACCACGTCCGTGCGATCCATGTCACGGCCGGCCCAGCTCACGCCGTCGCAGGCGATCAGCACCTTGGGCTCGATCTGCTTGAAGCGATCCAGCACCGCATTCGTGCCCATGTCGGGCGCGCACACGCTCCAGATGGCGCCGATGCTGGCGGTGGCCAGAAACGCCACCATCGTCTCCGGCACGTTCGGCATGTACGCGGCCACGCGGTCGTCCGGCTGCACGCCCTGCGCGCGCAGGTGCAGCGCCAGCGCGGCCACCTGGCGCTTGAGCTCGGGCCAGCTCAGCTCGCGCACCTGGCCTTTTTCGTTCTCGCTGATGATGGCCGGCAGCCCGGCCGCGTGCGCCGCATCCACATGCCAGAACACCTGGTGCGCGTAGTTGGCCTGCGCGCCGGGAAACCAGTGCGCGCCCGGCATCACGTTGCGCTCCAGCACCGCCGTGTGCGGTGTGGGCGAGCGCAGATCGAAGTAATCCCAGATGCTCTGCCAGAAAGCTTCGAGATCGGTGGTGGACCAGCGCCAAAGGTCGCGATAACTGTCAAACGACAGTCCGCGCGTGTCGCGCAGCCAGTTCTGGTAGTGGCGTATACGTGGAAGGGGCGGAGTCGATGCGGCAATGCTCATGCCGCATTATTGAAGCGCCGCGCAGGCCGCGCCATTCGGGTTGCGCCCGGGCGGCGCATCCGGCCACCGCGGTGCGGCTCGGCCATGAAAAAACCCCGCCCTTTCAGGCGGGGTTCTTCACGGCATCGGCCGGGCCGGGCTTATCGCTGCGCCACGCGCCGCGCCTGACGCCAGCCCATCAGGCCGATCATCATGGCCATGGCCATCAGCATCCACTCCGACATTGTCGGCACGGGCGTCAGGCCGCTGGGCTGCGCGGGCGCGGTCACCGGGGTGCTCACGCACAGCGGGTCACCGGCGGTGCAGCTGGCAGCCGGCGTGCAGCTGCTGCCCGTGCAGCTGGGCGGCGTGGGCGGTGCATCGCAGCTTGCACCGGCGCAGGCCGCCGGCACCGTGATGGCGTTGACCATCTGGGTGAAGCCGCTGGGCAAGGTCTTGGCCAGGGTGAAGGTGATGCGCACGCTGGCACTGCCGCCGGCCGGCACGCTGGCGATGGTCACCGGGCACAGGGTGCCGGCGGCCGCACCGGCGGTGCAGGTGGTGGTGCCGCCTTCGATGCTGGTGAAGGTGGCGTTGGCAGGCACCACTTCGTTCAGCACGTAGTTGGCCACGGCCGTGCCGCCGCTGTTGGTGGCCGTCAGCACGTAGGTCACCGCCTGGCCTGCCACCAAGGGGGTCTTGGTGCCGGCATCCAGCGTCTTGACGGTGCTCACGGCGCCCGAGACCGGGATCGGCAGCGTGACGGTGGCGCAGTGGTTGGGTGCGGGGGTCGCATCCAGCGTGGTGCAGGCGGTGCCCGCTGCCGGGGTGGTGCCGCCGTTGAACGGGTCACCGCCGCCGCCCACGGCCGAGGGCGTGGTCACGCTGGGCACGGCCGCCGCCAGCACGTTCACCGGGAAGGTGAATACGGCGTTGGCGCCGTTGGCCAGGTCGGGTGTGGCCGTGCAGGCGATGTCCTGCCCGTTGGCGGTGCAGCTCCAGCCGTTCAGCGTGGTGGTGCCGCTCCAGCCGGGGGTCAGGCCCGCCGGCAGGGTGGCGTTGACGGTCACCAGGCCGGTGGTGGTGGCCGGTCCGACGTTGGTCACCGTGATGGTGTAGGCGGCGCCGCTCATGCCGATGCTCCACGGGCCGTTGGCGGTTTCGGTGATCTGCAGCTGCGGCGCGCTCACGGGGGTGACCACGGTGCTGGTGCAGTTGGCAGCGGTCGGGCAGACCGGATCGCCCCCACCCTGGACGGTGGCGGTGTTGCTGACGCTGGGCGCCGAGGCGGCGGTGGGCGTGACGGGGATCACGAAGCTGATCTTGGCGTCCTTGGCCAGCACGGCGCTGGACGTGCAGGTGACCTGGTGGCCCGCGGCGGTGCAGCCGGCCGGCAGGGTGCCGAGGGTCAGCGAGCCCGGGATGACGTCGATGACGGTGATGGTGCCGAAGCTGTCGGCGCTGCCGGTGTTGGTGACTTCCAGCGTGTAGCTGGCCGGCACGCCCACCGCCCAGCCGGTGCTGGCGGTCTTCTTGATCGTCATCTGCGGGGCGCTCACCGGGGCGGTGACGCTGCCGGTGCAGCGCGCAGCGACCGGGGCCGTGGTACAGCCGGGGTCACCGCCGCCGCTGACGCTGGCGGTGTTGGTGACGGACTGGCCCAGCAGGCTGGCGGTGGCGGTGACCGGGATCACGAAGCTGGTGGTGCCGCTGGTGGCTGCGAGGCCACTGGCGATGGTGCAGCTCACGGTCTGGCCGCTGGCCGTGCAGCCGGCCGGCAGGGTGCCGAGGGTCAGGCCGGCCGGGATGGCGTCGCTGACGGTGGCCACCGCCGTGGTGGCGGCCGTGCCCTGGTTGGTCACCGTGATGGTGTAGCTGCCGGCCTGGCCGACCACCAGCGTGCTGGGGCTGACGGTCTTGGTCAGGCTCAGCTGCGGGGCGGTGACGGTGCCGGTGGCGGTGTCCTTGCAGTTGGCACCGGCCGGGCAGGTCGGGTCACCGGCGCCGCTGGCGGTGGCGGTGTTGCTGACCGAGGTATTGGCCACGCTGGCATCCGGGGTGACCGGAATGGTGTAGCTGACGAAGCTGCCGTTGGCCAGGCCCGCCGGGATGGCGCAGGTCAGCGTCTGGCCGGCGGCCGTGCAGCCGGCCGGCAGGGTGCCGATGGCGAGGCCCGTCGGAATGGTGTCGGTGAGGGTGCCCGCCAGCGTGGGCGCCTGGCCGTTGTTGGTGACGGTGATCAGGTAGTTGGTGGACTGGCCGACGACCAGGTTGCCCTGCAGCGTCTTCTTGACGGTGAGGCCGGGGGCGTTGACGGCCGTGGTGACGGAGCCCTGGCATCGAACCAGCGTCGTGCCGCTGGCCGGGCAGGTGCTGTCACCGCCGCCGCTGACGCGGGCGGTGTTGACGCTGGGCGAGGCAGCGTTGATGCCGATGCTCACGGGCACGGTGATGACCGGGGCGATGGCGCCGGGGATCAGCGCGGTGCTGTTGGTACAGCTGACCACGGTGGCGGTGCTGGCGCTGCAGTCCCAGCCGGTGCCCCAGTTGGTGGCCGGCAGCGTGGCGGTGATGCCCGTGGGCAGCGTGTCGCTGACGGTGTACACGCCCGTGGTGGCCGAGGTAGCGCTGCTGGCGTTGCTGACCGTGATGGCGTAGCTGCCGGTGGCGCCCACGGCAAAGGTGCCGGGGTTAGCGCTCTTGGCGATGTTCAGCAACGGGGTGCCGGCGTTGGTGTTGGTCACCGTGGCGGTCTTGGCGCAGGGCGCGGTGGTGCAGGCCACGCCGTTGGGCGGGGTGGCGGTGACGGTGTTGACGATGTCAGCGGTGGCGCTGACGCTGGCCTTGCCCACCACCGAGATGCCCACGGCGGTGCCGGCCGGCAGGTTGACGTTGGCCAGGTTGATGGCGTTGGTGGTGCCGCTGGCGTCGGTGCCGGTGGCAGTGCTGTCGCAGTCGGCGCCGGTGCCAGACGCGGCGCAGCTCCAGCTGCTGACCGTGACCGTGGAAGGCACGGTGTCGGTGATGCTCACGCCCACCAGGTCGGACAGGCCGGTGTTGCTGACCGTGATGGTGTACTTCAGCGGCTCGCCGGGCAGGTAGGTGCCGTTGGGCGTAGCGACTTTAGTGACGACCAGGTCGGCCTTCAGGGCCGGGGTGTCGCTGTCGCTGGCGGTGACGGCGCTGCCGCTCGACGGCGTGGCGGTTGCCGTGTTGACCAGCGGGTTGGTGGTCATCGACGAGGCAAACTTGACCGGCACGCTGAAGGTCAGCGTGTTGCCCGCGCCGACCGGAATGCTGGCGCCGGTGGTGCCAGCGCTGGTGCCGCCCGTGCTGCCGGTGACCGTGCCGCAGGTGGCGGTGCCGGCGGCCGTGCAGGTGACAGCGCCGCTCAGGGTCAGGCCCGTGGGCAGGTTGTCCACAACGCTGACGCCGCTGGCATCGCTGTTACCGCCGTTGCCCACCACGATGGTGTACACCGCCGCGCCGCCCGGGGTGTAGGTGGTGCTGCCGTCGGTCTTGCTGAGGGTCAGCGTGGCCGGGGCGCCACTGATCGGGTCATTCACGGTGGCCGTGTTGTTGTTGATGTTGGAGTCCGTCACGCCGCTGGGCGCCGTGATGGTGGCGGTGTTGATCAGATTGCCCGTGGCAGTGGCCGGCAACTGCACGGTCACGTTGTAAGTCAGCGTGGCGCCAACCGGCAGCGTGGCCAGCGCGTCGATGGCGCCGCTGCCGCTGGCGGCCGGGCAGGTGGTGGCGGCCGAGGCGGTGCAGGTCCAGCTCATGCTGGTGGCGCCGGCCGGCAGTGCGTCCTTGATGGGTGCGCCCGCCATCGGGTCACCCGTGTTGTTGCCGAACACCACGGCATACGTCACCGGCGAGCCGGCCGTTACCGCGCCCGAGGTGCGCGTCTTGGTGACATACGGGTCGGCCGTGCCGGTGGAGGTCATGCTGGCGCTGACCAGTAGCGGACTCTTCAGGCCCTCGTTGCTGGTCAGGGCACCGGCCGGAATGTTGTTGATGAGGTTGCCGGCGAAGGTGGTCTTCACGTCGACGCCCAGCAGACACTTCATGCCCGCGGGCACGGTGGCACCCGCCAGTGCCAGCGTGCTGGTGCCGGCCGCAGCGGTGATGCCGCCGCCGCTGGCGATCACGCAGCCCGAGCTGCCCGTGTCGTTGGTGAACGCGGCATTGGGCGTGGGCGCAATGACCATGCCGGCCGGCAGGTTGTCGGTGAGCGACACACCGGTCAATTTAATGGCGTCGGCGTTGTTGTTCAGGATCGGAATCGTCAGGCGGGAAGTGCCATTGAGGGCCACCGTCACCGGCAGGAACTGCTTGGACAGGTCGATGCGAGAGCCGAGGGCCGTGATGCTGACCGAACTGCCTGAGGCGTACTGAACGCTGGACACCGTGCCCGCGGGCGCACCGGCGGCGCCGGCCACGGTGGCCGTGGCGTCCCCGTTTGCCATTTGGATGATGTCCGTGCCGCTGCTGCCCGCGGCCGTCGTGACCTGCACGGTGACGGTGCAACTGTTGCCCGTGGTGGCGGTGGCGGCCGCCATCGTGCCACCCGTCAGGGACAGCGTGGTGCCACTGATGCTGGCGGTGCCGTCCTGGCAGGTGGTGCTGGCGCTGCCCGGCACCAGGGTCATGGGGTAGGGCGACTGCGGCATCGCCTTGGCGAAACTGATGCCGCTCATGGCTGCCACGCCAGCCGCCTGCGTGAACGTGAAAGTGAGGGTCGCCGTCTGCACACCCGCCACGATTGACGTCGTCGAACTGGACACGGCGGTTCGCAGGGCGTCCGTGCCCCACAGGACGGCGGTGGCGGGCGCCTGGTTGCTGCCCGCGCTGGTGTCCAGATTGCCCGCCGGGATGGTATTGGTCATGTTGCCATAGCTGCTGCCGTTGGGCTTCAGATAAATCGGCACGGTGATGGTGCAGCTGCCGTTGGCGGGGATGTAACCACCCGCTGCGCTGATCACGGTCTGGCCTGGCGGTGCGGTGACGGCGGTGCCGCCAGGGCAGGTGGTGCTGGGCACTGGGCTGTAACCCACCACGACACCGGCCGAGGCACCCATGGTCGCCAGGTCGTCCTTGAAACTGTTGATGGTGGCGTTGGTGCCGTTGACGTTGCGGAGCGTGATGGTCAACGTGGTGCTGGCGGTTTGAGGAATCTTCGCATCGGCAAACGCCTTGGCCACAGTGACGGTGGTCGGCGGCGTGACCGAGACCGTCAACGCGTTGATGCTGGGTGTGACCACGCCAACGGCGGCGTCGACAAAGTTGATGCCGCTGTAGTTGGACGAATTATTGGTCGCGCTGAATGTCGGGCCGGTGCTGTTGGCACCGGTCACGTTCACCGTGAAGCTGCAGTTGGGCCTGGTGTTCCCGCTGGCACCCGCCAGCGGTCCACCACCGGTGAGGGTGACGCTCTGCCCCGAGACCACGATGTTTCCGCCGCAACCATTGCTGGCCACGCTGCCAGGCGTCAGGCCGGCGGGCAGCGTGTCGGTGAACGTCACCGGATTGAGCACGGTTGCGTTGTAGTTGGTGATCGTCCACGTCAAGCTGCTGCCCTCACCCGACGCCAAGGTGTTGTTGGCTGCTGCGGTGCTCTTGGAAATTTGCGTGCCGCGAGCGAATCCCGTGTTGTTGGCGATGGCTGCGGTGTTGGTCACGCCTTCGTTGCTGGTGACCGCACCGGCAGCGATGGAGTTGCCGACGTTGCCGCCAGCGTCGAAACCGGAATAGATGGGCTTGATCGTATAGTTGAAGGTGACGGTACAACTGCCATTGGCGGGAATGGTGCCGCCGGACAAGCTGACCACCGATTGGCCGGCGGTGGCGGTGACGGACCCGCTGCCGCAGGTGGTGGCCCCGTTGGCGGGGGTTGCTACGGCAAGGATGGAGGAATCGGGAAAGGTGTCAGTGAACGCCACGCCCGTCAGCGGAATGTTGTTGGGGTTGTTGAGCGTGATCGTCATCGGGTAGACGCCATTGGCGTAGGCGCCCGACGTGCCAAAGCTCTTGCTGCCCGTGATGGCCGAATACGAGTTCACCGTCAGCGTGGCCGTGGTGGCCTGCGGGCTGCTGTAGTTGGTGCCCCCCTGGGTGGCGGTCAGCGCGCCAATCGGCAGGTTGTTGACGTAGGAGCTGGCGGCCGATGCCACCACGCTGACGCTGATGCTGCACGAGCCCGGCGTGGCGCCGCTGGCGGCTGGAATGCTGCCGCCCGTGAGCGACACCGTGCCTGCCGTGGCGGTGGCCGCACCGCCGCAACCGTTGTTGAGGTTGCTGGGACTGGCAACCACCAGGCCGCTGGGCAAGTTGTCGGTGATGGCCGCGCCGGTGGCGGCCGAGCTGCCGGTGTTGCTGAGCGTGATGGTAAGCGTGGCCGGCGTGTTGGGCGCCGTAAAGCTGGGCGTGAAGCTCTTGATCACGCCGACGTCGGCGTGCGCCACGCCCATAAAGAGCGCCGCAGCGCCCGCCAGGCCCCATCGGCCCCATTGGATCCAAGGTTTCATACAACGCTCCCCACGGTTCATACCCAAATTGGCATATTGAAAGTCGGGCCGACTATGTGAAAGATGGGTCGGTTTGCGGTTTAGCACCAAGTACTTACATTGTCGACAGAGATTCCGGTTTAATATTAAACACAAGTATTAATACTTGTGGTATATTTTGTATTTTGGAGCATTAAAGTACTCATTTCACTCGGATACAAAAATTCTGGTCTACTGAAGATCGTTACTTTTAATTACAAAAAATAGCGGCGATCTTCGGTGCTTTTGTGACTTTTTTGGCCTGCGACCAGCCCGCGAGAGGGCTTGGGGCCAGCAAGCTGGCCCGCAGTGCGGTCACCGCTTGCCGGGGTAGCGAAAAAAATGGGCCAAAAAGCGAGCTATCTCTGGCTGTTCCTTCCGGTCGTGCGCCCGATGAGCCGGCTGCCCGCGAGCGTGCACTTGGTCGCGTGCGGCGCGGCCCCGCAGCTGGCCCCGGCAGCCCACCCCGCGCCGATAAAATGCCCGCATGACCTTCGATTCCGCCCAGGTGCTGCGCCTGGCCCATGACACGCTGGACATCGAAGCCGCGGCCGTGCTGGGCCTCAAGGGCCGGCTGGGTGACGACTTCGTGCACGCGGTGTCGCTGCTGCTGGCGGTGGATGGCCGTGTGGTGGTGATGGGCATGGGCAAGAGCGGCCACGTGGGCCGCAAGCTGGCGGCCACGCTGGCGTCGACCGGCACGCCCGCCTTCTTTGTGCACCCGGCCGAGGCCAGTCATGGCGATCTGGGCATGATCCAGCGCGGCGATGCGGTGCTGGCCATTTCCAACAGCGGCGAAGTGGACGAGCTGACGGTGCTGCTGCCGCTGGTCAAGCGGCTGGGCGTGCCGCTGGTGGCAATGACGGGCCACACCGGCTCCACGCTGGCGCGCCATGCCGACGTGGTGCTGGACAGCGGCGTGGCCAAGGAGGCCTGCCCGCTCAACCTGGCGCCCACGGCCAGCACCACCGCGCAGCTGGCGCTGGGCGATGCGCTGGCGGTGGCGCTGCTGGATGCGCGCGGCTTTCGCACCGAGGATTTCGCGCGTTCGCACCCCGGCGGCGCGCTGGGGCGGCGACTGCTCACGCGGGTGCTGGACATCATGCGCCGTGGCGACGACGTGCCGCGCGTGACGCCGGCAGCGTCCTTCAGCGAGCTGATGCGCGAGATGACGCGCAAGGGCCTGGGCGCGTCGGCGGTGGCCGATGCGGAGGGCGGCGTGCTGGGCATCTTCACCGACGGCGACCTGCGCCGGCTGGTGGAAACCGGGCGCGACCTGCGCGCCCTGACAGCCGGCGACGTGATGCGCGGGCAGCCGCGCACCATTCGCGACGACGCGCTGGCGGCCGAGGCCGCCAAGCTGATGGAACAACACCGCATCACCGTGCTGCTGGCCGTGGACGCCGACGGGCGGCTGGCCGGCGCGCTGAACAGCAACGACCTGATGCGGGCCAAGGTGATCTGATGCACCCTGCCCTGACCTGGCCGCCCGAATTGCTGCTGCGCGCCCAGGGCGTGCGCGTGGCGTTTTTTGACGTGGACGGCGTGCTGACCGACGGCGGCCTGTATTTCTCGGCCGAGGGCGAGACGCTGAAGCGCTTTCACACGCTGGACGGGCATGGCCTGAAGCTGCTGCGGCAGGCGGGCATCGAGCCGTGCGTGATCTCGGGCCGCGATTCGGCCCCGCTGCGCCTGCGGCTGCAGGCGCTGGGCGTGACACGCCTGCGCCTGGGCACCGAAGACAAATTACCCGCCGCCGAGGCGATGCTGGCCGAACTGGGCCTGGACTGGGCGCAGGCCGCCGCCATGGGCGACGACTGGCCCGACCTGCCGCTGCTGCAGCGCGCCGCGCTGGCCTGCGCGCCGCCCGCCGCCCACGCCGAAGCGCGCGCGCTGGCAACCTACATCACCACCGCGCCGGCGGGCGCGGGCGCGGCGCGCGAATTCTGCGACCTGCTGCTGGTGGCCGGCGGCCATTACCGCCGCCTGCTGGGCGCTGCGCTGGGGGCGCCGGCGTGAACCGCGCGCGCCTGTGGCGCCGGGGCATGGACCATGCGTCGGCCTGGCTGCCCGCACTGATGATGGTGCTGTTTGCGCTGGCCACCTGGTGGCTGGTACGCAGCGCGCCGCAGTACGACACCGCGCCCGCATCAGCGGCGGCGTCGCGCGACCCGGACTATTTCATGCGGCAGTTCTCGGTGCGCACCTTCGATCCGTCCGGGCGGCTGAAGTCCGAGGTGATCGGCGCCGAGGGGCACCATTACCCTGCCACCGACCTGCTGCAGGTACAAAAACCGCGCATCCGCTCGTTTGACGAGCAGGGCCGGCCCACGGTGGCCACCGCCGATCGCGCGGTGGCCAAGGGCGACGGGTCGGAGGTGGAGCTGTTCGGCAACGCGCGCGTGGTGCGCGACGAGGCGCCCCGGCCCGACGGCGCGCCGACGCCGCGGCTGGAATTCATCGGCGACTACCTGCACACCTTTGTGGACGACAAGCGCGTGCAGTCCGACAAGCCAGTGGAACTGCGGCGCGGGCGCGACGTGTTCACCGGCGATGCGTTCAGCTACGACGAGCGCAGCGGTGTGGGCGAGCTGACAGGGCGCGTGCGCGGGACGCTGCCGCCGAGGTGAGGCGGCGCGGCGGGCGGCTGTGGGCAGGCTGCGTGATGAGCGGGCCAATGAGGGTCGAGCCGAAGGCCCGTCATTCCCCGCGAAACTGCAGGCGCGAACCTGGTCCACATACGGCCGCAGACAACGCTGTCATTCCCGCGCAGGCGGGAATCCATGGGCATTCAAACGTCGCCGCAGATTCCATGAGCCGTCTGGATTCCCGCCTGCGCGGGAATGACGGAAGGCGTTTTCGAACTCCCGCGGGTAAGGTGGCGCCTATGCACTTTTCCAGCGATGACGGCTTTGCAAGTTATTTGACTTTCAAGCCATGAAGCACGCCACCATGACCGCTCTCCCCCTATGACCTCTCCCCTGGCCTTCATTACGGGCGCCTCCAGCGGCATCGGCCAGGCCCTGGCGCAGCATTACTTCTTGCAGGGCTGGGATCTGGCCCTGCCGGCGCGCCGACCGGCCGAACTGGCCGCGTGGTGCCGCGCACAGGGCTGGCCCGAGGCGCGCTGGCGCGTATACGGCGCGGACGTGGCCCACGTGGACAGCATCGTCACCGCAGGTCAGGCGTGCCTGGCGGCGCAGGGCGTGCCCGACGTGGTGATCGCCAACGCGGGCATCAGCGTGGGCATGGATTCGGCGGTGCTGGAAGACATCGACGTGATGGCCCGCACGCTGGCGGTGAACAACACCGGCATGGCGGCCACGTTTCACCCTTTCATCGGGCCGATGCGCGAGCGCGGGCGTGGCGCGCTGGTGGGCGTGGCCAGCGTGGCGGCCATTCGCGGGCTGCCGGGTCACGGCGCCTACTGCGCCAGCAAGGCGGGCGTGGTGGCGTATTGCGAAAGCCTGCGCGGCGAGCTGCGCGGCAGCGGCGTGCGCGTGGTGACCATCGCGCCGGGCTATATCGACACGCCGCTGACGCGCGCCAACCGCTATGCGATGCCGTTCTTGATGCCGGCCGACCGCTTTGCCGCGCAGGCGGCGCGCGCCATCGCCCGTGGCGTCAGTTACCGGGTGATTCCGTGGCAGATGGGGGTGGTGGCCAAGCTGCTGCGCGTGCTGCCCAACCCGCTGTTCGACGCGCTGCTGGCGGGCAAGCCGCGCAAGGCACGGGCGGGACACACCGGCCCCCAATGACAAAGGCCCCACGCGGGGGCCTTGGTTAGCTGGGCTGGCCTGCGCCGGCAAGGGCGGCAGGCTGGGCGACTTTACTCGTCGTCGCGGCCCTGGTCGAAGGTGTCGCGCCGGCGATCGCCGTATTCGCGACGGCCACCGCCGCCGCGCGGGCCGGGACCGTAGGGGCTGCGGAAGCTGCCGTCGTTGCCACCACCACCGTAGCCGCCGCCACCGCCTTCACGGCGGCCACCGCCGTAGCCGCCGCCGCCGCCACCGCCGTAACCACCACCGCCGCCGCCTTCGCGGCCACCGCCACCGTAGCCGCCGCCACCTTCGCGGCCGCCGCCGTAGCCACCACCGCCGCCTTCACGACGGCCACCGCCGTAGCCGCCACCGCCGCCACCGCCGTAACCACCACCACCGCCGCCGTAGCCGCCAGAGCGCGGCGGGCGCGCTTCCATGGGACGCGCCTCGTTGACGACGACGTTGCGGCCGCCCAGGGGCTGGCCGTTCATGCCGTTGATGGCTTCCTGAGCCTCGGCATCGCTGCCCATTTCGACAAAACCGAAACCCTTGGAGCGGCCGGTATCGCGCTCCATCATCACTTTGGCGCTGGTCACCGAGCCGAATTGGCCGAACGCCTGCGCCAGATCGGCGTCGCGAACGCTGTACGGCAGGTTGCCGACGTAAAGTTTGTTGCCCATTGAAAGGGACTCCTCAATAACGAAAAAAAAGCGATGGAGTCCGCGAAACGCCTTCGACGAAGCTCTCGCTCGACCGAAAAGGGCAACTGACTGTGATCACCGCAAAGCCACGGTACGCATGCAAAAAGCCACGCACCCGCGCGATTATGCGTCAGAAATATGAAAGTCAAGCATGCGGGTTTTCACCCTCCAAACCAGTCAGGTATTGGCCGCGGTTCGGCCCCCGCGCGGGGTCAGCAGACCGACGCCCCTACAATCCGTGCCCCTGAACCCGCCGCGCACCGCCTGCGGAGCGGCCGGCCTATGCTACCAATAAAGTAGCTGCTACCCCAGCATGGACGTGCGCTGGCACGCCATGTGAATCATTTTGTTGCTGCATGGAAGCCTTCCTCGTCTCCACCGGTATCGTCGCCCTGGCCGAAATGGGCGACAAGACGCAGCTGCTGTCGCTGGTGCTGGCGGCGCGCTTTCGCAAGCCCTGGCCGATCGTGCTGGGCATTCTGGTGGCGACGCTGGCCAACCACGCTCTGGCCGGCGCAGTGGGCAGCTGGGTGCAGGCGCAGCTGGGGCCGCAGGTGCTGCGCTGGGTGCTGGGGCTGTCGTTCATCGCCATGGCGGTGTGGATGCTGATACCCGACAAGCTGGACGAGGACGACCAGCCCAGCGCGGCGTCAAGGCTGGGCGTGTTCGGCACCACGCTGGTGGCATTCTTCCTGGCCGAGATGGGCGACAAGACCCAGATCGCCACCGTGGCGCTGGCCGCGCAGTACAAGGCGTGGGCCGCGGTGGTGGCGGGCACGACGCTGGGCATGATGATTGCCAACGCGCCGGTGGTGTGGTTTGGCGACCGGCTGGTCAAGAAGGTGCCGATCCGCGTGGTGCACCTGGTGTCTGCCGCGATCTTTGCGGTGCTGGGCATGGTGGCGCTGATGGGCTGGGGCTGAGCAGCGCGCCAGCGCACTCACTGTGAGGGCCAGCGGGCGCTATACTGCCCGCACAGCGCCGATTTGCCTCCGCTTGCGGGCGCTCAATAAATTCCGCTAAAACCGAGCGCGTATCGACCCGGCGCCCGTTTTGGCGAACCGGGTTTTTTGTTGCCATGCCGCTCATCGCCACACCGCAGACCCTGCATTTCGAGGCGCCGCTGCCCCTGCAAAGCGGCGCCAGCGTGCGCGGCTACGACCTCAGCTACGAAACCTATGGCCAGCTGAACGCCGACCGCAGCAACGCCGTGCTGATCTGCCACGCGCTGAACGCGTCGCACCACGTCGCCGGCGTCTACGCCGGACAGGAGCGCAGCGAAGGCTGGTGGGACAACATGGTCGGCCCCGGCAAGCCGGTGGATACCGACCGCTTCTTCGTCATCGGCGTCAACAACCTGGGCAGCTGCTTCGGCTCGACGGGGCCGATGCACGTCAACCCCGACACCGGCCGCGTGTACGGCGCCGACTTCCCGGTCGTCACCGTCGAGGACTGGGTCGACGCCCAGGCCCGCCTGCTGGACGCGCTGGGCATCGGCCAGCTGGCCGCCGTGATGGGCGGCAGCCTGGGCGGCATGCAGGCGCTGAGCTGGACGCTGCAATACCCCGAGCGCGTGCGCCATGCCGTGGTGGTGGCCAGCGCGCCCAACCTGTCGGCCGAGAACATCGCCTTCAACGAGGTGGCGCGGCGCGCCATCGTGACCGACCCCGACTTTCACGGCGGCCACTTCTACCAGCACGGCGTGGTGCCGGCGCGCGGCCTGCGCATCGCGCGCATGATTGGCCACATCACGTACCTGAGCGACGACGTGATGAACGAGAAGTTCGGCCGCGAGCTGCGCCAGGCCGTCAGCCACAACGGCAGCGGCTACCGCTTCAGCACGCAGGACATCGAGTTCCAGATCGAGAGCTACCTGCGCTACCAGGGCGACAAGTTCAGCGAATACTTCGACGCCAACACCTACCTGCTGATCACCCGCGCGCTCGACTACTTCGACCCGGCGCGCGCCTTCGGCGGAGACCTGACGCGCGCACTGGCGCGCACGCAGGCCAGGTTTCTGCTGGTCAGCTTCACCACCGACTGGCGCTTTTCGCCCGCGCGCTCGCGCGAGATCGTCAAGGCGCTGCTGGAAAACCGCCGCCAGGTCAGCTACGCCGAAATCGACGCACCCCACGGTCACGACGCTTTTTTACTCGACGACGCGCGCTACATGAGCGTCGTGCGCTCCTATTTTGATAGTTTTGCCGGAGACGCGCGATGAGCGACACGCAGATCCAGCACACCATCGCCGCGCTGGTGCCCGAAGGCGCGCACGTACTCGATCTGGGCTGCGGCGACGGCGCGCTGCTGCAGCAGCTGGTGCGCGAGCGGCGCTGCACCGGCTACGGCATCGAGATCGACGACGCCAACGTGCTGGCCTGCGTGAAGCGCGGCGTCAACGTGCTGCAGCTCAACCTGCACCAGGGCCTGGCGGCTTTCCAGGACCAGAGCTTCGACGTCGTGCTGCAGATCGACACGCTGCAACACCTGCGCAATGCCGAGGTCATGCTGCGCGAAACCGCGCGCGTGGGCCGCATCGGCATCGTCGCCTTCCCCAACTTCGCGCACTGGCCCAACCGGCTGAGCGTGGCACGCGGCCGCATGCCGGTGACGCGGCGCATGCCCTACCAGTGGTACGACACGCCCAACATCCGCGTCGGCACCTTCAAGGACTTCGAGGCGTTGGCGCGCAAGAACGGCCTGCAGGTGCTGGACGCCTTCGGCCTGCAGGACGGCCGGGTGGTGCGCTGGCTGCCCAACGCGCGGGCCAGCACGGCGGTGTTCAAGCTGGCGCGCGGTTGATCGGGCGTCCGGCCCGCGCGATGCCTGCCAGGCCAGCCAGGATTTCGCAGTCAAATGTGGCTCCAGTACTTGTCCAACGAGCGCCGATAGCTATTATATTGATAGTTAATAACAACTTGTCATGCTGCCCACCATTGCCCAACTGGCCACCGACCTGAGCGCGGGCCGCACCACGTCGCGCGCACTTACCGAAGCGGCGCTGACGCGTGCGCTCGACCCCGCAGGCGAAGGCGCCCGCGTGTTCACGCGCATCGACGCCGACCGCGCCCGCGCCATGGCCGAGACCAGCGACGCGCTGCGCGCCGTCGGCGTGGTGCGCTCGCCGCTCGAAGGCCTGCCCGTGTCGATCAAGGATTTGCTGGATGTGGCGGGGCAGGTCACCACCGCTGGCTCGGTGGTGCTCAAGGACGCACCCGCCGCCGAGCGCAGCGCACCCGTCATCGAGCGGTTGGTGGCCGCCGGCGCTGTGATCGTGGGCCGCACCAACATGACCGAATTCGCGTTTTCCGGGCTGGGCCTGAACCCGCACTACGGCACGCCGCGCAACCCCTGGGACCGCGTGGGCGGCGGGCGCATTCCGGGCGGCTCCAGCAGCGGCGCCGCGGTATCGGTCACCGACGGCATGGCGGTGGTAGGCATCGGCTCGGATACCGGCGGCTCGGTGCGCATCCCTTCCGCACTGTGCGGCCTGACCGGCTTCAAGCCGACGCAGCGCCGCGTGCCCACCGCTGGCGCGCTGCCGCTGTCGACCTCGCTCGATTCCATCGGCCCGCTGGCCGCCACGGTGCATTGCTGCGCCGTCGTCGATGCCATTCTGGCGGGGCAGACCGCTGTGGCGCCGCCCGCACGCAACGTGCGCGACGCACGCCTGGCCGTGCCCGACACGCTGGTGCTGAACGATCTGGACGATGCGGTCGCCTCGGCCTTCGAGCGCGCTTGCGCGCGGCTGAGCGCTGCTGGCGCGCGCCTGCAGCGCATCGCCGTGCCCGAATTTACCGAACTCGGCCAGCTGCACGCGCGCGGCACGCTGGCGGGCGCCGAAGCCTGGGCCTGGCACCGGCCGCTGCTGGCCGAGCGCGGTAACGCCTACGACCCGCGCGTCGGCCTGCGCCTGCGCGGCGGCGAGGCCATGGGCGCGGCCGACTACATCGACCTGCTGGCGGCACGCCGGCGCTGGATCGCGCAGGTCGAAGCACGCATCGCCGGCTTCGACGCTCTGCTGATGCCCACGGTGCCCATCGTGGCGCCCCGTGTCGATGCCTTGCGCGACAGCGACCCAGCCTACTTTGCGGCCAACGGGCTGATCCTGCGCAACCCCACGTTGATCAACTTCCTGGACGGCTGCGCGCTGTCGCTGCCCTGCCATGCCGAGGGCGAGCCGCCCGTGGGCCTGATGCTGGCCGGCGCCGGCGGCCAGGACGCGCATGTGCTGGCGCTGGGGCGGGCGGTGGAGTCGCTGCTCTTGAACAGGCTGCGCTGACGCGCCTTCCAGTGCTGCGGTGCGCGTTGGCGCGCCGGTCGCAGGCACCGCATCGCGCTGCGCGGGCAGACGTGCCCCTCTGGCCAATCCACATCTGCCTGTCACCGATCAGCAGGCATGCTTTCGGTACAGCGTGCCCGCGCAGTGGGTGGCGCGCGTCAGACCAGCGAACTTATTTAATACCAATGTATTAGTATTGTGCAATATCATCTCAATGATGGAGTCTAAATAACTACTTTCGACTCACGCTCACTCAAGCCGTCAAATCTGTTATCCGCATGATGCACCCTGAATGACCGGCAGCACGGCACAGGGTAGGCCGCCATGGTGTCCGCCCTGCCAGTGGCTCGTGCGCGAAGCGCAGGCATTCCGCAAAAAACAACAACCACCCCAATGGAATTTAATTAGATAGTAATAACGACGTTTTTCGGTGGGTTCGCTGATGAGCGCATCGTTGTACTGCCTCGTGAAATTCTGGTGAAATATGAGTTTGGGGTAAGAGTGCGTGGAGCACACACGCCAACCCAAATTCCAAAAACTCCGTTGCAATCGAGGGAATCAATGCGACTTTCACACTCATGGCGGCGCGCAAGGCGCTGGGCGCTGGGGCTGTCAAGCCTGGCGCTGGCTGGCACGGCACTGGCCGCGTCGGTGGACCTGACGGTCAACGACACTGTTTCCAAGGCGGTCTACAACTACACCGAGACCACCGCCCACACGGTGACCATCGGCAACCGCGGCCCCGGCACGGCCACCAATGCGGTGCTGACCTTCAACAACCCCAAATCGGCCACCGCGGCCGTGGCGTGGAACACTCAGGTCACCTGCACCGCCAGCGGCGGCGCGGTGTGCCCGGCCAGCTACACGCTGGATGCCACCCAGGCCATCCTTACCGGCACCGTGCCCACCCTGCCCATGGGCGCCCAACTGGTGCTGAGCATTCCGGCGCCCATCGTCACGCAAACCGACTGCCTCGGTTCCCCGGGCAACGGCGGCGGCTGTCCGCCCCTGCCGCTGGTGGAGAAAGTGGTGTCCACCGCCACCATCACCGTGGGCGCTGGCGATACCGAGGTGGCCGCCGGCACCAACATTTCCACCGCCAACTACGCGGTCAACAACCCGCGCATCGACTATGGCTTGACCATCGGCAACCCGGTCATCACACCCATCGCCGGCACGC
Source organism: Ottowia sp. SB7-C50 (assembly GCF_033110285.1). Lineage (NCBI taxonomy): Bacteria > Pseudomonadati > Pseudomonadota > Betaproteobacteria > Burkholderiales > Comamonadaceae > Ottowia > Ottowia sp. SB7-C50. Next base: position 3,540,607 of record NZ_CP136995.1, read on the forward strand.
CCGACAGCCTGTACACCTACACGGTGACGATGCGCAACAACTCCACCATGGCGGAGCATCTGACGGCGAGCTTCAACACCCAATTCGCCCAGGGCACGGCCACGGCGCCGCCCAGCGGTCAGCAGCCCTTCTCCAACCCGGTGAATCCGCCCACGCCCAACCCCAGCGTCACCTGCATCAGCGGCACCGGGGCATCGTGCGCCAACGCCAGCGTGCGCACTGACTACCCGAGCATCAGCTACGTCAACATGCCCGCCGGAAGCACGCTGACGCTGCAAGTGTCGCTGGTGGTGGGTGCGCCGTTGTGTACCGACCCCACGCAGGGCGGCAAGGCCAGCGACACGCGCCAGGTGGATTTGATGGGCTACATCGGCTCTTACGTTGTTGCGAACAACACCTATTACACTAGCCCACCGGAAAACACCGGCACCAGTGCAGACAACCAGGTCACCCAAACCACCCAGCCGGCGGCTGCGGTGTGCAAGAGCGGCGATCTGCTGGTGCAAAGCATCGTCAATTCGGGCACAGCGACCTACAACCCCAACGCACCGTTCGCGCTGACCGCGTCGTATGCCAATGGCGCCGGTTCGCCGGATCCCGCGGCCAATGTGCCACTGGTGTTCCACGTGACCTGGCCCACCACCGGCATCAGCCTCGATGCCGCGCCGGCCAGTTGCACCCCCAGCGGCGGTGCGGTGTGCCCCACCAGCTGGGTGCTGAGCGCGGACAAGACCACCCTGACCGGCCTGGCGCCCAGCATGCCGGCCAACAGTACCCTGGCGGTCAACTTCACCGGCACCACGGGCGCCGACATCACCACCGTGTGCAAGGCGCAGTTCCTCTTCGCGCAGGCCGACATCGTGCCGCCCGGCACGTACAAGGACACCAACTATAACCTGACCTGGCCCGCCTCTAATTACCAGACGGGCCAGCAGACCAAGGGCAACAACGCCTACCAGTTGCAGCCGGTAGCCAACGTGGGTGTGCCGTGCAGCGCCAATTACGACCTGGAAGCGCAGAAGTCCGGCCCGTTCAAGAACGCCGACGCCACCGTCGGTGTGGCCGCCCTGAACCCGGGTGACTGGGTCTACTTCAAGTCCGTCGTCACCCTGCTGCCCGGCAGCGTGCCGCTGACTCAATACAACATCCAGGACAATTTGTCTTATTACAACACGGTGACACGCAGTGGATGGACGTATAGCAGCGCCCCATGGAGCCCGGACCGGGCGGACGCCTATGCCTGGCCAACGACGTCCGACCCGGGCATGATGACCGCCAAGCCCGGTGATCCGGCCAGCCTGCCGCTCCGCATTCAATCCCCGGGCCAAGCGGCGGCCAGCAGTGGCCTGCGCTGTGTGGCCACCGGAGGCGCCACTTGCCCCGACACGGTAACAGGCTACTTCCCCGGCAGTAATTATTGGAACTTGCAAGCCGAAGACTGGAAAAACGGGCAACCCCAGTGGCCGGCCGGCGGCAAGCTGACCTTTATCTACTCCTATCGGGTGCCGCCGCTGACGGGCCAGGTCACTTGTGTGCCCAGTGATCGGCTGTCTTACCCCAATAACCAGATGACTGTGAACGGCACGCCCACGCCGCTGGGTTACGACAGCACGAAGGCCAACAACACGGTGAATGTGCCGTTTGACATGGTCAACCTGCCGGTGTGCGGGGCGTCTGCTTCTTTGACCAAGACTGCGGACGTGACGACCATACCGGCCAACGGCAAGGTGACGTACACGCTCGTGCTCACCAACACGTCGGGCGCCAACATCGATGTGCCGCGCTTGATCGACACGTTCGAATACGGCGGCATTGACCAGGGGGTGACGGCCACCATCAGCTGCGGCTCGCCGACGCTGAATGCCAAGTGCCCCACGTTCACGCCGCTGCAGGGCACGCGCTACACCAGCAACGGGGCCACCACGGCACCCACTACGGTGGCAGACAACCCCAACAATTCCTGGTCCACGCGACGGCCGGACTTCGACTTCAGCTGGGGCACCCCCGGCAGCAACACGCTGCCGGCCGGCGCCAGCCTGACGTTTACCGTGACCGCCCAGTACCCGGGCACGCAGACATTCACATACAACATCGCCGTGGCGCGCCCAGACGCCAGTGCGAACGCCCAGTTTGCACCCGTCTCGGCGAATGCTTTTTTGAACACTTCAAAAAGCCCGACGCTGGTGGTGAACAAGGACGTATCGCCCAAGCAGCCGCTGCCGGGCGCCACGGTCACGTACACGGTGGACTTGATCAACCCGAACGCCACGGCAGCCACGGGCTTGAGCTTCAGCGATGCGATGGACGCGGCGCTGCAGGCCGCCAACCCGGCCGGCTATGCCAACCTGGCCTGCCGACCCCTGACGGCGGCCGATGGCCAGCTGAGCGGCGCCGTGGGCGCAGCGACCTGCCCCACGTTCACGTCGAACGCCGCGGGCATCACCGGCACGCTGGACCTGCCGGCCAACTCGGGTTTGCGCCTGACCTACACGGCCATCGCTTCGCCCACGGGTGGCGTGTCGGCGCCCAACACGGCGTCGCTGCGCTCCAGCGCCAGCGTGCGCGGCACCGGCGACGGCAGCAGCCAGGCCAACTTCCAGGTGTTGCCGCCGCTGCCGGACTTGACGTCGAAGATCGCACCGATTGCGAACGCCAGCAGCATCCCGCCGGGCACGTCGGTCACGGTGTCGGTGACGTTTGACAACGTGGGCCAGGCCGCTGCGGTGAATGCCGTGCCGACGTTGCAACTGGCACCGGGCCTGACGGGCGTCACCCCCAGCAACGGGGGGAATCTATGACCCGGCCACGGGTCTGGTGACGTGGCCGGCGGTCGCCAGCTTCGCGGTGGGCTCGCCAGTGACCTACACGGTGGCGTTCAGCATGCCAGCCGGGTCGGTCAACATCCGGTCGAACATCACCGGCGACAACGAACTGCCGTCCATGCTGGCCAACAACGCGGACGCCACGACGGTGGGCAGCCCGCCAGCTCCGGCTCCGGTTCCCACCCTGGACGTCTGGGCCTTGCTGGCGCTGGCGCTGTTGATGTTCGGCGGCGCCGCACGACGCCAACGCCGTGCCTGATGGCGCACCGGGCAGGCCACGGGCCTGCTGAGTCAAAGGGGCGTTGAGCGCCCCGCGGCGGTAACGCCGTACAACGCGAACCGCCGCGCTCTCAACCTGGGGGCGCGGCGGTTTCGCTTTCGACGTCGGCCAGAAAGTCACCCTGCTCCAGCCGACTGTGGAGTTCATTGCCCGGCACCCAGCCGGGATAGGTGAGGTGGAAGTCGGCCACCAGGCGATCCAGCGGCAGGTCGTCGAAGGTGCCGCGTTCGTTGACGTATTCCATGTGCCGGTTGCCGACCTTGTCGAAGGGGTGATAGATGGAATCGTTCACGCCATCGAAGTCGAGCGGATGCAGGCCGAACTTTTCACACAGCTCAAGGTTGAACGCGGGCGTGGCCTTGCGCCAGGCGCCGTCGATCCACAGTTCGGTGTAGCCGTGCCAGATGAACAGGTCGGTCTTCATCGTCTCGCGCATGCGCTCGGTGCTGAGGTGGTTGCGCACGTCTGCAAAACCCAGCCGCGCCGGGATGCCGGCGGCGCGCGCCACGGCGGCCAGCAGCGTGGCCTTGGGCACGCACCAGCCGTAGCCGTTGGCCAGCACCGTGCTGGCGCGCATGCCGGCCAGCGACAGATCGATGCGGTACGGGTCGTAGCGGAAGCTGTCGCGCACGGCGTGTGCCAGTGCCACGGCGCGCGCGCGTTCACTGTCGCCCACGGCATGGTCGCGCGCGAACCGCTGCACCGCCGGGTGGTCCGCGTCGACGGCGGGCGTGGCGCGCAAGTGCGCGGGCGTGGGGGTATCGACCATGCGCGGCATCTTAGCGCCGTCGCATGGACCCATCACGCGGCGCCCAGGCCGACCTGCCGCCAGCGCGCGGGCAGCTCGGCCATCGATGGGAACAGCAGGTCGGCCCCGGCAGCACGCAAATCGTCGGCCAGATGCGCGGCGGGGCAATAAGCCCACACGGTGGCGCCGGCGCCCTTGCCTGCGGCGACGCCTGTGGGGGTGTCTTCGATCACCAGGCTGCGCGCAGGCAACACCGACAGCGACGCGGCGGCCGCCAGGTAAACGTCGGGGTAAGGCTTGCTGCGCGGCAGCTCATGCCCGCTGAACACGTGCGGACCAAACCACTCGGCCAGGCCGGTCTGCCCCAGCTGCAGGATGAGCTTGCCCCGATCAGCGCCCGAGGCGCAGGCAATGCGCCCCCGGGTGACGCCATGCGCGGCGCGCACGGCCTCGATGGCGCCGCTGATGGGCTGCAGGCGGGCGCGCAGTTGCGCGTCGCGCCGCGCGTAAAACGCGGCCATCCATGCATCGGTCAACGGCTGGCCGGTGCGCGCTTCGATCAACGCCGACTGGCTGCGCACGGTGCGCCCGATGAAGTGGCGCATGCACTCGGCGATGGGCATGTCCCATCCGCTTTCGGCCAGCATGTCGCGCAGCACGCCGTGCGTGATGGGCTCGCTGTCAACCAACACGCCGTCGCAATCGAACAGGATGGCCTCGAACATGCTGCGCGGCTCTCATGAAACAAAAAAAAGCGCTGCCGAAGCAATCAGGGCATCAGCATGTTGTTGGGGAGACTCGCTGATTGTGAACCGACGCACTGGCATGCGGCAACAACCATTCACTTTCAGCATCATTCCGGCTGAATATGGGCCGCACGGATGACTTGCCCCCATTTTCTTGACTCGGCAGCCTGAAAGCGCGCCAGTTCATCGGGTGAGCTGAAGGCGATCTCGCCGCTGGTCTTGCTGTTGAAACTCTTGAAGCCATCGGTCGCCACGGCCTTGGACAGCATCTCGTTCAAGCGCTTGGCCAAGGCAGGCGACGCGCCCGGCGGCAGGTACACGGCCGTCCAGAACGACATGTCGTAGTCCTTCACGCCGGCCTCCGCCATGGTGGGCAGGCTGGGCGCGCTGGGCAGCCGCTTGCTGCCGCTGACGGCCAGCGCGCGCAACTTGCCCCCCTTCGACCTGCGGCATGGTGGTGGGCGTGTCGGCGATCATGAAGTCGACCTGGCCACCGATCAAATCCGTCAGGCCGAGCGGGTTGCTCTTGTACGGCACGTTGACCATGTCGGTGTTGGTCAACTGTTTGAGCATTTCGCTGGCCACGCGGCTGGACGACGAGCCGCTGCCGAAGTTGAGTTTGCCGGGCGACTTCTTCGCCGCCGCCACCAGATCGCCCACGGTGCGATACGGCGCATCGGGTCGCACCACCAGCAGCATGTGCCCCTTGGACAGCAAGGCCACCGGCGTGAAGTCCTTCACCGGGTCGTACGGCAGTTTCTTGAACAGGTGTTCATTGGCCGCGTGCGTGGTGTTGGTGGTGACCAGCAGCGTGTAGCCGTCGGGCGCGGCCTTGGCCACGTACTGCGCCGCCATGAAGCCGCTGGCGCCGGCCTTGTTGTCGACCACCACCGGCACCTTGGCCTGCTCGCTCAGGGCCTGGCCGATCACGCGCGCCAGCTGGTCGGTGCCGCTGCCGGGGCCGAAGGGCACGACCAACGTGATCGGCTTGGACGGATAGTCCTGTGCGCTCGCGGGCAACGCGGCCAGCGTGCCGCAGGCCAGCAGCACGGCGGCGATGAGCGAGGTGCGTCGTTTCATGGGGCGGTCTCCTGTGGTGTGGCGGGAATGATGGGGGCGACAGGCGCGATGCCATGCGCGGTGTTGTGCTCACCCAGACGGGGTGCGCCGGCACGCAGCGGCGGGCGATGCCCATCAATGGTGAGCGGCAGTGCGGTCAAGTGGAAGTCCTCACCCGGCACCGCGGCCAGCATGCCCAATGCCCGCACCTGCGGATGCGCCAGCGCTTCAGGCACGGTGTGGATGGGCGCGCACGGTACGCCGGCGGCTTCAAAGCGGGCGATCCATTCGGACCGCGGGCGCGCGGCGAGCAAGGGCACCAGCTGCTCGAACAACGCGGCCTTGTGCATCAGACGCGCGCGGTTGGTGGCAAAACGCGGTTCGTCCGACCAGTCGCTTCGGCCCAGTTCGGCGGCCAGCTTGGCAAACAGGCGATCATTGCCGCAGCAGATCAGCAGCGGCGCGTCGGCCGTGTCGAACGCCTCGTAAGGCACGAAACCGGGGTGGCCGGAGCGATGCCGCGCGGGCAATTGGCCTTCGTTGACGAAGGCGTCGGCCTTCTGGCCGTTCCAGGTCAGCGCCGTTTCCAGCAGCGAGCTGTCGACGATGCCGCCGCGCCCGGTGCGGTGGCGCCGCTGCAGCAAGGCCAGCGCGCCGATCACCGCCCACATCCCCGTGCCCTGATCGCACAATGACGCCCCGGCGCGCAATGGCGGATCGTCCGGCCCGCCGTTGGTGCTCGACAGTCCGCTGAACGCCTGGATCAGCGGCTCGTAGCCCGGCCGCAGGGCCATGGGCCCGGTGTGCCCAAAGGCCGATATGCCGCAATAGATCAGGCGCGGATGGCGCGCGGTGAGCGCCGGCCCGTCGATGCCCAGCGCCTGCGGCACGCCGGGCCGCAGGTTGTGGATGAAGATGTCGGCCTCGGCAGCCAGCCGTTCGAATGCGGCCTGACCCTCCACGCTCTTGAGATCGAGCGCCACCGATTGCTTGCCGCGATTGAACACCTGGAAATTCAGCGCGTCCCCGTGGCGAAATGCAGCACCCATGCGGCGCGCGTCGTCGCCACCGTCGAGGCGCTCCACCTTTACCACGTCCGCGCCCAGGTCCGCCAGGATGGCCCCCGCGAACGGCCCGGCCAGCACCTGGCCCAGTTCGAGCACGCGCACACCGGCCAGCACGCCTTCAATCATTTTGGTCTGTCTCCTGCCGCGCTTTCGCGACCTGTCTGCACCCCCGGGTAGGACGTACCCAAAGGTCGACCCATGGGCTCGGTCACGGTTGTAGCACCAATCCGCCAGGCGATGGCGGCGCGGGCCATCAGGCCACGGCAGAGACGGTAGATGATCGTCACGCCGGGCAAAGCTGCGGGCACTACACCTTCACCGGGTTGGCCGGATCGACATCGCCATCCACATAGAACCAGCGCAGCGCGCCATCGGCGTCGGCTTCGCGCACGAACCGGCTGCGTTCATGCAGTCGCGTGGCACGCCCGTGCAGCCGCGACCGGGCAACGAATTCGACCTCGGCATGCGTGGTATCGATCACGCGATGCGCACGCACCTGCAGGCCCAGCCATTGGGTGCCAGGTTCGAAGTCGAGCGTGTGCGGCCGCGTCGAGACATGCCAGGTGCTCCGCAGATAGTCCGCATCCTGCCGCACGAAGGCGCTGTAGCGCGACCGCATGACGGCTTCGGCGTCGGGCGCGGGCGCACCGGCGACATCGGCCAGCCAGCGGCCACAACAGCGCTCGAACGGCGTGCCGGTCGGCGTGCCGCCGCAAGGGCAGGCATCGTCCCCGCGCGCCAGTCGCCGGGTTGAGGTCACAGCGCCCGCGTGATGATGATCTTCTGCACGTCGCTGGTGCCCTCGTAGATCTGGCACACGCGCACGTCGCGGTAGATGCGCTCGACGGGAAAGTCCTCCGTCACGCCGTAGCCGCCCAGCGTCTGGATGGCGACCGAGCACACGGCTTCCGCCACTTCGCTGGCAAACAGCTTGGCCATGGCGGCTTCCTTCAGACACGGCCGGCCGGCGTCGCGCAGGCTGGCGGCGTGCCAGATCAGTTGCCGCGCCGCTTCCAGTTTTGTAGCGCATTCGGCCAGACGGAAAGCCACGGCCTGGTGATTGAAGATGGCGGTGCCGAAGGCTTCACGCTCCTTGGCATAGGCAATCGCCACGTCCAGCGCGCTGCGTGCCATGCCCACGCTTTGCGAAGCGATGCCGATGCGGCCGCCTTCCAGCGCGGAGAGCGCAATCTTGTAGCCCTCGCCTTCTTCGCCGATGCGGTTTTCAGCCGGGATGCGGCAGTTCTCCAGCAGGATCTGCGCCGTGTCGTTGGAGTGTTGGCCGAGTTTTTTCTCCACGCTGGCGACCTTCCAGCCGGGGTTGTCGGTGCCGACCATGAAGGCGCTCAAACCCTTCTTTCCCGCGGCCTTGTCGGTAACGGCGATGACCACCGCCGCCTGCCCATTCTTGCCACTGGTGATGAACTGCTTGGTGCCGTTCAGCACGTAGGCATCGCCCTCGCGCGTGGCGGTGGTGCGGATGGCCGAGGCATCGCTGCCCACGTGCGGCTCGGTCAGCGCGAAGGCGCCCAGGATGTCGCCGCGCGCGGCGGGCACCAGCCACTGCTGCTTTTGCGCCTCGTTGCCGTAGCGCATCAGGATCGCGTTGTACGGACAGTTGGTGACGGAAATCGCCGTGCTGGTGCCGCCGTCGCCGGCGGCGATTTCTTCCAGCACCAGCGCCAGAGTGACGTAGTCGAGCCCGGCGCCACCGTACTGTTCGGGCACGCAGATGCCGTACGCGCCCAGCTCGGCCAGGCCCTTGTGCGCTGCCTTCGGGAAGGTGTGCTGCCGGTCCCACTCGGCTGCGTGCGGCCACAGTTGCTCCTGCGCGAAGGCGCGCACGGCGTCGCGGATCATTTCCTGGTCTTGGGTCAGCAGCATGTCACTTTTCCTGGGCAAGGCCCGTAATGAGGCGCGCGGTCAGATACAGCCGGCGCGGGATGGCGTCGATCAGCACGTACTCGGCCTGGTCGCTGTGATAGCCAAAGCCCGGCAGGCCCAGCGACTCGATGACAGGCTTGCCCGACAGCGCCGCGTAGGCGGCGTCGGTGCCACCCCCGATGCGGTCGATGACGGCCAGTGGCGCACCGGCTTCACGATAAATCGCCACCGCCTGATCGGCCATGCGCCGACCACCCGCCGTGGCGTTGAAGGCGGGCCGCCCGCGGTCTGGCGTGATGGTGATCTGCGACTTTTCAAGCTTCTTGCGGCCCTGGATGCGCTGCTCCAGCGTGGCCAGCAACTTGTCAAGATCCTCGGGGCGCGCGTAGCGGATATTGGCTTCCAGGCTGGCCTGATCGGGAATGATGTTGGGCACGGCGCCGGCCTTGGCCACCGTCCAGTTGAAGCGCAGGTCGCGCGACTTGTCGTCCAGGTCCATGGTGCGCAGCACGATGTCGGACGCCTCGACCAACGCGTTGGTGCCCAGCTCGGGGTTGGCGCCCGCATGGGCCGCCGCGCCCTTGACCGCCACCTTGTAGTACACGATGCCGGCGGTGCCCAGCGGCAGCGCCTCCTTGCCCGCCAGCGTGGGCTCGAACGACAGCACCGCGTCGGCCTGCGCCGCCAGCTGCTGAATGAGCGCGCGCGAACCGAACGAGCCGCGCTCTTCGTCGGTGTTGAACATCACCACCACCTCGCCCCAGTCGGCGAAGCCGCGGTCCTTCAGCAGCTTGAGCGAATGCAGGATGACGGCGATGCCGCTCTTGTCGTCGGCGATGCCGGGGCCGTAGGCGCGGTTGCCCTCGACGCGGAACGGCGCCTTGGCCAGCGTGCCCTTGACGTACACGGTGTCCATGTGCGCCATCAGCAGCAACTTGGCCGCGCCCTTGCCGGCGATGCGGCCCACGATGTTGGGGCCGACCACGCCCGCATCGGGCTGGTGGCGCGAGACGGTGGCGCCCAGCGCGCGCAGTTCACGCTCCAGCAGATCGGCCATGGCGGTCATGCCTTCGGCGTTGCCGGTGCCGGTCTCGATGTTGACCAGGCGCTCCAGCGTCTTGACGACCGCCGGCTGTTCGGCCGTGGCGGCCGACAGCAGCGCCGCATCGGGCGCGCGGGCGGTGGCCGTCGCGGCAGCCGGCGCGGACGCCGCTGCGCCGCCGGTCTGCGCGCAACCGCCCAGCAGCAGCGCCAACGCGCCGCCCAGCAAGACAGGGAAAACGGGTTTCATGGGTATCTCCTCTCGTTGTTCTGTTTGAAATCAGGTCTTTGATGCGGCGGACATCCCGCCGGCCGCGTCACCAAGTCGGCAACCGCGTTCCATCGTATTGCAGGAAAGCGCCCCGGTCGCGCGCCGTCAGGCCGGCCATCACGCGGCGCAGGCCGGTGGCGCTGTCTTCGAGCGTGACCGGCGCGCTGGCGCCGCCCATGTCGGTCTGCACCCAGCCGGGGTGCAGGCATACCAGGATGGCGTCGGGCCAGGCGCCCTGCGCCGACACCACCGCCATGTTCAGCGCCGCCTTGCTCACGCGGTACACCCAGGCGCGACTGCCTTCCACGCCGTCGATGCGGCCCATGATGCTGGACATGAACCCGATGCGCCCGCCCGGCGCCAGCGACGGCGCCACCTGCGGAATCACCTGCATCGCGCCCAGCACGTTGGCGTGCATCACGGCATCGAACGCCTCGCGCGTGGGCGGCTGCGTGGCGTCGCCATGGCTGGTGACGCCGGCCACGTACAGGGCGATGTCGATCTTCTCGCCATCCAGTTGCCAGGCCAGGCCGCTGATGCTGGCCGCGTCGGCCACGTCGACCCGCAGCGCCTGTGCGCCCAGTTTGCGCAGGCGTTCGAGCGCGGCATCGTCGCGCGCGGTGGCGATCACGCGGTCGCCAGCGGCGACGTATTGCCGCGCCAGCTCCCAGCCGATGCCGCGCGAGGCGCCAATGATCAGAACCGTGGCCATGTCGTGCCTATCCCTTCACCAGATGGGCCAGCCCTTCGTCGGCCAGCTGCGTGCGGTAGCGGTCCAGCGCCTGCGCGTCGGTTTCGGTCACCACCTGTGGCCCCAGTTGCGCCAGCAGCATGGCGTTCATCGACGGAAAGCTGCCCGGCGCCACGCGCGCGTCGGACGACCACATTTGCGAGCGCAGCAGCGCCTTGGGGCAGTGCAGGTACGCCTCGCGCACGGCGACTTCGATCACCAGGCGTGGCAGCTTGGGCACGTCGGGGTGGGCAAAGCGTTGCGTAAATTCGGGCTCGTCGCGCAGACGTGCCGTGCCGTTGGCGCGCAGCACTTCGTTCACGCCGGGGATCAGAAACAGCAGGCCAATGCGCGGATCGACGAGCAGGTTCTCCAGTGTGTCGAGCCGGTTGTTGCCGGTCACGTCGGGGATCAGCAGCGTGCGTTCATCGGCCACCTGCACAAAGCCGGGCCGGCCGCCGCGGGGCGACGAATCCAGCCCTTCGCCCGCCGCACCCGCGCTGGCGATGACGCACAGGGGCGCGTGCGCGACGAAGCGGCGCATGGTGTCGTCCAGCCGGTCGAGTTGCTTGGCGAGCGAGCGCGCCGACGCCTGCGGGTACAGGCGGCGCAGGGCGTCAGCGGAGTCGATCATGTCGGCGCCATTTCAGAAATCATGAATAAAAGCCCGCCAGCGCTTTTCCATCAAGCGCAAGCAGCTATCAAATTCATATCAACTCCAGCGCCACCGCGGTCGCTTCGCCACCGCCGATGCACAGCGTGGCCAGGCCCTTCTTCTTGCCGCGCGCCTTCAGGGCGTGAATCAGCGTGACCATGATGCGCGCGCCGCTGGCGCCGATCGGGTGCCCCAGCGCGCAGGCGCCGCCGTTGACGTTGACCTTGTCGTGCGGCACCTTCAGGTCGTGCATCAGCGCCATCGGCACCACGGCGAAGGCTTCGTTGATTTCCCACAGATCGACGTCATCGACCTTCCAGCCGGCCTTTTCCAGCGCCTTCTCGGTGGCGCCGATGGGGGGCGGTGCTGAACCACTCCGGTTCCTGCGCGTGCGTGGCGTGGCTGACGATGCGCGCCAGCGGCTTGACGCCCAGCTTCTTGGCCGTGCTCTCGCGCATCAGCACCATGGCGGCGGCGCCGTCGTTGATGCTGGAGCTGGCGGCCGCCGTGACGGTGCCGTCTTTCTTGAACGCGGGTTTGAGCGTGGGGATCTTGTCCACGTTGATCTTGCCCGGCCCTTCGTCGGTGTCCACCACGCGCTCGCCCTTGCGGTCCTTCACCGTCACGGGGGCGATCTCGTCCTTGAAGGCACCGCTTTTGATAGCAGCCTGCGCGCGCTGCACGCTGGCCATGGCGAATTTATCTTGTGCGTCGCGGGTGAAGTTGTACTTGGCGGCGCAGTCCTCGCCAAAGGTGCCCATGCTGCGGCCAGCTTCGTAGGCGTCTTCCAGGCCGTCGAGCATCATGTGGTCGTACACCTTGTCGTGGCCCATGCGGTAGCCGCCGCGGCCTTTCTGCAGCAGATAGGGTGCGTTGGTCATGCTCTCCATGCCGCCAGCGACCAGCACGTCGTGTGTGCCCGCCACCAGCATGTCGTGCGCGAACATCGCCGCGCGCATGCCCGAGCCGCACATCTTGCTGAGCGTGACGGCGCCCGCGCTCTTGGGCAGCCCGCCCTTGAACGCCGCCTGCCGCGCCGGCGCCTGCCCCTGGCCGGCCATCAGGCAGTTGCCGAAGATGACTTCGGTGACCAGTTCAGGCTTGATTCCGGCGCGCTCCACTGCGGCTTTGATAGCAGCGCCCCCAAGATCGTGGGCGGCCAGCGGCGTGAAGTCGCCCTGGAAACTGCCCATGGGGGTGCGGGCGGCGGAAACGATGACGATGGGGTCACTCATGCTTAGGCTCCTGATTAAGAAAGGCTTTGATTTCGTCTACGGAATATGGGGGACTCTTGAAGTGCGCCACCGCATGGCAATTCGCACATAACGGCCGAAGGTCGGATATGGCATTGGTCACCGAATTTGGCTCCATCGAGGCCAACGGCGTAAGGTGGTGAACTTGGATGTAGCGCTCAGCGACAGGTCCGTACGCCTTTCCGAAGTCGAAACCACAGGCGACGCAAGCGCAGCCATGGTGGGCCAAACATGCGCGCCGAGCGCTGGCGTCACGCTCATATCGGGTTGATTGGACCAAGGTCGGGCGGCCTTCGAAATAATCGACTTGGCCGTGATCGTTGGTCTGCTGCGCAGTTTCATCATCAGGGGGTGACGGTTCAACTTGGGGCGTCGCACAAAATGCCCTTGCGTACTCCACCAGTCCGGGTGAATGTGTCCGCTTGAAGGGTGTAGTTGTCCGGATTTTCCCCGTGGGCGTCTGCACTGCAAGCGAGATATAGCGTCCTTGCGCCTCCGAGATCGTGTCAAACCACCGCCTGAATCTGGCCGTTGAGCTGACATCGATTTCCACGGCATGCTGGGGCAGTGGAACGCTCTTGTAGCTGGCAGGCACCGCGTATATGCCCGCGTCGTCTGCCTGTGTTGCCTCTAGCACGGCTGCTGGCAGATCGCCCTGTGTCAAAACCCTGACCCAATACGCAATGGCTCCCTGTTCGTCTTGCTCGTCCACATTCACGTCAACATCTTCAACTTCTGTCTCTGGCGAAAAAGACCGATTGTTTGATGGTGGAAAGGGCCACATGACAGACCGATGATCTGACGTTCGGAAGGGCCACATCACAGCGGTGTCACATGTCAAGGCTTCAACTTGCCCCACATTCAACCGAAACCCGCCTTCGCGCATCGTGACCGACCAAGCACCTGGCGCTAGAGCTTCCACGCGATCAATCGTCCTGAGGAGGCAGCGAAGCACCTCCTGCCGCACCTCGGAGTCCGGAACCGCCGCCGTCATCACTGACTCGGCGTCCGTAATAGAAGAACGATCAAAAGCAAGGGCTGGATCGGTCATTTCGCCAAATGAGAAATCAGTGCACCTGCGGCTGATGAAGTACGCTAAAGCCGTCGGCTAGAGTCGCAAGGCGCTTGTCCAGCGTCCACAACTGCGCATCTGGCGTCATCAGCGTCGAGGCCAGCAGCAGGATGTCGACCAACCCGCAACCCAGGCCGAACAGGCGCTCGCGCTCGATGAACTGCAGGGCCTCGCCAACGCTGGCTTGTTGGGCAGGACGCAGGCAAGCGAGATCGGACAGGGTCTGGCTGCGCGCGGGCGGCGAGCCGCAGGCGATTTCGCCCACCACGAGGGGATGCGTCAGCACCTGATCGGTCGTCAGCAGCGCCGTCAAGGCGTCATTGCCGTGGCGGAAGTGATCGACCCACACGGAGGTGTCCACCAGCACGGCGCTCATGCGGCAGCATCGCCCGGGCGGCGGCGCGACACGTCGGTCATCTTGGGCGCGGCCGCGCCCAGCGTGGCGAGGCGCTTGGCAGCCTGGACGCGGACGAAGGTCTTGACCGCCTCTCGAAACAGATCGGCCTTGTCCATGGTCGGATCGGCCACTTCAAGTGCCTTTTCATACAGCGCATCGTCGATGGTGACAGTCGTTCGCATGGAATATCCTCAATATTGATGCCAAATTACATCATAATTGATGCTCAATCATTCCGAAGGTTCCGCAACCGTGGCCGGCGACGATGTGTCCGGCTGGTGCGCTGGCGTTTCGCCAAACGCCGCCGCCGGATCGGCCAGTTCGGACGCACCCCTGATCCCACCATTGACCTCGAACCGCCGGTGCACCCCATACGGAAAGAAATCAATCACCTCCCCGCTCTTGATCCGCGCCTTGTTCTGCTGCCAGAACTCCGGCTCCAGCAGATCAGCGTGGTGGCGCATGAAGGCTTCGCGCACGCGCGAGTTGCCGAGCAGGAAGGGGCCGAAGGTTTCGGGGAACACATCACCCTTGGCGACGTGGTACCAGATCTCGCCGCTCATCTCGTCTTCTTCGTTGCGCGGCGGGGGCACGCGGCGGAAGTTGCAGTCGGTGAGGTACTCGATCTCGTCGTAGTCGTAGAACACCACCTTGCCGTGGCGCGTGACGCCGAAGTTCTTCCACAGCATGTCGCCGGGGAAAATGTTGGCGGCCACCAGGTCCTTGATGGCGTTGCCGTATTCGATGACGGCGTGCTCCAGTTGCGCGCTGGCTGCGGCGTCGTCGGGGCCGGCGTCAAAGGCTTCCTGCAAATACAGGTTGAGCGGGATCATGCGCCGCTCGATGTAGGCGTGGCTGATGATGACCTCGATCTGGCCATCACCGTCGCGGTCTGAAATCTCGAGCTGGCTGGGCGCGAACTTCTCAATCTCGGCGATCAGCTCGTCCTCGAAGCGGTCGCGCGGAAAGGCGATGAGCGAGAACTCCATCGTGTCCGCCATGCGGCCCACGCGGTCGTGCTGTTTGACGAGCTGGTACTTGCCGCGAATCTGCTCGCGCGTGGTGTCCTTGGGCGCCTGGTACCAGTCCTTGATGACCTTGAACACGTAGGGAAAGCTCGGCAGGTCAAACACCAGCATCACCATGCCCTTGATGCCGGGCGCGATGCGGAACTTGTCGGTGCTGTGTCGCAGGTGCCAGAGAAAGTCGCGGTAGAACAGGTTCTTGCCCTGCTTTGCCAGGCCCAGCGCGTTGTAAATTTCGGCGCGCGGCTTGCGCGGCATGAGGCTGCGCAGAAACTGCACATAGGCCGACGGAATTTCCATGTCGACCATGAAGTAGGCGCGCGAGAAGCTGAACAAAATCAGCATGTCTTCTTCGCCGAACAGCGCCGCGTCGACATACACCGTACCGGGCGTGCGGTGCAGCAGCGGCAGGGCGAAGGGCAGTTCGCGGAAGCCGTTGATGACTTTGCCGACCAGATACGCACCCTTGTTGCGGTAGAACAGGCTGGACAGCACCTGCACCTGAAAGTTGGGGCGCGGCTTGTCGGCACCCCATTCGGCCAACATGGCCGCGGCCACGCGGCGCGCATCGCGCGCGATGTCTTCGAAGGCGCAATGCAGGTCGAACGACTCCAGCACGGCGCGCACGGTGTCTTCGAGCTTGCCGGGGCGCGGATAGAACGCCAGGTACGTGGTCTTGGCCCTGGGGTCGTCGGTCTCCAGGTACTCCGTGCTGATGGCCGGGCGAACGAAGATGAAATCGTTGTGAAAATAGCTGCGGTGCAGGATGCGCGTGCTGACCGAGTTGAAGAAGGTCTCGGCCAATTCGGGCTGCTTGTGCGCCACCAGCATGCCGATGTAGTGCAGCTTGACCTGCTGCCATGTTTCCATCGGCTGTTCGCCGGCCTTGAACTCGCGCTCCAGGCGCCTCTGGCATTCGCGCACGCGCAGGTCGTAGAACTCGATGCGCTCACGCTGGGCGCGCTGCTGGCCGTGCCAGTCGCAGGTTTCAAAGCGGTGCTTGGCGCGCGCGCTTTCGGTGCGGAACAGCCGGTAATGGCGGTTGAACCCGTCGATCATGGCTTGCGCGATCTCGCGCGCCAGCGGTGAATCGAGGGGCTGCGGCAGCATGCTACAGAGGCAGGTCGCTCGAACCCGGCTTGGCATCGGGCGAGCGGGGGTAGCGCTTGATGGCGGTGCGGAACACCTCCACCACCTCGTCGGGGTTCTTCATGGTCACGCCCAGGTTCTTCACCAAGCCATCCTTCAACCCGTAGCACCAGCCGTGCACGGCCAGCGGCTGGCCGCGCTTCCAGGCGTCCTGCACCACGTTGGACTGCGCCACGTTGCCGACCTGCTCAATCACGTTCATCTCGCACAGCGTGTCTTCCTGCGCGGTGCCGCACAGGTGCATCAGGCGGCCGCGGTGACGCATCTTCACGTCGTGCACGTGGCGCAACCAGTTGTCGGCCAGGCCCACGCGCTTGTCGTGCAGCGCGGCCAGCACACCGCCGCAGCCGTAATGGCCCACCACCATGATGTGCTCCACTTTCAGCACATCGACGGCGAACTGGATCACGGACAGCGCGTTCAGGTCAGAGTGCACCACCACGTTGGCCACGTTGCGGTGCACGAACACCTCGCCCGGCGCCAGGCCGATCACCTGGTTGGCCGGCACGCGGCTGTCCGAACAGCCGATCCACAGGTATTTGGGCGACTGCTGCGCCGACAGCTGCTGAAAGAAACCCGGCTGGTCGCGCTCAACCCGCTCGGCCCAGGCGCGGTTGTTGTCGATGAGGTGTTGGAGCGATGAAAAAGGCATGGCAACGATCTTATCGACAGCCGATGACAGGGCGGCTTACATCGTCTCGGCGAACAACTCCCGCCCGATCAGCATGCGGCGAATCTCCGACGTGCCGGCGCCAATCTCATACAGCTTGGCATCGCGCCACAGGCGCCCCAGCGGGTATTCGTTGATGTAGCCGTTGCCGCCGAACAGCTGGATGCCGTCGCCGGCCATCTTGGTGGCCATTTCGGCCGTCCACAGGATGACGCTGGCGCAGTCCTTGCGCACCTGGCGCACGTGGGCGGCGCCCAGCGCGTCCAAGTTCTTGCCGATGGTGTAGAGAAAGGCGCGGCCGGCCTGCAGCACGGTGTACATATCCGCCACCTTGCCCTGCACCAGCTGGAATTCGCCGATGCTCTGGCCGAACTGCTTGCGGTCGTGGATGTAGGGGATGACGTTGTCCATCACCGCCTGCATGATGCCGATGGGGCCGCCGGCCAGCACCGCACGTTCGTAGTCCAGGCCGCTCATCAGCACCTTGGCGCCCTGGTTCAGGCCGCCGAGGATGTTGGCCTCGGGCACTTCCACGTTATCAAACACCATCTCACCGGTGTGGCTGCCGCGCATGCCCAGCTTGTCGAGCTTTTGCGCGGTGGAAAAGCCCTTCATGCCTTTTTCAACGATGAAGGCGGTGACGCCACGCGCGCCCAGTTCGGGCTCGGTCTTGGCATAGACCACCATGGTGTCGGCATCGGGGCCGTTGGTGATCCACATCTTGGTGCCGTTCAGCAGGTAGTAGCCGCCCTTGTCTTCGGCCTTGAGCTTCATGCTGATGACGTCGCTGCCCGCGCCCGGCTCGCTCATGGCGAGGGCGCCCACGTGCTGACCGCTGACCAGCTTGGGCAAATACTTGGCCTTTTGCGCGTCGCTGCCGTTGCGCTTGATCTGGTTTACGCACAGGTTGCTGTGCGCGCCGTAGCTCAGGCCAATCGACGCGCTGGCGCGGCTGATTTCTTCCATGGCGATCATGTGCGCCAGATAGCCCATGTTGCTGCCGCCGTATTCCTCGGGCACGGTGATGCCCAGCACACCCAGCTCGCCCATCTTGGGCCACAGGTCCATCGGGAACTGGTCGCTCTTGTCGACCTCGGCGGCGCGCGGGGCGATCTCGGCCTGCGCGAAGTCACGCACGGCGTCGCGCAGCGCGTCGATGTCTTCACCAAGCTGGAAGTTCAGGCCGGGCAGGTTGCTCATGTTCTTGTCTCCTAATAAAAAGTCAAATATTTGATCGGTCAAGCGGCCGCGGAGCAGGCCATGCCAGTGAACGCCGTGCACGGACCTGCGCCGGGCACTGGCGTTGTCCCCCATGCGCAGCAAAGGGGGGGAAGGCGCAAAGCGACTCAGGGGGGGTCATTTTCTCAATACGTTTTGGGTACCGGCACCAGGGTCTGCTGCATCAGCGCGCACGGCCCTTCCTTGCCATCATCGTCCACGTGCGTGACCTCGGCGGTGGTGACGATCAGGCGCTTGCCGGGCTTGACCACGCGGCCAATGGCACGGAGCGCGCCGCCCTGGTAGCTGCCCAGAAAGTTGATCTTGTATTCGGCGGTGACCACTTCCATGCCCTCGGGCGCGAGCGTCAGCCCCGCATAGCCGCCCGCGATGTCGGCCACCGCGCCCATGGCGCCGCCGTGAAAACCGTCCTGCTGCTGCGTCACCTTGTCGGAATAGGGCAGCCAGATCTCGACCAACCCGGGCTCGACGCGGCGCAATTGCGCGCCCAAGTGCTGCATCATCCCCTGGCGGGCAAAGCTGTCGGCTACGCGCGCGTGCAGGGCCTGGGGGTCGGCGGGCTTGTTCATGGCTGAACCCTGGATTGTGATTGACGTTTACGTAAACGTCAATTGGACTTTGACTTTTTGGCCGCCGGGCGGTTGACGCGCGCCAGCAAGGTGCGCGCTTCCTTCTCATGCTCGCTGATCTCGCTCAGCGTGGCCTGCAGCTCGGCCAGTTGCGCCTCCAGCTGGGCGCGGTGCTGGCTCAGCACTTCCAGGAACTTGCGCAGCTGCGGACCGGTGTCGCGCGGGCTGTCGTACATATCGATCAGCGCCTTGGCCTCGTGCAGCGACAGGCCCAGTCGCTTGGCGCGCAGGGTCAGCTTCAGGCGCGTGCGGTCGCGGCTGCTGTACACGCGCTGGCGACCGCCCGGGCCGGAGCGCGCCGGCTCCAGCAGGCCCATGTCTTCATAGAAGCGCATGGCGCGCGGCGTCAGGTCGAATTCGCGCGCCAGGTCGCTGATGGAATAGGTGGTGGCCATGAGGCGAACAATGGCTGTCGCGCACGTACAGGCACGGCGCGCGGCTCCTTCATAGAATGGGCTGCAAGGTTGACGTTTACGTCAATCGCCAAGCATCCTACCGCACCGCCGCCAAAGCACAAGCCCATGTCGATTGCCGCCGAACTGGAACGCGCCCTGCACTACCCGCTGGCCGATGAACTGCCGCCGCGCGGTGGCGCGATCACGCTGGCGCCGGGCGTGAAGTGGCTGCGCATGCAGCTGCCGTTTGCGCTGGACCACATCAACCTGTGGCTGCTGCGCGACCGCATCGATGGCCGCGACGGCTGGACGGTGGTGGACACCTGCATCGACCACCCACAGTCGCGCGCCGACTGGGAGGCCATCTTCGCCGCCGAGCTGGACGGCCTGCCCATTCTGCGCGTGCTCGTCACCCACATGCACCCCGACCACGTGGGCCTGGCCCACTGGCTGTGCGAGCGCTGGAACGCCCCGCTGTGGATGAGCGCCACCGACTACCAGGCCGCGCGCTACGCCTGCCAGGTGGTCAACAGCTTTGGCGGCGACCGGCTGGCCGACTACTTTCAAAGCCACGGCATGACGGATGCGGGCGACCTGGACCAGATTCGCCACCGCAAAAGCTATTACCGCGGCCTGGTGCCGGCCATGCCGCCCAGCTATGCGCGGCTGATGAACGGCCGCAGCGTGACGATAGGCGGCCAGGCGTGGCGCTGCATCGCCGGCTACGGCCACGCGCCGGAGCACATGGCGCTGTATTGCGAGGCGGCGGGCATCCTCATCAGCGGCGACATGGTGCTGCCGCGCATCTCGACCAACGTCAGCGTGTACGAGATGGAGCCCGAGGCCGACGCGCTGACGCTGTTCCTCGATTCCATCGACCGCTTTCTGCCGCTGCCGGCCGACACGCTGGTGCTGCCTTCGCACGGCAAGCCCTTCACCGGCCTGCACACGCGCATCCAGCAGTTGCACGACCACCACCGCGACCGCCTGGCCGAGGTGATGGACGCGGCGCGCGACCAACCCGTCAGCGCCTGCGACGTGCTGCCCGTGCTGTTCAAGCGCCCGCTCGACCTGCACCAGACCACCTTTGCGCTGGGCGAGGCGGTGGCGCACCTGCACCGCCTGTGGCATGCCGGACAACTGAAGCGCGTGCGGGGTGACGATGGCATCTGGCGCTTCATGCCGGCGCGTTGAAATCCTGTTTTGATAGCACGATAGTGGGACTGGCTGTGGGCGAAAGCCTCGACACGCGCGAAATCCGGCTGACCGGCCGGGGCTTGACGCAACTGCCGCCCGAGGTGTTCGAGCATGCCGACACACTGGAGCTGCTCGACGTCTCGGGCAACCAGCTCGACGCGCTGCCCGACGACCTGCAACGCTTCCAACGCCTGCGCATCCTGTTCGCCTCCAGCAACCGCTTCACCGCACTGCCGCGCGTGCTGGGCGCCTGCCCGCGGCTGGCGATGGTGGGCTTCAAGAGCAACGCGATTGCCGACGTGCCGGCCGAAGCCCTGCCGCCGCGCCTGCGCTGGCTGATCCTGACCGACAACGCCATCGACGCGCTGCCGGCGGCCATCGGTCAGCGGCCGCAGTTGCAGAAGCTGATGCTGGCCGGCAACCGGCTGACCATGCTGCCCGACAGCCTGCAGGACGCGCCCGCGCTGGAGCTGCTGCGCATCGCCGCCAACCGCTTCGACCGGCTGCCCGGCTGGCTGCCCGCCCTGCCGCGCCTGGCCTGGCTGGCCTGGGGAGGCAACCCGGCGACGGCGGCGCGCGAATCGGCGGTGCTGCAGGGCAGCGAAAGCTCTGCCATCGACGCGCACGCCTTGGATATGGGCGAGCGCCTGGGCGAAGGTGCGTCGGGCGTGATCCACGCTGCGCGCTGGCGTCGCGGCGATGCGGACGAAACGCCCGTGGCCCTCAAGCGCTTCAAGGGCCAGGTGACCAGCGACGGCTGGCCGCACAGTGAGATGGCCGCCAGCCTGGCCGCTGGCCGGCACGACGGGCTGATCCCCGTGCACGGCCCGCTGCGCCAGCCGCCCCAGGCCGCGCCCGCGCTGGTGCTGGGCCGCGTGCCACCGCATTTCACGCCCATGGCCGCGCCGCCCAGCTTCGACAGCTGCACGCGCGACGTGTATTGGCCGCAGATGCGGCTGGGCGCGGGCGACGTCGCCGCGCTGGCGCAGCGCGTGGCGGGTGCGATGGCGCAACTGCACGCGCGCGGGCTGGTGCATGGCGACCTGTACGCGCACAACCTGCTGTGGGACGGCGGCCGCACGGCGCTGCTGGGCGATTTTGGCGCGGCCTCGTTCCTGCCCGCGGCGCAGCCCGCGCTGCACGCCGCCTTGCGCGCGCTGGATCTGCGGGCGTTCGGCGTGTTGCTGGGCGAATGGCTGGCGCGCGCCGATGGCGCGGCGCCGGATGTGCTGGCCCGCTGGCGCGACACCTGCCTGGACGGCAGCGCGGAGGCGGCGGGCGGCTTTGACGCCATCGCGCATGAACTATCAAAAACATAGCTTTATGCGCTTGCCAGACAAGCGCCAGCGGCATATTAGGCAAGAATTTTTTCCACACCCTCATCGACAGGAGACCGCCGCATGAACATCGACCAGCTCTTTTCCCTGCAGGGCCGCAGCGCCCTCATCACCGGCGGCTCGCGCGGCATCGGCCGCATGATGGCCGAGGGCTTTCTGCGCGCCGGCGCGCGCGTCTACATCTCGGCGCGCAAGGCCGACGCCTGCGACGCGACCGCGCGCGAACTGTTGGCCATCGGCCCCTGCGTGTCGCTGCCGGCCGACGTGTCCACGCTGGAAGGCGTGCAGCAACTGGTGGCCGCGTACCAGCAGCATGAGAAGTCGCTCGACATCCTGGTCAACAACGCCGGTGCGGCCTGGGGCGCGGCGTACGACGAGTTCCCCGAAAGCGGCTGGGACAAGGTGGTCGACCTGAACATGAAGACGCCCTTCTTCCTGACGCAGGCGCTGACGCCTCTGCTCAAGGCCGCCGCCACCGACCACCTGGCCAAGGTGATCAACATCGCGTCGATCGACGGTGTGTCGAACAACCCGCAGGAAACCTATTCGTACCAGGCCAGCAAAGCCGGCCTGATTCACCTGACGCGCCGCATGGCGCTCAAGCTGGCGCCCGAACGCATCGCCGTCAGCGCCATCGCGCCCGGCGCCTTTGCCTCGACCATGAACAAGGACGCGCGCGACCACGCCGACGAAGTGGCGCAGCGTATTCCGGCCGGCCGCATCGGCACGCCGGAAGACATGGCCGGCGCCGCCATCTACCTGGCGTCGCGCGCGGGCGACTACGTGACGGGCGCGACGCTGGTGGTGGACGGCGGCGTGACCTGGGCGCGCGGCTGAGGCGAGCTGCGCCCTCAATCGCCCGCCAGGCTCACCATCTGCCCCACGCGCGGGTCCATGCGCCCGCCCAGCACCTGCGCGTAGGCGGCCTGCGCGGCGGCCGGGCCTTGGGCATGGGCCGGCTGCACCCAGCCGTGGCTTTGGGCCGCGGCCAGAAAGCCCTGCCACGCGCCGACCATGCGCTCGGCCAGCACGGCGCGGCCCCATTCGGTCGACCGCTTCTTGCTCTGCGCCGGGGCAAAGAACAGCGTGGCGCGCGGGCCGGGCAAGTCCTTGGCGCCGCCCAGTTCGGTGACGTGCGCGCCGCCCACCGAGCAGCTGTAGCGCAACGCCTGAAAGTGCTCATGCACGCGCCGGCGCAGCGCGGCGTTGCCGGCGAAGTCGATGTAGACGCAGGGCGTGGCGGGGTCCAGCGATTCCAGCGCGTCATACGTCAGCACGCGGTGGTAGCTGCCGAGCGACTGGCAGAACGGCGCGTTGGCCGCCGAGGTGAGGCCGATGACCTCGATGCCCGCGCGCTGCGACAGGCACCACGCCGTGGCATACGCCGTCTTGCTGGACGCGCTGGACAGCAGCAGCGTGCGCGCGCCAAAAAAGTCGTTGTCGGCCATGAAGTCGTCGATCAGCCACGACGTGGCGAACAGCGGGCGCAGCAGCGCCTGCAGGTCTTCGGTGTCGGCGCGGTAGAACGGGTCGGCGCCGGTGCGCTCGTACTGGTTGTAGACGGCGGGCAGCGGTGCGCGGTGCGCCGCGCCATCGGTCCAGCCGGCGGGCATGACGCGCGTGGGCGTGAGCACGGCGTGGCTGGCCATCGGCCAGTAGCCGTACAGGCGCTCGTCCACCGGCACGTCGGCACAGCCCGATTCCACAACCGTGCCGAAGCCCCACACCGGCACCGTGCCCCAGTCCGCACCGTCGCCCTGCACGGGGTAGAAGTCCCAGTAGTGCATGGCGTCGCCAAAGGCGGCGTAGGTGATGTTGTTGGCCGTGAGCGCAAAGCGGTCGACGCGCACGCGCACCTGGCCGGGTGCCAGCGGCGCGTCGGGCACTTCGCGCACGCGCGTGGTGGCCAGCTGGTTTTTATGGACGAGCAGTTCGGTGGTGGGCATGGCAAGGTGGGGGGGATGCGCGCGCGGCGGCGATGCGGGGATTCTGATGGAAGGGCGCGCGGGGGCCTGTCACCTTGGAACCAGCCAGGAGTAAAGTTGCATCGCTGCGCGAGCTGTGCGTTGCGTGCCGATCCGCCTCGCCACGCATCGTCATTCCCGCAAAGGCGGGAATCCAAGGGCGTTCACGACAGGGCGCATCTGATCACGGACGCATGGATTCCTGCCTTCGCGGGAATGACAACTCCAACGGCACGCACTCAGTGCCGCCGTAGCGCCACTTCACCAACGCGGCACCGCTTCGTCGCGCAACTGGCCGCGCCGCTCGGCGTAGTCGGGCAGCACGCTTTCCACGTGCTGCCAGAAGCGCGGGCTGTGGTTCATCTCGCGCAGGTGGGCCAGCTCGTGCACCACCACATAGTCGATCACCGATTCACGAAAGTGGATCAGCCGCCAGTTCAGGCGGATCGAGCCGTCGGCGCTGGCGCTGCCCCAGCGCGTGCCGGCCGACGACAGACTCATGCGCTGCCAGCGCACCCCCAGTTGCGGCGCAAAGTGGTCCAGCCGCGCGGTGAACACGCGGCGCGCCTGGCGCATCAGCCAGGCCTGCGTGGTATCGCGCCATTGCTCAGGCGTGGCGGTGTGCGGCAGGCCGACGTGCAGGGCCAGCCGCGGCGCGTCGGGCGCGTCGGGCGCGTCGGGCGCGTCGGCATCGGATTCGACCAGCACCGCGCCGCCGCGGCCGTGGCGCTGGCGCGGGTCCAGCACCAAGGTCACCGACTGGCCCAGAAAAGGCAGCGTGGCGCCGGGCTTCCATTCGATGCGGTTGGACTCGATGCGCTGATGCCGCTCGCGCGCCTCGCCCAGCTTGGCGACGATCCAGCGCTCTTTTTCGCGCAGCGCGGCTTCGACTTCGTGTACCGGCGTCCAGCGTGGCGCACGCACGCTCAAGCCCTCGGCACCGACCGTAAAACCGATGGTGCGCCGCTGGCCGCGCCGAAATTCGTAGTGCACCCGCGCATGCGCGAAGTGGATGGCGCGGTTGGCGCGCGGGTGGGCGAAATGGGCTGGCGCGAGCGCATCGTTCAACAGCACCGCAGGCTCGTTTGCTATTGATTGAGTAGCTGCTTGCGTTTGTTCAGCAAGCGCTGGAGGCGTTTTTTCTTCAGAGGGATGGGCGGCCGGCGCGACGCCGAACAGGTCCAGCACCAGCTGCCGCATGGCCATGCGCGGCCTCAGTCCTCGCCGGGCTTCAGGCGCGACAGCCGCGCCTCGCCGGTGGGGTAGGCCTCGGGGTCCAGACGCAGCATCTCGGCCTCGATCCAGGCTTCGACTTCGCGCATCAGCTCATCCGGCTTGCGGCCCACGCTGGGAATGGCCGGGCCGATGGAGATGTCGACGATGCCCGGCTGCTTGACGAACGCCTTGCGCGGCCAGCATTTGGCGCTGGTGACGGCGATGGGGATCACCGGCGCGCCGCATTCGATGGCCAGCCGCGTGCCGCCCGAGCGGTACTTGCCCTTTTCGCCGCGCGGGATGCGCGTGCCTTCGGGGAACATGATGATCCACACGCCCTCGGCCAGCAGGCGCCGGCCCTGGCTGACGACCTTGGCGAAGGCCTCGCTGCGCTTGCTGCGGTCGATGTGGATCATGTCGAGCCGCGCCATGGCCCAGCCGAAGAACGGGATGTAGAGCAGCTCGCGCTTGAAGACGTAGGCCAGCGGGTGCGGCATGAGCGCGGGCATGCTGAACGTTTCCCACGTGGACTGGTGCTTGACCAGCAGCACGGCCGGCGCCTTCTCGCCGACGGGCAGGTTTTCCATGCCGGTGACGCGGTTGCGGATGCCCAGGATCCAGCCGCCCGCCCACACCGCGCAGCGCAGCCAGCCGGCGCACATCCAGTACAGCCGCGTGCTGCTGACGAAGGGCGAGGCGATCAGCACCGCCAGCGCCCACGGTACGACGGTGACGGCCATCCACAGCAAGTGCAGCACCGAGCGAATCAGGTTCATGGTGGTTTCGGCTTCGAGCGCCTGCGGGGCAAGCGTCAACAGCTACATATTCTATAGCTTCAGGCGGGTGGTCAAGGCGCGGCTGGCAGCGCCGCGTCGGGTTCGGCGCGGCCGCCGGCCGGCTGCGCGGCGGCCTCGGCGTCGGCGATGAAGGCGGTGGCAAAGGCGGCCAGATCGTCGTGCACGCGCGTGCCGGGCGGGTAGTCGGGCGGCAGCGCGCCGACCGGTGGCGCACCCTTGCCGGTGCGCACCAGGTGCGGGATGCAGCCGGCGGCGGCCGCGGCCTGCGCGTCGCGCACGCTGTCGCCCACGGCATGCACCTGGCGCAGATCGACCTTGTAGCGCTCGCCAATCTGCTGGAACAGGCCGGGCAGCGGCTTGCGGCAGGTGCAGCCGTCGTCGGGCGTGTGGGGACAGTAGAAGATCGCCTCGACCCGCCCGCCGACGGCGGCCAGCTGCTTGTTCATTCGCGCGTGGATGGCGTTGAGCGTGGCCGTGTCGAACAGCCCGCGCCCCAGCCCCGGCAGGTTGGCCGCGATCACCACGTGGTAGCCCGCGTGGTTGAGCCGGGCAATGGCGTCCAGCGCGCCGGGCAGCGCCTCCCACTCGTCGGGCGACTGGATGTAGCCTTCGCGCTCGACGCAGAGTGTGCCGTCGCGGTCGACGATGACGAGTTTCATGCGGACATTATCGGCCTGGCGCCGGGCCGGGCGCGGCGTCGGCGCGCGGCGCGGCGGGCGCGTCCGAGCCGGTCACCACCTCGCCCCACAGGCGCCCGCGCGCGCGTTGCAGCGTCAGCACGTGGCCGCGCGGCAGCGCCCGCGCGTCGGCGCCTTCCAGCAGCACGCGGCGTGGCGTGTCGTCGCCCTGCAGTTGCAGCAGCGCCAGCGCGCCGCCCGGGCCGCGCTCGCTGCTGGGCTGGGGGCGCGCCTCCAGCACGCGCGCGCTGACCGGCGGCAGCGACGTGCGCAGCGCGCCGTTGGTATGGCGCAGCAGCAGGCCCACGGCCAGCGCGGCCCACAGGCCGATCCACAGCGCCGCCGCCCACGGCCTGACGCGCGCCCAGCCCAGGCGCCGGACCAGCCACCGCGCCAGCAAGGCGCCGCCAACCACCACCCCCAGCGCGGCCAGCACCGGCCAGCTGGCCTGCCAGATCAGCGCCTGGACAGCCGCATCGGCATCGGCCGCGCCTGCGCCGCCCACGCGCGCCGCCACCAGCGGCTGCGCGGACGGCCAGCGCTCGGCCAGCGTGGTCAGCATGACGTGCAGCGCCGTCACGGCGAACGGCGGCGCGAACAGCAGCCAGGCGCTGCGGGTGGTGGCGTTGGCGCTCATGTTCTTGGGGCCATGGCGCCGCCGCGCGCCGCCCACGGCCGCGCAGCAGGCCATCCCAGCGGCCGCCGTGGAACGGGCTTGGCCCGGCCACGGGCGGCGTCGCCCTGGGGGGAAGCCGCGAAGCGGCTCAGGGGGAGCGTCATGCAGCGAGGCGTGACAGGTCGGCCACGCGGTTCATCGCCTGGTGCAGCGTCTTCAGCAGGCCCAGGCGGTTGAGCCGCACGTCGGTCTGCTCGGCGTTGACCATGACGTCGTCGAAGAAGGCGTCGACCGGCGCGCGCAGGGCGCTCAGCGTCTGCAGCGACGCGGTGTAGTCACCGGCGTCGAACTGCGCGTTGGCGCCGGGCACGGTCTGCTGCATGGCGTCGTACAGCGCGCGCTCGGCGCCGTCGGTCAGCAGGGCGGGGTTGACGTGGGCATCCACCGCGCCTTCGGCTTCGGCCTTTTTCAGGATGTTGCCGATGCGCTTGTTGGCCGCCGCCAGCGCGGGCGCTTCGGGCAGCCGGGCGAAGGCGCGCACGGCGTCGAGCGCCTTGGGCATCTCGCCCCACATCGGGCGCGCGGCGATCACGGCATCGGCTTCCTGCGCGCTGTAGCCCTGGTCGCGCAGGTAGGTGGCCACGCGCTCGTGGATGAAGGTCAGCAACTGTTCGTTGCTCTTGGCCGCGTCGGGCAGCAGCGCACCAAAACGCTGCGCCGCCGAGCCGAGCAGTTCGGTCAGGTTCAGCGGCAGCTTCTTTTCGACCAGCATGCGGATCACGCCCAGCGCGTGGCGACGCAGCGCAAACGGGTCCTTGTCGCCCGTCGGCAGGTTGCCAATGCCGAACATGCCGACCAGCGTTTCCAGCTTGTCGGCCAGCGCCACCACCGTGCCCACCTGGCCACGCGGCAGCTCGTCGCCGGCAAAACGCGGCTTGTAGTGGTCTTCGATAGCGAAGGCGATGTCTTCGGTCAGGCCGTCGTGGCGCGCGTAGTAGCCGCCCATCACGCCTTGCAGCTCGGGAAATTCGCCCACCATGTCGGTCAGCAGGTCGGCCTTGGCCAGCGCCGCCGCCTGGTCGGCCTTGTCGGCCAGCAGGGCGTCTTTCAGCTGCTCGCCGATGGCGCGCGCGATGGCGCGCACGCGCTCGGTGCGCTCGCCTTGCGTGCCCAGCTTGTTGTGATAGACCACCTTGGCCAGTTGCGGCACGCGCGATTCGAGCGTCTTCTTGCGGTCCTGGTCGAAGAAGAACTTGGCGTCGGCCAGGCGCGGGCGCACCACGCGCTCGTTGCCTTCGATGACCGCGCTGGCGTCCTTGGGGCTGATGTTGCTGACGATGAGGAACTGGTGGGTCAGCTTGCCGGCCGCGTCAAGCAGCGGAAAGTACTTCTGGTTGGCCTTCATGGTGAGGATCAGGCACTCTTGCGGCACGGCCAGAAACTCGGGCTCGAACTGGCACACCAGCACGTTGGGGCGCTCGACCAGCGCTGTGACCTCGTCCAGAAGCGCTTCATCTTCGATAGCGCGCAGCCCTTGTCCAGCCCGCGCAGCCGCCGCTTCAAGCTGCGAAACGATGGCGGCGCGCCGCTCGTCGAAGCTGGCGATGACAGCGCCTTTGTCGCGCAGCGTGTCGGCGTAGCGGTCGGCGTCGACGATGGCGATGGGATCGGCCACGGCCTCGAAGCGGTGGCCGTGCGTGGCGCGGCCGGCCTGCAGGCCCAGCGCCGTCACCGGCACCACGCTGCTGCCGTGCAGCGCCACCAGCCCGTGCGCCGGGCGCACGAACTGCACGCTGTCCCAGCCGGGCAGCGGCGTGCCTTCCTGCAGCTGGTAGGTCATGACCTTGGGGATGGGCAGCTTGCCGATCGCCTCGTTCAAGGCTTTCTGCAGGCCGGTGTCCAGCGTCGCGCCGGTGATCAGCGTGTCGAGAAACAGCGCCTCGGCCTTGCCGTCCAGGGCGCGCTGAAGCTGCGGCACCACCGACGGGTCGGCCCCCACAGCCTGCAGCTTCTTGAGCAAGGCGGGCGTGGGCTGGCCGGCGGCGTCCAACGCCACGCTCACGGGCATCAGCTTCTGCTGCACCGTGCGGTCGGCCGCCTTGGCCGCCACCTGCGTGATGTGCGCGGCCAGCCGGCGCGGGCTGGCGTAGGGCGTAACGACCGAGTCGGCGGCCGTGAGGCCCTGGGCCTTGAGCTGCTCGAACAGCGTGGCGGCAAAGGCCTCGCCCAGCTTTTTCAGCGCTTTGGGGGGGCAGTTCTTCGACGAAGAGTTCGACAAGGAGGTTGGGGGTAGTCATGCGATCTTGAATCCGAAATCCACGGGGTAAACGCCCAGGCCGCGTGCGGCATCCTGCATCACCCCATCCAGTGTGGCGATTTCGGTGCAACCCAGGCGACGCGCGGCGGCCAGATGCAAGGCATCGGGACCGCGCAATTTGCTGTCGGCCTGCGCGCACAGATCGGCGGCCAGGTCGAAGTCTTCGGTCAGCAGCGGTTCGGCGTAGGCAGTCAACAACAGGCGGCGCCCGGTGTGCAGCGCCACCGAGGCTTCCTGCGCGTTCAACTGGCGGCTGCGCTGCTTGATTGAAATGGCGTTGGCCAACTCGGTACGAACCCAGGGTGTGACGATGAGTGGTTGGTGCGCACCGGTGCGATACCAGCCCAGGAGGCATTCTGTTTCCGGCTCTGGGCAAATCAGCGCCATCAAAACGCTGGTATCGAGGTAAATGTGGGCCACGGTCGCTACGGCTTCTTCAATAGCCTTGATCGCGCATGAAGCGCACCACCGAACGGCCCATCGGCAAGTTGCGGTGCAGCGCCTCCAGCTCGGCCACCATCTGCTCGCGCGTAGGCGCGGGCGGCCCGGCATCGGCTGGCGACAGTTCCAGTCGCCCGGCCTCGGACACGCGCGCTTGCAAGGCGCTGCCTTCTTCCACGCCCAGCCGGCGCGCCAATTCCGCCGGCAGGCGCACCGCCAGGCTGTTGCCCCAGCGGCCGACGCTCAGCTCCAGCCTGGTCAGGTCGTTCGCGCCCATGGTGTGATCCTTGATGTAGATACGTGTATCTACATTATGCGCTCAGGCCGCTTTTTTCTCCATCTGCGCCACCCATTCGGCCGGCGCCATCGGAAAGCCCAGGCGCTCGCGCGATTCGTAATAGCTTTGCGCCACGGCGCGCGCCAGGTTGCGGATGCGGCCGATGTAGGCGGCGCGTTCGGTCACGCTGATGGACCCGCGCGCGTCCAGCAGGTTGAAGGTGTGCGCGGCCTTCAGCACCTGCTCGTAGGCGGGCAGCGCCAGTTGCTGCTCCATCAGGTGCTTGGCCTGCTTTTCGTGCGCGTTGAAGGCGGTGAACAGGAAGTCAGCGTCCGAATGCTCGAAGTTGTAGGCGCTCTGCTCCTGCTCGTTCTGCAGGTACACGTCGCCATAGGTCAGCCCTTCGGTCCAGGTCAGGTTGTAGACGTTGTCCACGCCCTGCAGGTACATGGCCAGGCGCTCCAGGCCGTAGGTGATTTCGCCGGTGGCGGGCCGGCAGTCGATGCCGCCGACCTGCTGGAAGTAGGTGAACTGCGTGACTTCCATGCCGTTTAGCCACACCTCCCAGCCCAGGCCCCAGGCGCCGAGCGTGGGATTCTCCCAATCGTCCTCGACAAAGCGGATGTCGTTCTTCTTCAGATCGAAGCCCAGCGCTTCGAGCGAGCCCAGGTACAGCTCCAGGATGTTGGCCGGCGCGGGTTTCAGCACCACCTGGTACTGGTAGTAGTGCTGCAGGCGGTTGGGGTTTTCGCCGTAGCGGCCGTCCTTCGGGCGGCGGCTGGGCTGCACGTAGGCGGCCTTCCACGGCTCGGGGCCGATCGCGCGCAGGAAGGTGGCGGTGTGCGAGGTGCCGGCGCCCACTTCCATGTCGTACGGCTGCAGAAGCGCGCAGCCCTGCGCGTCCCAGTACTGCTGGAGCTTGAGGATGATTTGCTGGAAGGTGAGCATGTCGGCGCCTGCGGACGAAACCGACCATTTTACGTGCAGGTAAAGGCGATTGAAAACGGCGTCGCCCTTGCGCGGCAAGCGTACGACGCTATGGTTTTAGAAGTTTTCTAGAACGCAAAAGGCGCGAAGATGGCAAAAGCCGCAGAAGCTATCTCCAGCAAGACTTCTGCGGGTTTTGCGAGACCTTTGCGCTCTTTGCGTTCAAAAAGATTCACCACCAAATTCGAACGCAGCGCCCGCGCAATCAGCGGTTGCAGCTATGAATTCAGGAGTCAAGCCTGCGCAGCACCAGGCTGGCGTTGGTACCACCAAAGCCGAAGCTGTTGGACAGCACGGTGCGCAGCTCGGCATCGCGCGTCTGCGTCACCAGCGGCATGCCGCCCAGCGCCGGGTCGGGCGTGTCGACGTTGACCGAGCCGGCGATGAAGCCCTTTTGCAGCATGATGAGGCAGTAGATCGCCTCCTGCACGCCGGTGGCGCCCAGCGAATGGCCGGTGAGCGACTTGGTGGACGAGAACGGCGGCACGCGGTCGCCAAACAGCGCCTGCATGGCGCGCACTTCCTGCATGTCGCCCACGGGGGTCGAGGTGCCGTGCGTGTTGATGTAGTCGACGCCGCCGTCGATGCCCTCCAGCGCCTGCTTCATGCACGCGATGGCGCCGTCGCCCGAGGGGGCGACCATGTCCTCGCCGTCACTGGTGGCGCCAAAGCCGACCACCTCGGCCAGGATGGTGGCACCGCGCGCCTGCGCGTGGGCCAGCGATTCAAGCACCACCGCGCCACCGCCGCCGGCAATGACAAAGCCGTCGCGGTTCGCGTCGTAGGCGCGCGAGGCTTTTTCGGGCGTCTCGTTGTACTTGGCCGACATGGCGCCCATGCCGTCGAACAGCAGCGCCATGCCCCAGCTCAATTCCTCGCCGCCGCCGGCAAACATCACGTCCTGGTTGCCCCAGGCGATCTGCTGCGCCGCCGCGCCGATGCAGTGCGCCGACGTGCTGCACGCCGAGGTGATCGAATAGTTGATGCCGCGCACCTTGAAGTTGGTGGCCAGGCAGGCCGACACGGTGCTGCTCATGCAGCGCGTGACCTGGTAGGGTCCCACGCGGCGGATGCCTTTTTCGCGCAGCGTGTCGGCGGCCTCGATCTGGTTGGCCGGCGAGCCGCCGCCCGATCCCATGATGAGGCCGGTGCGCGGGTGGCTGACCTGTTCAGGCGTCAGGCCCGACTGCTGGATCGCGTCTTCCAGTGCGATCTGCGCGTAGGCCGCCGCATCGCCCATGAAGCGCAGCTGCTTGCGGTCGATGCGCGATTCGATGTCGATGTCGGGCTTGCCGCCGACCTGGCTGCGCAGGCCCAGCTGCGTGAATTCGGGGATGGCGCGAATGCCGCTGCGCCCTTCGCGCAGCGACTGCTCCACCGTCTGCAGGTCGTTGCCGATGCACGAGACGATGCCCGCGCCGGTGATCACCACACGTTGCCGGGTCATGCTGCGCTTTCCTGGCCGTCGCCTTCGCGCAGGAACAGACCCACGCGCAGGTCGTTGGCCACGTAGATTTCCTTGCCGTCGGCCAGCAGGCGCGCGTCGCCGATGGCCATGTTCAGCTTGCGCTTGATGACGCGCTTGATGTCGATTTCGTAGCGCACCCGCTTCACGTCGGGGCCGACCTCGCCGGTGAACTTGACCTCGCCCGCGCCCAGCGCGCGCCCGCGCCCGGGCAGGCGCAGCCAGGTCAGGTAAAAGCCGATCAGCTGCCACATGGCGTCCAGCCCCAGGCAGCCGGGCATCACCGGGTCGCCCTGGAAGTGGCAGGCGAAGAACCACAGGTCGGGCTTCACGTCCAGCTCGGCCTCGATGCGGCCCAGCCCGTGGGCGCCGCCATCGCCGTCGATGTGCGTGATGCGGTCGAACATCAGCATCGGCGGCAGCGGCAGGCGGCCCGCGTCGGGGCCGAACAGGCGTCCTTCGCCCGAGGCAATGAGTTGGTCGTAGGAAAAGGATTCGGCCATGGGGCCGATTGTGCCTTAAGCCCTTTGCCGCACCGCCGGATTGGCCGCCGCGTGGGGCGCGTTGGCGGCCGCGTCAGTGGCGGCGCGCGAGCAACCGCAGGCCGCCCAACAGCAGCACGCAAGCGATCCACAGCGGCCACAAGCCCGCCAGCGCCGCCCAGCGCGCAAACGGCGTGACGTGCGTGCGGCCCTCAAACTGGCCCTGCAGCACGCCGCGCGTCAGGCGCGGCAGCAGGTGCGTCACCTGACCGCGGTGGTCGATGATGGCGGTGGCGCCGGTGTTGGTGGCGCGCAGCATGGGGCGCTCGAACTCCAGCGCGCGCATGCGGCTGATGGCCAGATGCTGGTCGATCGCGACGCTGTCGCCAAACCAGGCGATGTTGCTGACGTTGACGAAGGCCGTGGGCGCGCTGGCCGGGTCGGCAAAGCGCGCCGCCAGTTCTTCGCCAAACAAGTCTTCGTAGCAGACGTTGGGCGCCAGGCGCTGGCCCTGCCATTCAAACGACGGCTGGCCCAGCCCGCCGCGCGCGAAGTCGCCCAGCGGAATGTTCATCATGCGCACGAACCACTTGAACAGCGGCGGGATGAATTCGCCAAACGGCACCAGGTGGTGCTTGTCGTAGCGGTAGGGCACGGCCTGCCCCGGCTTCAGCCCGACCACCGAATTGGTGTAGCCCGTCTCCATGTCGCCCAGCGGCACGCCCAGCAGCGCCGCCTGGCCGGGCTGGGCAAAGCGTTCGGTCAGTGCCTGCCAGTAGCCTTCGGGCAGCTGGCGCGGCAGCAGCGGGATGGCGGTTTCGGGGCCGACGATCAGCGGCGCGCGGTTGGCCTGCAACTGCTCGCCGTACCAGGTGAGCGAATCGACCACGCCGGTGCCGGGCACGAACTTCTCGTCTTGCGGGATGTTGCCCTGCATCAGCGCGACCTGCGTCACCAGTGGCCGGTGGCCCGACGGCGGCGTGTGGCACAGGTTGACGTCGCAAAAACGCCAGCCCCACAGCGCCCCGCCCACGCCCAGCACCACCAGCATGGCAACCCACGTGCGCGGCCGGCGCCAGCGCACCTGCGGCGCCAGGGCAATCAGCGCCGCCAGCGCCGCCGCCACGAAGCCGATGCCGTACACGCCCACGTAGCGCGCCAGAAAGGCCAGCACGCCGTCGACGTGCGCGTAGCCGCCCGCACCCCACGGAAAGCCCGTCAGCCACTGCCCGCGCGCCAGCTCGGCCAGCGTCCAGCACGCGGCAAAGCCCAGCGCCGACCCCACCGGCCGCGCGGCCAGCCCCTGCGACAAGGCGACGAAGGCCGCGCCCGCCAGCGCGTAGTACAGCGCCAGAAACCCCGCCAGCGCCAGCACCGCCGCCGCGGCCAGCGCCGCGTTCAGCCCGCCGTAGGTGTGCATCGAGATGAACAGCCACCAGAACGTGCCCGCCAGCCACGCCAGCGCAAACAGCCACGACGGCAGCAGCGCGCGCCGCCACGCCGCGCCCGAATCAGCACCCACCTGCACCAGCCGCCACGCCAGCCACGACAGGCTCAGCACCTGCAGCCAGCCGTGCGGCTGCCCGGTCCACGGGTCGGCGATGGCGCATGCCTGCGCCAGCCCCGCCAACACGGCGGCGGGCGCAGAGGCCAGCCAGCGGGTCAGGCGCATCGATCGGGCATGGGCAAAACAGCGGCGCGCCGTCAGAGCGCGGCGTCCGCGCTGCGCGACACCTTGAACCAGCGCACCGCGCCGCCCTTGGTGTGCAGCACGTGAAAGTCCAGCCCGCCCAGGCTGAAGCGCTCGCCGCGCTTGGGCACGTGGCCCATTTCGTGGGCGATCAGGCCGCCGATGGTGTCGAAATCGACGTCCAGGTCGCCGTCGGGGTTGGCGCCCAGCACCACGCCGAAGGATTCGTTGACGCGCTCCAGCGGCGTGTCGCCCGCCACGCGCCAGGTGTTGTCGGCCAGGGCAAAGATGTCGCCCTCGTCGCCTTCGTCGATGTCGAATTCGTCCTCGATCTCGCCGACGATCTGCTCCAGCACGTCCTCGATGGTGATGAGGCCTGCCGTGCGGCCGAATTCGTCCACCACCATGGCAAGGTGGTTGCGGTTGACGCGAAACGAGCGCAGCAGGTCGCTCAAGCCCTTGCTTTCGGGCACGAACATGGGCGGGCGCAGCAGCGTGCGGATGTTGAGCTGCGGCGCGCGCTGCAGCTTGAGCAGGTCCTTGGCCAGCAGGATGCCGATGATGTTCTCGCGCTCGCCCTGGTAGACCGGAAAGCGCGAATGCGCGGTGCGGATCACCTCCAGCAGCATCTGCTCGTAGGGCGCGTCGATGTCCAGCAGGTCCATGCGCGGGGCCGCCACCATGGCGTCGCCCGCGGTCATGTCGGCCAGGCGCAGCACGCCTTCCAGCATGACGCGGCTTTCGGCGTCGATGACCTCGTTGTCCTCGGCCTCGGCCAGGGTTTCGATCAACTCGTCGGTCGAATCGGGGCCGGGCTTGATGAACTCGACCAGCTTCTGGAACAGGCTGCGCTTGTCTTCGCGCTCGGCAGGGCGCTCGCCGGAGCGCGCGGGGTGGGGGTCAGCCACGATCTGGGGTGCAGGACGTGCGGTAGTTGTGTCAGGCGGCAAGGATAGCCCAACCGTACACCGGCCCGCGTCGGACGGCGCCGCGGGCGATGACGTGTCCGTCAAAGTCAGGCGCTCAGTTGCCCGTGCGGCGGCGGCCTTCGCGCACCGCTTCGCGCACTTCCTGCGCGGTGGCCAGCAGTTCGCGCACCGCGCTGGCCTCGGTCTTCAGCCAGTAGTCGACGTGGCCGACCTGGTCGGCCAGCAATTCGCCCACGCGGGTCGAAAAGCTGGCTTCCGGCAGGCTCAGGTGAGCCTCGCTCTCGCTGCCCGATCGCTCGATCACCGCGCCGGCATTGCGCGCAATGCGCAGCATGGCGGTGTTTTCGCTCAGGGCGTGGATGTACAGCGTCTTCACGCCATCGTTGACGGCGTGCATGGCG
This sequence comes from Ottowia sp. SB7-C50, assembly GCF_033110285.1. Classification (NCBI taxonomy): domain Bacteria; kingdom Pseudomonadati; phylum Pseudomonadota; class Betaproteobacteria; order Burkholderiales; family Comamonadaceae; genus Ottowia; species Ottowia sp. SB7-C50. The sequence goes on from NZ_CP136995.1 coordinate 3,576,531, forward strand.
GCGCGCTCGAACAGGCGCGCGCCGTAGCCGCGGCCGCGCGCATGGCGCGACACCGAGACGCCGAATTCGGCAAAGCCGGCCTGCGTCATGTCCACCGGGTAGGCCAGATGGGCCATGGCGATCAGTTCCAGCTTGCGGTTGAAGATGCCGAACACCTGGTCGCGCGAGAAGTCGAGCCGGTCGACGTACTGGCGGATCTGGCGGTCGTTGGCGGCGTAGCCAAAGCGCAGGTAGCGGTCGTGCTCGTCCAGCGCGATCAGGTGGCGCGCGATCTGCTCGCGGTAGCGGGCGCCGATCTCGCGGATCGGCACCAGGGCGACATGCCGGGGCGAACGCACCGGCCGACGCGAGGCCGACGGGCCTGCCGTGGGGGTTTGAGTGGGCGTTTCCATACATCCATAGTAGGGCCGCCTGCCTAGAGAGAAAACTCCAATCGGCTCAAAAATGCTGCATTGCGGCATCATCCTACGCATTACTTCACGCCGGGCCCGGAAGGGGCGTTGCCCGGCGCGCACAGCGGTGCCAGCACATGCTTCGGCGAATTGCTACTTAATCAGTAGCTGAAAGCGCCCTATCTATAAGCGCACAGGGCCAAAAACACGGTCAAACCGGCAGCGCCGTGGTGGTCTTCACCGCGTCGATGACAAAGCTGCTCTTGCAGTCCTGCACCGAAGGGTGGCGCAGCAGGGTGTCCATCATGAAACGTGAGTACGCACTCATGTCGTGCACCACCAGACGCAACAAAAAATCCATTTCGCCGGTCAGCGCCACACAGTCCACCACCTCGGGCCAGGTCTGCACGCTGGCGCGAAATTCGTCCATCGGGTTGCGCTTGGCGTGCTCGGCGCGCTTTTCCAGCCGAACGTTGACATAGGCCGTCAATCCCAGCCCCACGGCACGCGGGTTCAACAGGGCCACATAGCGGTCCACAACGCCCGCTTCTTCCAGTTTTTTGATGCGCCGCAACACGGCGCTGGCCGACAGGCCGATGCGCGCGCCGATGGCCTCGTGCGTCTCACGCGCGTCGGCCTGCAGGCAGGCCAGGATGGCGCGGTCCAGGCGATCAAGCAGGGCTTGGGTCATGGTGGCGCAGCATAGCAGGCGCACCCTGCAGACGTTGCACACAAATTTTGTGCATTTCCATGATTTAGCCAATGAAATATGCGCAAGATGGCGCTTTGCGCCGGCAAGACGCCGTGAAACATCGCCCAAAGCGCCCTACAGTGTCAGGTTTCGGCCTCGCGCCACCCACAACAGAGGAGACAACGCCATGCCCGCCACCGCCGCCACCGCCGCGACCTGGGACAACCCCATGGGCACCGACGGCTTCGAGTTCATTGAATACGCCGCACCCGACCCCGCCGCCATGGGCGCGCTGTTCGAGCGCATGGGCTTTGCCGCCGTGGCCAGGCACCGCCGCAAGAACGTGACGCTGTACCGCCAGGGCGAGATCAACTTCATCATCAACGCCGAGCCCGACAGCTTTGCCCAGCGCTTTGCCAAACTGCACGGCCCCAGCATCTGCGCGATTGCCTTTCGTGTGCAGGACGCCAAGGCCGCCTACGAGCGCGCGCTGAGCCTGGGCGCCTGGGCGTATGCGGGCCAGGCCGGCGCGGGCGAGCTGAACATCCCCGCCATCAAGGGCATTGGCGACTCCATCATCTACCTGATCGACCGCTGGCGCGGCAAGGACGGCGCCCAGGAGGGCGACATCGGCAACATCGGCTTCTACGATGTCGACTTCGAGCCGCTGCCCGGCGTGCGCGGCGCCGGCGCCATCAGCCCCGAAGGCTATGGCATGACCGTGATCGACCACCTGACGCACAACGTGCACAAGGGCCGCATGGCCGAATGGGCCGAGTTCTACGAGCGGCTGTTCAACTTCCGCGAAGTGCGCTACTTCGACATCGAGGGCCAGGCTACCGGCGTCAAGAGCAAGGCCATGACCAGCCCCTGCGGCAAGATCCGCATCCCCATCAACGAAGAGGGCAACGACCAGAAGGGCCAGATCCAGGAATACCTGGACAGCTACGCCGGCGAGGGCGTGCAGCACATCGCGCTGGCCACCCGCAACCTGTACGACACGGTGGACCAGTTGCAGATGGCGGGCGTCAAGCTGCTGAACACCAGCGAGACCTATTACGAGCTGCTGCCCAAGCGCATCCCCGGCCTGCAGGAGCCGATTGGCGAGCTGCAGTCGCGCAACATCCTGGTTGACGGCGCGCCGGGCGAGTTGCTGCTGCAGATCTTCAGCGAAAACCAGCTCGGCCCCATCTTCTTCGAGTTCATCCAGCGCAAGGGCAACGAAGGCTTTGGCGAAGGCAACTTCAAGGCGCTGTTCGAGACCATGGAGCTGGACCAGATGCGCCGCGGGGTGTTGAAGCCGGCGGGCACCGACGCCGCCGAAAAATAGGTCAAAACGGGCTGCTGCGCTGGACGGACAAGCGCAAGCAGCTACTGTTTTTGAAGCAACCTGGCGCGCGCCATGGGGCGCGCCGCCACCTTTTGCAGCTTCGCGGGCGGCGAAGTACCTGACGCTTGCCCGCGCTGATGCAGCCCCCCCACACCTGAAAAGCCGGTCATGAATTTGACATAATTCATACTACTTATGGTTGCATGACCATATCCTTGATGGCAGTTCAAAAGGGGTCGGCATGGGCAAAGGCAATCACTGGCGTGCTGCGCGCAGATGGGCAGGCGCGCTGCTGATCGGGGCGCTGGGTTTGGGGTGGTCCACCGGGGTGATAGCGCAGCCAGACCCGCCCACCACCCGGTTTTATACGTGCGCCCAGTACAACGACATCATGGCTGGCCAGCCGGCGCCGTTCGGGCCCTCGAACACCCTGGTCTCCAGCACGGGCGGCTCTGTCACCCTGGGCATGGATGCTCGTCTCATCACGGCGCCGGGCGACCTGTTCACCTTCACGCTGACACCAGGCCTTGTGGAAGGCGGTGACACGCCCACAGCCACATTCATCGAATGGTCTCTGGCGACGTTCGACCCCGCGCTGCAGGACGACCCAAGCCAACTGCCACCCACCACCACCGTGGCCACCGGCGGGTTGCTGGGCAGCACGCTGACCTATGCGCCGACCACCACAGGCCAGATCGGGCTGGTGGGCATCATCGACCAATCTGATGGCTATGGCACCTTGACGGTGGGCTGCACCCACGTCGACCCGTCCGCGTCGGCAACGCCGACGGCGGTGCCGACGCTGAGCGAAATGGCGCTGGGCGCGCTGGCGTTGCTGATGGTCATGATGGCATGGCGCAGCAGCGCCCCGGGCAACCGGGGCTGAAAGCTCTGGTCGTGGCGGGGCTGTGGGGGGTTGATTGCTGAGCGGGGCCAGCCCCGCTTCCCCCATTGAAAACCGAGGCATTCACCCGAAGTCACCGCTGCGTGCGCTCGCCAAAGCGCACGCGCTCAGCGGGCCCTTGTGCCCGCGTGGTGCCGCACGGCACCCGCGCACACGCTGCATCACGCCCCCGAATCCCACGCCGCCCGCAAACGCCCGGCATAGTCGTCCAGCACGGCCGGCCCGGGCTCCTGGCGCGGCCAGGTGAAGTCGATGCCGTCGCCTTCGTGGCGCGGCACGACGTGGATGTGGAAGTGGCCCACGGTCTGGCCGGCGACGGTGCCGTTGGCTTGCAGCAGCATCACGCCGGGTGGGTCGAACGCGCGGCCGATGGCCTGGGCGACGCGCTGCGCCATCTGCATCACGGCGCCGGCTTCTTCGGGCGTCAGGTCGAACAGCGTGGCGGCGTGCCGCTTGCTGGCCACCAGCACGTGGCCGGGCGTGACCTGACCGAGGTCCATGAAGGCGAGGGTCAGCGCGTCCTCGGCCACGCGGGCCGAAGGGATGTCGCCCGCCACCAGCCTGCAGAAGATGCACTGGCCGGGCGGCGAGGTGTCGACGAACAGGGGCATGGGTGGGCTCCGACAGGACATTGATTATCAAAATGATAGCTGCTTGCGCTGTGCCACTGGCGTCTTCAACCAATGCTCCTGTGAATCGCTTGCAAAACAAGCGCGCATCGCTATCAATTAATGAGCAATCGGCTGGGACGCCCAAGGCTCAAGGTTCCACCTCTCTGCGCGGCAGCCCGAACGCCATCGCCCCCAGCGCGCCCTGCGCCAGCTGGTACAGCCCGTAGATGACGCCCACGCCCACGGCGGCCGGCGCCGCCACGCCGAAAGGCGCCAGCGCGGCCACGGCGGCGGCTTCGCGCGTGCCCCAGCCGCCCACGCTGACGGGCAGCGCCGCCATCAAAAACACCGGCGCCATGGCCCACGCCCACGCCACGGGCGACAGGTGCACGCCCAGCGCCAGCCCGCCCGCGGCCAGCGCCGCGGCCGACAGCACCTGCACGGCCGCCGAAGCCAGCGCCTGCCAGCGCAGCTGCGCGCCGAAGTCCGGCCGCGCGGCGGCAGCGGCCAGCGGCGCCAGCCAGCCTGTTCCGCCGCGCCGCAGCAGCCGCGGCAGCGCCCACGGCAGGGCCAGCCACAGCAGCGTGCCGCCCAGCATCAGCGCAGTGAACACGCCCACCGGCAGCCGTAGCCATGGCGCCAGCACGCTGGCGCACAGCGCGGCGCCCAGCCCGCCGATGGCGCACAACATCCACAGGCCGCTCAGCCGGTCCAGCAGCACCGACCAGCTGGACGCCGCCGTGTCCTGACCCGCCCGCCGCAGCACCACGGCGCGGTAGACGTCGCCGCCCACCACGGCGCCCGGCAGCAAGGCGTTGAGGCCGATGGCCTGGAAGTACCAGCGCATGGCGTCGCGCGCGCTGACCTCGGCGCCCAGCCAGCGCGCCAGCGCGCGCCAGCGCAGGGCCGACACGACGTTGGACGCGATGGCCGCCGCCAGCCCCGCCGCCAGCCAGCCGGGGTGCGCCTGCCGCAACTGCGCCAGCACGCGCGCCGGGTCGGCCAGGGCGATCACGCCGGCCAGCAGCGCCCCGCCCAGCAGGGCGCGCAGCAGGGCCTGGCGTGCGCGTTTCACGCTATTGTTTTAGTAGCCGCCTGCGCTGTTGAGGCGGGCGCTGGGGCCACTTTTGACCCCTCATCCGGCACATATTCCTCGGCATGGAACTGCGCCGCGCCGCCGGCCTCGTGGTAGATGCGGGTCAGCAACTCGCCGATCAGCCCGGCCACGATCATCTGCGCGCCCATCAGCACCAGCATCACCCCCACCAGCAGCAGCGGCCGCCCGCCGATGTCTTGCCCCAGCAGCTTGACGATGAGCAGCCACAGCAGGATCAGCCCGCCCGGCGCCGCCAGCCACAGCCCCAGCCCGCCAAAGGCGTGCAGCGGGCGCTGGCGGTAGCGCATGAAAAACACGATCAGGATCAGGTCGAGAATGACGCGAAAGGTGCGGTCGATACCGTACTTGCTGACGCCGCGGGTGCGCGCGTGGTGGCGCACCGGCACTTCGGTGATGCGCGCGCCCGCTTCCTTGGCCAGCGAGGGGATGAAGCGATGTAGCTCGCCATACAGGCGGATGCGGTCGATGATGGGGCGGCGATACGCCTTCAGCGCGCAGCCGTAGTCGTGCAGGTGCACGCCGGTGGCGTTGGAGATCAGTTTGTTGGCAATGCGCGAAGGCAGCTTGCGCGAAATCTCGGCGTCCTGCCGGTCCTTGCGCCAGCCGCTGACCATGTCGACGTCGGGGTCGGTCTCCAGCCGCTGCAGCAGCAGGGGGATGTCGCCCGGCTCGTTCTGCAGGTCGGCGTCCAGCGTGACCACGTAGCGCCCGCGCACGCGGTCAAAGCCGGCCTGCAGCGCGCTGGACTGGCCGTAGTTGCGCGCCAGCAGCACCGGCCGCAGCCACGGGCGCGTGGCGGCCAGCTCGCGCAGGCGGGCGCGGCTGCCGTCGGTCGACCCATCGTCCACCGCCAGCAGCTCAAAGCTGAGGGGCTGCGCCGCCATGGCCTGCGCGATGCGCTCCACCAGGTCGGGCAGGTTGTCGACCTCGTTGTAGATTGGCACGACGACGGAGACATCGGGTATCGCGGTGCGGGCAGAGGGCATGTCGGGGCAACGGGCGCGGCGGGATAATGCCTTGGATTGTGCCCTGCGGGGCCGCGGCGCCCCCGGCGCGCACGGCCCGCACCGCGTCGAACCCTGCATGAACACCGCCACCGCGCCCGCCACGCCGCCCCTGCGATCGCCCATCGACCACCCGCTGTTCTGGCTGCTGGCGATGACGCTGGCGCACGTGGTCGTGCGCGTGGCCGTGTCGCCCGCGCTGAAGTGGGACGAAGCCGAGCAGATGCTGTGGTCGCAGCAGCTGGCGCTGGGCTACGGCGCGCAGCCGCCGCTCTACACCTGGCTGCAATGGGGGGTGAACGCGCTGGTCGGGCCTTCGGTGCTGGCGCTGGCGCTGCTCAAGCAGGCGCTGCTGGCGCTGGCCTACGTGTTCATGTACCTGGCGGGGCGCGAACTGCTGGGCCCGCGCGGCGCATTCTGGGCGTCGGCCAGCATGTTGCTGCTGCCGCCGCTGGGCTGGTATTCGATCCGCGACCAGACGCACACGGTGCTGGTCACCGCCATGGCCTGCGCCGCCTGGTGGCTGCTGCTGCGCATCGTGCGGCGGCCGCGCGCGGCCGACTTCGCGTGGCTGGGGCTGGTCTGTGGCTGCGGGTTGCTGGCCAAGTACAGCTTTGCGCTGGTGATGGCGGCCATGTTGGCGGCCGCGCTGTCGGTGCCGGAAAGCCGCCGCGCCCTGCTGTCGCGCGGCGGGTGGTGGGCGCCGCTGGTGTGCGTGCTGGTGGTGCTACCGCACGCGTGGTGGCTGCTGGGGCATGTGCACGAAGCCACGGGCGAAACGGTCGGCAAGCTGCAGATCAGCGCCGAGCGCGCGCCCGTGCAGGGTGTGGCCCGGCTGATCGAGGGCGTGGCCGGCACGCTGGCGCTGTGGGCGGCCGTCGCGCTGTGGGCGTTTCGCAGCGCCTGGTGGCGCGGCGGGGCGGCGCCGGCATCGCCCTGGGCGCAGCGGGTGTTCGTGCGCTACCTGGCTGGGGTGGCGCTGGCGCTGACCGGCATGGTGCTGGTGGCGGGCGTCAGCGGCCTCAAGGGCCGGTGGCTGCTGCCGCTGCTGTGCATGGTGCCGCTGGCCGCCTTCGCGGCCCGGCCGGCGCTGCAGCAGCACCCGCGCGGGCGGCGCTACACCGCCGCCATCGCGGTGGTGGCGGTGGTGATCCTGATCGCGGCGGGCATCCGCCCCTGGTTCAGCGGGCTGCGCGGCGAAGTCGACGAGCTGAACCACCCCGCCGCCGAGCTGCAGCGGGCGCTGCGTGCCGCGGGCTACGACGGCGTCAGCCCCATCATTGCCGCCGACCATATGATGGCCGGCCTGCTGCGCACGCGTTTCCCGCAGGCGGCGGTGGACGCCTGCACGTCCGAAGAAGAAGACGTGCGCGCCTGCGTCAAGGCCGACGTGGCGCGGGCGCAGGCCGCCGGGCGCGGCTGGCTGCTGATCTCGCGCGCTGACCGGGTCGAGCCCGGCTGGTGGGACAAGGCCGCGTTGGCGCCCGCCGGCCCGCCGCAGACGCTCACGCTGCCGCTGCACATGGTGCGCGAGGGCACGGCCCCCGCCCAGTACCACTACCGCTGGCACGCGGCCGGCGCGCCGTCATGAGCACCCTTCTGGTCACCGGCTGCGCCGGATTCATCGGCATGCATTGCACCGAGGCGCTGCTGGCGCGCGGCGACACCGTGGTGGGCATCGACAACCTCAACGCCTACTACGACCCGGCGCTGAAGCAGGCGCGCCTGGCGCGGCTGCAGGCGCACCCGCGCTTCACGTTCGAGCGCGCCGACGTGGCCGACCGCGCCGCCCTGCGCGCCTTGTTCGCGCGCGTGCGGCCGCAGCGCGTGCTGCACCTGGCCGCGCAGGCCGGCGTGCGCCATTCCATCGACCAGCCGGCCGACTACACCGACAGCAACCTGCTCGGCTTCGCCCACGTGCTGGAAGGCTGCCGCGCCGCGCAGGTCGCGCACCTGGTGTTTGCCAGCAGCTCCAGCGTGTACGGCGGCAACGCCAGGCTGCCGTATGCCGAGCGCGATGCGGTGGACCATCCCATCAGCTACTACGCCGCCACCAAGAAGGCGGGCGAGGTGATGGCGCACAGCTACGCGCACCTGTACGGCCTGCCGACCACCGGCCTGCGCTTCTTCACCGTGTACGGCCCCTGGGGCCGGCCGGACATGGCGCTGTTCAAGTTCACCCGCGCCATGCTGGCCGGCGAGCCGATCGACGTCTACGGCAACGGCCAGCTGGTGCGCGACTTCACCTACATCGACGACATCGTGCAGGGCGTGCTGCGCGTGCTCGACAAGCCCGCCACGCCCGATGCCGCCTTCGACCCCGCCGAGCCCGGCCCCGGCACCAGCAGCGCACCGTACCGCCTCTTCAACATCGGTGGCGGCGCGCCGACGGTGCTGATGGACTACATCGCCGCGCTGGAGTCGGCATTGGGCATCATCGCGCGCAAGCGCCTGCTGCCGATCCAGCCGGGCGACATGCACAGCACGGCAGCCGATACGTCGGCGCTGCAGGCGTGGGTGGGTTTTGCGCCGTCAACGTCGGTTCACGAAGGCGTGGCACGCTTCGTGGATTGGTATCGGGCGTTTTATGAAAAGCGGTGACCCGCTGGATGGACGATCCGAACATCCGGACGCGAAGGACGCGAAGATGACGCGAAGGACGCAAAAGAACAGCCCAAAATCTTGGTTTTTTCGCGTCCTTCGCGAATCCTTTGCGTCCTTCGCGTCCGGCTGTTTTCAAACTTTTCCAAGCCTGAATTGACATGAAAGTCACCGTTTTCGGCACCGGCTACGTCGGCCTCGTCCAGGGCGCCGTGCTGGCCGACGTGGGGCACGACGTGGTGTGCGTGGACATCGATGCCGCCAAGGTCGCCGCGCTGCAGGCCGGGCAGATTCAGATCCACGAGCCGGGACTGCAGGCGCTGGTCACCAGCAACCTCGCCGCTGGCCGCCTGGCCTTCACCACCGACGCCGCGCAGGGCGTGGCGCATGGCGACCTGCTGTTCCTGGCCGTCGGCACGCCGCCCGACGAGGATGGCAGCGCCGATCTGCAGCACGTGCTGGCGGTGACGCGCACCATCGCCACGCACATGCAGGCGCCCAAGACGCTCGTCAACAAATCCACCGTGCCCGTGGGCACCGCCGACCGCGTGGCCGGCGCCGTGCGCGCCGTGCTGGCCGAGCGCGGCGCGGACATCGCGTTCGAGGTCGTCTCCAACCCCGAATTCCTGAAGGAAGGCGCGGCGGTGGCCGACTGCATGCGGCCCGACCGCATCGTCGTCGGCACGTCCAGCGCCGCGGCCGAGCGCCAGTTGCGCGAGCTGTACGCGCCCTTCAACCGCAACCACGACCGCATGGTGGTGATGGACGTGAAGAGCGCCGAGCTGACCAAGTACGCCGCCAACGCCATGCTGGCCACCAAGATCAGCTTCATCAACGAAATGGCGGGCCTGGCCGAGCGCCTGGGCGCCGACATCGAGGCCGTGCGCCGCGGCATCGGCAGCGACCCGCGCATCGGCTACCACTTCATCTACCCCGGCGCGGGCTATGGCGGCAGTTGCTTCCCCAAGGACGTCAAGGCGCTGATCCACACCGCGCAGTCGGTCGGCTTCGAGCCACAGGTGCTGCAGGCCGTCGAGCGCCGCAACGACGCCCAGCGCCGCGTGCTGCCCGAGCGCATCGTGGCGCACTACGGCGGCAGCCTGGCGGGGCGCACCATCGCCGTGTGGGGGCTGGCCTTCAAGCCCGACACCGACGACATGCGCGAAGCGCCCAGCCGCGACCTGCTGCACGGCCTGTGGGCCGCGGGCGCGCAGGTGCGCGCGCACGACCCGGTGGCCAGGGAGGAAGCGCACCGCGTCTTCGGCGCGCGCCCCGACCTGGTGCTGTGCGACACGCCGCTGCAGGCGCTGCAAGGCGCCGACGCGCTGGCCATCGTGACCGAATGGAAGGCCTTTCGCGTACCCGACTTCGCGCAAATGGCGCGCCTGCTGAAGGACCGCATCGTGTTCGACGGCCGCAACCTGTACGACCCGGCGGTGCTGGCGCGGCATGGCCTGGCCTACCACGCGATCGGCCGGCCGGCGGTGCAACCCGATGCTTGATGCTATTAATAAAGTAGCTACTGGCGCTTTTATAGCAGGCGCTGCAGCCGCTTTTTATTTGAACTTGCCATGCCTCGCTTCGCCGCCAACCTGAGCCTGATGTACCCCGAGCTGCCGTTCCTCGACCGCTTCGCGGCGGCAGCGCGCGATGGCTTCGAGGCGGTGGAATACCTGTTTCCGTACGCGTGGCCGGCGGCCGAGCTGGCCGCGCGCCTGCGCGCCCACGGTTTGCGGCAGGTGCTGCTCAACGCACCGCCTGGCGGCGCCGACAGCGCCGGGTTCGACGCCGCATGGGCGGCCGGCCTGCGCGGCACCGCATGCCTGCCGGGGCGCGAGGACGAGTTTCGCGCCGGCGTGCGCCAGGCGCTGCAGTACGCCGCCGCGCTGGACTGCCCGCGCATCCACTGCATGGCGGGCCTGTGGGACGCCGGCACGCCGCGCGAGGCCGCGCGCAGCGTGTATGAAAGCAACCTGCGCTGGGCCGCGGCCGAAGCGGCGCAGGGCGGGCGCGACATCCTGATCGAGCCGATCAACCCGCGCGACATCCCGGGCTACTTTCTGCAGCGACAGGACGAGGCGCACGCCATCGTGCAGGCGGTGGACGCGCCGAATGTCAAGGTGCAGATGGACCTGTACCACTGCCAGATCGTCGAGGGCGACGTGGCGATGAAGATCCGCCAGTACCTGCCCACCGGCCGCGTCGGCCACCTCCAGATCGCCGGCGTGCCGCAGCGGCAAGAGCCGGACGTGGGCGAACTGAATTACGGCTACCTGTTCGATGTGATCGACGAAGTGAGCGCGCAGTGCGGCTGGGCCGGCTGGCTGGGCTGCGAGTACCGGCCACGCTGGGGCGGTGAGCCGGACGGCACCTCGCGCGGGCTGGACTGGCTGCGCCGGCGCAAGCGCTGACCGATCGCGCGCCCGTTTCTGTCATTCCCGCGCAGGCGGGAATCCATGTGTCCACTGTGGTTGCGTCCACTGACTTGCACTGGATTCCCGCCTGCGCGGGAATGACGGCATGTGGCCGCTCGTGGCATTTCGACACGTTTGAAACACGCACCCCGAAGTCTGTGCACCTGGACATGGCGAGGGCGGTTTTTCGGCGAGCACGACCGGCGCTTGTCCTACGCGGGCGGCGTGTCACAGCGGCTTCACTGGAGGCCTTGGCGCGCCGTCCCTGGCGCCCTTCAGGTTTCCACTGGAGCTGTCATGTCCACTCAAGGTTCTTTCGCATTCAAGTCACTGCTGGGCGCCATTGCCGCCGCCTCGCTGGTCGCCTGCGGCGGCGGTGGCGACAACGACACCGTCGCGGGCCAGGGCACGCTGCGCCTCGCCATCACCGACGCGCCCGCCTGCGGCTACGACGCTGTCCACATCACGGTCGACAAGGTGCGCGTGCACCAGAGCGGCAGCGCCGCCGCCAACGAGTCCGGCTGGTCCGAGCTGACGCTGACGCCGCCGCGCCGCATCAACCTGCTCAACCTGACCAACGGCGTCATGGAAGAGCTGGGCCAGTTGCCGCTGCCGGCCGGCAAGTACCAGCAGGTGCGCCTGGTGCTGGCCGACAGCGGCGGCAACACGCCGCTGGCCAACTCGGTGGTGCCCACCGGCAGCACCGAAGTGGCGCTGAAGACGCCCAGCGGCCAGCAGTCGGGCATCAAGATGAATGCCGACATCGACATCGCCGCCAACCAGATGGCCGACTTCGTGATCGACTTCGACGCCTGCAAGTCGGTGGTCAAGGCCGGCAATTCGGGGCAGTACCTGCTCAAGCCGGTGGTCAGCGTGATTCCGCGCCTGATCTCGGGCGTCAGCGGCCACGTCGACGCGGCGCTGTTCAAAGCCGGCGCGCTGGTCACGCTGCAGCAGAACGGCGTGGTGGTGCGCGCCACGGCGCCCGACGCCACCGGCCGCTTCGTGCTGCAACCGGCACCGGCGGGTACGTATTCAGTCGTGTTCACCGCGCCGAACCGCACCACCCTGGTGGTCAACGGCGTGCCGGTGGCGCGCGATACGGTGACGGCACTGAACACCACGGTGTCGCTGCCCGAGTCGCCGGTCGGCACCGTGCACGGCACGGCACCGGTCGACACCTTCGTGCGCGCCATGCAGAAGCTGACCAGCGGGCCCAACATCGAAGTGGCCGGCGGCTACGTGGACGGCGACACCGGCGCCTACCGCTTCGCGCTGCCCACCATGCCTCCGCAGGTCGCGCCTTATGTCGCGCCGCCGGCTGCCCTGACGTTCACGCCCGACACGGCGGCGGCGGGTCATTACAGCCTGCGCTCCAGTCTGGACGGCTACGCCGACAAGATCGCCATCCTGCCGCTGCTCACGGCCGACGCCGACGTGGCATACAACATCACTTTCCCTTGACGAGAGAGGCAACAAGCCATGACGGCCCACACCACTTCGTTCGCCCGCACCGTGCGCTTGCTGGTGCTGGCCGCCTCGGCCGCGCTGGGCGCGGGCAGCGTGGTGGCCGAAAAGCCGCCCTGGGCCGGCGGCGAAGGCAAGGGCCGCGCCGAAGGCCCACCCGGCCAGATGAAGAAGCAGCAACGGGATGACCGCGGCGACCGCGGCGAGCGCTGGCACCGCGAAGCGCAGCGCCGCCCCCACGTGGCGCAGCGCGAGCGCGACCGGCGCGACATGCGCCAGCCGCCTGTCGCGGTGCGCCCTGGCAGCTACTTCAACGACGGGCAGCGGCGCTACGTGCGCCAGTGGTATGGCGACCAGTACCGCGCCGGCCGCTGTCCGCCCGGCCTGGCGAAAAAGAACAACGGCTGCATGCCACCGGGGCAGGCCAAGAAATGGCGCGTCGGCCATGTGTTGCCGGCCAGCGTGACCTATTACGCCGTGCCGCAGCCGGTGCTGGTGCAACTGGGTCCGCCCCCGGCGGGCTACCGCTATGTGCGCGTGGCCGACGACATCCTGCTGCTGTCCCTTGGCACGCGCATGGTGATCGATGCCATCACCAACCTGGGTGGGTTTTGAGCCGTGCGCCGGATCAGATGATTGGCGTGGATGCCGCCGCGCCATGACGCAGAATGACGCCACCATGACCACACTGAATCGCCGCCACTGCCACCAACTGCTGGGCGCCGCCGCGCTGGGCGCCCTGTTTCCCGGCCTCACGGCCTGCGCGGCGGGCGGGGGCGGCGTGCCCGGCTATACCGTGTCGCAGCAGCGACTGAACGAACTGGTGGCGCGCAGCTTTCCGGTGACGCGCCCGCTGGTCGGCGGCCTGGCCGACCTGACCCTGTCGTCGCCCCGCCTGGGCCTGCTGCCGGCGTCCAACCGCATCGCCACGGCATTCGACCTGGGGTTGGCCGAGCGCATTGCCGGCACGCGCTACAGCGGTGGCATCGACCTGGATTACGGGCTGCGCTTTGACATGCAGGAAGGCGCGGTGCGCATGGCCGACGTGCGCGTCAACCGGCTGGCCATCGACCAGCTGCCGCGCGCCCAGCAGCAGCTGGTGTCGCGCTACGCGCCCGGCATCGCCGAGCAGCTGCTGCAGAACATGGTGCTGTACCGCCTGCCGGCCGAGCAGATGGCGCTGGCGCGCAACCTGGGCTGGACGGGTGCCGCGCTGCGCGTGCTGCCCGAAGGCCTGCGCATCGACATGGGGCCGGGCGGCGTTCGCTGATTTCGACTGAAATCAAGCCGCAGCGCGCCACCACCGGGCACAAGTAGCTATCAAAAACGCAGCGTCATCACTGCACCGTTCAGGCCAGCTTGCAGCCGGCGCCTGAATCAGACAGCGCCTTGGCGGCCACGCCGATCACCTTGTTCTCGCCCTTTTCGACGCGGCGCAGGTAGAAGTCCTGCACCGGGTTGTGGGCGCGGCTCATGGTCCAGCGGCCGCGCGGGCTGTCGATGACGGCGGACTCCATCGCCTTGTACAGCGCGGGCTTGGCCGACAGGTCGCCATTGACCGCCTTGGCGCCCGCCAGCAGCAGCAGGCCGGCGTCGTAGCCCTGCACCGAATACACGTCGGGCTGGGCCTTGAAGGCCTTGGCGTATTCGGTGCGGAAGTGCTTGTTGCGCGGCGTGTCCAGCGAATCGCTGTAGTGCATGGTGGTCATCACACCGTCGGCGGCGGCGCCGGCGGCGTCCAGCACGCCTTCGGTCAGAAAGCCCGAACCCCACAGCGGAATCTTGTCCTTCAGGCCGGCGGCGGCGTAGTCCTTCATGAACTTGCCGGCGGCTGCGCCAGCGAACATGCAGGCCACGGCGTCGGGCTTCAGGCTGGCGATTTCGGTCAGCAGGGCCTGGAACTCGACGTTGGGGAAGGGCAGCCACAAGTCCTTGACGATGGTGCCGCCGGCCTTGGTGTAGCTGTCCTTGAAGCCTTCAAACGCCTCTTCGCCGGCGGCGTACTTCCAGCTCAGCCACACGGCCTTCTTCAACCCCTTGTCCATCATCGGCTTGCCCAGCGCCAGCGTGGGCTGGCTGTTGCTGAAGCTGGTGCGGAACACATTGGGCGCGCACAGCGCGCGCGTGGCCGCATGCACGCCGGCGTTGGGAATGAGCGAGAGCACGCCGGTTTCACGCGCCACCTTCTGGATGCCCATCTGCACGCCCGAATGCACGGTGCCGACGATAACGTCGACCTTGTCGCGCTGGGCCAGCTTCTGCGCGTTTTCGACGCCCTTGGACGGCTCGGATTCGTCGTCCACCTTGAACCACTGCACCTCGCGCCCGGCCAGCTTGCCGCCCTGCTCGGCCAGCGCCATGCGAAAGCCGTTCTCGATGGCGATGCCGATCTGCGCGAAGGTGCCCGTGTACGGCAGCATGAAGCCGACGCGCACCGGCGCGCCCTGCGCGCGCGCCAGCCGCGGCACGCCGACCGCGGCCGCGCCGCCCAGCAACAGGCCGCTGCCCGCGAGCAGGCGGCGGCGGGTCGGCATCGACAGGCGGGAAAGGGTGGTCGGGTCGGTCATCGCAAAGTCTCCTGGTTTGCTATCAATATAAAAGCGTCTTGCGCAACAGGGACAAGCGCTGCGGCGCAGTTCGTGCCTGAAAAACGGTGTGCGCCGGCGGCGGGTTGACCCGGCGCGGGTAAACACCCATCGCGCCACGCCATCTTCATATGTTCTTGCGGCCTTGCCAAAACGGCGCTTTCAGAACGTTCTTCTGGATCTTGCCGATCGGCGTCTTGGGAAAGCCGTCGACGAACGTCACCAGGCGCGGGCGCTTCAGGCGCGCCAGCCGGGCCTCGCATTGCGCCACGACGTCGGTCTCGGTCAACGTGGCGCCGGGCTTGAGCTGGATGTAGGCCGCCGGCACTTCGCCGAACTTGTCGTCGGGGATGCCGAACACCGCCACTTCGGCCACCGCGTCCAGGCCGTAGATGGCGTCCTCGATCTCCTTGGGGTAGACGTTCTCGCCGCCCGAGATCAGCATGTCCTTGGCGCGGTCGACCAGGGTGATGCAGCCGTCGGCGTCGATGGTGGCCACGTCGCCCGACAGGCCCCAACCGCCGCCCGCCTGGAAGAAGGCCGCCGTCTGCTCGGGCTCGTTGTAGTAGCCGATCATCACGTTGTCGCCGCGCGTGGCGACTTCGCCGATCTCGCCCACCGCCACCGGCGTGCCGTCGGGCCGCAGCACGGCCAGGTCGACGTTGAACGGCTGGCGCCCCACGCTGCCCAGCTTGGCCGGCAGCAGGTGGTGCGGCAGCGCGGCGATCACGCCCATCTCGCTCTGGCCGTAGATCTGCGTCAGCTGCAGGTGCGGCAGTTTCTCCATCAGCGCGAGCTGCACCCAGTCGGGCATGGGCGCGCCGGCGAACGACAGCTTGCGCCAGCGGTGCAGGCGCGCGGCGTCGAACGCCGGGTGCGTCACCAGCGTGTTGGCCTGCGTCGGCACCATGAAGGCGGCGGTGATGCCTTCGGCCTCGCAGGCGTCGATGAAGCCGGTGGGCGACCAGGGCGTGACGAACACGCTGGTGGCGCCGATCAGCACCGCCGGCTGGAACATGATGTTGAGCGCCGCCACGTGGAACAGCGGCGTGACGATGGCGACCACGTCCTCGGGCACCAGGCGTTCTTCGACCACCACGGTGTGCGCCGTGACGTCGCGCGCGCGGTGGCTGACCAGCACGCCCTTGGGCCGGCCGGTGGTGCCGCCGGTGTAGGTCATGCAGAACGGGTCGCGCTCATTCAGTGCCAGGTCGGGCGGCGTGGTCGGCTGGCCGGCGATGAATGCTTCAAAATCAATAGCTGCAACCGCTGTATCAGCTAGCGCTGGCGCCGCATCAGGCACCGAACCAATGACCACCACGTGGCGCAGCCGCGGGCAGTGCGCGCGCACGTGCGGCAGCCGGTCGGCAAAGGCGGCGTCGATGATCAGCGCCTCGCTGTCGCTCTTGTTCAGCACCCAGGCCAGCTCGTCCGCCGCGTACAGGATGGACACGTTGTTGAGCACCAGCCCGGTGCGCGCCACGCCGAAGAACACGACGCCGTATTCGGGCAGGTTGCGCAACAGCATCGACACCTTGGCGCCTTGCGGCAGCCCCAGCGCCAGCAGCGCGTGCGCCAGCTGGTTGGCGCGCGCGTCCAGCGCGCGGTAGGGGACGACGCGGCGCGATGCCGCGTCGGCGCCGCGGAACACGATGGCGGGTTTGTCAGGAAAGCGCGCGGCGGAGCGGCGCAGCATGTCTCCGGTCAGCATGGGCGGCCACAGGACTCGAACAGGCGCCCATCATCCCAGCCCCGCGCGCGCGCCGCCATCCGGGCAAACGCCGTGTGCGGCCTGCCGCACGGCAGATGCGGCTTTGCGCCACGGGCGCTGTCGGCGCTGTCCGGCACGCACGGCGGCGGGTGGCGGCGACGATCAAGCTTCTGTCCAACCACCCACACAAGGAACACCATGGCCGACATGGACAACCAACCCCGCCACGATCTGGGCGGCGCCGCCGCCGGCAAGAAGATCAAGGAGATCGCGGGCGACGCGCGCACCTGCATGTTCTCCACCGATGTGACGCAGTTTCCGGGCGACACGCGCCCGATGGCGATCCAGGAGGTGGACGACGACGGCACCGTGTGGTTCATCAGCTCGAGCGAGAGCGAAAAGAACTGCGACATCGCCAAAGACCCGCGCGTCATCCTCACCTTTCAAAACGACGACAAGTCAAGCTACCTGAGCCTGTCGGGCCAGGCCAGCATCCACACCGACAAGGCCACCATCGACAAGTACTGGACGGCCTTCGCCAACGCGTGGTTCGAGGGCAAGGACGACCCGCGCGTGACCATCATCAGCGTCAAGCCCGAGCGCGGCCACTACTGGGAAACGAAGTCCGGCAAGGTCATCGCCCTGGCCAAGATGACGCTCAGCGCCATCAGCGGCAGCAAGATGGACGATGGCGGCGTGGACGGCGAGCTGACGCTGTAATTCCGCCTTGGGCGGCGCAGCCGCTGCCCGGTGTCGACTTCGTATGATGGGTGGGCAAAACCACCCCGTCGAACACAAGGAGACACCATGCCCAACACCCACCTCGTCATCGGCCAAGGCCCGCACAAGGTCATCGCGCTGCACGGCTGGTTCGGCCACGCGCGGGGCTGGGGGCCGTTCACGCAGCACCTGAACGGCCAAGACTTCAGCTACGCCTTCATGGACCAGCGCGGCTACGGCGGTATGAAGGGCTCGGGCGGGCCGTACATCATGGCGCAGATCGCCCAGGACGCGCTGGCGCTGGCCGATTCGCTGGGCTGGAACCGCTTTTCGCTCATCGGCCATTCGATGGGCGGCATGGCCATCCAGCAAGTGCTGGCCGACGCGCCGGATCGTGTGCGCGCGCTGGTCGGCATCACACCCGTGCCCGCCGGCGGCGTCCCGTTCGACGATCAGGGCTGGGCCTTTTTCAGCAGCGCAGCCAAGGACCCCGGCGCGCGCCGCGGCATCCTGGACATCACCACCGGCAACCGCCTGAGCGGCACCTGGCTGGATGCGATGGTGCAAAGCACGCTGGCCCATTCCGACGAGGCCGCCGTGGCGGATTACCTCGTCGCCTGGGCCAGGACCGACATCCTGAACCGGGTCCAGGGCCAGTCGCTGCCCGTGCTGGTGCTGCCGGGCGAACACGACCCGGCCCTCGGCGAAGCCACCTGCCGCGCCACCTGGATGACGCATTACCCGAACGCCCAGCTGGACGTGCTGCGCAACGCCGGCCACTACCCGATGGACGAGACCCCGATCTGGCTGGCGACGGTGATCGAGAAGTTTCTGGCCGGCGTGCCGGGCTGAGCGCCTGCCCGGTCAGCCCGCCAGCGCCGCGTGCGCCGTCAGCGTCTGCGCCACCGCGCGCGCCGCTTCCGCACCCTTGGCCACAAAGTGCTGCGTGAAGAAGTCGCGGTGCGTGGCGTGTTCGTGAAAGTCCTTCGGCGTCAGCACCACCGAGAACACGGGCACGCCGGTGTCGAGTTGCACGCGCATCAGGCCGTCGATGACGGCGTGGGCGACGAAGTCGTGGCGGTAGATACCGCCGTCGACCACCAGCGCGCAGGCCACGATGGCGTCGTGCTGGCCGCGCCGCGCCAGGGTTTGCGCGAGCAACGGAATCTCGAACGCGCCGGGCAGCTCATGCACGTCGATGGCGGGCGGATCGCCCGGCCACAGGCGCGTGCATTCGGCGCTGAATCCACTCCATGCCTGGCCGACGATGTCGGCGTGCCAGCCGGCACGCACGAAGGCGATGCGTGTTGGCTTTTTGGAATGAAATGTGCCGCTGGCGCTGACTGGGAGCGCGCGGGCAGCTATCGATTGAGAAGCATGGGTCTGATTCATTGAAATCTCCGTGAACAAAACGTGAGACAAGAATCAGGGCGCACGCGAAGCGCGCGTGGGCCACGCCAGCGGCGCACCGGGCGCCAACCCGGCACGCCGCGACCGCAGCCTGCAACGCTTCGCACGCTCTCTTTCATCCGGACTGTGACCGTCGGCCCTGGCATCGCACCAGGTCTGCTGACCTCCGGCGGGCGAGCCGCCGGAGCGCTCGCGGGCTGCTGCGCCATCGCTGGCACAGATACCGCCGGTGGGGACTTTCACCCCGCCCTGAGAACGCTTGTGCGACGGCGCAGGGACTGCGCCATCGCACGGCCATGATAAGGACGAACGCGCCGCTGCCGCGCCACGCGGGCGACAGCGCCGGTCAACGCGGCGGCAGGCGCTCGATCAGGCCCAGCGCCGCGGCCGGGTTGCGCGCCTTGGCGGCGCCGATGAAGTACACAAAGACGTCGCGCGCTGCGGCGGGCGGCGGCGCGCCGTCGATCAAGGGCAGGTCGGCGGGCGATTCGCCGCGCGCCCACGTCGTCACGCGGCGGGCCCAGGCGTCCAGTTGGCCGGGCGCGTAGCCGGCTGGCTCGTCGGCTTGCGCACGCATCAGCCGCGCATACACAAAATCGGCCGTGACATCGGCGATGTGCGGGTAGTCGGGCGAATCGGTGCACACGGTGGCCACGCGGTAGTCGCGCGCCAGGCGCACGTAGTCGGCGCAGGCAAAGCTGGCGTGGCGCGGCTCCAGCACGTGGCGCAGCGGCAGGCCGTTCAATGCGTCGGGCAGCAGGGTGAAGAAGTGTTCGACGTCGTCGGCATCGAAGCGGCGGTACGGCGGCAATTGCCACACGATGGGGCCGAGCTTGTCGCCCAGTTCGGCGACGCCGCTTTCCAGAAAATGCACCACGCTCTCGGCGCCTTCGCTCAAGGTCTTGCGCTGCGTGGCAAAGCGGTGCGCCTTGACGGCGAACTGAAAGCCCTCGGGCGTTTCGTTTCGCCAGCGCGCATAGGTGGCGGGCTTTTGCGTGGCGTAGAAGGTGGCGTTGATCTCGATGCTGGTGAGCTGCCGGCTGGCAAAGTGCAGCTCTTGCGCGGCGGGCAGCCCGGCCGGATAGAACACGCCGCCGCGCCATTCGGCAAAGTTCCAGCCGCCGATGCCGACGCGGATGCGGGGAGTGGTCATGGTTGCTATTGGCTCAGTAGCAGTTAGCTGGAAACCCCACCGCGTCCAAAACCGTCATTCCCGCGAAGGCGGGAATCCACCTTTCCCCAGGCAGCGGCGTACGGCAGCGGTTCTGGATTCCCGCCTTCGCGGGAATGACGAAGCGAACGGGCGGACAGACTCACGCCGCCGGGATCTGCAGCCCGCGCTGCACCGCCGGGCGCGCGACAAAGGCGTCGAGCACGCGCTGCACGTGGGCAAAGCGGTCGAACTGCACCAGCTCGGCCGCGCCGTAAAAGCCAACCAGGTTGCGCACCCACGGGAAGATGGCGATGTCGGCGATGCTGTAGTCGTCGCCCGCCATCCAGGCGCGGCCGTTCAGGTGGCCGTCCAGCACACCGAGCAGGCGCGCGCTCTCGGCCACGTAGCGGTCGCGCGGGCGCTTGTCTTCGTAGTCCCTTCCGGCAAATTTGTGGAAGAAGCCGAGCTGGCCGAACATCGGCCCGACGCCGCCCATCTGGAACATCAGCCACTGCAGTGCGTGGTAGCGCGCGGCCGGATCCTTGGGCAGCAGCTGGCCGGTCTTTTCGGCCAGGTAGATCAGGATGGCGCCCGATTCGAACAGCGCCAGCGGCTGGCCGCCCGGGCCGTCGGGGTCGAGGATGGCCGGGATCTTGTTGTTGGGGTTGAGGCTGAGGAACTCGGGCGAGGTCTGGTCGTTGCTGCCAAAGTCCACGCGGTGCGCCTCGTAGGGCAGGCCGGTTTCCTCCAGCATGATCGACACCTTGACGCCGTTGGGCGTGGGCAGCGAATACAGCTGCAGTTGGTCGGGGTGGCGCGCGGGCCACTTGCTTGTGATGGGAAAGGCGTCAAGGGAGGCAGGCATGCGGCCAATATACGCCGCCCCGCACAACCGCGCAGCGCGTGCGGCCACCGGGCGCGGCAGGTGGCGGCGCGGCCCGCAAGCGCGTACAGTGCCGGCATCCCCCCCTTGCTTTGATTGCCCGCCCGCCGGGCCTGCTGCCATGAACGCACCCCTGCACCGTGAAATGCCCGGCGCCCCCGCGCTGGACGCCGCCGCCGCGCTGGACCAGATCGGCCGCCAATGGGACGACGACATCGTGCGACGCCTGTCGGACTACATCGCCGTGCCGGCCAAGTCGCCCGGCTTTGACCCCGACTGGGCGGCGCACGGCTTCATCGACCACGTGGTGCGCGACGCCGCCGACTGGGTACTGGCGCAAAAGGTGCCGGGCCTGACGCTGGAGGTGGTGCGCATCGACGGGCGCACGCCGGTGATCTTTTTCGAGATCGCGGGCACCAAGGCCCATGCGACGCAAACCGTGGTCATGTACGGCCACCTGGACAAGCAGCCCGAATTCACCGGCTGGCGCGCCGACCTGGGCCCGTGGACGCCCAAGTACGAAGACGGCAAGTTGTACGGCCGCGGCGGCGCCGACGACGGCTACGCGGTGTACGCGGCCATCGCCGCCGTGCAGGCGCTCAAGAGCCAGAACGTGCCGCACCCGCGCATCGTCGGCCTGATCGAGACCAGCGAGGAAAGCGGCTCGCCCGACCTGCTGCCCTACATCGACGCGCTGCGCCCGCGCCTGGGCGACGTCGGCCTGGTGGTGTGCCTGGATTCGGGCGCCGGCAACTACGACCAGTTGTGGTTGACCACCAGCCTGCGCGGCATGACCGGCGGCACCTTGAAGGTGGAGGTGCTGACCGAAGGCGTGCACTCGGGCGATGCGTCCGGGCTGGTGCCGTCGTCCTTCCGCATCATGCGGCAGGTGCTCGACCGGCTGGAAGACTCGGCCACCGGCCGCCTGCTGCCGGCCAGCTTTCACTGCGAGATTCCGGCCGAGCGCGTGGCGCAGGCGCGGCAGACCGCCGCCATCCTGGGCCACGACCTGTTCAAGCGCTACCCGTGGGTGCACTACGACTGCAACGGCGAATCGCGCAGCGTGCTGCCGATGACGGGCGACCCGGTCGACGCGCTGCTGGCGCGCACCTGGCGCCCCACGCTCAGCGTGATCGGCGCCGAGGGCTTTCCGGCGCCGCGCGATGCCGGCAACGTGCTGCGGCCCTACACCGCCTTCAAGCTGAGCCTGCGCCTGCCGCCGCCGGTCGACGCCGTGCAGGCGGCGCAGGAGATGAAGCGCCTGCTGGAAGACAACGCGCCCTACCAGGCGCGCGTCACCTTCGACCCCAATGAAGGCGCCGCCACCGGCTGGAACGCGCCGGCGTCGGCCCCGTGGTTTGCGCAGGCGCTGGACGCCGCCTCGCAGGCCCACTTTGGCGCGCCCTGCGGCTACATCGGCCAGGGCGGCACCATCCCGCTGATGAACCAGCTGAGCAAAGGCTTTCCCACTTCACAGATGATGGTCTGCGGCGTGCTGGGCCCCAAGAGCAACGCGCACGGGCCCAATGAATTCCTGCACGTGCCCTATGCCAAGAAGCTCACGGCCGCCGTGGCCGAGGTGATTGCGCGCATGCCGTGAGCGAAGGCGGCTGACGGCTGCTTTCCGGCACGCCTCAGCCCGCGCGCCGGTTCCGCACCCCCGCGCCCGTCCCCAGCCACAGCAGCACCGCCGCCACCACCACCAGCGGCACCAGCGAGCCGAGGTTGAGCCAGTTCCAGCCGCGCGTGGTAACCAGCGCGCCCGACGCGAATGAAGTCAGCGCCATGGTTGCGAAGACGCAGAAGTTGATCGCCGCCTGCGCGCGGTCGCGCTCTTCGGGCCGGTAGGCGGTCAGCGCCAGCGTGGTGCTGCCGGTGAACAGGAAGTTCCACCCCACGCCCAGCGCGAACAGCGCGATCAGGAACTGCTGCAGGTCCACGCCCGACAGCGCCACCGCCACGCAGACAAAGTTCAGCACCACGCCGGTGCCCATGACGGGCAGCACGCCAAAGCGCTTGATGAGGTGGCCGGTGAAAAACCCGGGCGCGAACATGCCGATGACATGCCACTGCAGCACCTGCGCGGTGGCGCCAAAGTCGAAGCCGCACACCTGCATGGCCAGCGGCGTGGCGGCCATCAGCAGGTTCATCACGCCGTAGCCCAGCGCAGCGGCGACGATGGCGACGATGAATACCGGCTGCCGCATGATTTCGCCCAGCGGGCGCCCCGCCGCCGCGCCCGCGGCCTTGGCCGGCGCGGGTGGAAAGTCGATGCCCGCGATCACCGCCATGCCCAGCAGCGCCACCACGGCCAGCGCCAGGTAGGCGCCAACGAAGGGCGTGGGCAGCAGGGTGCGCGTCCACGCCGCCAGGTTGGGGCCGACGATGGCGCCCAGCAGCCCGCCAGCCAGCACCAGCGACACGGCTTTTTCGCGCCAGTCGGGCGCCGCCAGTTCGGCGGCGGCAAAGCGGTACAGCTGGCCGTTGGCGCTGTAGTAGCCGGCGATCATGGTGGCCGCCACCAGCAGCCAGAACTGGCGCGTCGACGCCGCAAAGGCGGCCAGCAGCGCCGAGCCCAGCGCGACCAGCAGCCCGATCTGGAACGAGCGCTTGCGCCCCAGCCGCGCCTGCGCGCGCGCCACCAGCGGCGTGGCCAGCGCGCCGCCCACCACGTAGCCCATCACCGGCAGCGTGGCCATCCAGCCGAAGGGGGCCAGCTGCAGGCCGACCAGGCCGTTGATGGCGATGAACGTGACGTTGTTGGTCAGGAACAGGCCCTGGCACAGCGTGAGCAGCAGAAGGTGTCGGTTCATGGCAGCGTCAGCAGGGACAGCGCCGCCAGCGGCGCGGTTTCGGCGCGCAGCACGCGCGCGCCCAGGTCAAGCGGCAGCCAGCCGGCGGCGCGCGCGGCGGCGTCTTCGTCGGGCGACAGGCCGCCTTCGGGGCCAGACAGCAGGTTCACTGCAGCGCCGGGCGGCAGCGCTGCCAGGCGCGCGCTCGCGGTCTGCGCCTGCGGCGCCAGCGACAGCAGCCAGCGCGCGCCGGCCGCCGTGCCGGGCAGCGCCAGATACTCCTGAAATGATAGCTGTTCGCGCACATCCAGCAAGCGGTTGCGGCCACTTTGCTCACAAGCGGCGACGGCCACCGCCTGCCAGTGCGCGTGCTTCCTGGCCGCGCGCTCGCCCGACAGGCGCAGGCTGCTGCGTGCCATCAGCAGCGGCGTCAGGCTGGCAGCGCCCAGCTCGGTCGCTTTTTCGACCAGCCAGTCCATGCGCTCGGCCGCCATCAGGCCCACGGCCAGGTGCACCGGGCGGGCGCATTCGCGCTCCACCGCCTGGTGCGTGCCGACGCGCACGTGCACGTCGCTGCGGCCCATGCGGGTGATGGTGGCGTCCCATTCGCCGCCGCGCCCGTCGAACAGCGTGACCGCGCTGCCCGGCTGCAGGCGCAGCACCTGCGCATGGCGCGCGGCGCCCGGCGGCAGGGCCAGTTCGGCGCCCGCGGCGAGGGGGATGGAAACGTGAAAGCGCGGCATGTCAGGCAGGCGTGGCGACCGACCGATGGTAAGCCCCGCGCCCGGCCGCGTTAGCATCGGTGCATGACCGCCCTCGAACTCACGCTGCTGTATTTGACGGCCGCCGTGCTGGGCGTGGCGGTCTGCCGCTGGCTGCGGCTGCCGGCCATCCTGGGCTACCTGGCCGCCGGCGTGCTGATGGAGCCGCACACGCTGGGCCTGGCTTTCGGGCAGGACGCGGAAAGCATCAAGTACCTGGCCGAATTCGGCGTGGTGTTCCTGATGTTCGTGATCGGACTGGAATTCAACCTGCCCAAGCTGCGCGCCATGCGCCGCCACGTGTTCGGGCTGGGGCTGGCGCAGGTGATGCTCACCATCGTGATCGCGACCGCCGGCTCGCTGCTGATGGCGTGGGCCTGGCCGGCGCACTGGCCGATCGGCTGGCAGACGGCGCTGGCGCTGTCGGGCGCGCTGGCCATGAGCAGCACCGCCATCGTGGTGAAGATGATGGCCGACCGGCTGGAGCTGGAGTCCGAGCACGGCCAGCGCGTGATGGGCGTGCTGCTGCTGCAGGACCTGGCGGTGGTGCCGCTGCTGGTGCTGATCCCGGCGCTGGGTTCGCCGCCCGAGCAGCTGCTGCGCGCGCTGGCGCTGGCGGCGCTGAAGGCGGCGCTGCTGATCGCGCTGCTGCTGTGGGGCGGCCAGCGCGTGATGCGCTGGTGGCTGACGCTGGTGGCGCGGCGCAAGAGCCAGGAGCTGTTCGTCCTCAACCTGCTGCTGATGACGCTGGGCCTGGCGTGGCTGACCGAGCACGCGGGCCTGTCGCTGGCGCTGGGCGCCTTCATCTGCGGCGTGCTGATTTCCGAGACCGAATACCGCGTGCAGGTGGAGGCCGAGATCCGCCCCTTTCACGACGTGCTGCTGGGCCTGTTCTTCATCACCATCGGCATGCTGCTGGACTGGCGCCAGGTGGCGTTGCAGTGGCCGCTGGTGCTGGCGCTGCTGACGCTGCCGGTGCTGTTCAAGCTGGGGCTGATCGCGCTGCTGGCGCGCGTGCTGGGCGCCGGCAGCGGCGTGGCGCTGCGCACCGGGCTGTACCTGGCGCAGGCGGGCGAATTCGGCTTTGTGCTGCTCACGCTGAGCCGGCGCGAAGGCCTGCTGCCGCCCGAGCTGTTCAACCCCGTGCTGGCGGCGATGGTGCTGTCGATGCTGGCCACGCCCTTCATCATCATGGCCAGCAACCGCATCGTGATGCGGCTGGTGGCCAGCGACTGGATGCAGCAGTCGCTGCAGATGACCAGCATTGCGCGGCAGTCGATCAACACGCGCGGCCACGTGCTGATCTGCGGCTATGGCCGATCCGGCCAGGCCGTGGCGCGCGTGCTGGAGCAGGAAGGCATGCCGTACATCGCGCTCGACCTGGACCCCGACCGCGTGCGGCAGGCGCGCGCCGCCGGCCAATCGGTGGCGTTTGGCGACGCGGCCAAGTCGCAGGCGCTGCTGGCCGCCGGCCTGAACCGCGCCAGCGCCGTCGCCATCACCTACCTGGACACGCACAGCGTGCTGCAGGTGCTGTCGACCATCCGCGCTCTGGCGCCGCAGTTGCCCATCGTCGTGCGCACGCAGACCGACCGTGAACTGGACCGCCTGCGCATGGCCGGTGCGACCGAGGTGGTGCCCGAGTCGATGGAAGGCTCGCTGATGCTGGCCGGCCACGCGCTGGCGCTGCTGGGCGTGCCGATGCGGCGCGTGATCCGCGTGCTGCGCGAACAGCGCGAACAGCGCTACGGCCTGCTGCGCGGCTGGTTCCACGGCGCCGACGACGCCAGCGACGACGAAATGGCCGAGGAGCGGCTGGCCAGCTTCACCCTGCCCGACGCCGTGGCCGGCCGCCGGCTGAACGATCTGCTGGCCGAGCTGCTGACGGGCACCAGCGAACTGCGCGCCATCGCCCTGCGCAGCCGCGCCGGCGCGCCCGCGCCCATCGGCGACGACACCGTGCTGCAGGGCGGCGAGACGCTGGTGCTGTCGGGCAAGGCCGATGCGCTGGCGCATGCCGAACATGTGCTGGCCTGAAGGCCGGTCAGCGTCGCCCTGATGCGGCCTGCGTGCACAATGCACGGGTCATGACCGCCGCCTTCTCCGTCTCCGACTACCTGCGCGACCACATCCGCACCGTGCCCGACTGGCCGGCGCCGGGCGTGCAGTTTCGCGACATCACGCCGCTGCTGCAGAACCCGCGGGTGTTCCGCGTGCTGATCGACGCCTTCGTGCACCGCTACATGGCGCCCGAGTTGCGCCCCGACGTGGTGGCCGGGCTGGACGCGCGCGGCTTCATCCTGGGCAGCGTGGTGGCGTACGAGCTGAACGTGGGCTTCGTGCCGATCCGCAAGAAGGGCAAGCTGCCGTTCAAAACGGTGGAAGAAACCTACGAGCTGGAATACGGCAGCGCCACGGTGGAGCTGCACACCGACGCCGTGCACGCCGGCCAGCGCGTGCTGCTGATCGACGACCTGATCGCCACCGGCGGCACCATGATGGCCGGCTGGCGCCTGCTGGAAAAACTGGGCGCCACCGTGACCGAAGGCGCCGCCATCGTCGACCTGCCCGAACTGGGCGGCTCCGCGCGCCTGCAGACCGCCGGGCTGCCGCTGTTCACGCTGGTGGAATTCGACGGGCACTGAGGCGGCAGCGCCAGATGCTTCGTTGTTGATAGCAATAAACGCTTGTCCAGCAAGCGCTAAGGGCCGATAAAGGCGCAATCCGCTACTTGCCGATGCAGAAGCGCGCAAAGATGACCCCCAGCAGGTCGTCGGCGCTGAATTCGCCCGTGATCTCGCTCAACGCGTTCTGCGCCAGCCGCAGCTCCTCGGCCAGCAGGTCGAGCATGGGGGCCGCGCCTGCCAGGTGCGCGTCGGCGGCCTGCAGGTGCGCGGCGGCGCGCGCCAGCGCCTGCAGGTGGCGTTCGCGCGCGATGAACACGCCGTCGCCCGCGCCGGCCTGCCAGCCCACCGCCCGCAGCAGGCGCTGGCGCAGCACGTCGATGCCTTCGCCGGTGCGCGCCGACAGGGCGATGCCGTCGGGCGGCACGGGCGCGCCGGGTGCGGCGTCGTGCTTGTTCCAGATGGGGATCACCGGCACCGACGGCGGCAGCCTGGACGCCATGGTGGCCATGATGCGTTCGTCCTCGGCCAGGTAGCCTGGCGCATCCGCGCGCGTCAGGTCGTGCACCAGCAGCACGGCGTCGGCGTCCTCGATGTGCGCCCAGGCGCGTTCGATGCCGATGCGCTCGACCTCGTCATCACTGTCGCGCAGGCCGGCGGTGTCCAGCACGTGCAGCGGCACGCCTTCGATCTGGATGGTCTGCCGCACCACGTCGCGCGTGGTGCCGGCAATGGGCGTGACGATGGCCAGCTCGGCCCCCGCCAGCGCGTTCAGCAGGCTGCTCTTGCCGGCGTTGGGCTGGCCGGCGATGACCACCTGCATGCCTTCGCGCAGCAGCGCGCCCTGGCGCGCGCGGGCCTGCACGCCGGCCAGCGATTGCTGCAAATTCAATAGCTGCCCGCGCACGTCCTGACTGCGCAAGACGTCGATTTCTTCCTCAGGAAAGTCGAGCGTTGCCTCGATCAGCATGCGCAGGTGGATCAGCCCGTCGGTCAGCGCATGGATCTGCCGCGAGAACGCGCCCGCCAGCGATCGGCTGGCCGAGCGCGCGGCGCTTTCGGTGCTGGCGTCGATCAGGTCCATCACCGCCTCGGCCTGCGCCAGGTCGAGCTTGCCGTTGAGGAAGGCGCGCTCGGTGAATTCGCCCGGCCGCGCCAGGCGCAGGCGCGGCAGGCGCGTGCCGCCGCTGGCCGCGTCGACCTCGGCCGCCGCCTGCAGGCAGCGCTGCAGCAGCAGTTGCAGCACCACGGGGCCGCCGTGCGCCTGCAGTTCCAGTACGTCTTCGCCGGTGTACGAATGCGGCGCCGGAAAGTGCAGCGCCAGGCCGTGGTCGATGGGGCTGCCGTCGGCGTCGCTGAACGGCCCGTAGGTGGCCACGCGCGGCGCCAGGTCGCGCGCCGTGATGGCGCGCGCCAGCGGCGCCAGCCCGCGCC
Organism: Ottowia sp. SB7-C50; assembly: GCF_033110285.1. Classification (NCBI taxonomy): domain Bacteria; kingdom Pseudomonadati; phylum Pseudomonadota; class Betaproteobacteria; order Burkholderiales; family Comamonadaceae; genus Ottowia; species Ottowia sp. SB7-C50. Next base: position 3,605,135 of record NZ_CP136995.1, read on the forward strand.
CCGACACGCGCACGATGCCCACGGCGCCGCGGCCGGGCGCGGTGGCAATGGCAACGATGGGGTCGGCGTGGGGCTGCAGCATGGGAAGAGGTTCGGCGTTGAGCGTTAAGCGTTGAAGACCGTCGGGCCTGAGGCATGGTATTTTGTCTTCTCGCTGAACGCCCCACGCTGAACGCTCAAGCTCTTCCCATGATCCTGTTCAAGAACGTCCACGTGCTCGACGTGCGCGCCGGGCGGCTGCTGGAGGACCACCAGGTGCTGGTGGACGGCGACACGATCCGCGAGTTGTCGGACCACCCCCTCGCCGCCCGCAGCGCGCGCGTCATCGACGGCGGCGGCCGCACGCTGATGCCGGGGTTGATCGACTGCCACGTGCACGTGACCTTCTCGCAGACCAACCTGGGCCTGCTGGCGCAGACACCGCAGACCACGCTGGCGCTGCGCGCGCTGCCCATCCTGCGCGGCATGCTGCGGCGCGGCTTCACCACCGTGCGCGACGCGGGCGGCGCCGATTGGGCGTTGAAGCAGGCGGTCGAAGAAGGCATGGACGGCACCGTCATCGGCCCGCGCCTGTTCGTCAGCGGCCCGGCGCTCAGCCCCACCGGCGGCCACGGCGACTTCCGCCCGCGCAGCGACCGGCTGCAGCCCATCGGCTGTGGCTGCCAGCGGCTGGCCAGCACGCGCGTGGTCGATGGCGTGGACGCCGTGCGCCTGGCGGTGCGCGAGCTGCTGCAGATGGGCGCCGACCAGATCAAGATCATGTCCAGCGGCGGCGTGGCATCGCCCACCGATCCGGTAAACGCAATCGGCTATTCACTGGAAGAAACGCGCGCCATCGTCGACGAAGCCGCGGCGCGCCACACCACCGTGCTGGCGCACGCCTACACGCCCGAAGCCATCCGCCGCGCCGTCGAATGCGGCGTGCGCAGCATCGAGCACGGCAACCTGATCGACGCGCCCACCGCCGCGCTGATGGCCGAACGCGGCGCGTACGCGGTGCCGACGCTCATCACCTACGAGGCGCTGGCCCGTGACGGCGAGCGACTTGGGCTGGGTGCCCAAAGCATCGCCAAGATCGCGCAGGTGCGCGAAGCCGGCCTGCGCTCGCTGCAAATCCTGAAGGACGCCGGCGTCAAGATGGCCTTCGGCACCGACCTGCTGGGCGCGTCGCACGCGCTGCAAAGCGAAGAATTCCTGATCCGCGCGCAGGTGCAGTCGAACCTCGAAGTGCTGCAAAGCGCCACGCTGATTGGCGCCGAGTTGTTGAACCAGTCGGGCGCCCTCGGCGAGATCGCCCCCGGCGCCCGCGCCGACCTGCTGCTGGTCGACGGCAACCCGCTGCAAGACCTGGTCTGCCTCACGGGTCAGGGCGAGCGCATCCCGCTCATCATGCAAGGTGGCGTGCTGCGAGCGAACGAATTGCGCGCGTGAAGCGCCTGGTGCCAACCTGGTCGGGTGTTAGAAAGACCTTCAGAACGCAGGACACGCCGCCAGCCCTCACCCTAGCCTCGCGTTCGCGGGAGCAAGCTCTCTCCCAGAGGCAGAGGGGGGATGCTTTGAGAAATCGCGCCGCAGCGCCCGCCAATCAATCGCGAGCAGCTATCTAAATTAATAGCGACACCAGATTCAAAAGGCCGCGGAGCAGGCCAAGCGCGGAACGCCGCGGAAGGGCTTGGCCCGCCCGCTGGCGTTGTCCCCCTTCCCGCGCGCAGCGCGGCAAAGAAGGGGGAAGGCGCGTCAGCGCCTCAGGGGGATGTCACTTAATACTTGTCCACTGCGGCATCGGCCGGTCGTCGGCGCGGTGCAGCGTGGTCACGCCCTTGCGCATGGCCCAGGGACGGATCTGGTCGTGCAGGGGCAGGTAGTTGTAGTCGTTCTTCACGGTCTGCAGCACTTCCTGGATCATGCCGTTGCGCTTTTTCTCGTCCATCTCGGTCTTGATCTGCTGGATCAGGTTGTCGACCACCGGGTTGCTCATGCGCCCGCAGTTGAAGTTGCCGGCCGCGCCGCCCTTCGGGTCCACGGTGCTGATGAGCGAGTCGAGTGAGTACAGCGCGTCGAACGTGGCCACGCCCCAACCCAGCAGGTAGGCGCTGACGTCGAACTTCTGGATCTTGGCCGAGTGGATCGACATGGGGTTGGTCTGCAGCTTGGTCTTGACGCCGATGCGCGACCACATTGCCGTGACGGCCTGGCAGATGGCTTCGTCGTTGACGTAGCGGTCGTTGGGGCAGTCCAGCGTCAGCTCGAAGCCGTTGGGGTAGCCCGCATCGGCCAGCAGCTTCTTGGCGGCGTTGACGTCGTACTTGGCGGCGCGCGCGCCCAGCTCCTTCGTCCAGCCGTTGACCATGGGCGCGATCATGGTGCCGGTGGGCTTGCCCAGACCGCGCATCACGTTGCGTTCGATGGCGGCCATGTCGACCGCCTGATACAGCGCCTGGCGCACGCGCTTGTCCTTGAGCGGGTTCTTGCCCTTGACGTCGGAGCCCATCAGCTCGTCGCGGTGCTGATCGAAGCCGAAGAAGATGGTGCGGTTCTCGGCGCCTTCGATGAGCTTGATGTTGGGGTCGCGCTTGATGCGCTCCAGATCCTGCACCGGCGGGTCGACGACGAAATCGACCTGGCCCGAGATGAGCGCGGCCGAGCGCGTGGCGGCCGACTTGATGGGCGTGAACACCACTTCGTCGATGTTGCCCTTGGGCTTGTCCCACCAGTTGGGGTTCTTCTTGAGCGTGGTCTTGGTGTCGGGCTGCCAGGCCACCAGCATGAAAGGGCCGGTGCCGTTGGCGTTGCGCGAGGCAAAGTTTTCTTCCTTGGCCTTGTAGTCCTGCGCCTTGACGGCGTTGTTCTTCTCGGCCCAGGCCTTGTTCATGATGCGCGCTTCGCTGATCTCGCGCAGCACCACGGGGCTCGGGCCCTTAAGAATCAGGTCGACCGTGTGGTCGTCGACCTTCTTGACTTCCTTGACGCTCTGCGCGGCCGACGTGAGGTTGGACGGCGGCGTCATGGTGCGGGTGATGGAGAACACCACGTCGTCGGCCGTGAAGGGCGCGCCGTCGTGGAATTTGACGCCCTTGCGCAATTCAAAGCGCAACTGCGTCGGCGTGACGAAGGTCCACTTGGTGGCCAGCGCGGGCACGATCTGGAACTTCTCGTCGTAGCGCACCAGGCCTTCGTACACCATTTGCTGGTAAGCCAGCGTGGTCTGGTGGTTCTGGCCCTGCGGGTCGAAGGTGAGGATGTCGTTGGCGCCGGCGATGCGCAGTGTCGCGGCCTGCGCCCCGCCAGCCAGCGCCAGAACGGCCAGCGCCAGCGCGCCGCGGACAAGGGAAGAACGTGCCATCAGAGGACCCATTTCCTGAAGTTGCAAAGCACCCATGCTACCCAACTTCCCCGCTGCGGCTACGCGGTTTTCCCCCTATGCCGCGCAGGGCCTAACGGGCAACGATGCACCTAAATTGATAGCTGCTTGCGCATGATAGGCAAGCGCCGCAGTCTTATTGAAGTGAAGCCCAGGCAGCGCAGTGCCGATACTGAAATACGAAAGCCCGCGGCAGCGGGCTTTCGTTGTTCGAGGGCACCCGCGGAAGGGCTTGGCCCGCCCGCTGGGTGCGTCCCCCTTAGGGGGAAGGCGCGTCAGCGCCTCAGGGGGCCGTCAAAATTTCGGCATGTTGAACTTCGGCGGCACACCCATGCGCGTGTTGATCAGCCACTGCTGCGCGATGGTCAGCACGTTGTTGGTGATCCAGTACAACACCAGGCCGGCCGGGAAGAAGAAGAACATTACGCTGAAGATCAGCGGCATGAACCACATCATCTTGGCCTGCATCGGGTCGGGCGGCAGCGGGTTGAGCGCCGTCTGCAGCAGCGTGGTCAGCGTCATGATCACGGGCAGGATGAAGTACGGGTCCTTCACCGACAAGTCCTTGATCCACAGGATCCAGGGCGCGCCGCGCATTTCGACGCTGGACAGCAGCACCCAGTACAGCGCAATGAACACGGGAATCTGGATCATGATGGGCAGGCAGCCGCCCATGGGGTTGACCTTTTCCTCGCGGTAGACGCGCATCATCTCCATCTGCATCTGCTGCGGGTTGTCCTTGTAGCGCTCGCGCAGCTCCATCACCTTGGGGTTGATGGCCTTCATCCTGGCCATGCTCTGGTAGGCCTTGGCGTTGAGCCAGTAGAAGGCGATCTTCAGCAGCACCACCAGCGCGATGATCGACCAGCCCCAGTTGCCGATGAAGCCGTGCAGCTTGTCGAGCAGCCAGTACAGCGGCTTGGACAGGATGGTGAAGAAACCGTAGTCCTTCACCAGTTCCAGCCCCGGCGCAATGCTTTCCAGCACTTTTTCTTCCTGCGGGCCGATGAACAGGCGCGCGTCGACCGCGCGCGTGGCGCCGGGCTCCACCGCGCCGACCGCGCTGATGGCGCCGACGGCGTACAGGTTGTTGTCGATCTTGCGCGCGAAGTTCTCGCGCGGCGCGCCCGTCGCCGGCAGCCAGGCGCTGGCGAAGTAGTGCTGCACCATGGCCACCCAGCCGTCGGGCGACTGGGTGACGAATTCGGCCTTGCCCTTCTCGATGTCGGAGAACTCGACCTTCTGGTACTTCTTGGCGTCGGTGTAGACCGCCGGGCCGGTGAAGGTGGAATAGAACGACGATTCGCCCGGCGGCTTGTTGCCGTCGCGCACCAGTTGCAGGTACAGCTGCGGATTGACCGGCTGGCCGCTGCGGTTGATGACCTCGTGCTTCACGTCGATCACGTACGCGCCGCGCTTGAGCGTGTAGGTCTTGACCAGCCGCACGCCGCCCTGTTCGGGCGATTCGAAGCGCAACACCAGTTCATTCGCGCCATCGGCCAGGCGGCGTTCGCCGCTGAAGGCCATGGGCGTCTTGTGGGTGGGGAAGGGGCCGCCAATCAGGCCAGACTGCGCCTGGTAGACCCGGTTGGCGCTGTTGTCCAGCAGCACGAAGGGGTGGCCCGGCTGGCCCTGCTCGTCGTACTTGAGGAATTCGCTCTTGACGATGGAGCCGCCTTCGGTGTCGAACACCAGCTTGAGCACGTCGGTGGTGACCTCGATGCGCTCGCTCGGCGCGGCCGCGGCCGACGGGCTGGTCGCGGCAGCCTGGCCCGGCGGCAGGCCCGCGGCCACCGGGGCGCTGGGCGTGGCGCTGGGCACGCCGGTGGCTGCCGGCACCGCAGACGCCGGCGCGCTGGCGCGCGTGGCGGACGTAGGCGTGGCGCCGGGGAAGAAGGTGGCCTTGTTCCCGTTGTGCACCTGCCATTGGTCCCACAACATGATCAGCGAGAAGGCAAAGATCACCCAGAGGATGGTGCGGCGAATGTCGTTCATGACGGCTGACTGGCTAGGACGGGTCGGGCCGGCCAGGGCCGACCAGATGGGTAAAAAGGCGAACGGGTTGTTCAGGCACCGGGTCGCAACCGCCCGCGCACCACGGGTGACAGCGCGCCAGCCGGCGCAAGGTCAGGTAGCTGCCGGACAGCGCGCCATGGCGCTCGAGGGCGCCGATCGCATAGAGCGAACAGGTCGGCTCGAAACGGCACGCCGAACCGAGCCACGGCGACAGCAGCAGCCGGTAGCCCTTGACGACAGCGATCAACAGCGCGCGCATCAGCCCAAGCGCCCATAAGGCGCCAGAAGTTCGCGCAGTTCGGCGCGCACGGCGCGCTTGAGCGCGTCCGAGCAGGCACTGGGAAACTGGCGCGGCGCAAACGCGGCGCGCAGGCGGACCAGATGCGCGCCGGCGGGCAGCGGGGGATCAAGCTCGGTACACACGGCGTAGATCTGCCGGCGGATCGCATTGCGCGTGACGGCGCGGCGCGCCCAGCGCTTGGGCACCATGGCGCCCACCCACGCGGCGTCGGGCGGATCGAACAGCGATTTCTCGCCCGCCTCCTCGCAGGCCAGGCGCTGCGGAAAGAGTCGGTGCAATGCGAAGTGCGCAGTGCGCGACACCGGGCGGTCGGCCAGCAGGGCCTGAAACTGGGCGCGGGTGCGCAGTCGACGCGCGGCGGCCGACGGGCCGGCGCCGCTGACGATGTGCGCGGAGGCGGTCAGACTCAGACAGCCAGGCGCTTGCGGCCCTTGGCACGGCGCGCATTGATCACCGCGCGGCCACCGCGCGTCTTCATGCGGACCAGAAAGCCGTGGGTGCGCGCGCGGCGCGTCTTGGAAGGCTGGTAGGTGCGTTTCATGACAACTCGTCCTAGAAAAAAATGGGAGTCTGAAAAATAAGCTTGTCGCCGGCAGCGCGGACCGCGCCGGTGTGCGGCATTGCCCCAAAGGTGCGGCCAAGCCCGACACAGCGCCCACGCAAAGACCTGCGTCGACCCGCTGCGAAACAAGGAAAACCCGGCATTATCGCAAATATCGGCGCCGAGGCCAAGGTGTGGCGCCGCGGGTGCGGCCGGCCGCGACGCCAGGCGGGCCGATGCGGCGCTTGTCCTGCCCGCCGGTCTGTGGATAATTGACGGCTGGCGACCGTTGCGATGCTGCGGCGGCTCGTCTTATCCACAATATACGAATTACATGCGAACCGACGATTCCGCCGGCCCGGCGACCGATGCGGAGACTGCG